>JAJZVM010000061.1 GCA_021845645.1 Bacillota bacterium
GTCTACGCCCGCGTCCACCAGCATGCGCTCGCCGCGGCTCTCCACCAGGTAGACGCTGACGAACGGCACCGACCAGAGCATCGGCAGGAGGATGCGGTACAGCCCGTCCGCGAGGCGCCAGGCGTTTTCGGCCACCGCCTCTTCGTAGATCACCAGCCGCGCATCTCCTTCACAGTCTCCGTCATGGCCCTCACGACCTCCCGCCAGTCCCCGACGATGCCAAGGCGGGCGTAGTCGAAGATCGGCGCCTCGGGGTCCTGGTTGATCGCCACGATCGTCTTCGCCCGCGAGCAGCCGACGAGGTGCTGGCTCGCCCCTGAGATGCCTACGGCGATGTAGAGGTCTGGCGCCACCGTCTTGCCGGTCTGGCCGATCTGCCAGGTGGCGGGCGCCCAACCCTCGTCGACCGCCGCGCGGGAGGCGCCGACGGCGCCACCGAGGGCCGCCGCGAGTTCCCCGAGCGCGGTGAAACCTTCCGGCCCGCCAAGCCCCCGCCCACCGGAGACGATCACCTTGGCCTCTTCGAGCCCTGGACCTTCGCGCTGTTCGCTCTCCATCCGGACGCGTCGCGGCCAATGGACCTCGAAGGGGATCCGGGTACCGAGCGCCCGCACGGGACCGCTGCCCCGACGCGGCTCGCCGTCCTCTCTGCCGGCACCTGGCCGCAGGGTGGCGACCGCCGTCTCCGTCCGCGCCGCCATGGTCGCGATCGCCTTGCCGCCGAAGACCAGCCGTTCGCAAAGGAGCACCCCCGCCTCGACGCGGATGTCCGTCACCTCGCCGACGAAGCCGGCCCCGAGCCTGTAGGCGAGGCGCGGCGCCCAGTCGCGCCCCAGGCTGTCGGCGGCGAGGCAGACCAGCGCCGGTTGAAGGTCCGCGGCTGCCGCCGCCAAGGCCGCGAGTCCCGCTTCGGACGGCCCTGCGGCCAGGGCCGCCTCCTCCGAATAGATCACCTCGCCTGCGCCCACCCGCTGCAGAGCGGGTGCCGCGCCGCGCGAGACGGGCCCAAGCGCGAGCGCCGCCATCCCGCAGCCCAGCGACGCCGCGAGCCCGGCCGCCGCCCTGACCATCTCGAGCTCCTGGGCGGAGACCGCGCCGCCTTCGGCCCAGACCGCCGTCAGAATCCCTGGCAACAGGCCCCCTCCCCTCAGATGGCGCCGAGCTCGCCGAGCCGCCGCACGAGAGAGCGCGCCCGCTCGCCCGCCGTGGCGCCGTCGATCATCTCCGCCTTGCCGCGCGGCGGCGGCAGCCGCAGAGCCGTGGTCTCCACCTCCGCGGTGCCCCCGTCGCCCTTGGCCAACTCGCCGAGGGCGAGGACGGCGATCTCGCAGCCGCGGGCCGCCATCACATCCCTGATCCTGGCCGGGCGCAGCACATTGCCGCCAGCGTTGGTCACCGTCAGCACGGCAGGGCCTGGCAGCCGGTAGACGGCCGTGCCGCCCTCGAGTTGCTGCACCGCCTGAAATGCGTCGCCATCCCGCCGGACTTCGGAAACGAAGGGCAGGCAGGGCACGCCGAGCGACTCGGCCAGCATGCCGCCGAGCTGTCCCGCCTCCCAGTCGGCCGCCTGCCGTCCGAGCAGAACGAGATCGGCGGGCGGCAGGCGGCGGATTGCCGCGGCGAGGATGTCGGCCTTGCGCCGCGCGCCAAGTCCCTGCTCCTCGCCGCTTACGAGCACCGCCCGGTCGCACTGCAGGGCGAGGGCTTTGCGCAGCACCTCCTCGGCGGCCTGCGGGCCGAACGAGAGGGCCGTCAGCTCGCATGCGCCGCCCAAGGCGTCCCGCAGGCGCAGTGCGACCTCGAGCGCGTTGCCGTCGAAAACGCTGAGGACATAGGGGGCGCGCGGCACCAGCGGCTCTCTGCGCTCCGGGTCGACGGCGAAGGCGCTCTGCGGGATTTCCGGATCGAGGACGCGCTTGAGCAGAACGACGGCGTGCACCTCTTGCCCGCCTAGCCGCGTGGCCCGCCGGCCACATAGATGACCTGGCCCGAGACGAAGCTCGCGTCGTCGCTGCACAGGAAGGCGGCGACCCGCCCCACTTCCTCCGGCTGGCCGACGCGCCGGAGCGGGATCTCCGCCGCGGCCTGGGCCTTCATCTGCTCGAAGTCGACGCCGACGCGCTCGGCGGTCTGCCGCGTCATGCGCGTCTCGATGAAGCCGGGAGCCACGGCGTTGACGTTGATCCCGAAAGGTCCCAGCTCGATCGCGAGGGTGCGCGTCAGCCCCTGGATCCCCGCCTTGACGGCGGCATAGTTGGCCTGGCCGCGATTGCCGAGAGCCGAGGTGGACGACGTGAGGACGATCTTGCCGTAACGCTGCGGCACCATGTGGCGCTGCGCGGCCTGCGCGACGAGGAAGCTACCCTTGAGGTGGGTCGCGACGACGATGTCGAAGTCCTCCTCGCTCATCTTGTGGATCAGGTTGTCGCGCGTGAGACCCGCGCAGGCGACCAGGACGCCGAGCCCGCCAAGCGCCTGCACCGTCTGCGCGACGGCCGCCTCGACCGCGTCGCGCCGCGAGACGTCGCAGGCTAGCGCGATCGCCTCGCCCCCGGCCGCCCGGATCTCCGCCGCCGTCTCCTCGGCCGGGCCGATGTCTAGGTCCCACACGGCCACCCTGTCGCCCCGCGCCGCCAGGATGCGCGCCGTCGCCGCGCCGATGCCCCGACCCGCGCCCGTCACGATCGCAACTCTCTCCGCCAAGCCGGTTCCCCTCCCAGTTGTGGGCCGTCTCGTGCCGATCCCCGTCAAAACCCCAGCCAGATCTCCGCGTCGCCCTCGGTCACCTGCTCGCCACCGTCGTTCTCCGCCCAAACGCGCAGGGCCACCAGGTGCCCGCCGTCTGCCCCCCGCACCTCGCGCACGACGCCGCGGCAGGTCAGGCGGTCGCCCAGGTGCACCATGCGCCGAAAGCGCACCTCGATGCCCCGGACCGAGCCCGCCCCGGCGTAATCCGTCAGGAGCTGGCCCAGGAAGCCCATCGACAGCATGCCGTGCGCGATCACGGACGGCAGGCCGACCGACCTCGCGGTCTCCACGTCGGTGTGGACCAGGTTGTCGTCGCCCGATGCCCCCGCGTAGTGCAGGAGCTGCAGCTTCCCCACCGGCTCCTTCACGAGCCGCGGAATCTCCTCGCCCGGCTCGGGCAGCCGCACCGCCCCACCTCCTAGCGATAGATCAGCGTGCTTCGACTCCTGTAGACGAGAAGGCCCAGGCCGTCGCGGCCCTCGGACGCGATCACGATGAACGTCATGCGGCCGAGGCTGCCCTCCTTCTCGTAGACATCGTCCACCCGCCAGACCACCTGCAGGGCGTCCCCGGCGCGGATCGGCCGATGGTAGCGGTATTCCTCGCCAGCGTGCAGGATGCGCTTCTTGTCGAGCGCGAGGCCCGGCAGCTCGCCGTGGAAGGTGGTCGGGAAGGTCGGCGGCGCGATCTCGCCCGAAAGGTGCAGTGGCTCGCGGTCCCCGATCGCCTCGGCGAAGCGCCGGATCGCGCCGCGCTCCACCTCGTGCAGTTCCACCCGGGACGCGCGGCCGATCAGCGTGCGGTCGATCTCCATGCCCGTCCCCCCCGGCCCGCCTTCGCTACTCCCAGCGTCCATGACCATGGGTGCCGCGCAGGAGGTCGCGTGCGATCGTCCGCTTCTGGATCTCGTCCGTGCCCTCGTAGATGCGGAAGACGCGCACGTCGCGCAGCACCCGCTCGATCGGCAGTTCCTTCGTGTAGCCCATGCCGCCGTGGATCTGCATGACGCGGTCCGCGACGCGGTTGGCCGTCTGGGCTCCGTGCAGCTTGGCGATCGAAGCCTCGTGGCGGTTGTCGATCCCCTCGTCCTGCAGCCAGGCGGCATGCAGCGTGAGCCAGCGCGCCGCCTCGATCTCCACCTCGGAGTCCGCGAGCATCCACTGGATCGCCTGGTTGTCGCCGATCGGCCGCCCGAAGGCGACCCGCTGGCGGGCGTAGTCGACGCCCATCTCGAGGAGGCGCTGCGAACGGCCGACGGCGCGCGCCGGGATGATGACGCGCCCGTTGACGATCCAGCGCATGGCGAGTTCGAAGCCCTTGCCGACCTCGCCAAGCACATTGCGGCCAGGCACGCGCACCCCGTTGAACGTCAGGCGCGCGGGGCCCCAGGACCCCATCGTCGGGATGTAGCGCGACGTGAATCCCATGGCGCGGTCGACGAGGAAGGCGGTGATGCCGCCCTTCGCGCCCTTCGCGCGGTCGGTCACGGCGAAGACGATGGCGAAGTCCGCCTCGTTGCCGCCCGTGATGAAGACCTTCTCGCCCGTGAGAACCCAGTCGGTGCCGTCCTGCACGGCCTGCATGCGGATGTTCGTCGCGTCGGAGCCGGCGGTCGGTTCGGTCAAGGCGAAGCAGGATCGCCGCTCGCCCTCGATGGTCGGCAGGAGATATTCCTTGCGCTGCTCCGCGTCGCAGGCGAAGAGGATGTTGTCGGCGGCACCGCCGAACTGGAACGGCACGAGGCAGCGGAACAGCTCCATCGTCGCGAGCACCGTCAGCTGCGTGCCCAGGCCGACACCGCCGTATTCCTCAGGCGTCTGCAGCCCCCAGAGCCCGAGGTCCCGGGCCTTGAGCTGCAGGCCGCGCAGGGTCGCCTGATCGGGGTAGTCCTGCCCGCGACCCTCGAGTTCGGCCGCCTGCAGCTCCTGCTCGAGCGGCATCAGCTCAGCCTGCACGAATGTGCGCACCGTCTCGAGTATCAGCCTCTCCTCCGGCGAGAGACGAAAGTCCATCCTGCCTGCAACCTCCTCGTCCGAGCGGCACGTGACGCGCAGCCCGACGGTCGGTATGGGCGTCCCCGATCCCGGCCGCCGCCCGCCTTAGAAGCGCTCGTCGTCCTCCTCGCGGCCCCAGCGCAACTTCCTGCCGCTCTGCTGCGCGCGGAAGATCCGCTCCTCGGCGTACACCTTCGCGACCTGCCCGACCTCGGCCTCGGGCACGGTCAGGTGAACGGCAGCCCGCGTGATCGTGCCGACTGCGCTGCGCGGCAGCATGATCTGGCCGATCAGCCCATGGCGCACACCGATGCCGTCGAAGATGTCCTCCTCGATGTCCCCCAACACATGCGTCACGTGACCGACCAGCCTGCCGTCCTGGCTCAGTACCTTGGTGCCGGCCTCGAGCGCCAGCCACGAGATCTCGTCGTCCGGCGAGAGGATGTCGTCGTCGTCCCTTGCCACGGTGCCACCTCGCTTCCCGGATGCTTCCCCGCCCTTCGCGAACGGCGGACCGGGATCCTCCTCCGGCGGCGGCTACCCCTTCCCGCCTCCCGCTTGAGCCGGAGGCGGATCGCGGACTTCAGCCCTTGCCGGCGCCGGTCTTCGGAAGTTCGTCCGGATCCTGAGCATCTTCGGCGCCGTGAACGCCGTGACCCGCCTGCACGCCAAGGCTGGGATATCCCCGGGATCCGCCTGCGTCTGCGGCCGCTGCGTCGCGGCGCCAGCACGTCCCCGACCTCGGCCGAGCCGAGGTGCTCGCCGCCGGCGATGTCGATGTCCTTCACGCGGTCCACGATCCTGATGCAGCCCTCAGGTTGGAGGACGGCCATGTCCCCGTCGGGTATCGCGACATCCGCAACGATAAAGGCACTGAGCACGTTCGTCTTGACGCCGAGGTCCTCGTTCAGCACCACGGCGACAGGCGAGACCTCGGTCCCCGTGCCCGCCGGCGTCGGCAGCGCGACGAACGGGATCCCGATGGGCCCGGCTTTCGGCCAACGCTCGCCTCGGTTTCCCCTCAGTTCCTGGCGGGTCCCGCAGGCCCCGGCCGAGCCACCAGCGTGCGGCCTTGGCCGCATCGAGCACGCTGCCGCCGCCGACAGCGCTGATGCCGTCCGCGTCCGCGTCCTGATAGGCCTGGGCGATCTCGGCCACCGTGCCGGCCCTCGCGTCCTGGTCGACGCGCTTGTAGGCAGAGGCGATTGCGACACCGCGGGAGTCCGCCTCGACCGCCCCCTCGAGCTCGGCCGCGACGCCCGCCCTGCGCAGAACCTGGTCCATCATGAGCAGCACCCGGCGGGCGCCCAGTCCCTGGAGCACTCCGCCCAGCCTGCGCCTGCTCCCGGGTCCGCTCTCCACTGCGCTGCGCATCTCATAGCGGAAAGCTCAGTTAAAGAGGTTTGTTGGTACCCAAAGGGCAACGCTCCCTGACAGATGGCGCGTTGCCCTTCAATAGTTGCTCTGCTGCGAGCCGCTGGGCAGCGGGTGCATGGACTTCGCAAACTGCCGGAGCACGGAGAGTGGCACGGCTCGCCCACTGAAGTAGACGAGGACCGTCCCAGACTGTTTCTTGTCACGGAAACCGATGTAGGTCGTCTTGTCGCCTAGAACCCAGACAAGGTTTTGCTTGCCCTGCCGTCCCTCGCCGATCGGTAGCTTGCCGATGGCGGACAGGCTGAGGTCCGACACGGGATGCAGGAACTGGATCGCTTGCATGAGCGAGCGCTTGGTCGTTGGCATTTCGTAGACCCACACCATGCCAGCCCGCATAAACCCCTTGGGCAGGTTGAACTTGAGCTTTGGGTTCACGCACCGCAGCGTCAGCTGCCAGAAGGGCAGCCCTACGTACGCCTGCTGTGGTGCGGGCGACGGCAGCTTGCGCATGGCAGGCGCGTAGTCGCCAACACATCGGTAATGGGTAACGCTTGGCTCCATCAGTCCTAGAGACAATGGGAAACTAGCGACCCTCTTGTGGGTCTTGTCGTTGAGAATAGGGATCGTTGATTTGGCGGTGCTGGTTTCATGTGCAGCATTGCAGCCGGCCAACACCGTTGCCAGAAGGGCTACGGCGATTCCGAGTCGTTTCATTTCTATTCCTCCCATTTCCAGTATACGCCGAAAGATGGGCTGATCGACTCAAATCAGGTCTTATGTGGTAGCAAACGTCACGAACTGATGGCTGTGATCAAAGAGCCGATTCACCACGACGTTCCAGCAGAACATTGCGCATGCGCATGGAATCCTATTGTTGGAACCAGACGAGGTATTTCGGCAGGTACTTGCTGCTCACGCCGTTGAACGGGCGCAGCCAGCGCTTCAAACGGCTGTGGTACGCGTTCACGCTATTCACATGATAGATGTCGTGCCTGTGCACACCACGCCTCGCGTTCAGGATCTGAAACGGGATGTTGTTCGCCCGCGCAAACGCCCCGTATGGAGGCTGCATCGGTACACAGAGCATGCAGTTCTGAGCCAGCCCCAGTCGGGTGGGCCGTCCAAGACTTGGCTCGCGAGGCGTCCGCCCAGGGGTGCCGGGCCGCCGGCGCGCAAACCGGCCGAGCGACGGGCAAGCCTTGGGACCGTGCCGGGGGCCGCCGCGAACGCCGAGCCTCAGCTGTCGCCGCCGTCACCGCCACGGTGACCCGTCGCCTTGCCGGGCAGCGGCACCTCCGAGCCCCAGCGCCCACGGTGCAGCATCGGGCCAGATGCCTCCTCCGGCGCTTTTGCGCCGGCTCTCAGGGCCCTGACGGCGCCGCCGGCCCCGCTGCCGCCAGCTCCACGCCCTGCCCTGCCGCGAACGCCACGAAGTCCCGCATGGCGCGCTCGGCCATGGCCGCCTTGCGCTGCTCCTTGCGCTTCGGCGGGTCGGGCAGCGGCTCCATCAGGCCGAAGGCCACGTGCATCGGCTGGAACGATGCTTGATCGGACGACGCGACATAGCGGAAGAGACCGCCGATCGCCGTCGTTGCGGGCCAGGCGAGCGGAGAGTCCCCGCGCAGGACTCGAGCCAGGTTGATCCCCGCGACGAGGCCGCCCGCGGCCGCTTCCACGTAGCCCTCGCTGCCGACGATCTGTCCGGCGAAGAAGAGGTCCTGTCGCAGGCGCGTCTGCAGCGTCGGCAGGAGGATGGCGGGACTTTTCAGGAACGTGTTCCGGTGGATGACGCCATAGCGCTCGAACTCGGCCTGCCGCAGGGCGGGGATCAGGCGGAAGACGCGTTCCTGCTCGCCAAAGCGCAGACCGGTCTGGCAGCCCACGAGGTTCCAGAGCGTGCCTTCGCGATCCTCGCGGCGCAGCTGGAGCACCGCGTGGGGCCGGCTGCCGTCGGGCTGCCGCAGGCCGACTGGACGCATCGGGCCGAAACGCAGCGTGTCCTGGCCGCGCCGCGCCAGGACCTCGACAGGCAGGCACGCCTCGAAGTAGCGCTCGTCCTCGAACGTTTCTCGCGCATGTCCCTCGGCCCCTTGCAGCGCCTGCCAGAAGGTGTCGTATTCCTCTGGCGTCATGGGGCAGTTGGCGAACGCTTCCGCTTCGCCCTTGCCGTAGCGGCTGGCGAAGTACACCTTGGACCAGTCGATCGACTCGCCTGTGACGATCGGCGAGGCGGCGTCCCAGTAGGCCAGGTCCCCTTCGCCGAGCAGGGAGCCGATGGCATCGTGCAGGCCCGGCGAAGTGAGCGGCCCCGTCGCGACGACAGCGGGCCCCTCCGGCACTTGCGTTAGCTCGGCGCGCACGATTTCGATGCGGGGGTGTCCTGCGACGTGGTCCGTCACGTCGGCCGAAAATCTGTCGCGGTCCAGCGTGAGCGCGGTGCCGCCCGGGATGCGGTGGCGATCGCCGAGGCGGATGATCAGGGAGCCGAGGCGACGCATCTCCGCCTTCAGCAGCCCAACCGGGTGGTCCAGTGCTTCCGAGCGGAAGGTGTTGGAGCAGACGAGTTCCGCCAGTTCGCCAGTATGGTGGGCAGGGCTCATGCGCAGCGGCCGCATCTCGTACAGGCGCACCCGCAGGCCCCGCTCCGCGAGCTGCCAGGCGGCCTCGCTGCCCGCAAGCCCGCCGCCGACGACGGTCACGTCGGTCATGGGGCACTACCTCCTTCGCCTTGCCAGGGACACGGTCGCGCCGCAACGGCGACGGCCGCACCCAATCCCTCTTCACGGCCCTTGGCTGGCCTTCCTGCAAGCGTGCCAGGCCCAAAGGAGGTCATGCGCCGGTGTGGTCACGGCGGGACTTTTCCTGCAATCGCGGCCCTGAAGAAACTGAGCCGGCACTTTGGCGCAAAAAAGCGCGGCGACGTGGCCTCACATGCAGGTAGCAGGTCCATTCTGAAGAAAATTTAACAGGCATTTCGGAAATTCGAAGGAGGCGTCGTCCGTTCCATGGCCAAGCTGAGTGCCCGACATGCCGCTCTCGGGACTGCCCTAGTCCTCGCTACCAGCCTGCTTGCAGCTTGCGGCTCATCCCCCGCAAGCACGAAATCGACCAATCCGGCGAATCAGGCCCTGGTACTCCTGCAGAATTATGACGTGACCAGCATGGATCCAGCGATCGCGTACGACCCGCCCAGCAGCCAGGTGGTCAGCCTGGCCTACGGCACGCTCCTTACGCTCAAGGGCAGCAGCACCGAGCTCGCCCCCGGCCTCGCGACCTCCTGGCAGAGCTCCGCAGGCGGCAAGGTCTGGACGTTCAGCCTGCGCAAGGGCATCCACTTTGCCGACGGTTCCGCGTTCAACAGCCAGGCGGTCAAGTTCGCCTTCGAGCGCACGATCAAGATGAATCAGGGTCCCGCCTGGATGCTCGACGTGATCAAGTCCATCGCGACGCCATCGCCTGACAAGGTCGTCATCACGCTCAAGTACGCATACCAGCCGTTCATCTACTCGCTCGCCCAGCCCTCGGGCACCGCGATCATCAGTCCCGCCGGCGTGAAGAAGCACGGCAACGCCTGGTTCCAGAACCACACCGACGGCACCGGCCCGTACCAGGCCAGCCAGTGGGTGCACGGCCAGCAGGTCGTCATGGTGCGCAACCCCCACTACTGGCAGGGCTGGCAGGGTGACCACTTCAACAAGGTCATCCTCAAGATCGTGACCGAGCCTTCGACACAGCAGATGCTGCTCCAGACGGGCGGCGCGGACATGAACATCGCCTTCCCGCTCAGCAACGTCTCGCAGCTCAAGAACCAGAAGGGGCTCAAGGTCCTGACCGAACCGGGCCTCAACATCCTCTACATCGGCCTGAACAACAAGACGGGCCCGACAGCCAACCAGCTCGTCCGCCAGGCGCTCTCCTACACGCTCGACTACCAGGGCGCCGTGAAGGAGATCTACAGCGGCTACGCCCAGCAGGCCAAGGGCCCGCTGCCGCCAGCCCTGTGGGGCTACGACGCCTCTCTGCCGCAGTACCACCTGGACCTCGCGAAGGCCAAGCAGCTGCTCACCCAGGCGGGCTACCCGCACGGCTTCCCGATGACCATCACAGTCGAGGAGAACCCGCTCTACCAGCAGGTGGTCGAGAGCTGGCAGAGCACCTTGAAGCAGATCGGCATCACCGCCACGATCACGACCATGCCCTGGGCGACGGAGTACAAGAAGATCTCCGTGCTCAAGACGGCGCCGAGCGCCTTCATCACGAGCTGGTACGCCGACTTCGCCGACCCGGACGACTTCCTCTACCCGCAGTACGCCTCGAACCAGCAGGGCACCGTCGGCTTCAACCTAGAGTGGTACGGCAACCCGCAGGTGGACAAGCTGCTGAACCAGGCGCGCGTCACGCCGGACCACCAGCAGCGCATCACTCTCTACCAGCAGGTGCAGAAGCTCCTCATCCAGCAGGCGCCGGCGATCTGGGTCCTTGACCAGAAGACCGCCGTTGTCGAGCGCAGCAACGTGCACGGCTACGTGTACAACGCGCTGTGGCCGGTGAACGCCTACTCGATGACCAAGAACTAGCCTTCCCGCGGGCGCGGGCGGGCGGCCCCTGGGCGGCCCGCCCGCGTCCCCTTTCCCTGCGACTGGGGGGTCGACTGCTTGTTCTCCTTCATCGTGCGGCGTCTCGGGCAGCTGATCCTCGTGCTTTTCGGCATGCTCGTCTTGACATTCTACGTCTCGCACATGGTGCCGGGCGACCCGGCCCGCCTCGCCGCAGGCCTGCACGCGACGCAGTCCCAGGTCAACCAGGTCAGGCGGCAGTTCGGTCTGAACCTGCCGCTCACCGCGCAGTTCGTGCGCTACGCGGCGAACCTCCTGCACGGCAATCTCGGCCTGTCGATCCTGACCCGCAATCCCGTGTCTGCCGACCTCGGCGCGTACTTCCCCGCCACGCTCGAGATCACCCTCACGGCGCTTTTGATCGTGCTCGTCGTCGGCATCCCGCTCGGCGTCGTCAGCGCCGTGCGCCGCGACGGCATGCCTGACCACTTCTCGCGCGTCTTCGCCCTCCTCGGCGTCTCGATGCCGCCGTTCTGGCTCGCGGTGCTGCTGCAGGAGGTGTTCGCGCAGAAGCTCGGCTGGCTGCCGGTCGGCGGCATGCTCTCGAGCTACCTGACACCGCCGGGCCACATCACGGGCCTCTACGTGCTCGACAGCCTCTTTACGGGCAACTGGCCGGACTTCACCTCGGCCTTCGCGTCGCTCATCCTGCCTTCCGTGACCCTCGCCTTCGGCTCGCTCGCGATCATGACGCGCATGGTGCGCGCCAAGCTGCTCGACGTGCTGCATCAGGACTTCATCCGCACCGCGCGCGCAAAGGGACTGCCGGAGCGGCGCGTCATCTACATCCACGCCCTGAAGAACGCCCTGCCGCCGGCCGTCACGGTGATCGGCCTGCAGGTGGGCTCGCTGCTGCAGGGAGCCGTGCTCGTCGAGGCGATCTTCGCCTGGCCCGGCGTCGGCACCTACGCCCTGCAGGCCTCGGAGGGCCTCGACTTCCCGGCGATCCTCGGCTTCACCCTGCTCGTCTCCGTCGTCTACGTGCTGATCAACACCATCGTCGACATCCTCTACGCCTTCCTCGACCCGCGCATCAGCTACTCCTGAGAGGTGAGCAGTCTTGGCTTTGCAGACGGTGCCGCGTCCTGAGGCGACAGAGCCGGCGCCGAGGAAGCGCAGCATCCTGAGGCCGCTCATCCGAAACCGCCTTTCACTCGGCGGCGGCGTGCTGGCGGCGCTTTTCCTCGTCTTCGCGGCGATCGGCCCCTACCTCGCGCCGTTCAACCCCACCTTGGTGCAGCTGCAGAACCGCTTCCTGCCGCCGGGCGCCCAGGGGCACGTCCTGGGCACCGATGAGCTCGGCCGGGACATCCTGAGCCGCCTACTCGCCGGCGACCGCTACGCCCTCGAAGTGGCGGTGCTTGTCCTCGGCATCGCTCTCGCGGTCGGGTTCCTGGTCGGCGCCGCGGCCGGCCTGGGCAGCCGCTGGCTCGACGACACCCTGATGCGGGTGACGGACATGTTCCTCGCGTTCCCGCCGCTCGTGCTGGCCATGGCGGTGGCGGCGGCGCTCGGTCCCTCGCTCGTCCACGCGATGCTCGCGATGGCGGTGGTCTGGTGGCCCGTCTACGCGAGGCTCATACGCGGACAGCTGCTCATCCTGAGGCATGCCGACTATGTCGAGGCTGCCCTGGCCTCCGGCGCCCCGCGCCTGCGCGTCCTGCTGCGCCACATCGTGCCGAACATGCTCGACCCCATCCTGGTCCAGCTGACCATGGACGTCGGCAACGCGATCCTCACCGCCGCGAGCCTGGCGTTCGTCGGGCTCGGCGCGCAGCCGCCCAGCCCCGACTGGGGCCTGATGGTGGCGACCGGCCGGCTCTACGTCCTGCAGCAGTGGTGGATCGTCACATTCCCGGGCCTCGCGATCCTGGTCGTCGTCCTCGCCTTCAACCTGCTGGGCGACGGGCTGCGCGACGTGCTCGACCCCACCCTGCAGCAGAGGTGAGCAGTTTGGTCGGGATCGACCGGGCACGCCTGCTGGAACATCTGCGATTCTTCTCGACCGAGACGCCCAACCGCGCCGCAGGTTCGGCTGATGAGGCGCGAGCCGCCGACTACGCCGCCGAAAACCTGCGCGCAGCCGGCTGGCGGGTTGCTTTCGAGCCATTCGAGACGCTGACGAGCCGGGTGCGCGAAACTGTCGTCTCGGTCTCGGGCGATCGGGATCTGCCCGCCGTGGGCATCGGCTACGCGACGCCGCGCGGCTCCGGCCGCTTCCTCGACCTCGTCGACGCGGGCGACGGCAGCCTCGCGGCCTACAATGGCGTCGATGCGGCCGGCAAGGCGGTGCTCGTCGCCGCCGGCGGGCCGAGCGTGCCCGACAAGAGCTTCATCGCGCACCGCAAGGGGGCTGCGGCCGTCCTGCTCGCGAGCCCGCCGTCGCCGGAGCCCAGCCTCGCCCTGCGCGCCCAGAAGGGCGTCTGGGGGCCGCCGCTGCCCGAGGATCTCCTGGACCTTCCCGACGTCACTGCGGTCAGCCTCACGCACCAGGGCGGTCAGCGTCTGCGCGAGCTTCTGCGCCTGCGTGGCCGCGTGCAGGTGCGGCTCGGCCATGCGGCCGAGACCCTCTGGCGGCCACTGCGGCAACTGGTCGCCAGGTTCGGCCCGGACGAGGCCGAATTCGTCCTGCTGCACGGCCACCTCGACGCGTGGAGCCCAGGCGTGACCGACAACGCCACAGGCATCGCCGCCCTGCTCGAGACGGGGCGCGCCCTGGCGCAGGGACCCGTACCGCCGCGCGGCCTGCGCCTCGCCCTCTGGACAGGCCACGAGGTCGAGGAGGCGTCCGGGTCGGCAGCCTTTGTCGAAGCCCACTGGGCCGAACTGCGGCGCTGCGTTGCCCACCTCAACGTAGACTCGCCAGGCTGCGAGGGCGGCGAGCGCGTCATCCTCTACCGCAGCCTGGAGCTGCGCACGCTGGCGAGCAGCGTGCTCGCGGCCGAGGGTGTGCCTCTGGCCCGGGAACTGCCCCTGGCGAAGGAGTCGGACAATTCCTTCGCGCTCGCGGGGGTGCCCGGGCTTGGCGTGGTCCCCGCGGGCGAAAGCGTTGGCACAGCCCCTGGCCAACGGGTTGCGCCGCTCTGGTGGATGCACACGGACCGCGACACCATCGAGCGCGTCCGGCCCGATCTGTTGGTGCGCGACACGGCGCTCGCGCTCAAGCTGGCGCGTGTCCTCGCGCGCAGGCCCACCCTGCACGACTTCGCTCCCGTCCAAGACCTCCTGCACGACACACTCGCACAACTCGGCGACCCGTCCCTTCTGGCGGCCTGGCCGAAGGCGGCGAAGGCGCTGGCAGGGGTCCGCAGCGGCGAGGGGGCACGCCACGTCTCGCGCCTTCTGCTCGCCACCCTCGGCACGCGCGGCGGGCGCCTGCACCAGGACCGCTACGGCGACCCGCACTACGCGTACGAATACCCCGGCATCGCGCACCTCCTGGGAGCCGACGCGCCGGAGCACACGCTCCTGCCGGCCCGCCTGCGCGAGCGCAACCGCTTGGACGATCTCATCCACGCGCTGCAGAGTTTGGAGGCGTCACCTGATGGACCGTGAGCTGCAAGGTCGCGTACGCGACCTGACCATCGATCTCGTGTCCGTACCGAGCGTCAACGGCACCCCTGGCGAGAAGGCCTTCGCCGAGCGGCTCCTCACCCTGCTTCGATCTCTCAAGACGCCGCGGCCCATCGAGGTCTTCAGCATTCCCGCCGACCACGACGCGCTCGCGCGCCCAGTGGTGTTCGCGCGCCTGCGCGGCACGCGCAGCGCCGAGGCGGTCCTCATGCTGGGCCACTACGACGTGGTGGACGTGCAGGATTTCGGCCGCCTCAAGGACCTGGCCTTCGATTCCCCCAGCCTCACGCGCTGGTATCGGGAGCACGGCGAAGGCGAGGCGCGGCGCGCGGCCGAGAGCGGCGACTACCTCTTCGGGCGCGGCGTTCTGGACATGAAGGGCGGCATCGCCACCTGCATCGCCGTGCTCGAGCGGCTCGCGCGGTCCGAGCCGCTCGCGGGCGACCTGATCGTCGCCCTCGCGCCGGACGAGGAGGCGAACTCGGTTGGCGTGAAAACAGTGCGGCGCGTCCTGGGCGAACTGCAGAGCCAGGAGGGTCTGCGCCTTGTCGCCGCGCTCAACACCGACAGCACCTCGCCGGAGTCGCCGGACGACCAGCGCCGTTACGGCTATACCGGCAGCATCGGCAAGCTCCTGCCCGCCATCTTTCTCGGCGCGGTGCCGACGCACGCGACGCGGCTGGCGCAAGGCTTCGTCGAGCCCGCGGCCCTGCTCGGGCGCGTGCTTGCGCACCTCACGGCGCATCCCGAGCTGACCGACCGCTACGGCGACCAGACCGCAGCGCCGCCCGTGGTGCTGCACTTCGCCGACAGCCGCCGCGGCTATGACGTGCAGACCCTGAACTGGGCCTGGGGCTACCTCAACCTCCTGACGATGTCGCGCACCCCGGCGCAGATCACGGAGCTGCTGCTGCGGCTCGTCCGCGAGGGCCTGGACCTGGCCTCGCAGGACATCTCCGGGCGTCTGCAGGCGCTGGGCCTCGAGGGCGTGCCGAAGGTGCCGGTCGTCACCTTCGGCGACCTTGTCGACCGGCTGCGCCGCGAGCATCCTGACCCGGACTCCGTCCTTCGCCGGGCCGAGGCGCTTGCCGCGGACACGGACCTGCGCGAGCGTGCGCGCCAGACCGTCGAGGATGTCTGGCTGGCACTGGGCTCCGAGCCGATGGCGGTCCTCTTCTACGCGCAGGACATCATGCCGCGCGTCCTCTCGGACGACCCTCGCCTCAGGCGTGCGCTCGACGCGACCCTTGCCCGGCACGGCCTCGCCGAGACCTTCGTCACGCGCAGCATCTACCAGGGCATCTCGGACATGAGCTTCCTCGCGTCGTCCCCGGACGACGCGCATCTCGGGGCGTTCCGCAGGGACTACCCGCTGGCCGCGGCGACGCCGGAACTTCCTCCCGCGCCAGACATGCCGCTCCTGAACATCGGCCCTTCGGGCTTCGACCCCCATCAGCCGACTGAGCGCGTGCAGGTGGGCTGGTCGTTCGGCGTCATGCCGGAAGTGGTGCTGGACCTCGTCTCCGCGCTCATGCCCTAAGAGGCACCGCTGCGAGGGGCGCCCCAGGGATGGGGCGCCCCTCGCAGCATGCCCGCCGCCTTCAGTCCAGAACGCGGTAGACCGCGCGTTCACGGTTCTCGATGCGCGGCAGGACCTGCTGCTCGATCACGGACCGGTAGTGCCCGGTTTCGCGGTGCGCAGCGAGCGCGGCTTCGTCGCGGTACTGTTCGTAGAGCAGGATCCGCCGCGGGTCGTCCAGGGCCACATGCACCGAGAACGCGGCGCAGCCCGGCTCGCCAAGGGCCAGCGGGGCGAACTCCCGCAGGATCCCCGCCACCTCCTCCGCCATGCCCGCGCGCACGAGGTACCTTGCCACGAGCGCGATCACCTGCCATCCCTCCAGCCGCATCGATCGGATCCAGACCGAACATCGCATGTCCTGGTCCGCACGACAAGGCGGCGATGTCGATCGGCAGGCTACGGTCCAGACTGCAGGACCGGCCCCCTCTAGCCGCCCGCGGCGCCGGTCCTGCGCCAAGCCCCGACCGCCATCTCGATCGCGATGCCGACTCCGGCCACGGCAAGGAGCCAGACGAGCGGCTGCCCGACGACGGGCAGCCAGCGCCAGAGGGCGAGCAGCACGGCCGCGGCCCAGACGCCGCAGCACCAGGGACAGCCGATCAGGGCCTCTACGAGCTCCCGCGCGGCGCCGCCCTGCGGATAGCGCCTGGCCACGGCTCCTGCCGCCCAATGGCGCAGCGGCCCTGCGATCCTGTCCTCCACGACCAGGTGGGTGAGGCGAAAGCAGGCAAAGCCCAGGAGAAGCAGTGTGGTGGCCGACATAGCCTATCTTCCTCTCTTCGCCGAAGCGGCTCGCAGCGCCGCATCGTGCCGCGGCGACCGAGGCCGGGTGCCGCTTCCTGAGAGAATATGCCTGCTGAGGGGGGGCCGGTGCCTCAAGGCAGCCGGAGCCGCTGGCTCGGGGCAGCGGCGACGATTTGCGCAATCGGTGGCTGGACGCGCCTGCGACCCGCCCCCGCGGGCATATACGTCTTTGTGCGGCCCCGTCGCAGAGGGGCTCTCGCCCGTAGGTCCCGGGTCGCGACCATTCCTGGCGGAGGTGGGTTCATGCCGTACACGGCCGAGATCAGCCGGGCCAACCCGTCCTGCTTCCTTTTCCTCATCGACCAGTCCGGTTCGATGGCCGATGCCTGGGGCGGAGGGCAGGACGGCATCGCGGGCAGCAAGGCCCTCGAGGTGGCGACGATCGTCAACAACCTTCTGCGCAACATCGTGCTCAAGTGCTCGAAGGACGAAGGCGTGCGCAACTACTTCGACGTCGGCGTGATCGGCTACGGCAGTCACGTCGGTCCGGCGTTCGGCGGCACGCTGGCCGGCCGGGATCTGGTGGCGGTCGCGGACCTCGCGGATGCGCCGCTCAGGATCGAGGACCGCACGCGCAAGGTCATGGACGGGGCGGGAGGTGTCCTCGATACGACCGTCAAGTTCCCCGTCTGGTTCGATCCCGTGTCCTTCGGCGGCACGCCGATGCGCGCCGCGTTCGCCGAGGCCCTGCGCGTCCTGCGCCCCTGGATCGAGAGCCATCCGGCGAGCTATCCGCCGATCGTCTTCCACATCACGGACGGGGAGTCGACAGACGGCGACCCGAGCCAGGACGCCGCGGACCTGCGCCGGCTCGGCACCCAGGACGGCCCTGTGATGCTGTTCAACATCCACGTCTCGTCGCAGCCCGAGCAGGAGATCAGCTTCCCCGCGACGCCGCCGGGGCTGCCCGACGCCTATGCCACCATGCTCTTCGACATGTCGAGCGACCTGCCGTCCGAGATGCGCGAGCGTCTCCAGATGGAAGGCTACGCAGCGCCCGCCGGTGCGCGCGGCTTCATCTTCAACGCTGAGCCCACGGCGCTCGTGAACTTTCTCGATATCGGCACGCGGCCTGCCAACCTGCGCTGACGCCCCCATGCGCCTCAGCGCAGGGATGCTCTCCCTGCCCAAGGCCGGCGCGTCGCGCAACGAGTACGAGGACGCCTGGGCCTGCCCGACCGCTTGCGCCCAGCCGTCCCCGCCCCTGCGCTGCGCCATGGCCGACGGGGCGAGCGAATCGTCGTACGCGCGCCTCTGGGCGCAGATCCTGGTTCGCTCCTTCGCGCAGGGCGAGTGGGACCCGCAACGGGACGACCGCTCGCAACTGGACCGGCTGAGGCGTCGCTGGCTGCGCATCGTCAGCCGGCGGCCGCTGCCGTGGTATGCGGCGGAGAAGGTGCGCCTGGGCGCCTACGCCACCTTCATCGGCGTCGAGCTCTCGGCGCCGCACGGGGCCATTGTCCCCTGGCGGGCGGCGGCCCTCGGCGACTCCTGCCTCTTCCAGCTGCACGGGGACGAGATCGTCACGGCGTTCCCCATCGCCTCGCGCGGCGACTTCCCGGCCAGGCCCTTCGCGCTCTGCTCACGGCCCGGCGAGGAGCAGAGCGTCCTGGCGATCTGCGGCGAGGCGCACGCTGGCGACAGCTTCCTCATGATGACCGACGCCCTCGGCCGCTGGTTCCTCGCGCAGCGGGAAGCCGGCGGGCGGCCCTGGCGGACGCTCCTCCGCCTCTCCGAGCTGGGAGCTCCCGCTTTCGCGCGCTGGGTACGGGCACGGCGCGCTTCGGGAGCGATGGGCAACGACGATGTCACCTTCGCCTGGCTCGCGCTGCGGGAGGTCTAGCCGTGCTGCCGCCGCTCACCGCCTATCAGGAGGCCGTGCAGCACCCCCTGAGCGCCTTCGGGGACCCCGAGCTCAGGCTCGCCCAGCCGGAGCTGGACGCCTTCGGCCTGCCGAAGCCGCGCAGCGGCAGCATGGCGGTCGTCTTCCGCCTGCAGGGTCAGGGCGAGGCCTGGGCGGTGCGTTGCTTCCAGCGCCTGGCCCAGGACCAGGGGGAGCGCTACGCCGCGATCTCCCGCTACCTGCGCGAGCGCCAGTTGCCCTACTTCGTGCCCTTCGACTTCCTCGAGCGGGGCATTCTCGTCGAAGGGCGCTGGCAGCCGATCGTCAAGATGGCCTGGGCCGAGGGAGAACCCCTGGACCGCTACGTGCACCGCCACCTCGCCGACCCGAAGCTCCTCGCGCAGCTTGCCGACCGGTGGCAGCGCATGCTGGTGGATCTCGAAGCGCACCGCGTCGCGCATGGCGATCTGCAGCATGGCAACGTACTGGTCGACGGCGGCCGCCTCACGCTCGTCGACTACGACGGCATGTTCGTGCCTTCCCTCGCCGGCAGGCCGTCCCTCGAGCTCGGCCACCCGAACTACCAGCACCCCCGCCGCAGCGCCAGCGACTACGGTCCATGGCTGGACCGTTTCTCCGGCCGCGTCGTCCACCTGGCCCTCGCCGCGCTCGCGCTGCGACCCGAGCTGTGGCGCGAGCACGGCGGCGGCGAGGAGTGCCTGCTCCTGCGGCGCTCGGACTTCGTGGATCCGCGCGCCTTGGTCTGGGCGCAGCTGATGGACCTTGGCCCGCCTGGCGTTGGGCGCCTCGCCGCTCAGCTCAAGGACTCGCTTGCGGGGGCACCGTCCGATGTGCCGCGCCTCGGGCAGAACTCGCGCATTGCGGGCATCCTCGCGCAGGGCCGGCCGGCCGCGGGCCGCACAAGGCCGCAGGCCGCGGCTCCCCCGCTGGCCGAGAGCCGTCTGCCTGCCTGGGTGCGGGACCTGCGGGACTGTGAGGGCGCGGTCGGCGCCAGCGCCCACGGCCTTGCGCTCGGCGTCCAGCCGGCGCCGCAGGGCCAATCTCGGCCCGCGCTCCCTGCCCGGGGGCAGCCGCTCGAGCGCCTGCTGCTGCCCGCATGGGGCGTGGGCCTGCTCACAGGCGGAGCGCTCGCGGCGCGGTATGGAGCGCTGGCGGCGGAGGCCGTCGCCCTCTGGACGCTTGGGTGCGCCGGAGCACTCGCGCTCCGCTGCAGTCTGAAGCGGGATGTGCGCGAGGCGAGGCGCCTGCGCCGCCTCGCCGCCCGGGCCCGGCGCAAGGCGGCCAGGGCCACGGCCATGCTGGCCAGGGCGGAGCTCAAGCTGAGGACCCTGCGCGAGAGAAGCCTGGGCACCCTGGCCAGCATCGCCGACGAGCGCGAACAGCTGGGGCGGGCGACCCGTGCGCAGAGGCGGGAGCTGCGGCGGGAGTATGGACTGGACGCGTTCTCGGCCAGCTTCCGAGAGCTGCGCGAGCGGTCGCTCGCGGGACGCGCGCAGCGATTGCGGGAACTGCGGGAGCAGGCCATCCGGCAGGAACTCGAGAGCCATCGCGTGGCCGACGACCCTTCGCTCGACGTGCGGCGCACCGCCAGGCTCGCGCTGTTGGCCGCTGGCGTCACGACGGCCTGGGACCTCGTTGCCGTGCGGGACCGGCTCGTGATCAGTCGCGGCGGGCGGCGGCGCTACGCGGAAGCGCTCGGCCCCGAGCGTGCGCAGCGGATCGAGGCTTGGCTCAAGTCGGCCCAGCGCCAGGCCCTGGCCGCCGCGCCAACCCGCCTGCCGCCGGGCGAGGAGCGCCTCTGGGACGAGAGCCTCGCCCAGGCGCTGCATGAGCAGCGTCTGCGCTGGAGGGCGGCCGAACGCCGGTTCATGACGCGCATCGGCAGGCTCAGCCGCGACGCGCGACGTCGCCGGCAAGACCTCGACCTGCGGGCGCAGGCCCACCGCCAAGCCCTGCTCGCCGAGGAGGGACCGCTCCAGGCACTGATCGGTCGCCTGCAGGCGGAGATCGACGGCGAGCAAACCCGGGAGATCGGCATCCGCCGGGAACTCGAGCGATATGACGGTGTAAGCTTCGGTCTCTATTTGCGGGAACTGCTGCCGCGCGTCGGCCGCTGGCTGCCCTGACCGTCTGCGGCAGCTCGGTCCAGCGTCCTCCCTTGTCGCGGCTGACGAGCAGGCGCCCGTCCGCCGTGCGCATGTGGGCCACGCTGGGACCCACCGGGCGCACCAACTCGTCGGGCCAGTGACGCACCGAAGCCAGCCTACCGGGCGCCAGCACGTAGAGGCGGCTCAGCGGCGAACCCGCGAAGGCGATCCAGAGCGCGCCGCCGCCCAGCCCTGCCACCGAGCGGAAGAGCCCGGCAAGGCATGCCGATGGAAGGCATCGCGCGGCAGTGGATCGGCCCCGCCGCCTGCGCGGCGAGAGGGGCGTCGAGCAGCGACGCGGCGCAGACGGCGGCCGGCATCGCCTGCAACTCTGGCCGGCAGGATTGGCCACCGCAAGTGGCGTACGGGGCTGTGGGGTGAGCGAAATGGAACGTCTCGCAGGACGCGCGGTCGTAACGGGAGCCACGAGCGGCATCGGCAAGGCGATGGCTCAGGCCCTCCTCGAGGCCGGGATGGAGGTCGTGGTGGCGGCGCGCGCGAGCGCCCGGCTCGAAGGCCTGGTCGCCGCATGGCGCGCGGACGGCCTGTCGGCCAGGCAGGGTCCGGTCGACGTGCGCGACCCGGCATCGGTGCAAGATCTGGCCGCAAGGGTCGAGTCCGAGTTCGGTGCCATCGACCTGCTCGTCAACAACGCGGGCATCGGCATGCGCACGGTCAACCCGCGCTTCCTGAGCGATCCGATGCCGTTCTTCGAAGTGCCGCTCGACGGCTTCGAGGACGTGGTGCGGACGAACCTCACCGGCTACTTCCTGGTGGCCAGGGCCTTCGCGGGGCACTTCCTGCGCAATAGGCGCGGCAGAATCATCAACGTCACCATGAACGTCGAGACGATGCAGCGTCGCGGCTTCGTGCCGTACGGCCCCGCCAGGGCCGGCGCCGAAGCCCTCAGCCGCATCATGACCGAGGATCTGCGGCCGTACGGGATCTGGGTCAACCAGGTCCTGCCGGGCGGGGCGACCGCGACGGGCATGATCCCCGACGGGGCGGCGTCCGCCCGCCTGCTCGACCCCGCGATCATGGGGCCGCCGGCCGTCTTCCTGGCTTCCGGGGAGGCAGAGGGCCTCACGGGCCAGCGCATCGTCGCGAAGGACTTCGACGCCTGGCTCAGCGCCTTCAGGTCCCGGCGGCAGGGGCTCTAGCCTTGGGCCCGCCGGCACCTACCTGCGAGGTCCGCGCGGTGCTGTTCGACGCGGGCAACACCCTGCTCGACCTCGACTGCGCCTTTCTCGCCGACCTCTGCGGCAAGCTGGGCCTGGCGGTACGTCCCGCCGAGGTCGGGGCGGCCGCGGCCGGCCATCTGCGGCGCCACAGCAATCTCTACGGCTCCCCGCCGGCCGCCGGCGATACCTCGGACCTCCTTCTCGGCTCGTTTCGGGCGATCGGCGAAGCGCTCGGCCTGGGGGCGGCCGCCGCCGCCGACTTCGCCTGCGCCGCCCGGCGGGAGGACATGCGGGATCCACGGGGCCTCTGGCGTTGTCCGGTCCCGGCGGCGCGGGCCACCCTTGCGGCGCTCGCCAGGCGGGGCCTG
>JAJZVM010000062.1 GCA_021845645.1 Bacillota bacterium
CGGTCGCGTTGCTGGTGCCCGCCCAGGCGTCGATTTCGGTCGCGAGGTCGTTGGCGATGGTGGACGTTACTCCGCCCGCCATCTCCGCGCTACGCAGGCTTGCGTAGGCTTGTCCCACCAGAAGGGAACGGAGCCCGATCAGGTGCGCTGTCTCCGCGCCGCCGAAGGCAAGCAGGAGCAGAAGCGGCATGAGCATGGCCACGGCCAGGAATGCGCTCAGATCGCCCCGTGCGTCCGTCAGCTGCTGATGGGCACGGCGAGCCACTGGTTGACGATGTCGCTGAGCTTCGTGCCGGCACCCGTGAAGGCGACCATCACGACACCGGTAAGGGAGAGCGCGGCCAGTGCCAGGATGCCTTGGGCGAGGTAGGTCGAGAGATCTCCGCGCTCGTCTTTGAGAATTGCAGCAAGCTTGACCCGCAGGAACGTGTACCACATTCGGACTGCCCCTTTCTCGTCGCGTCGGCGACGGACTAGAAGTTCGAGCAGCAACATCCATATCCTACCAACGGGTGTTCTGGAGCATCAGTTCTTTTGCACGGCGTTGCCATAGTGGATGGGGGACGGACAGACGAACGGGAACGTCCCAGACGCTCTTCCGGGCCGTGTGTGGGCGAGTCGAGGAGATGGGTTGGACAAGGCGTGCTTCCGACGCTCAGGTGTTACGCGCTGCAAGAGTCGACGCAGGACATCCCTACGTCATCGCGAGAACGAGTGTTGCGGAAACGGAGGTTGCCGTGCCGTAGGGATATGACAAGATGCGCTGCATCCTCGTCGACGCAGTGCCTGAGTTCCTTGGCGAACGTCGCTCTTTGCGGCGCCAGCACGGAATGATCTATCAGAATTCTGCGGCCGCGACTCGGAAAGATGAGGCTCCTGCCGCAACTCGTCGCCAGATTCAGGGCCCGTCTCTCCCCACGGATCGGGGCTCGAGGGTGCACCACGCGATGACGGCCAGCTGTGGCGATCCGTCGGGTGACGGCACCGTTTGGCACACGTAGACGGGCACCGATCTGCCGTCCGCCTCCCAGGGCCATGCGCTCGCCAAGCGGGGGACAAGCACGACCGTTGCCACCTTGTCCGAACCGATACCCGTCGGAAGCGGGGGCGATACCCTGGCCGCCAGGAGGTTGTCGCGTCCGAGAGCGGCGACCCGCCCCTCGATGTGGCACGCGATGGGTTCCTTGGCGCCGTTGCAAAGCAGAACGAATTCCGCTGGAGTTGCCATGCCCCGCCCCCTTCCGTCACTCCTCCCTGCATACGCTCGGGGAAGTCGATCGGTGCTGGCGCGATCGTGCCCGCTCTGCCCTGATCCGCAGTGGCCGTTGGGCCAATTTTTGTAAGACGCTGCAGGCGCGGTGGACCTTCTCGCGGAAGATACAGGTGTTGCTTGAACAGCATCTCCGCCCTGGGGCGGAGGGAAAATGGCACCTCAGTTCGGGGCGCCGGAGGGAGTGACGTAAGATGGAGGCCGGCAGAGTTCTGCTCGAAAGGGCTGCAGAAGGGGCCACGCGCGGCCGCTGGGTCTCCATGTCGCGCGCCAAGGGCCTGGCGATCACCGCGATGGGCCCGACGGTGGAGATCAGGCAGGATCCACCACGCGAGGGTACCGTAGTGCGCGAGGTGCGGGACGGCGTCCAGCGGGAATGGGCCACCCCTGGCTGGCGGCCGGATTGGGCCCAAGGCGGCGCACCCGTGGAGACGTTCGAGTGGACCGGGCAGCGGCCAGTAGAGGATGTCACGCTGGAGGAGAAACTTCAGGCGGTCACTCGCCTGCGGGACCGCCTGCAAGGCCGCGATCCGCGCATCGTCCAGGTGATGGTGCGCTATCAGGAACTCGTCGAGGAGAATCGCGTCTCCACCGAGGCGTTCGATCGGCGCAGCCGCGTAGGACGGGTGCACTTTGTCGCGCACCTCGTCGTTCACCAGGATGGCCACAGCGAGTATGACTACATGGGCCGTGGCGAAATAGGCGGCTTCGAACTGGCCGCCTTTGAGGACGCCCAGATCGACCGGTTGGTCGAGCAGGCTCTGCGCCTCTTGGAGGCCAAGCCGATCGAGCCCGGCACCTACAAGGTCGTGACGCACCCCGAGGTTTCCGGCGTGTTGGCGCACGAGGCCTTCGGCCACGGCGTCGAGATGGATCTCTTTCTGTCCGATCGTGCCCGCGCGCAGCGTTACATCGACCAGCGTGTCGGCAGCGAATTCGCCACCATCATCGACGACCCCACACTGCCGGGTGGCTTCGGCGGCTATCCGTTCGATGACGACGGCATGCTGGCCGGCCCGCATGTCATCCTCGACCACGGCATCCTCAAGGGAGGACTTGCCGACGCCGACGCGGCCATGGCCCTGCATGTCCCTTCCGGCAACGGCCGGCGTCAAGACTACAGCCGCAAGGTTTATCCCCGCATGTCCAACACCTACTTCCAGCCGGGTACGAGCAGTCCTGAAGATTTGATCGCAGGGGTCGAGCGCGGCGTCTACCTCCAGCGCGTGGAGTCAGGCATGGAGGATCCCCGGAACTGGGGTCTGCAGGTCACCTGCCACTACGGGGAGGAGATCAGGGACGGACGTCTCACGGGCAAGCTTTACCGCACGCTCGGCATGACGGGCTACGTGCCCGAAGTGCTGCACAGCATCGACGGCGCCGCCAGCGACTTTGCGATGTGGCCGGGCCACTGCGGGAAGGGGTGGAAGGAATGGCTGACCAACGGAACGGGCGGACCGCACCTCCGCATGACGGCGAGGCTCGGATGAGCGTCGCGATGCCCAGGGAGGCGGCGGAGGCCTCCGAGTGGGTCCTGACCAGTACCAGCGGCGTTGAGACGCAGCTTTACTGGCGACTGGGTGCCCTCCACGCCGAGCGCGAGGTCGCGACGATCACCCATGAACTCGTGCTCTATCGGGATATGGACGGAAAGCGGGGATCAGCTTCAGCCCAACTCGCCGGTGACGTCGGCGACGGCGGGCGGGTGCGCACGGCCCTGACAGCTGCAGGCCTCGCCCTCAATCCGCCGTACCACCTGCCACATGGTCCGGCAAGTTACCCCGAGATCCCGTTGGGCGGGGAGGAGATGCCAGGGCGCCAGGCACTGGAGGCTTGGCAGGTGGAGGTTCTGCGCCAAATCGGGCGTGCCGGGGCCAAGGCCTCGCATCTCGAACTGTTTGCGGGACGCCACGAGACCAACGTCCAGTCGTCGAACGGGCGAGGCCACGGGTGGCAGGGCGATCGCTTCCTCGTGGACCTGGTCGTGGCCTCGGGCGAAGGGGACGCCTCCAGCGAGTTCCGTCTGATGCGTGAGGGAAGGATCTTGCAGCAACTCCTGCCCGACGCCGCCCTCGACCGGGCGCTGCAGGCTGTCCGGGACCGTGCGCGGGCAGTCCTGCCCCCAACCGGCCGCATGCCTGTCGTCCTGCCGGCGAGCGAGCTCGAGACCCTGCTCTTCGCGGTGAACATGCACACGAACGCCCAGTTCCTCGTCACGGGCATGCTTCAGAAGAAGGTTGGGGACGCGTTGATCGAGACCGAGGGCGATGCCATCCGCATCGCGAGCGATCCGCTGCGTCCCTTCGGCGTCGCCTCCGCCCCGACAGACGGCTCCACGGTACCGGCGAGACGGCTTGAGCTGCTCGACGACGGCGTGATTCGCAACATGCATGCCGACGTGCAGTTCGGCGCCTATCTCGGGACCGAGCCGACAGGGCCCGTGGGCACACTGGTTTGGCAGCCCGGTACCGCGCCAGCTGCCGATCTGCTCTCAGACGGACCGGTGCTCGAGGTGCTGGCATTCTCGGCGCTCATGCCCGATCCCATGACGGGCTCCTTTGCGGCCGAGATCAAGATGGGCTACCTGCACCGCAACGGCGAACGCATTCCAGTCGCGCAGGGCAGCGTGACGGGCAATGTCTTCGAGGCTCTGGCACGCTGCCGGTTGTCGCGCGAGACGGAGGAGGGCAAGGGCTATTTTGGGCCTGCGCAGGTTCGTTTCGAGCAGCTTCAGGTGGCGGGCGCGTGAATAGGGCGGGGCGCTGAGAAGAGCGCCGAACTGCGCTTACGGGAGAGATTTTGCCGGCAATGCGCGAAGCGGGGATGTGGGAGTGTCCTTGACCGGAGTCCTCGTCGGGCACGGGGCCGTGTCCACCGTACGTCCATGACGGGGAGCCAGCGAAAGGGGGAGGCAATAATGCCCGACGGGAAGCGGCCCAAAGGCTCATGTCTCGCAGTACAGGTGACGCCGGGACAGGCGCACAGCGCCAGGATCGGCTACGAGCCCCGGCAGGAGCCGGGCCAGGGAGAAGTGGCCCTCACAGTGCTCGAGTGTGGCATCTGCGGTACCGACGCGGAGATCGAACAAGGACTCTACGGTGCCGCGCCGCCAGGCGAAGACCACCTGGTGCCGGGACACGAGTCGCTCTGCGAAGTGGCGGCTCTGGGACCGGGCGTGACCGGCTTCTCACCCGGCGACCTTGCGGTGCCCATCGTGCGGCGGCCCTGCCCGGAGAACTGCGATCCCTGCAGTCGTGGGCGATGGGACATGTGCCTCACGGGCCACTACGCGGAGCGTGGCATCTCGCGCCTGCACGGCATGCTGCGCGAATGCCTGACCGACGAGGCGGCCCGCTGCGTGCAGGTGCCCAAGGACCTTCGTGGGGTAGGAGTACTCGTTGAGCCGCTTAGCATCGTGGAGAAGGCGATCGGCGAGACGATGCTGATCCAGGAGCGCAGGGGTGTCCGGCCGTTGCGGGCGCTCGTCACGGGAGCCGGGCCGATCGGACTGCTCGCGACGCTGTGCTTGCGCAGCCGAGGTCTTGAGGTCACCGTGCTTGACCAGCGACCGCAGGCAAGCCCCAAGGCTCGCATCGCGACGGCGGCCGGGGCCCGCTACATAGATGACCTGCAAGAGCCTCTCGAGCGCGCGACAGCTGGCGAGGCGTTCGACCTGGTGCTTGAGGCAAGCGGTTTCGCGCCGCTTGTGTTTCGTGCGCTGCGCCGTCTCGGGCGCAACGGCGCCATGGTGCTGACAGGTGTCACGGCGGGCCACCACACCATCCCGATCGATGTCGATGCCATGAACCAGGAGATGGTCCTTGAGAACCAGGTGCTGTTCGGCTCGGTAAATGCGGCAAGGCAGCACTACGAGTCCGCCGTTCAGGACCTGCTCGCCTGGGAGACGGATTTCCCGGGCCTCGCCGGGCAGCTCATCACCGCCCGCCATCCGCTTGGGTCGTTCCAGGAGGCGCTCTCGAAGGACTCGGATGGCATCAAGTCGGTGGTGGAGGTGACGGGCTCGTGAAGTTCTACGGCTTTATCTCGAACGGCAGCACCGCGGCCCTCATCGACCCTTACGGGTCCGTGGACTGGCTGCCATTGCCGCGCTTCGACAGCCCTTCCGTCTTCACGCGTCTTCTCGGCGGCGATGACGCGGGCATGTGCTCGATCGTGCCAACCGAAGCCTGCACGGCGAGCCAGGCCTACGTCGAGGGAACGAACATCCTGCGTACCACCCTCTCGTGCGGGAATGGGCGCCTGGAGATTACGGACTTCCTGTCCGTGGGGAGGTCAGAACTCAGGCGACTCGTGCGCAGCGACGTGCCGTTCGAAGTACACCTTAGGCCGCGCTTCGGCTATGGTCTCGTGGCGCCCGCCGTATCACCCGACAACCGAGGGGTCCTCTTTCGGAACCCCCTTGGCGAGGAGGCCCTCCTCTTTACCATCGGCAGCCACAGTGGAACGCAGGTGTTGTTTGAGGACGCTCTTTCGGGAATGTGGCGTCTGCCGAAGGGAAGCTACGATATCATCCTGCGCTACGTCGGCGACAGCCGCCGCGATCTCACGGAAACAGCCCAAGCGGTCGCCCAGGAGGCTTTGCAGGCGGAAGAGGACCTGGCCGCGGAAAGGGAGCACCGCACCTACCAAAACAACCTGCGGTACTGGCGCAACACCACGCGCCTGAACTACGACGGTCCCTTCCGCAAGGCTGTCGAGCGTTCGCTGCTGGTGCTGCGGGGCCTTACCTATCGCACCACCGGCGCGCTCATCGCCGCTCCGACAACATCCCTGCCTGAACTGCCCGGAGGTAGCCGGCAGTGGGACTACCGCTTCGCCTGGATCAGGGACGGCGCCTATAGCGCCGAGGCTCTGCTGTCGGCAGGCGACCGCGCGGCGACGCGGCGCTTCATCGCCTTCATGCTGGAGTGCGTCGACCTGCAGGGCAAGCCGTTCCAGGCGCCTTTCTTCCATGTCGACGGCACCCTGATCCGCGGCGAGCGCGATCTCGACTGGCTGCGGGGCTTTCTCGACTCGCGGCCCTGCCGCGAGGGCAACGCCGCGACAGGACAGCTGCAGTTGGACATCGAGGGCGATTTCCTCTGGGTCGTCTACCGCTACATCAAAGAGTCCGGTGACAAGGAGAGCCTTTCGGCCTGGTGGCAACTGATCAGGGCGATCGTCGACTGGGTTGCGGAGAACTGGCAAGTAGCCGATGCGAGCCTTTGGGAGTTCAGGGGCCAGGACGCCCAGTACACCCATTCGAAGCTGATGTGCTGGGTGGCGCTGCACTACGGGGCCGAACTGGCCACCATGGCTTCCGAAGACGCGCTCGCCCTCGCCCGCAAGTGGCAGGCGACGGCGGAGCAGGTGCGCCGGGCAATCGAGGAGAGGGGTTTCGACCACAGGTCCGGCCACTATACGCAGGCGTTCGGGGACGGCGGCAAACTCGATGCGGCCCTTCTCATGCTGCCGCTCTACGGCTACTGCGACGCCCGGGAGGAGCGCTTCGAGTCGACGCTCGCCGCGATCGAGCGCGAACTCGTACACGGCCACTGGGTCTACCGCTACGCCTCCGACATGCTCGGCGCGGCCGCCTTTCCCTTCGTGCTCTCGACCTCGCACCTAGCAAGGGTCCACATCCTGCGCGGAGAGCTTGATCGCGCGGAGGAGCTGTTGCGCGGCCTGATCGGCAGCGCCACAGACCTCGGCCTCCTGGCCGAGCATTGCGATATGGAATCCGGCAACCCGCGCGGCAACTTCCCCCAGGCGTTCTCACACCTCGGCATTGTCATGGCCGCCGTAGAACTTGACGCTGCGCGCCAAAGGCTACGGATGGAACGCAAATAGGCTTTTTGCCAACCGCGCAGGTACGTCTGACACACCAATACGGGCAAGTGTAGCGTTCCGCAATCAAGGTGGCTCTTCTATACTGTGGGGGCCTCCTCATGTCTCCCTGGGAAACGTGGGATAGCATCGAGAGTAGCCCCGCAACAAGCTGACTCGGCGGGCGTTCACGTAAAGGCGGGAAGTTGGTGCCGAGACATCTATCGCGGCGCGGAAGGCATCGCGCGCCACTGAGGGTCGCGGTTCCTATGGTGCTGGCACTTGGTGGGCTGGCCCTCTTGTTGCGCCCGATCCTCGCGTCAGCGAACACCGTCTCGCTCAATTCAGCATTGCCCGGGGAAGTGGCGCACCTCCTCCCGCAGGGCGTCACGATCCTGCGTTCCCGGACACTTCCGCTTGTCGTCGCGCTCGCTGCCGGCTATGAGCCCCAAGCGGCGCTGATGGACGCGAGCGTCAAGGGAGCGCCGCCTCGCGTCTACCCCCTGTCCCTCGCCTGGAGTGGCGGCAGGCTTGGCTCTGTGCTCATCGGCAAGCCGCGTGCCGCCGCGGGCTCCGCGGATTACGGGCTCGGCGCATCGGATGGGTATGCATACTACGCCACGGCGGTTGGGCGTCAGTTTCAGACCGTCACACTGACCAGAGGCGGTACGCAGGACTGGCTTTTCGCTTTGGGTGACCCCGCTGAGGAAGTGCGGCTGACACCGGGGAAGAACGCTCTGCAGGTTGCCTACCTCGTGGGACGCCAATGGCGGCAGGGCGTCATAAGCCTTGGTCAAGCCGGCCCCCGCAGCGCGTCCAAAGCCTTGCGAGCCGTCGAAACCAGCACCGCGAGCGGGAACTCTGTGTTCATACGCCTGGTCGAAAGTGTTCGGCAGCATTTGGGCAGCGGCATCGTAGCCGCGATCGAGGACCTCTACTACAATCTTGCGGACAGCGCGCAGCGCATCGTCTTCCACTTGAGCGGACAGCGTGCCGGCACTCCGACCCTGGCGGCCTTGCCTGGCAAGCCTGCCGGCCACTCGGAGGCCGTCCCCGACCTGCCGAAAAACATCACTCTGCCCGCAGGCTGGCCGGCCGCCGCTGGAGAGGGAGTCTGGCACGGCGTCGGGCCCCTCGTCCACGGTCACCCCGCGATGGAGGAGACGTTCCTGCACCCTGATCCCCAGCGGCCCTGGGCGACTTCCTACCTCGTGTGGATCGACCCACGTCTGCTCACGGTGCACTACCAGACAGGTCTCCACGAGCCTGTTGCGGCTTCAGGCGTTCATGGCCCCGGCCTTCTGCCGACCGATCCGGCCGAACTGCGCCACGTGGTCGCGGCCTTCAACTCGGGTTTCAAGACAGGCGCAACGCCCTTCGGCGCGATGCTGGACGGCGAACTGCTCGACCCGCCCGTCAACGGCGTAGCGACATTCGCCATCTACCGAGGCGGCAGAGTCGCCCTTGGCGCGTGGGGAAGTGCTTCGGTGCCCCGCAAGGGCATCGTCTCGTTCCGGCAGAACCTGCCGCTGATCGAGGCGGGCGGCGTCGCCAGCCCGTTGCTCGGCGACCCGAGCGCTTGGGGTGTCGTCGTGGGAAACTCCACCTATGTTTGGCGCTCCGGCCTCGGCATCACACCCGCTGGCGATCTGATCTACGTGGCGGGCAATCCACTTTCCGCCTATACGCTCGCGAACACCTTCGTTGCGGCCGGTGCGGTGCGGGCCATGCAGCTCGACATCAATGCCTACTGGGCGACGTTCAACTTCTACAGGTGGGTTGGCCGGAACAGTTCGGGCCATCTCGTCGGCACCAAGCTCACCCCCGCGATCGAGCGGTCGGCAGACCGCTACCTTACGCCAGACACCCGCGACTTCTTCTACCTTACGCTGCCATGACGCGTCCAGGCAGGGAGGCGGCGCAGCCGTTGCCGCATGAGGCGGGACGGATGCTCGACTTCGCAGGCTGGGGACAGGCCGTGGTCAGCATGCGGAGGTGTTGCGGCCTGAACGGCAACGCTGTCTCGAGGCGGGTTTGGCGGGCTTGGGCATGCCGCGCGTCGGGTCGGGGCAGGTGAGCTGGATGCCGAAAGGGAAGATCGCCACCCCTAGGGCTACGCGCGTGCACGTTCTGGCGATGCGGCCGGTGATGCTTTCGCTGCGGCTTTTGCCCGAGTTTGCATTCAACCGCCTGGACATCTAGGGAGGAGACGACGGGCATGGCCTACCCCATCCCCGGCATCGCCCGGCAAGCGACGCAGCCAGCGCCCGCTTTGGCGCTTTGGCGCCTGAGGCGGCCCAGGCAGTGGGTCAAGAACCTGCTCGTCTTTGCCCCGCTGATCTTCGCCGAGGACTTTCTCCACCTCTCGACATGGCCCCCGACCATATACGCGTTCGCGGCGTTCTGCCTGCCGTCGAGCGCCATCTATACCGCGAACGACTGGCACGACAGGGAGGAGGACGGACGCCACCCAAAGAAGCGCTCGCGCCCGCTCGCAAGCGGACAGGCGTCCCTCAGGGCGGCCGCTTGGCTGCCGGGCCTGCTGCTTGCCCTGGGCCTTGCGCTCGCCTACCCCAGCAGCCCGACTGTCATGCTGACGATCCCTTTCGTCATCTACGGCCTCTTCCGCTACCTCTACCTGCTGAGCGCGAACGACCGTGCCGAAAATCCGGACGAGCTGCTCGTCGCCGATTGGCCGACGCTCCTCAATCTTGGTCTTTGGGGGATCACTGTCGTCATCATGTTCGTCCTTGATCGGCAGGGGATGCTGTGAGGCCCATCCAGGCGGTTCGCGGGATCCAAGACCTGCCGCTCGAACAACTCCGGGGTGCGGGTGTCGTCGGCTTCATACTCGACCTTGACAACACGCTCGTTCCGCCAGGCAGCGACGAGGTGCCAGGCGAGACGCGGCGCTTCCTCGCAGACCTTCGTCGTCTGGGCCTCCTTTCGGTCATCGTTTCGAACGCCCGCAGCGAGCGCGCTGATCGGATGGGCCAAGCGCTGGGCCTGCCTGTCGTGAGCCGGGCGCGGAAACCTTTCGGCCGCGGCTACCGCAGGGCCCTCGGGCTCATGCGGCTGCCCGCAGCCAAGGTGGTTGCGGTCGGCGACCAGCTTCTCACGGATGGCGCCGGCGCATGGCGACAAGGCATACCCCTATATCTTGTCGATCCCCTGTCGCACAGGGAAGCGTTCCTGCCCAGACTTGCCAGGCCCTTCGACCGCGTCCTGCGCCGCCTCCTGTTCGGGCGCCGGGAGGTCTAGAGGCGGCGCAAAGCCTCAGGCGGAAGCGCTCGCGAGGAAGAGCGGCAGCACGAGGCAGAGTCGGCCCGCGGCGGCGCGTGCTGCCTGCTCCTTGAGCCATGCGTCCACCTGGGACGGGGTCGCCATCCCCGCCGTGACCGCGGCTTTGGCTGCAGCCTCGAGCATTGGCTCCGCCTGGGGGTAGTCGGTGAGAATGTGCGTATGCACCGTGACATGGACATCGGCAAAGCCGACGTCGCGCATGAGGGCGTAGAACCGCCTGCCGATCAACGGGGACGCCACCGTCCCGGCCATCGCCTGCTTGAAGGCACTGGTCAGTCGGACGTCGTCCGCGTCGACGGCCCATAGCTCGTAATCCATGTCGAGAAGGGCGATACGGCCGCCGGGCCGCAGTACCCGCCTCGCCTCCCGCAAAGCCGCCAAGGGATCATGCAGGTGTTCGTAGACGCGCTCCGCGCGGTAACCGTCCTGGCTGTGGTCCGGGAAAGGGAGCGACGCGGCGGCAGCCTGGCAGAACTCGGCCTGCGGCACCTTTAACCTGGCGTGCTCGACCATGCTGCGGCTGGCGTCGACGCCGACGGCCGCGATGCCACGTTGCCGCAACAGATCCACCGCCGTCCCCGGGCCGCACCCGACTTCGATCATGGCCTGGCCTGCGGCAAGGCCTAGACGGGCGAAGGATTCCTCACGCATGGTCTGCAGCCAGGGAAGCTGTTCCACGCGTTCGAGAAACGCGATGAAGTGCCGGGGATCAGCCGCCGCATCGATGTCGCTGAACTGGTGGATGTCCACCGAGTTGCCGTCGCCGGTGGCGTCGAGCAAAGGAGCTACCTCGCTTTCTTCCCGTATGCTGCGAGTTCGTCATGGCGGAAGCACTCGACGACATGGTCCATCACCATGCCGGTCGCTTGCATGAAGCTGTAGCAGATTGTCGGGCCGACGAAGCTGAAACCGTCCTGGCGCAGAGTTCGGCTCATCGCTTTCGCCTCGTCGCTCTCGGCGGGCAACTCCGCGAGGGCGCGCCAGCGGTTCACCCGCGGCCGACCGTCGACGAAGCGCCAGAGGTAATCCGAGAGCGATCCCGTCCTCTCCTGGATCGCAAGCACCTGTCGGGCGTTGACGATCGCCGAGCGGACCTTTAGGCGGTTGCGCACGATGCCGGGATCTGCCAGCAGGCGTGCGACGTCCCTGTCCGTGAACCCTGCCACCAGCTCCGGCGCGAAACCCGCGAAAGCCCGCCGGTAGTGTTCCCGGCGGTGCAGGATGGTGCGCCAGCTGAGGCCGGCCTGCGCACCCTCCAGACAGAGGTATTCGAACAGCAGCCTGTCGCTATGCACCGGCACGCCCCACTCGCTGTCGTGGTAGGCGACGTAGAGCGGGTCGTCCTCAGGTACCCAGGCGCATCGCGTCAAAATGGACTCCCCCGGGAACTCAAATTCGTACCATTTTGCCGTTTACCTGCGCAAAGCGGCAGGCACCGGGCCGGATCCCGGCGGGCGCCGAGCTCTCGCGTCCCAGGGGAACTCGGCGCCTCCAGGCATGCGGTGCGACCGATCCGGTCATAAGCTTCAGCAGTCCGGGCGGGTCCGGCGTCCGGGCAAGCCGAAGTCCCGCGTAAGGTTGCCGAGTTCGGGGCGATGGACGCGTGCCATCCGCCCTGAAGCACAGTGAGGCGCGCGCGGCGCCCCAAGGCGCCGCGCGCTGCGATGGCGGGTACGATGCCAGGGCTGGCCGTGGTGGCCACCGGACCGGACGCGACGGCGATGCGTCCCGTCCGCTTCTCACCGCCTCTGCCAACCAAGTCGCGTGGAGCGGGACCTGCTGCATCAAGCGGGAGGGTCCGGCGGGAAGGCTGCCCAAAGCAAGTTGAAGATAGCGCCGGAGCAGGGACCGCGCATCGTCCGTAAGCCCTTTTTCGCGGCCGCTGGGCCCCGTCCCGATGTCAGAGAACGGACCGCCACAGTGACAGCAGCCAGGGAACCGCGATCAGCGCTACACCTTCCAGAAGGAGGATGCCGGCGAGCGTCGTGAAGACGTAAGGCAGGTAGGCCGCGGAACGGCGCAACTCCTTGCGCAGGTCGCCGAGCGCGCCCCGCCGGTAGCGCGCGACGGAATCCCCGAGCGGCAAGCCGAGCTGCGCGTCACGGGACAGCAGGCCGACCAGCCGGTCCGTTTCCGGCGTCTCGAGCGCGATGCGGAGGGACTCGAGCGCAGCGGCGACGCTGGCTCCCCCACGCACCTGACTTTGGAAGGCGGCCAGGACGGGCTCGAGCGGTCCTTCCGCCCAGAGCCCCGCGTAGTGCAGGGCCGAGTGCAGCGGCTGGCCCGCCGCAGCCGCCATGGCGAGATCGGTCAGTAGGCCTGGCACCGCCTTGCGGACCTGCTCCCGGGCCGCGCTGCGCCTGAACTGCCGTGCGATGACCCCGGCGATCAGGCGGATTGGGGCGGTGAGCGACGCAAGCACCAGGCCCCATGGCCCCAAGAGCCCGGCCAGGAGCCACAAGGGGAGGGCCCGTGTGGGCCGGCGGCCGAAGTGCCACAGCGCGACGGACAGCACAAGCCAGATGAAGCGCCCGCTCACGGCAGAAGCGCCGCGGCAAGCAGCGGCACGCCACCTCCCGTCACGAGCCCTGCGCAGACGAGCCAGGGCAGGGCGGGGTCGCCACGCAAGGCCAGCCACAGCCCCAGGACGAGCAGCCCTGTCGCCATCAAGCTTGTGACGACGAAGTAGGGCAGGGTTTCACCCTCGACGGCTGCCATCTCGCGCCGATCGTCGGCGGCATCTTCGAGCAGGACCGCGAGGTGACGGTCGAGCGGGGAGCCGGTGTGGCGGCTGAGGGCAAGAGCGCGTGCGAGGCGGACGAGCAGCGGGATGGCCGACTCCCGTCCCAGCCTTGCGAATGCCGCCTCGCTCGTACCGCCGCGCAGCCAGTCGGCGAGAGCGGCCTGCCAGAGCGGGCGGAGGCCTGCGTTGCACGCAGGCAGGGCGGCCAGAGCGCACAGCTCCGCACTGCCGTAGAGCGACGCCTGCTCGAACATCGCCTGGATGGGCTCCTCTGCAGCGGCTCGCAAGGCCTGCAGGCGACGGTGGGCGAGATACCGGCCGACGCCGGACTGCCAGAGTCCGACGGCCAGGCCCGCGGCGAGCGCGACGAGGGCGCCCGACGGACGTGCCGCCACGCTCGCCGCCACAGGGGGGAGCCAGCGCAGGAGCGCCTTCGGCCCACCTGTCGCGAGGCCGCTGGCAAGAGCGGCGGTTGCGGCCACCAGCCAAAGCGCCATCATGGCCAAACCTGTTGGCCGAGGCCGTCTTCGTACTGCAGGAGAGCCGTCGGCAGCCTGGCGCCGGCCGGGTTGCGCTCGAGGTGAACGATGCCGCCGATGAGCTGGCGCAGCCGCGACCGCATGAGGCGTGGCGGCAAGCTGCGCGCGGGGGCGGCCGCGAGCAGCAGGCGCTCGGTTACGTCGCGGGCGGAGGTGGCGTGGAGGGTTGTGATGCTGCCACGGTGGCCGGTATCGAGCGCCGCGAGCCAGGCAACCGCCTCGCGGCCGCGGATCTCGCCCACGATGATGCGGTCCGGGCGCATGTGCAGCGCGAGCCGAAGCAGGTCGTCGAGATCGATCGCGTAGAGACCGGCACGGTTCGGTGAGCGCGTCTCGAGCGCGACCACATGCGGATGAATGCGGCCGAGTTCGAGCTCTCGCGTCTCCTCAAGGGTGAGGACGCGCTCCGCCGGGTCGATCGCCTCCGCCAGCAGGCGGACGAGCGACGTCTTGCCGGTACCCGCCGCACCCGATATCACGATGTTCCGTCGGCCACGCACCCAAGAGCGCAGGATGCGCAGGGGCCGGTCGTCGCCCGCCAAAGCCTCCAGCCACTGCCTCTCGAGGTCGATCCGCGACACCTTGCGGATCGTAAGCGTGGGCGCAGGCGTGAGCGGCGGCATGGTGGCGGTGAAGCGCACACCGTCGCCCAGCCTGCCGTCGGCGTAGGGGGAGGCCTGGGTCAGCTCGCGGCCGAGCGGCAGGAGCAGCCGTTCGATCAGCTCCTGCAGAGCGCGCCGGTCGCCGAAGGAGGCCTGTTCTCTCGCGATCCGGCCCTGGCGCTCGACGAACACGCGGTCGAAGTCGAGCACCATGATCTCGCTGACCTGCTCGTCGCGGAATGCGGGCTCCAGGGGGCCGAGCCAGTAGCCAAGGTGCGTTTCAGCGGCCATCGCTCTGGGCCTCCTCGCGCCAGCGCCAGATCTGCGCTCCGTGGCGGGCCAACAGTGGCAGGCGAAGAGGCAGGCGGCCCGGCGGCACGCGAGTCACCCGGGCCCTGGGCGCAAGGCCTTGCAGCCAGCGTGTGTAGTCCGCCTCGTCCAGCGCGGCGGCCAGCACAATGTCGCTGGCCCTGGCCAGGGCGGCGATCAGGCCGCGGTCGGCAAGGTTCGCGCTGGCCCGCACGACGACGGCGGCGGAGGTCTGGGCCAGCTCGAGGCGGTCCACAAGCGGCTGCATGCCTGCCGTGAGCAGGAGTTCGGGCTGCGCCGGCGCCGGCACAATCCTCAGGCGCCTTGGCCAGTGGGGCGGCTCAAGGGAACTGCCCTCGGCCATGTACTCCGAAAGGCAGGGCACGAGGTGCAGTCGCCGCGCGTAGATCGGCTCCGTGGTGTCTGTCTCCACCAGCAGGGTCTCGCGGCCCCTGGCGAGGTGGAGGGCGACGGCCAGCGCGACAGCGGCGCCCTGGCGGGCATCGCCGGGCGCCACCACCGCCGCCAGCACTCTTTGCCCCTGACGATTCTCGCCGCGCAGTTCGGCCGCCAGATCGTCGATGGCCAGGTCCCCGCGGCTCGGAAAGCGACCACGCAGCCAGGCGATCTCCGCATCGGGGTGGATGACCTCTATCCTGCGCAGAGCCCGCTGCTCCTCGGCGGAACGGACCAGGCCAGGGTCGATCACGATGCGCGGGAACGGCTCTTGCAGCATCCGGTCTTCCGTCTCGGCCAGCGAGAGCGTGAGGGGTTGCCCATAGACGGCCGCACCGCGCTCATGCAGTTGCAGCACCGTCTCAGGATGCAGGGCGTAGAGCGAGCGCACGGCGATCCCTCCTATTCGGCATCCGCTGGTGAGGCGGTGATGATCAGGTGCCCGGCTGCAATGCCGGTGAGAAGCGCCCGGAGTTCCTTCGAGGGTACGCTTAGGGCGATGTCGCCGGCAGTCCCCGACGCGACGCTGCCTGTGGGCACGAGGCGCTCGGGTGGCAGCCCCGTCTGTGCGATGTAAACGGAGACAATCTCCCCCACTGCAAGCGGCGGCGCACTGAGCAGGGAGGAGGCGGGCAGGCCCACCACCTCCCTGGCGGTGGCTGCCGAGGCGCCATGCGCGGAGACCGCCGAACGCAGAATGGGCATGCCAGCGGCGAGAGGCACGAGAAGACGCCCCTCTGGCCGCTTTAGGACGGGGCTGGGCAACGGACCCGACCAGCGCACCGTGCGCACGACGGCTCCTGTGAGAGAACTGCCAGATGGCAGGTTCCGGCCCGCCACCAGCACGGCGTGGCCTGACGTCAGACTGGCCGCCTCGAAGGCGAGCACGGCGCAGCACGCGCTCAGGAGCGGCAGCCAGAGAGGGTCGCGCAAGCGGCTAGCGATAGCGCGCAAACGCGGGACGCGTGTCAACAAGGCGCAATTCCTCCTCGTCCAGGGTGAGACGCAGCGGTATGGTGCCGTGCTCGTCCACGAGCAGGGCCTCGCCAGGGCGGCAGCCGCGCAGGAATTCGAGAGAGCGATCCGAGAGGCCGAGCACCTCCCTGAGGCGGGGGAGGTCGGTGGCTTGCTGGTGGAAAAGCGTCAAACGGCCGGCGTTGGCGAGGATGAGCTGCCCACCGGGGGAGCGCAGGAAGTCTCCGACGTTTTGGCTGACGATCGTGACGATCAGGCCTCGCTTGCGCGCACGCTTGGCGAGGTCAACGAGGGCATCTTCGGCACCGGCGGGCCCCAGCCAGAGATGGCCCTCGTCCAGCGTCAGCCAGTACGGCTCCTCCAGGGCGATGGCCTGCGCCGCCAGCGTTGCGTGCAGGGCGGCCTCCCTCAGCAGGGCGGGCCATTTGGTCTCGGGCACCTCGCGCAAGGAGAGATCGAGGAGTCCCGTCGCCGCGGCTGGCGGCAGGCATGCCGCCGTGCGGCCGCCCAGGTGTCCCACGACCGGCCCGTATTCGCCCTCCGGGTCGACCACGAGCAGGTGTCGGGGCTTCTGGCGCAGGAGTTCCGCCTTGACAAAGGCGGACTTGCCATGTCCGGGGCTTCCGAGCACGACCGCCATGGGGTTCGCCGCATGCAGCCGGTCCCGCAAGACGGCGGTCCCATCCAGGATATGGACGCCGAGTTGGTCACCCGTCGCAATCGGCTCCGCCCCTGGGGTGAGGTCCAAGCAAGACAGGGCGGACGCCGTGAGCAGGCGCGCTGGCGCTTCGCTTTGGGCGGGCCGCGGCAGGAGCCAGTCCTGCTGCCGGTTTTGCAGGCCGAGCTGAACCTGCAGCAGCAAACCCATTTCGGCGAACGTCGTCCGGAGAAGCGACGCCTGCGACTCGCAGGCGGTCCGGTCGGGTCCTTCCCCCGAAACGAGCATTGCGGCAGCATAGAGCCGCTCGCGTCCGTCGACGATCACCTCGCGCAGCCTGAGCGCGTCGGCTTGAGCCTTCTCCGCCTCGGTGTCTGGCAGACGGTCCCGCTGCCGGCGCAGGAACGAGCTGGCGTGCAGCTGCTGCAGGCGGTGCTCCAGCCGCGACCTGGCCTGCGTGGTGGAAAGCGGAGTCATGCGCAAGGCCACGATCGCACTCTGCTGGAACGACCACAGGCGTTCGAGGCTTAGCTCGTGCAGCTCTTCCGGGTAGGCCTCGACGGCGAGAAGCTGACGGTAGCCGGTGCCCGCCTCGAGCCAGCGCACGCGAGCGCGCGGGGCGGTCCGGCCAAAGCCGGCGCGCACCGGGACCGGCCGCACGGGAATCCGGCCCGGAAGCTGCCGACGCGGCGGCAGGGCAGGATTGGCGACGGCCCACGCGAGATCCGCGGGATTCTCCGGCCCGAGGCTCCGTGCGGGGACGCCGAGATCGCGCAGCGCCTGGAAGTTGCCGGGGTCGTCCTGCAGCCAGAGATAAAGATGCCGTTCGCCGCCCTGCAGCGACAGGGTCCAGAACAGGGGGCCTTTTGCCGCCAGAAGGAAGTCGCGCAGCGCGGCCTGGTGTGCATCGCGCTCCGGTGGAGTGAGCCACGCATACTCCCTGCGTCCGAGTTCGTAGACGGTGCCGGCGGGCTGCCTTACGGCGCCGCTCATGACGCGGTGCGGGAACCGTAGCCCGAATCTGGGGGGTGCACGCTCAGAACAACCACGACCTTCCGAGAAGGAATGAAGTCGGGGTTCCAGGCAACCTTGGCACTTCCTGCCAAAATATGTTCGCTTATACCAGAACATGGCGAGCACTGTCGCCGCTGACGCTGTGAGACAAGCTGCCGCGAAAACGCCGGGGCGGCGCCGCCCTGCATGGCTGCGCCGCCCGAATGGCGGATTCTCCTAGAGGTCCAATGCCATCTCGAGTTCAGGAAGAGGGGGATCGCGGGGGACGAGCTTGTGGCGACCGGTGGGCCGGAACCCCGTTCGCGCGTACAGGCGCTGGGCTCCATCATTTTCGTCCACCACCCAGAGCAGCAGTCGCCGAGCTCCCTGCAGGCGCGCCCACCCGATGACGGCCTCGACCAGCAGGCGTGCAAGGCCCCTGCCCCTGTGGCCCGGGTCCACCCAAAGCGAGATCAGCTCCCGCTCGTCCGGCCGGTCCGCATCGCGCCCTGCGACGATCCCGCAGGGCTGCCCGCCGTCGAGAGCCATGAACCACCTGCTCGCCCCGAGCCGGGAACACCAGGTTTCCTGGTCGTAGCCCTGTTCGCGATCGAGCGTCGAACCGAAGGCCCCGGGATCATGCTTCAAGGCGGCCAGGCGGATCTCTCTGAGAGTCGCCCAGTCCTCCTCGCGGAGCGGAATCACACGCTCCATCGCCGCACCTGCAGGCAACATTGCCGGTTCGGCTGTACGCGCTGCAGGCGAATGGCGGCGCCACCGCCTTGGCGTGGGGCCGCCGACACTGTTCGGTTGTCGCTCATGCGAACAGCAGGCGGTCGAGCCCGCGTACGAGGCCCTGCACGCGCAGCACCTCTTTGGCCGCCAGCAGCGTGCCGGCGACGTATGGGTCCGCTCCCGTCCCTGCGTCATGGCGGATCGAAAGGCGCTCGTTGGGCAGTCCGAAGACGGTCTCGAACGCAATCACGTAGCTCGGCAGGCGGAGCGAGTGGACATGCGTGCCTTCGATCTCCGCGCCGCGCGCGTCGGGCCGGCCATGCACCTGGCTTGTCGGCAACTCCTCGCGGGGCCTTGCCACCTGCCCCAACTCCTCCGCGAGCTCCTGCACGGTTCCGCTTGGAGCGTCCGCCTTGCGCGCGTCCGCGTAGTCGATGATCTCCCAGGACGGCAGATACTTTGCGGCGAGCAGTGCGAAGTGCTTGGCGAGAGCCGCCGTTATGGAGAAGTTGCCCGCAGCGATCACACCGAGCCCCTTCGATGTGGCGATGGTGGCGATCTCCTCGAAGTCCATCGCCGTCAGGCCCGACGTGCCGATGACGACCCGCACGCCTCTTTCGAGGGCCGTCATGGCATGGCGCTTGACGATGGCCGGCGATGTATAGTCGATCAGCACGTCGGTCGGCTCGGCGAGGGCGGTCTCGAGATCCGGGGAGATCGTGAGACCGACCGGCGGACCGCCGAGGACGGTGCCGAGATCCTTGCCGGCCGTCTGCCGTGCCACAGCGCCAGTCAGGTGGAACCCCTCGGACGAAAGGATCTGCCGGGCCACGGCGCCTCCCGTCCAGCCGGTGGCGCCCGCGACGCACACGCGAATGGTCATTGTCACCCGCTCCATGCCGAATTCGCCGCCGAAGTCGCGGCAGTGGCGCTACGCTTCGCCTGAGGCCGAGGCGTTACCTGCCGTGCCGCGCCTTATCTGCTAGACAATGCAGCGCCAGGCCCATCCGATGCGGTATTCCGTCGTTGTCGGCCTCGAGCCAGAGCGTCGCGTCAAGATCCTCCGCAGGCTTCTGCCGGCGTATGCCGTGCATGATGCGCGGCGCCAGACGACGCACAGGTTGACCGTCCAGATCGACGAGGGCATATCCGGCCAGGGCCCCGGCCACCAGGACCGCTTCAGGGAGGGGAAGATGGCCCGCGAGGGCCGCGAGGGCCGCTACGCCCGCGCCGAACAGGCAGATGGCTTGACTTGTCTCGAGGTCACCCCAAATGCGCGGTTCGACGCGCAGGAGGTCGACAGGGACGTGGCACTTCAAGGCACGAGGCGCCGCCCGACGCCCAGAAGCGTGAACGGGAGCCGCAGCATGAAGAAGAGCAGAACAAGGCTCAGCAGCATATCGGACGCGGGAACGGCGACCGAGAGTTCGCCTGCAAGCCCGCGCACGGCGACAAGAACAAAGGCTTCGGCCGCGGGCAGGATTGACCAGGCTACCAACTGCCAGAGCCAAAGCGCCGGCAGGCGCGCGAAGGATCGGTGGATGCCGCCGAGCACCGCGATGGGCGCGATGGCGGAGAGCAGGGCCAGAGCGGCCAGACGCGCCAGAAGCAATCCGGCCAGGAAGACCAGCATGAGGAGATACGGCAGACCGAACACGAGGAGATCGAGGAGCGACCCGCCGAAGCCGGGCGACGGTACCGGCACGGAACCGGCCACCTGCGCGATCGTGGCCACGAGGGCACCGTTCAGCTGCCAGAGCCACGAGACGACGGTGTGGCTGACGAGGACGCCGACCACGCCCAGGAAGAGCCGCGTCAGAGCGGTCGCAGCCCGGCCTGCGGCCGCCTCGAGCATGAAGAGCGGCACCGCGAGCGCTCCCCCGGCGATCAGTGCGATGTGACCAAGCTCCGTGACGACAGGTGCGGCAGGAGGGAAGCCGTGCGCCCAGAGCAGCGTTCCCACCCATCCGTACGCCCGCTGCAGGGCCGGTGTCAGAGCGGAGCTGAAAGTCCAGCCCATTGGAAGATCACCCGGACGATGTCCTTGGCGAAGATGACCAAGACGAGCCCTGCAGCCACCGAGTACAGATGACTCCACGCCCGCGTGCGACCGTGTGGGTTGTCACCGCTGGTCCAGAGCAGATAGGCGCCGTAGAGCAGGGCGAGGACAGCGAAGCCTGCGAACCAGCCCTGCAACGTCGTGATGGCGTTGAGGACGAACTGCTGAATGGGCATCGGCTAGCCCTGCGAAGGCTGGGACGCGGTCTCGCGCTGCTCGATCTCCTCGCCGAGAACCAGCGGGGGGTCGAGGAAGCGCAGGCGATCCGCCACGATCTCGATCACCCGGCGAGGCTCGCCATCGTTCGTGTCGAGCGTGCGGCTGGCGAGACGGCCCTCGATGCCCACGAGACGGCCCTTGCGCAGGTAGCGCCAGGTGGCCTCGGCAAGCCGGCGGAAGACCACCACAGGCATGAAGTCGGACCCGGTCTCGCCGCGGCCGATGGCCAGGGAGAAGGCAGATATGGCGAGCCCGTCGCGCGAGTAGCGGAATACCGAATCGGTTGCGAGCCGGCCGACCAGCACAACCCTGTTGATCATGGAACATGTCCCCTTTCTTGTAATAACCGCCCGATTCGCGCTGTCGAATGGAACATCCTGCCAACGGATGTTCGACAATGCCTAGCGAATAACCAGACGATTCGCGACCAGCCGGAAGGGGGACTTTTGGGTGATGGAAGAGACCTGGCGTGAGACCGATCGCTTCATCTGCGGTCTGCTGGTGCCGAGCGATCCCGCGCTTGAGGAGGCGCTTCGCTCGAGTGCGGCCGCAGGGCTGCCTGACATTCAGGTCGCGCCCAACCAAGGAATGCTGCTGCACCTCCTGGCCATGGCAATAGGTGCGCGGCGAATTCTCGAAGTTGGCACTCTTGGTGGCTACAGCGCCATCTGTTTCGGCAGGGCCCTGCCCCAGGGGGGGCACATGGTGACGATCGAGGCGGACCCCCACCATGCCCGCGTGGCCAGGCAGAACATCGCGTCCGCGGGGCTTGCCGATGTCGTCGAGGTGCGCGAGGGGCTCGCGGCCGATGTCCTGGCGCAGATCGGGGCTGAGGCGACGGGGGCGTACGACCTCGTCTTCATCGATGCGGACAAGCGCAATGCCCCGCTTTACTTCGCGTGGGCCCTGCGGCTGACCCACCCCGGCAGCCTGATCGTCGTCGACAATGTCGTGCGCCGCGGCGCCCTCGTCGACGCGGCTTCGGAGGATCCAGACGTGCAGGGCATGCAGACGCTCATGCGAGATCTGGGGTCCGAAGCGCGCGTGAAGGCGACGGCGATCCAGACCGTAGGTCTCAAGGGATACGACGGCTTCGCGATCGCGCTCGTGCGGCACGATGTGGACGGAAAAGCCGGCTGATTCGGGTGGCCAAGGTTTCTGTTGGCCGGCGTGGGCAGCGAAAGAAGTGACGGGGACCTCACCCCCGGGAGCGGCAGTGTTTGGTTGGTTCCAGGAAGGGAGAACGGTTCTCGTCAGAAGGGCAGGCGTTGTCCTGCCCAGAGATGGAGACGCAGTCCTTGGACGAGGGTAGGACGCTCTGCGTGGCGGTGGTCTGATTGACAAAGGCTGGCCCCGCGGACTACGCTCAGGGGCAACAAGCGAAAACGACGATGGAGAGCGCCAGCGGGAAGCTGTCCGAGAGCGAGCCGGGCGGGTGGGA
>JAJZVM010000013.1 GCA_021845645.1 Bacillota bacterium
TCACACCCAGCGCCGCCGCCTTATCGCGCCGTCTGCTTTCTAACGGAACCCAGCTAATAGCCTCAGCACATCATCACGCGAGCCTCGCAGCGAAGACGAACCAACAAAATCCGTTGAGCAGGTGATCAAGCACGTTAAGGTCATCTACTGGCTTGTAGGAGCACTAACCGCGCTAATGCTCTACGCCTATTTCCTGCATTATTCATGGACTATTCCTATTCAATCCGACTCGGCAAACTACCTTTTGATGAGTCGCGCAATGCTCCGCGGAAATCTCTTCTTACACGGGTGGTACCTAAGTTATGATCCGTTCTGGCTCACAGATCTCCCTATTTACGCCATAGGAATCTTAGTCAGAGGCATGACTCCAGCATTGCTGCACGATGTTCCTGCACTACTTTGGACTATAGCGGTCCTTATTGCATTTGAGCTGATGTGCCCCGGAACTAATCCACGTCGTCGTTGGCCGATTCTGGCACTTTCATTGTTAGCCCTCATCGCCATCCCTTCATTCTTTGCCAGCTTCGCACTAGAGGGTCCTGTGCATATTGGAACCCTTGATGTCGTTCTTGGGTCGCTTCTTTTGATGGAATACCGCAATCAAATTGACGTGCGGCTCTACTGGAGTGGTTCCATAACGCTATTTGCCATAGCCATCTTGAGTGATCCATTCGCAATCTGGATGTACTACTTACCTCTCGCACTCTACTCGGTTGTCACGGCTTTACGCTCGTCACCCCACAGCCTTTGGGGTGGTACAACGCCTTTTGTTGCGACAACTGTCGCCCTCATTGCCGCCGATGGCCTCAAGGCAGGCATAGGTATGCTGGGCGGACTCCACACTGCAGTCTTGCCTGCACAGTTTGTGGCGTACGATCACTTAGGAGCAAATTTATCGCTCCTTGTCCAAGGCTTGCTCGCTCTTTATGGTGCGAATTTCTTTGGTCAGGCAGTCAACCCTCTAAGTGCCGCGAGTCTCGTCAGGCTTGGCTTCGCCATCCTTTCACTGTCGGTAGTCGTTCGCGTTGTGTACCGATGGGCGAGATATGGTCAGGAAGACGGAGCAAGGGTAGTGGCGTCCCTTGCCGCCATCCTGCTTGTTCTGGAGTACTGTTTTAGCACGACGCCGGTCGACATGGGCACATCACGTTACCTGCTTCCTGTCATTGTCTTTGCGATAATCGTCACGGCGCGAACCATTGTCCATCCTACCTCGGGCCACGCGAGGTGGCTTCTTCCGGTGCTAGGTGTGGTCGTCGCGTATTCTCTGCTGATGCCAGCCGTGGCAGGTGTTGCTGTACCAGAACCAGTTGCGCCGCCGCAATTCCTTGCGGCTTGGCTCTCAAAACATGGTCTCACTGATGGCTATGGTTCCTACTGGGATGCCTCCGTGATAACCGTCTACTCGTCCAACCACGTACGTGTACGCGCGGTCGTCTCTAATGGAACGCGTCTTGTGCCATTTTTCTGGATGGCGAACCCAAGCTGGTATACAGGTACTAAGGCTCGTTTTCTCGTGTTTGACGATAGCGATTGGGGTGGTGTTAATATATCTTCGGCTATTGCCACATGGGGAAGACCGGCAACCGTTTCCCTCGTGGGACCTTACACAGTGGCAATCTGGAATCATGCTTTATCCGCCAATTGATGGCCCGCTGCCTGCCCGTGGTACCGAGCCACCACCTTGCAAGGCACACTCACAATGCTGGCCAGGCTGCTACCAGAGGGCCTTGGGCACAGTTGTGGGGTCTGTGCAGCTGTCAGATTCGTGGCGAGAGCAGCGTTTTGTGCAGGATGTCCAACGCGAACGTAGAACGGTAAATGCAGAAGAATGCGGTTCTAAGGAGAAGTTATGCCCACAGCCTTGATTACTGGTGTCACCGGTCAGGACGGATCCTACTTGGCTGAGTTTCTGCTGTCCAAAGGCTACGAGGTCTGGGGACTCATACGCAAACTCAGCTACCCGAATCACGCTCGAGTAGAACATCTAGTTGATAGAATCAAGCTGATTACGGGAGACCTTACTGATCAGTCCTCGCTGACAACAGTGATGGCCCAGGTCCAGCCCGATGAGGTGTACAACCTAGCAGCGCAATCTTTCGTTCCTGAGTCGTGGACGCAGCCGCTGTTGACATCAGAGGTTACGGGGTTAGGTGTCGCCCGACTTCTGGAGGCAGTTAGGTATGTGTGTCCGAACGCACGCTTCTATCAGGCGTCCACCAGCGAGATGTTCGGAATCTCTTCTCCACCTCAAAGCGAGTTCACCCCGTTCCATCCACGTAGTCCATATGGGGTGTCAAAGGTGTACGCGCACTCTATTACAGTCAATTATCGAGAGAGCTATGGGCTGTTTACTTGTTCTGGAGTACTGTTTAACCATGAATCTCCGCGCCGCGGAGTCGAGTTTCTGACCCGCAAGGTGAGTCGGGCCGTAGCGGAAATTGTTCACGGCTCGCGCAACAAGTTGCGTCTAGGAAACTTAGATGCGCGACGAGATTGGGGCTATGCGCCTGAGTATGTGGAAGCCATGTGGGCCATGCTTCAGCAGGATACCGCTGCGGACTACGTTATAGCTACAGGCGTCGCACACTCGGTGAGAGAGTGGGTAACGGAGGCATTCGCTGCTGCAAATCTTGACTGGCGCGACTATGTTGACGTGGACCCCGCTCTCTTCCGCCCAGCTGAAGTACCTCACCTATGTGGCGATCCCACTAAGGCACGAAACATCCTCGGATGGAGTCCGCGCACGTCAATGCAGGAGCTCGTAAGGATCATGGTGGAACACGATATTGCCGACCTCAGAAATGAGATGCGGGACCGCGCATGAGAGTGCTCGTAACCGGTGCAGCGGGGTTCGTGGGAAGGCACCTGTGTAGGTCATTGCTTGATCGCGGGCATGAAGTGTGGGGTATAGGCAAGGAACCCGCGGCAGATTTGGCAGAGTCCATGCACTATCACGCTGGAGATCTAGCAGCAGACCCAGCTTTGGTTTCATTTGTGGCCCAATGCAATCCTGAGAGTATCGTGCATCTTGCGGGTCTATCCTCCATCAGCGATAGCTGGCGCCACCCTCTTGATATGCTCGAGTCAAGCGTGTCTGCTACGCTTTCACTAGTTCTGGCGTTGCGCAGGGCCGCAGTGTTACCACGGCGCATCGTCAACGTCGGGAGTGCAGACGAGTATGCTCCCACTCCCAACGTACTCGACGAGTCATCCCTCATCTCGCCGACGAGCCCGTATGGGTGGGGCAAAGTGGCGCAGTGGCGGATCCTGACGCTCATGTGCCGCGAAGCTTCCATCCCCTTGGTGCATTTCCGGCCGTTCAACCACGTGGGGAGCGGCCAGTCACGAAGTTTTGTCATAAGCAACTGGGTCGCCCAATTGCGTGATACTCAATATCACGGTCCTGCAGTCCTCCGCGTCGGTCGCCTCGACACTGTTCGTGACTTCTGCGACGTTCGTGATATCGTCCGCGCCTACGTTCTGGCCGTGGAGGGTATCGTCCCTGCTGGGGTCTACAACCTCTGTTCCGGCATGGGTAGGACACTTCGTAGCGTCTTGGACGATCTGCTGGCAGTTTCCGGCGTATCCGTGCAGGTAGAAGTTGAGCCAAGCCAAGTTCGAGAGACGGATGCCCCTACCCGTTTAGGCTCCTATGCCGCAATACGTGCCGCCGCAAACTGGGAGCCACTGATTCCATGGCACGAGACGCTTCGCGATTTGTGGTTGTCCACAACCAAGTAGCCCACGTTAAGTAAAGGAGTCCTGACCGTGTCGTACACCTCCATTGAAGCCTGCAGAGTCTGTGGGCAAACTGACTTGGTGCCAGTTCTCCGCCTTGGGACATGCGCACTGACCGGAGTCTTCCCACAGGCCCCAACAGAGGAGGTCCTCCGTGGTCCTTTGGAACTTGTATGGTGCACGAGTTGTGGCCTACTTCAACTCGCTCATACCTACCCAACCAGTGCCCTCTACGGCGAGAATTATGGCTATCGCTCCGGCTTGAACGCATCTATGGTTGAGCACCTGGTGTCCAAGGCCCACCTTCTTGAACGCCAGGCCAACCTCGATGGCAACGATATTGTTCTCGACATCGGCAGCAACGATGGTACTACACTGAACGCTTATGAGACACAGGGTCTTGTGCGCGTTGGAATGGACCCTACTGGCGCTAAATTTTCCCAGTACTATGCGCCATCCGTAACCCTTCTACCTGAGTATTTCTCAGCAGCGTCATATTGGCGAGCCCTTGACCGACCTGCCCGCTTGGTGACGTCCCTTGCCATGTTCTACGACCTCGATGATCCTGTGGACTTTGCTCGACAGGTTGCTTCAATAATGGCGGATGACGGCATGTGGCATCTCGAACAGTCTTATATGCCCGCAATGCTCCGCTCCACGTCGTACGACACCGTTTGTCATGAGCACCTTGAGTACTACTCACTGTCCGTACTGGACACTATCTTGCATCAAGCAGATCTAAGTATAGCTGACGTGCGTATGAATTCAGTTAACGGCGGAAGTATTGCAATCACTGCAGTGAAGAAGATGCGTTACGAGGGTTCGAATGGTGGTCTGGTTCAGTGGCTACTAGAGCAGGAAGTTAGCGAGGGCTTTAGGTCTCTTCAGGCCTTTCGACAGTTTGAACAACGCACCATGCAACACCGAAATCAACTTCGGCACTTACTCCGACGATTGCAGCAGGACGGAAAGCTTGTGCTGGGATACGGTGCTTCTACGAAGGGCAATGTGCTTCTACAATATTGCGGTATTGGTCCCGAAGACCTTCCTGCAATAGCAGAGGTGAACGCTGATAAATTTGGCAGAGTCACTCCTGGCACTCATATTCCCATCATTTCGGAGGACGAGGCTCGCTTAATGATGCCGGACTATTATTTGGTGCTACCCTGGCACTTCCGCGATGGCATACTGCGTCGAGAGCGCGACTACAGGTTGCGTGGTGGCAGATTTATCTTTCCGTTACCAACAATTGAAATTGTATAAGATGAGGAGAATATCTTGAAATTTGTTACTTATGCACAGAACTTCGAGGACGTCGTCCTGTTCCGTGCGCTGAGGGACGTGATCGACGGTTTCTACATCGACGTTGGTGCAATGGACCCCGAAGTCGCCAGTGTCACGAAGGCGTTCTACGATCGTGGGTGGCGTGGCATCAACATTGAGCCAATCCCACGCTGGTACCAGCGATTAGTCGAGCAACGTCCACGTGACATCAACTGCAATGTGGCTTGTGGTGCAGACGAGAACTCGCGTATCCTCCTGTATGATGTTCCCGGAACTGGGTCCGCAACTGCTGATGCGGTGCGGGCTGTCGGGTATCGTGCGAGAGGCGAGACCTTTTCAGAGCAGGTGGTGCCCAGTACCCGCTTGGATGCGTTGCTTCGAACCCTTGGCCACCCTTCCGAGATCCACTTTCTGAAGATCGATGTAGAAGGTTCAGAGCGTGAGGTTCTGCAAGGCATGGACTTCACGCAAGTCCGGCCCTGGATCGTGTTGATTGAGAGCACGCTCCCGTGGTCGCATGTAGAAGTTCACGAGCAGTGGGAGAACCTTCTCCTCACCCGCGGCTACTCGTTCGTGTACTTCGATGGCATAAACCGTTTTTATGTCTCAGAGGATCACCTGGACTTGTCGCCCCGTATAGCACTACCGCCCAACATATTGGATGACTTCATTCCAATCTCAGAAGTGCGGGTTGTTGAGTCCCTTGCCAAGGTGAATGCCGAAGTAGATCGTGCGCAGAGGGAGCGTCTCTCTATGGTACGGTCGTTCAGAGAATCCCAGCAGCGCTTCGAGGAGATGCTAGACGACCTGCTAGCACGGACGAGTGCCCTAGAGAGTACTTTGGCGGCAGTCGAGCACGACAGGGTCATTGAAACGGCGGTGCTGAGCCTTTTACGTCCTTGGCAGGATGTAGCGGGAGTCGCGCTTACGCTGCATGTGTCTTCCCTTGAAGCACAGTTGGCGGACTCGAGGGACGCTCAAACTCGCCTGAGCGAACGTCTCCAAGGCTTAGAGGACCTCCTCGTACGCGAGAGGTCATCCATGCAAGAAGCACAGGCACGTTTTGAGACAATTGTCCGCAGCACATCATGGCGTGCCACAGCTCCGATGCGGTCAGCAGCTGATCTTATGAAACATCTCAGAGGAAAAATCCTAAGAAACATAATGAGCTTCGTCGCCAGTCACGCCGTAATCCGAAGGCTTGCGGGTCGTTTATTGCGATCCAAGCCGGCTCTGTACTCCAAGGCTCAACGACTTATAGCTGCCCCACCTCCTCCACCTACGTCCCACGCAACCGGCACAGGCTTAGGTCGCGCCACCAACTCAGTATTGGAGAAGCTCAGGCGATAGGAGGCGTGGGCACTGCGCATAGTTATCGATCTGCAGGCGTGTCAGACGGGAAGCATGAAACGTGGCGTTGGTCGCTATTCCATGGCGTTGACCCAAGCGCTCCTTAGGAATCGTGGCGAACACGACATCTTTGTACTCCTGTCAACTCTCCGTCCAGAAACTGTCCCGCCCATCCGTCACGCGTTAGCCGGGGCCATCGACATGCAGCGGATCGTCACCTGGACCGCGCCATCTCCAGTTGCGTGGTTGACACCTCTGACCCACTGGCGCAGAAGCCTCGGTGAGATCCTCCGAGCTCAAGCCATTGCCAGTCTGCGTCCCGACGTCGTGCTGATTTCGCATGGGTTCGAAGGGCTCACGGAGGAGGCGCTAACCGGGCCGATCGCGCCTAACGAGCGTCTATACACGGCATCCGTGCTATACGACCTCATCCCTCTCCTAAACCGCGATACGTATCTTCAGGATCCAAGAGTGGAAGCTTGGTATCTGTCGCGACTGCAAGGGGTACTGAGCGCCGATCTTCTTCTCGCTATTTCTAATGCCACAGTCACCGAGGCCGCGTTACGACTCGGCCATCGCAACATGGTGAACATATCTGCGGCAGTGGACACCATGTTCAACTCCAACGTGATTGAGGGCGGCGCAGCAAGAGATGTCAGGCGCCGTTACGGTATCACTGATCGTTTCATCCTGTACACGGGCGGTATCGACCCCAGAAAGAACATAGACAACTTGATAAGATCCATTAAGTATCTCCCCCTCGAGCTACGAGACACGACGCAATTGGTCATCGTTTGCGCAGTTGAGGACACGGAGCGTACTCGTCTTCAACGCCTCGCTGAGGGGATGGGAATCAAAGACGGCAATTTCCTCCTGCCGGGCTTTGTCCCAGACAGCGATCTCGTAGCCCTGTACAACATGTGTTCTCTATTCGTCTTTCCTTCATGGCACGAAGGCTTTGGGATGCCGATCTTGGAAGCTATGTCATGCGGAGCAGCTGTCATAGCTGCGGACATACCCAGTTCACGGGAGATTATTGACCTGTCACAAGCCCTCTTTGATCCAAATGATCCATTTTCCATTGCACAAAAGATAACTGAAGTCCTCACGGACGAGCGTTTTCGACTTGATCTCCAACAGCATGCACTGACCCGCTCCCACTGTTTTTCCTGGGATAGAACGGCTTTGCTTGCTCTTGGGGCAATGACGGACTTATACGCACAGAGAGAAGCACCTTCCGTCCGTCTCTCACATCGCCCCAAGCTGGCATACGTTTCGCCGTTGCCGCCTTTGCGTTCTGGCATTGCTGATTACAGCGCAACACTACTTCCGGAACTTGCACGATACTACGATATCGACTTGGTCGTTGACCAAGAGGACATTTCGGATCCCTTTCTTTCGGCCAATTTCCCTGTGAGGCAGTGGCAATGGTTTGACACCCATGCAAAGGACTACGAGCGGATCGTCTACCAATTCGGTAATTCCGCTTTCCATTCTCACATGTTTGGTCTTGTTCGAAGGCACCCGGGCGTCGTTGTATTGCACGACATGGGACTCGGAGGCATTCTCTCGCACTTAGAATTGTCTGGCGAGCAACCTGGCGTCTGGACAAACGCTCTGTTCAAGTCACACGGATACTCAGCCGTCCAGCGACGTTTCCAGCCTGGCATCGACCTTCGCGAGGTTATCTGGGAATTCCCGGCGAATCTCCCGGTGCTTGAGGCCGCGTCTGGCGTAGTCGTTCATTCAAGATACAATTTGGCCCATATTCAGGAAGACTTCGGCGATCATGATCTTGCCGAGTTTATTCCGCTGCTATCCGGACCGGCGCAGTTGCGAGACAAGGCCGACGCAAAGCAGCGACTAGGTATTCCAAGGGCTGCGTTTCTCGTATGCAGCTTTGGGCAAGTTGCCGAGGTCAAGCTCAGTAGGGTCATCATCGAAGCGTGGATGCTTTCGCCCCTTGTAAACGACCCGAACTGCAGACTGGTGTTCGTCGGAGCGAATGACCCAGGGGAGTACGGGGCGGATCTCGCTCGGTTGTTGCAGCAGCACCCAAACTGTGGAGTGACCCTCGCCGGACGCGTGGAACGGGACACCTACGAGGATTACTTGGATGCTGCAGATGTGGCAATCCAGTTGCGTGCTCCTGGTCACGGCGAAAGCCTGTCCGCTGGGTTGTTGGATACGATGTCCCATGGTGCAGCCGCTGTAGTGAACTCCACGGGGGCATTGAACGAATTCCCGCTTGACTGCATTGTCACACTGCCTCCTCAACCCACCACGGAGGATATCGCCACTGTCTTGGTTGACCTCGAACACCGTCCAAGAGCGCGAGAAGAGCTGGGGAGGGCAGCTCACACATATGTGACGGCGGATCGTAATCCGACACGAATTGCAGCGCAGTACATGCAGTTCATAGAGCGCTCATTCGAGCACAGCGCGCATCGGCAGTTGGAGAGAGCCATTGCTGAGGTGCGCTCACTCGCTGCCGAGAATGCTCCAGGGCATGCAGCGCTGGAGGAAGCAGCACAGGCTCTGGTAGCCAACAACCGCCCATTCCGCAAGCCCCAGTTGCTGCTCGATGTAAGTGGCATGTCGGCCGACTCGGCAATCTTAGGCGTCGTACGAGCCCTTCTCACAGAGAACGGGCACAGGCGTGTCGAGGTGGTGAGGCGGCACGATGGTAGTGTCTGGTACGACAGGCCGTATGCATGTTCGCTCTTAGGATTGCCATCGATGTTTCCAAATGAACCAGTCGACCTACATTGCGACGACGTGTTCTTGGTTGTTCGTGACGAGTTCGCTGGGAAGGAACCGCTGCCCGACAACCGGGGCTGCAGAACCTACCTGCTTATCGCCGCGCCCTTGATCGCTGGACTCGCTCCTGAAGCTGTCACCACAATGACCGCCGTGTACGCCTACGAATCGAGCATGGGCCGCACCCTGGGCGTCGAGCCATCGGGGGCGACGCTACTGTCGAAGCCTGTACCAGTCGATGACATAGACACGTACACTCTTTTGGCCAGAGAGCTATTGCGGCTTATGGATGTATAGAAGGTTGACCCAGCGTTGCTTCGATGTCCTCGAGAGCCCTACTCCACAAGCGTTCAGATGAATACCGCTCAACCGCCCAGTGGCAAGCCGCTGTCCCGAGACGCTTCCGAAGCTCAGGGCGCGCCATGAGCGCAGCAATCGCATCATAGAATTCCGTTTCAGAGTCCGCTATCAGTAAGTGTTGTCCCTTCTGATACTCAAGTCCAGCGGCGCCCCCTGTCGTACTTACGACGGGGAGGCCCGCAGCCCAGGCATTGAGGATCTTGCGTCTTGTGCCTGAGCCATAGAAGACAGGGTTGACTAGAGCTATAGCACGCTCATACTCGGCACCTAAGTCGGCAGCATAGCCCATCCACTTGACTCGCGGTCCACGTGGCCATAGCCGCCGAGGTGCGCCGTCGCCCACAACACGAAACTCCAGATTGTCATAGATCTTTGCGATCGTCGGCCATACACGATGCAGGAACCACATCACACCATCCCAATTGGGTGGGTAGCGCATGTTACCGACAAAAAGGAGGGCGTCTCTTTGTGTCTCATCGGTCGGGATACGTCTAGGCTCGGTCCCGTTCTCTATTATCCGCACGTCTGCATCTCGCACAATCGACCGTACAGCCGATGCATCGGCCGCAGCGCATACCACCGTCACATCAAACTGGTGAACCCACTTCCGCTCCTCTCTCGCAACGCCCGCCAGAGACAACCACCGCAACGGATGACGCGCAACTGGGAGGCTAGCGCGATATAAGCTTAGCGAGTCAGTTAACTCCAGGACTCTCATTGGAGCATGTATCTGCGACACGTAGTACGCAGCCCTAAGTTGAAATGCGACGACCATGTCCCAGTCCACCGCCCACGATGACAGTTCTCTGGCGACCCGAGGAAGCCTGGCCGTCGACCAAGGGCGACCCATAATCGCCGCGCCTAACGTTCCACACCAATGCTCATAACGGCGGACAGGGATGTGTCTAATCTCACTGACGCCGGCACCATGGATGAGGTCCACAATCCGTGTGCTCGGAGGCTGGTCAGTCATAACTGCAAGGTGTACCTGTCCCACTTGACTGAGTGCTTGCAGCATCTCGAAACCACGAATACGATCACCGCGGTCGGGCGGTGCCGGAGTCAATCGGCTGGCCACCAAGATTCGCTTACTCATTGCATACATACCTGCCTGTATACCTCGCGATGCTCTCTGGCTGTCGTCTTCCACGTGAACGTCTTAGCGCGTTGCAGCGCCTGGGTGCGGCGCCTCTCGACATCGTCTTGTCCTACAAAGACCTGGCGCAACCCATAGGCGAGAGCGTTAGCATCATTGGGCTGAAACAAGTATGCACAGTCTCCCGTTATCTCTGGAATTGAAGAACTGCCAGAGGCTAGCAGTGGTACACCAGCGGTCATCGCCTCCAGTGCGGGGAAACCAAAGCCCTCGTACTTGGAGGGAAATACGAAGGCATTCGATGCACGAAGCAGATCTAGCAGGTCTTGACGAGGCAGATATCCATATGCACGTATCCAAGGCTCATGGTACTTCGCGAGTAATGCAGGTTCTTCGATGCCTACTAGCCAAAGCTCAGCTTTGGGGAAACTACGCACTTGATCACGAAATGCGTCAATAACCACCTCGTAATTCTTACGTGGATCCAGTGCTGCGAGAGTCAGGACATATTGATCCGGAATAGGATACCCGCGACTCCGGAGTTGCACCCGTAACGCTAGAACATCGTCCGCTGGTTCGATCTCCGGTGCTCCGTAGGGAATCACTCTAATGCGCCCTTCGGGTACGTTGAGCAGTCTGACGACGTCCCGAAGGGTGGCTCGGGATGGGGTGATGATCATCTGGGCCCGGCGCGCCTGCAATGGAAGCGTCCTCTGTCGCACAGCACGCCCTAGGCTATGACGCCAATCAATCCTCCATGGGCCTATCTCGCCACGCATGAACTCGATGAGATCTTGAATAGTATAGACCGTGGGACAAGGTGCAATCGTGGGCCCGTAGTTTGACGTCAGGTGTAGTAGGTCCAGGCGGTCGGCAGCCGCTGCGCGTGGGAGGTGAACTTCTTCAAACAGCATTGGATTCGACACACCCAACGTGCGGATGTGAAACTGCCCTGGCGGCAACGCCAGGGCATCGAGGCAAGCTCCACCGTCTACATATGCGAAAACTTCCATGTCGTCATCCGCCGCCAAGTGGGTGAGGAGTTGAGCCACGTATTCTCCGATCCCTCGGCGCTCAGCACGAAACGCGTATCTCGCATCAATCCCAATGCGCACCCTGTCTCCTCCCGTCACGCCACAAGTGTAGGAACAGCACTTCACGGTATCCGCCACTCATGAGGTACCACGATCACACCTGCCGTCTTCTCCTCACTTTGCACTCGGAAACTACCAGCTGCATGTGCCTGCTCTAGGCGTCTGCCGTTATTATCAAATAGTGCAATATCCAGTTCATATTTCCCACTTGCCAACCACAACTCCCTTGCTGACACGGCCACCTTGCTCTGACCACGCGGAATAGTCAGAATCTGTCGATCTCGTATCCCCGAGATATCTGCGATTTCCAGACCGTCCGGTCGGCGAATAGAGATTCCAATATACCGGAGAACTGTTTGACCTGTGGTGTTAGCAAGTGCCACGAAGATGGTCGCTGGGTCACCAGATGCAATACTATGCTCCTTGCCATCGGGGCCACCAACGCTCACCCCAATCACAGCAACTTCATCGGATGACTGGACGTGCTCAGGCTCTTCTATGGACTGCCGCCCCACATCCCCAAGGAAGGTACGATATACATGCACAACCTCACGAGGGATGTCACGCGCACGGATTACCCCATGGTCAATCCATATGGCCTCGTCCATAAGCCGTTCAATGGAGCCGAGATCATGGGATACCAAGATGATACTTGCCCCGCTGCGCTTCATCTCGAAAATGCGATCCATGCACTTCTGTTGAAACGCTTCATCACCCACCGCAAGCACCTCGTCGACGATGAGGAGCTGCGGCTGGACGTGGACAGCCACCGAAAACCCGAGCCTTGCATGCATTCCGGAGGAGTAGTACTTCACCGGTACATCAATGAACGGCCGAATCTCCGCGAAGTCGATAATTTCCTCCATGCTTTTTTCGATCTCGCGCCGGCGGATGCCAAGGATAGATGCGTTCAGGACGATATTCTCACGACCGGTGAAGTCCGGGTGGAATCCCGCACCGAGCTCGATTAATGCGGACATCCTGCCGCTCATCTCGACATGGCCCTCCGTGGGCTGCATCGTTCGGGTGAGAAGCTTGAGAAGAGTGCTCTTGCCAGAACCGTTGTTACCGACGATACCGAGACTGCGCCCCTGCTTGATCTCAAAGGAGACGTCCTTCACCGCCCAGAACGGCTCGGGCTTCGGTCTGGTGCGGCGGGGGATCATCTGCAGGAGCAGGTGCCCCACGCTGTCGGCGCGGTCGCGCCGCAGCTGGAACTGCTTCGAGACGTTCTCCGCCAGCACGTGGGCCGCCATCACATGACCTCCGCGAAGAGCGGCTCGACGCGCTTGAAGACCGCAAGGCCCCCGATGAAGGCAAGACCCGCCCACGCCGCGGCCGACCAGAGAAAGGGCGCCTGCGTCACGTGGCCGACGAAGATAAGGTCGCGCTCAGCCTGTAGGATGCCTCCCATGGGATTCATGAGCAGAAGTCCCTGCAGGGTACTGTTCAAGGTCGACGCGGCGTACATGACGGGGGAGAAGTACATCCAGATCATCAGCACGAGCCCGACGAGCTGGGTCATGTCCCGGTAGAGCACGTTCAGCGAGGCGAAAAGGTAGGCGATGCCCAGAGTAAACGCCACCTGCAGCCCGAGAAGCGGAAGGACCCAAAGCGCTGTCCAATGCACCGGGACGTGGTAGAGCAGGATGAACACGATCAGCACGAGAAGTGAGAACATGAAATCGATGAACCGCGCAAAAACCGATGCCGTCGGCAGGACGAGGCGCGGGAAGTAGATCTTCGCAAGCATGCTCGCGTTTCCGGTGATACACCCCGTGGCCGACATGAGTCCGTTCGCGAAGAGGTTCCAGAAGGTGAGGCCCGTCAGGAGAAAGACGACGTACGGGATGGATCCACTGGAGGCGTGGAAGATCACGCCGAAGACGAAGCCGAAGATGCCGGCCGTGATCAGGGGATTGAGTATCGCCCAGTAGAGGCCGAGCAGGGAATGCTTGTAGCGCACCTCGACGTCGCGGACGGCGAGGTTGCGAATGAGTTCGATCCAGAGCATGAGACTCCTCATCCGTCTCACTACGCGTGCGGATGGAGTCCCTTTCTGAGGCACGAGAGTTGCGGCGTCTTGCAATGAAGCCATCCCCATTACCCCCCTGATGCTGCGAGCGGCACGGGGCGAATAAGCTTGTACACGGTCACCTGATCCTGGTTGTAGACGACCTTCGCGACGCCCGCAGCGGAGACTGCCTTGCGGACTGCTTTATCCGTCCCGGCAGGGTCAGGATCAACGAGTGCCAAGGGATCTGCAGCATCAAAGATCACGTAAGTTCCCTTGCGCAAGGTCCTGCCGACGACGGCGGAAGGCATATAGATCTGCGCGCGGTCGGCAAAGTAGGCCGCCAAGACGTTCGGCGCCACGACCGGCGCATCCTGCGGAACGAGGGCGGCAGCAGCCGTTAGCGCCTTTGAATTCCCCGGCCGGTCGCTCCAATCTGGACCGTGCACATGCCACACGAACACCATGAGAAGCAGGACAGGCAGTGCCAACGCCGCACTGCGCAGCTTCACGCTACCAGCTTGGATATGGCTCAGGCTCTCGACCACCACGGCGAAGAGGAATGGAATCGCCAGGAGACTGAACTCGTTGAACGGGTCGGTCGTGACCCCTGAACTCGACAGCAGGTTGGCCTCGAGAAGGAGGAGGGCGGGAATCCAGAACGCGCCCAGGACCCGGCGTCTCCCCAAGGCCAGCATTACCGCCACGGGCCCGAGGATCCAGGCGATGTACTCCCAGTCGCGCAGCGACTTCACCCAAGCCACCAGAATTGAAGGATCGCGCAGCACATGCACGAGGAACGCGCTCGGTGTGGCCCCAAGCCCGCTGTAGTACGAAAGCCACTGGGTCATCGTGCCGCGCAGGAGGTGCGGAATGACCAGGAGGACATCAAGCCCAAGAACGCCCGCCCCCGCAAGGATGGTCGCCAGGCCTGCAAGCCACTTCCGACGCACGAGCAGGGTGACACCGAGCCCGATGACCACGATGGGCACGGTGTCCTTCACGGAGAGCGCCAGGATGAGCGCTGCCGCGTACCAGAACCACCGCTCTTCGAGCGCGGCCAACACCGCGGCGAGGAGCAGCGGCACGGCCAGCACGTCCGGGTGGAAATCGAAGAGGTTCGCCCCGAGGATGGTCGGGTAGATGAGGTACACGACGCCAACGAGGTGCGCCCACCTGGAATCCACCCCGAGGCGCTCGGCGATCCTGCGGATGAGTACATAGCCAAGGCCCAGGGCGAACGCCTGCAACAGGAGGAGAAAGCCAACGCCACCCACGTTGTAGAGCGGCGCGAGAAGGACGAGGATGTACGATGCCGCGTCCGCTAGCACCGGGTGCCCCGTATACGTCGATACCGCTAGAAGACCTCGATGGCTTAGTAGCCAGAGAGCCTGCATGTTGAAGCCCATGTCGCCATCCGTGGCGAGCCACACATGGTACCGCAGGACCGTGAGCGTGGACAGGATGGCCGTATAGCCTAACGTCCAGGACCACTCTGAGAGCCGGTTCGGCTTCAGCAGAGACCCCAAAGAGGGCGCCTCGGACTCGTATGTCGGGTCCACGGCGCCTAGCGTACGCTGTGGGTCCAAGACTGGATCGGCTCCTCTCTGCCCTTGGCCCTGGATGGTTGGAGCAGCACGGAAATCGTGCGCAGGATGATGAAGAGATCGAGACCCAGAGAGTAACGGAAGATGTAGACGAGGTCATACTGCAGCTTCACGGACGGCTCCGTCGCGTAGCTCCCATAGACCTGCGCCAGCCCGGTCATGCCCGGACGTACCAGGGTGCGCACCGTATAGCCGGGGATGTCCTTCTTGAACTGCTCGTGGGGCTCGGGCCGTTCGGGCCTCGGCCCGACGATGCTCATTTCGCCACGCAGCACGTTCCACACCTGCGGCAGCTCGTCGAGACGCGTCGCGCGCAGGAAGCGCCCCACAGGCGTGACCCTTCCGTCCTCAGCCTGGGCGAGTACTGGCCCTGTCCCGTCCTCCGCGCCGTTGCGCATCGTGCGGATCTTGTGGATGCGGAAGACTCGCTCGCCTTGCCCCACCCGCTCCTGCCCGTAGAAGATCGGCAGACCGGAGTCGAGGACTACAGCGATGCCCACCGGAATGATCAGCACGGCGAGCAGTCCCAGTCCCAAAAGCCCCAGCGCGATATCCAAGGTGCGGCGCAGGAAGCGCTGGTGCGGGTGGAGTTCGTAGGCCGACAAGGCGAGAGCCACGCCGTCCGGCAGGCGCACAATTCGCGCCGTCGACAGCAGAAGGGTCGTGAGGTCCGGTTCCAGCACCACTTCCCGGCCCGCTGCCGTCTCGCGAAGCACGTCCTCAGGCACCAGTTCCTCCGCCCTCTGGCGCAACACCTCGTTCTCCGCTGCGCCTTGTCCAAAAGCAACACGCGCGAGGCCGTAGAGCGCCGCCGCGAGCGGCCACGCGATCAGGATCACGCTGCGCGGCAGAGCGAAGGCGCGAAGGAAGAAGGAGAGGGCCATGGTGAGGACGAGCACGAGGAACGCCGACGTCACGGAAAGGGCGAACGCCTCCTCGCGCGATCCGATCTCCTCGTAGAGGCCGTAGAGCGAATTCATGCCCACCCCGAGCACCGCGACGAAGACGGCGACCGCTTCGAAGGCGTGGAAGTTCACGACCGGCAGGCCGCGGAAGCGAATGTAGAACGCCAGGAGAAAGCTCAAGGGGCCGATGATGGCGTCGAGGAGCACGAGGAGATACTGCCGCGGTCCCCAGCGCACGTGGCGACTCACCGGACAGCCCTCCCCACTTCTCTGTACAGCTCGGCATGACGCTCCAGCATCTCATCAAGGGAAAAGCGCTCCTGCGCAAGCTGCCTGCTCGCCGCGCCGGCAGCGGCGCGTTGGGCACGGTCCGTGACGAGGCTGCGCAGAGCGCTCCTCACGGCTGCCGCATCTCCTGGCGTCACGAGGTACCCGTTGCGCTTTCCGTCCACGAGTTCCCTGTGACCCGGGATGTCGCTCAGCACGACGGGCAGTCCCGCCGCGAGCGCATCGAGCACCCCGTAGGGCAGGCCTTCCTTGCGCGACAGGCTGACATACGCGAAGAGCCCCCCGTAGAACGCCCGGAGGTCGTCCTGCCAGCCGACGAGGTCGAGGCGGTCCCCACAGCCGAGGAGCGTCGCCTCCTGCTCGAGACGCTCGCGCATGGTACCGTCGCCCGCGATGCAGAGATGCATGTCCGGCTCCGCCGCCAGGACCGACAGCAGTTCCTCGAGGCCCTTCCCCGGGACGAGTCTTGTCGCCACACCAAAGGTATTCGAATCCGCAGGGCCCGCCCCTGCATCCCAGAGACGCACACCGTTGGGAATCGGTGCGACGCGCGGAAAGCCGACGCGACGCGCTTCGTCCGACTCCGACGCGACGGCCACGAATGCGGCCACCTTGCGCGCCGCACGTTGGTGCACCGCGAGCGAGAGGCGCCTCAGGCCCCACGGGTGCCCTTCGTCGTGCCATTGGAAGCCATGACCCGTATAGACGAGCGGCAGGCTGCCGGCCATCGGCAGCGCGGCCAAGAGCGCGAAGATGCCGTGCGCGTGGAGAAGGTTGGGAGCAACCTCTCGGCATTCTCTCGCGAGCTCCCTGCGCGCAGTCGCCACGCCGCGCGGATCCAGGGATCGCATGAGGTGCGGCGCGCGACGCACCTCTATGCCGGCTTCCCTGGCGCTGCGGGTCAGCCAGCCCTCCGTCCCGGTGATAATGCCCGCCGTCTGCCCACCAAGACCCAGAGCGAGGTCGTGGACGTGGCGCTGTACCCCGCCACCATCGCCGGACTGCACGATGTGCAACACCCTCGGCATCCGGCGAATCCCTCCCCATCCGCGCCATCGCGGTCCTACTTCGTGCTTACGCCCATCTGGGCGAGCCACTGGCTCTCGGCCAGGTACTGCCCCGCTGCCGCCTTGCCGACGCCCAGGGCGGCGAGCCAGAGGCTCGCCTGCGACGACTGGCCTCCGGTTGCCGCCGCCTGCAGCAGGGGAACCGCTGTCTCTTTCTTGCCGAGGAGAGCCGCGGCTTCCCCGGCGTAAAGCTGAAGCTGCGGCGTCGCTGCCGGCAGCTGCAGGTTTGCAGGGGCCACCTCGTGCGTCGCGGCGCCTGTGCGCAGGAACCTCTGGTACATGGCCCAGGACTCCTGCAGGTAGCCCTTGGCCAGGGGCAACTGGTGCTGACCCAAGGCGCGCGTCGCGAGCGTCGTCGTGAGCTCGAGGTAGTTCTGGTAGGTGCTCGGCAGCATGGGCTGATCCTGCTGCGCGACAGCCAGCGTGGCCACCGCGGCGGCAAGGTCGCCCTGGTCGATCTGCATCTGGGCCTCGAACGTCGCGATCGCCTGGTCGCGGCGGTTGAGCCTGTACGCGGCCAACGCATGCTGCACCGCGTCCTGCCGCAGGGCATTGGCGGAGGGCGACGAGCCCGCCTGCTGGAGATCCGCCTCTGCCATCTCGAGCTGGAGCAGTGCCGACATAGGATCGAGAGAGGCCGCCTGCTTCAGCTGGACAAGCGATGGAGGCTTCAATGCCCCTTCGGTCTGTGCCGCGACGCCGAGCACCACCACCCACACCGCGAGTCCTCCCGCCACGACGCCGAGCGCCTGCGGCAGGAGTCTCATTGGGCTGCGCAGGCGGAACGCCTGCACCTGTGGCATGGCCCCAAGCCCCAGCCAGAGGAGCAGGAGCACCGCCGCGAGCGACAGGTCGAAGTCGATCAGGGAGTGGAGCCAGATGGCCGCTCCCACGACCATCGCGACGCCTGCCGCGTCGCCCTTGCCCCACGCCCGGCGCAGGCCGAGCAGGAAGGCCGCGGCGATGGCCAGGACGAAGGCGAGACCGAAGATGCCATAGGAGACCATCGCGTCGACGAGCGAGCTGTGCGCCTGGTTCGAACTGTAGTTGAAGGACTCGTAGCCCTGGTAGATGGACTGCCAGGCATTGCCGCCCCAGCCGAGGATGGGCGACGCCTCGAACATCCTCATGCCGTCACGCCAGAAGTCGATGCGCTCCCAGACAGAGAGGTCCGTACCCGAGATGCCGATCAGGCGATGGTAGATGGACTGCGGGATCGCCCGCGCAAGCAGCATGGACTGTACCTTGCCGTTCACCGTCAGCCGATCGAGCCTCAGGCTTCCTGTGCCCTGCGAGAGGAGGCGCGTGCTGGTGCTGCTCGCCGGCACCTGCACCGTCCAGGTCTCGCTGCCAGGCTGGATCGTCTCCTGGCCGATCGTGGTCTGGGTGCCGAAGCGGTCGAGAGATACGATATGGGCCTTCGCGGAGCCACCGCCGGAGATTTGGAGCGAGAGGTGATCCACGCCCTTGGGCAGGGCCACGGATGCCGTGACCTGCCCTGCGAGCGCGAGGCCGCTGCGTGCGCGCAAGGCTGCCGCGCCACCTCCCAGGACGAGCAGCACGATCAACGCTCCAAGGGCCACCTGCCAGCGGTCCAGGTTCCTCTGGTGCAGCCAGGCGATCGCCGCCCACGCCAAGGCCCCGAGGATGATGGCGACGAGTCCGTAGAGGAGGGCATAGTGGCTGCCGGCGTTGTGGAAGTGCGGGAAGGTCAGAGCGGCGAGGGCAAAGCCGAAAAGACCCACGACCAGTGCCTGGGCGAGAGCGGCGATGCGCAGCCCCGGTCGCGACACGGCAAGCACGGCAAGCACGGCGAAGGGCGCCACAATCCAGGCGCCACGAGAGAGCGTAAGCGCGAAGAGGTAGGCCCCGAGCCCCCCAATGGCCGCCCAGAGATACTGCGCCCTCGGCTGCTCCTCGGCGAACTGCCCTGCGGTGGCGCCAAGCCAGGTGGCGAGGTAGACGGCACCCGCCGTGTCAGGGTACTGGAACGGGCCCGAGAGCCTGTCCACAGCGGTGACAGCGGCAGGGAAGTTCCAGACGCCCCCTGCCATCAGCCAGCTCGCGAAGGCTGTGCCACCGAGGGCCCAGAGGAGGGCATCGGTCAGCTTGCCCTCGCCGCGGCTGCGCGCGTAGAGGTAGATGACGCCGCCGACGGTGTAGACGATCGCCTGCTCGAGCGCGAGGCGCGCCTCCACGGCCCAGAGGATCGAGAGCCACGAGAAGACGACGAAGCCGAACACCGCAAGGTCCTGGTAGGAGACCTGCCACGTCTCGTTCTGACGCGCACGCTGCACGAGCAGCGCGATCGCGCCAATGGCGAGCACGGCCACACCGACGTCCAATTGGTCCGTACGGAAGTAGAGACCGCGCAGGAGCGTCGCGACAAGAAGCGTCACCGCAAGCGCGGCGGGGCCGATGAACTGCGTCCAATCAGGCAGGCTCGGCAGGGCAATCGCCTGCGAGCGCGCCTTGGCCGGCGACTTCGTCTTCGTCTCGCTGGGCCTCCGACGCGGCAGGTTCGCGGTCTTCTGCTTCTTTGCCATGGATCCTCCCGAGGGCATAATCAAGGGTTACATAGCACTGAAATGATACCAGCGTCTGGGTGTGCACTGCAACGCGTGCCGCCATGCCCAGCAACGTGCAAAGTATGGGGGCGGCTGTGGCCGCCCCCAGTGAACCCCTGGTGCGTCGAAGGCCTTACTCCAAGACTACTGGTTCGTGACCGTGACGAGATTGCCGACCATTCCTGCCGCCTCGCCGCGCGTCGCGAGACCCGCAGGGTCGAAGGCACCCTCTGGCAGCCCGTGCAGGATGCCCGCCTGGGCGACCGCCATGACCCCCTGCAGGGCCCAGGCGGGGATCTGGGCCTGATCGGTGAACTGCACCTCTAGCGGCGATGCCGGCGTGTAGCCGTTCATCGCCCGCGACACCATCACCGCGAGCTGTGCGCGGGTGATCGGCGCTGCAGGCGCGAAGGTCTCGGCCGTCACGCCCTTGATGAAGCCGGCGGCGACCGCGGCGTCGACGTACGGCGCGTACCATGCGCCCGGGCTCACATCGGTGAAGCCCCCGGAGGTCGGTGTCCCTGGAAGCTGGAGCCCGAGGGCAAGGGTCAGCATCTTCACGAACTGCGCCCGCGTCACCGTGCCATCCGGGTGGAAGCCGCCGTCGGGGAATCCGACGATCGCGTCCCGCCCGAGCAGCACGTCGATCTCCTCCTGCGGCCAGATGCCGGCCTCTATGTCGTTGAAGGCCTGGGTGTTGACCGTCAGGACGTAGCTGCCCGCGGCGCTGATCGAGGAGGTGTCGGAGTTCGTCTCTGCCGACGCGGTGTCCTTGATGTAGCGGTAGGCCGCACCGTCCTGCACGAAGACGCCGACGCGAGAGAGAGGCTCGCTGCCCATGCTCTTGGTGCTATAGAAGATCTCGGCACCGATGGGCATCTGGGCAGCCGCGCCGCCGAAGTCGATGGCGAAGAGGGGCGCGATCGCCGTCTCGTCGCCAGGCGGCAGGCTGCCAGGCTGGCTCTCCGTCACCGTGATCGTCGTCGTCTGGCTGAAGGCTCCCGCGGGCACGGTGAGGATGATGCAGCCGTCCGTCGAGGTCAGGGTGCGGCCCTGGCTGCCCACCTGGCTGTCGATGACCTCGCCCTGGGGCTGGTCGATGCAGGTGGAGCTGCTCGTCGAAGATGCGCCTGCAGCTCCACCACCCCCGCCACCGCCGCCGCCCGGCGAAGCAGGCGGCGTCTGCACGTCGAAGCTCGTCGTGGCGCGTGTGGTGCCGTACACCGCGTAGATCTTGATCTGGGACTCCTGGGACGCTGTCGCGGGCAGGACGAACGTGTCGGTGAAATCGCCGCTCCCGTCGGTCGTGACCTCGTCCACCCAGTAGGTGTGTCCGCTCGCGCCGTCCGCCTCGAGGGCCACGTCCGCACCGGCGATGGGTGTTCCCCCGAGCGTCACGCTGCCCTGGATCGTCACCGTAGCTCCAGGCAGATAGCCGGAACCTGCGGTGCTCACGTTCACCATCGGGCCGGGGCTCGCCGACGCCGCGGCACCCGGCACGCCGTATGCCATGAGAATGCCGAGGAGCGCAAGGCCGCTCCACAGTCGCACGCGCATGCCTTCCTTCCTTTCGTGTGGGGACTCGTCACTCGGGTGGTCCAGGGGGTGGTCGCGAAGCGGTCACCCCCTGGAACCCTCCTGTCCTACTGCGCTTGCACGCTCATCTGGTACGGCACGCCGATCGGCTCGCCGCCCTGCTGCAGCCAGTGGCTCCACGTGAACACCTTGACGGTGTAACCGCCGCTTTCCGCCGGGCTGAAGCCCGCGTACTGGATGGACTCCTGCCCGCCCTGGACGCTGGCCTGGTTGCCCTGCAGGAAGGCGACCCCGCCGTCCGGAGCGATCACCTCGACGATCGGCGTCACGGGCATCGCCGCATCGTTCAGGCCGAAGGAGATCTCGAAGTCGTAGGACACTCCCTGCTGGAGGAGGATCGTGCCGCTGCGCACGGTGACGGGCCCGCCGTTCGCAGCGCTCATCTGCACCGGCACCGGATCGAGGGTCACAGGGTAGGAGCTGACGGTGGCCTGCAGGGTCGTACCCTGGATCGACGGCACCGAGAGGTCCTCTGCCCCGTAGGAGATCAGGCCCGCGAGGGAGGAGGTGACATAGTAGGTGGCCGTGCCTTGGCTGAGGGAGAGCTCGTAGTCGCCGTTCGCATCAGGACTCAGGCTGTTGCCCCTGGCGTCCGTCACGGTGATCGTGGCGCCGGCGGGGCCGTAGACGGCCAGTGCCACGATATCGCTATTGCTGCTTACGAGGTTTGAAAGCGCGTCCTGCGCGGTGATCGTCACCTGCTGCGGCACTCCGGCCCAGATGCTGCCGTTCGCGACCACGCTGCCGCCGGCGGAGAGGCTGAGCTGGGCCGCGTAGGGCGTGAGGATCGTGCCCCATGCGGTGCCGCTCGCAGCGCCCGTGCCCCCGAGGTCTTTGACGAGGTAGCTGAGCGCGCCTGGGCTCTGCGACGAGACGAGGAACACCGCCTGGCCCTGCTGGGCCGTCTCCACGTAGAGGCCGCCCTGGGGCTGGATCTCGTTGCCGCCGCCGTCGGTGACCTTGATGCCTGAGCCGCCCGTGACCTCGAGACCCACCTGGTCGCCGAAGCCCGTCGCGAGGTTCCCGTAGGTGTCGAGTGCGCCGACGATGACCGCCTGCTGCGGGTTCTCGCCGAAGTTCTTGGCTCCCACGGACGCCGAGGAGAAGACGCTCACGCCGAGGGTCGTCGCGGGCCCGGGCTGGATCGTCTGCGTCAGGCTCGCGGGCGGGAGGTAGACGGAGTCGTCGAAGGCCAAGAACGTCACCTGGCCCGAGGTCGTCGTCGTGAAGTAGAACTGGGCCTGGCCGTTCTGCAGCGTGAGGGGATAGGTGCCGTCAAGGCTCGGGACGAGGGGATCCTTGTTCTGGTCGTAGACCGTCACGCCCGTGCCCAGCGCCAGGAGGGAGATCTGGTCGGTCGCGCCCGGCACGAGGTTTCCCCCCTGGTCGTAGACGGCCACACCGACCTCGTTCAGAGCGCCGAGCTGCGCCGTACCCACCTCCTGCAGGGCGAGCGTACTCTGCGGCACCACGTTGATGGCGATCTCGGAGGGACCAGTGGAGATCCACGGTAGGAGGTCTGCCGGAGGTGGCGCGGAGACCCACGCGTAGAAGGAGTCGCCGACGTTTGCGTCCGGGATCGAGATCAGGACAGGGCCCGAGGCCGGTACGTCGTACGTCGCGGGCTGCACCGCGTCGGGAGGAGCCTGCAGCCACGTCTGGCCCACGTCGGTCGAGTAGTAGACGGCCGCCTGGACCGTCCCCTCGCTCTCCAGGCTGACCGTCCAGGAGGACGGCTCGCTTGGGATGACGTTGCTGTTCGGGTCGAGGACCTGGAGCTGGAACGGGACGGCCTGGCTGGGGTCGTACGTGGCCGTCTGCACGGTCGTGCCACCCACGGTGTCTCCGAGGGGCGTCACGCTGTACGTCACAGGGTCACCCGGCAGGAAGTTGACCTCCGCCTGCGCCGGTGCGACCATGCCGGGGTTCGAGGCGTCCTGCACGATCACCCCGACCGGCTCCGCGACGGGGTCGATGGCGGCCACGGGCTCGCCCGCCGGCACCAGGTACTCGGGGTAGCCCCACATGTCGGTGCCGTAGAGCGGCACGGGGTTGACGTTGACGGGGTTCAGCGTCACGTAGAGGAGCTGCGCCGAGGGGGAGGTCAGGGTGACGAGCACGTTGTCGCCGGTCTGGGTGAAGCTGCCCGGCGACGCGCTGTCGTCGAGGATGGGGGCCTGCGGCGTCGAGAGGCCCGGGATGAAGACCGCGGCGGGCATCTCGAAGGGGATCTCCTCATCGCTCAGGTATGTCTCCAAGGTGCGCACGAGCGCGCTCAGCTCGCCATTCGCGTAGACGGCCTGGTTCACGGAGTAGTTGTCGACCGAGAGCGGCCCGCTGACGGTATCCGCGGTGCTGAAGTTCAGGTTCAGGAGCGCGATCCCCGACTCGAGCGCCACTCCGGTCACGAGGGGCTGAGAGAGCCCCGGCACGTCGACCACGAGGTTGTAGATTCCCGGGTTCGCGGCGATCGCTCCCGTGGTGTCGAGGTTTATGGCGTTCGCAGTCCAGCCTCCTGGTGCAACGGTCAGGGGGATGTCGATCGCGCCGTCGTTGCTGACGAGGTAGACGGCGCCCTGGACGCTGCCGAAGCCGCTGCCCGAGATCTCGGTCATGCTGCCCGCGACGATGGCGTCCGTGAGGGGCACGTTCATGTCCGGCGTGTCCATCGCGACGAGCGGGTCGGTGATGCCGATCCAACTGTTCGAGCCGTCCGCTGCGCTCGGCGTCACGACGCTGATGAAGGGTCCGGGCAGGGTCGCCCCGCCTTGCCTGAGGTAGTTGACGAGGTCCTGGGCAAGCGCCGCGACGTCCGGCGTGCCGAGACCCGTCACCGGATCCCAGCCGGGTCCGGCGTTCCACTGGCCGTTGGTGCCCTGGGTGATGTCATGGAAGGGCGAGCTCGCCTGCCCCGCCACGCTGTAGAGCGCGGGTGCGACGAAGCCGAGGCCGGAGCCTCCCGTCTGCGCCTTCGCCATCTGGTCCATGTCGGCGTAGATGCCGGCCCAGCTCGGCGCCCCGAGGCTCGTGCCGAGGAAGCCCCACCACGCGCTCTGCCAGTAGCCGAGATACCCGAAGGCGTTGAGGGCGATGTCCGGCACGCCGCGCATGCCTGGAAGGTACGGCACGCTCGGCGTGATCAGGGTCGAGGGAGTGTATGCCTCCTGCGCCGCTACGGCCCAGGGCGGCGCCGCGAACTGGGTCGAGTAGCCGCCGGTGCTCGCGGTGTAGAACTGGTTGAAGGGGGCCTGCCCCCACGCCTTCTCCGCCGCGATCGTGCCGTCCTGGTTCAACGAGAGCTGCGTGCCGCCGACACCCAGGATGTAGGGATCGGAGGCGGGATAGATAACGTTCAGGTCCTGGACGTCACCGTCGCCCGCGGCGGCGAACATCGTGATGCCCTGTGCGGCGACGGCCGCGAAGAGCTGATCGAGCACCTGGTTCGACTCTGGTGGCGCCTCCCACTCGGGGTAGCCCCAGCTCGTCGTGATCACGTTCGGTGTGGCAAGTCCTTCCGTGCCTGCCGCAAGCGCGGAGTAGACGTCGTAGAGGGACTGCTGGAAGTCCAGCACTCCTAGATCCCCTACCGCGACCTCCTGCTGCGCCCCTGGCGCGAAGGCGTGGGACCACTCGACATCCACCGAGGTCTCGTCCGAGCCGCCCTGCCCTGCGGCGGAGCCGGTCGGGTCGATGACCTGGAACGGTGCCCCGCCCACGAACTGGTTCGCCGGCAGGCCCATCTGCGTGTTGAACGCAGCGACGTCGCTCGGGTCGTACTCGGCCCAGGTCGCGACGGCGATCGTCTCGCCCTGGCCGTCGTAGCCGTTCTGGAAGAGCGGCGTGACATGGTACGCCGTCTGCATCTCAAGGGCCGTGTGGTTCAGGGCGTCGAAGGAGGAGCCCTTCACCGCCCCCTCGACCTTGAGCATGCTCAGCGGCTGGATCAGGGTATCGAGGCCGAGGACGCCTGTCACCATGCCCTGCAGTGCCGCCGGGATGCTGAGGCCGCCCATCGGCAGGTATCCCTTGTGGCCCTGGTAGGTGTAGTTCTCGAGCTGCGTGCGGAACGCCGCGTCCACCTGCTGGGCCGTGCCTTCGAACGTCAGGGCGAGACCGTCCGGCTCTTCACCGAGGTAGACGAAGCCCTGGCCCTGGAGGTACTGCTGCACCGCGGTGACATCCGAGGGGCTCGCGCCGTACTGGGCCGCCACCTCCTGGGTCGAGATCTGCACGTGCCGCTCAGCGTTCGTCTTGGCGGCATGCATGAGTCCACCGGAGTCCTGGGACGCCAGGCCGACCAGGAATCGCACCTGCTGGTCCCCAGGCACCGCACCCGTCGGCGTGGCGAGGTGCTTCTGGATCAATGGGCTGACGCTTCCCGGCAGGCTGGCGTACCCGACGGACCCTGCCGCCGCCGCCACCTGCATGCCGACGGCGAGCACCAAGAGTCCGCTCGCCGAGGCCAGGAGCCTGCGAATGATGCGCAGAGCCGTTCCCTCCCCCTCACAGTCTTACAGGGTGACTCTGTCACCGGAGGGAGCCCTGGCTCTGTCGCTCGGGACCGGCGAATGGCGGCGGCTTTGCCCGGCTGCCGTCGCATGCGCGCCGCTAAGGGCAGGTGCTGCTGGGCTGTGCGGAACCGAGGCTAGCGATCGCCGTCCAAGAGGAGTGACCGCCCACGATGATCCAAGGGCCGGGCGGTGGTGCCTGGCTCGGGGGCTGGGCACCATCGTGCCGTTCGTACTGCTCGGAATGTCGCCCGCCCGGCGCCGCAGGTGCTCTCTGATCCACGTAGAGATCTCAGAGGGCTGGGGGCCGCATCCGCGCGTCTCGGCGATGACAGGCGAAGGGCGCGCACCCGGCGGCGCGCGCCCTTGGAGGTTTACTGCTATCGGGCCAGGGACATCCCTAGTAGGTCAGTTTCAGGATGACCTGACCGGTGCCGTTCGTCGGCTCCGGGATCGTGAGCGTATCCGTGTAGGAAGTGCCGCCAGAACCGCTCGTCGTGTAGGTGAACGCGACGGAGCCGCCCGATAGCGTGAGGTTCAGGGTGGTGTTGCCGGAGGAGCTGCCGAGGTAGGAGCTGGAGTTCGTGCCCTGGGTCAGGGTCAGGGTGAACGTCTGCGATGACGTGGTCCCCGACGTGATGAAGTTGCCGAAGGCGTCCACGAGCTGGATCACGCCCTGGTAGGTGGTGCTGTTGCTGAGGCCCGTCATGTCGGCTCCGTACGTGGCTCCCTCGACGGTGGCGAGCGTCCAGGGGCCGCCCTGGTAGGCCGGAGCCGGGAACGGCGTATTCGGACTCACGCTGCCTGTAGGCGCCTCGAGGGCGAGGTATGCGGGATCCGCCACGGACGGCGTCTCTGCAGCGCTTGCCGTCACCGCGCTCGAGGCGGTGCTGAGCTGGAAGGTGAGGGTCTGCTTGGTCGCCGAGGTCAGCACGACCGGCAGGTCTGCCGAACCGTTCGTGAAGCTCAGCGAACCGAGGTCACCGGCCCCTGTGCCGGCGGGGATGACCACAGTGGTGCTCGGGTTCGAGCCCGAGGAGGTCGTCGCGCCTACGCCAAAGGCCGTAGGCTCGGCGCCGTTCGGCGCGACCGCCAGGCCGCCGACCGTCAGGCTCACCGAGGAGCTGAACGATCCGATCGCCGGGTTGCCGAAGAGGTCTACCGCGTTGACCTGGTAGCTGTACGCCGTCCCGACCACGGTGTTCCCGGATGGGGTGGTGACGCTGGTGATGGTAGCCGGTGCCGCGCTGACGACGGTCACATTGCCGCTCGAGGCCACCGCCGAGGTGCCGTTCACCTGCAGGTTGATGCTGGCGTTCTGCTGCGCGTCCACAGGCTCGATGTAGAGATCGGCGACGCCGTTGCTGAAGGTGAGATCGATCGTACCCGTGCCGGCCGCGCTGAGCGACTGGCCCCCCGTGATGTTGCCGTTCGAGTCCTCCGACGCGCCGACGATGGCGTCTGCCCCGTTCGGCGCTTGCGCGAGGAGGTCGATGCCCCCTGTGGGAGCCGTGATCTCCACCGAAAACGTGCCGTTCAGGGCATTGCCGTACTGGTCCTGGGACGTCAGCTGGATCGTCTCCGGCTGACCCGCGAGGACGTTGGTCGGCAGGCTCGAGACGCTCAATTTCGTCGGGGTCTGCTGGTAGGTCGCCGTGAGGTAGTACACGTTCGTCGTGCCGTTCACGTACCAGAAGGGCTGGGACGTGGTGCCCGCTGCGACGCTGTAGGTCGTAACGTTGGCGTTGTACGGGTCGTTCGGCCGGAAGCTGCCACCGAGGCCGCCGTCTGAGAGCACGGCCGTAGAGGCGTAGGGGGCCACGGTTGGATTGCCCTGGGCATCGACCGGCTCGAGGTAGACCTCGACCGGCGTGTTCGACACGACGCTGATCCCGCTGCCGCCGTGCGAGGCCAGGGTCGAGACATTCGTCCCCGTTGTGCTGAAGAACTCGAAGCCGGTGAGCTCGCCCGGCAGGATCATCATGGGTATGGTCGTGGTCGGCCCACTGCCGATCGAGGCGTCCTGCGCGGTGATGTTGAGCTGACCTGCCGCCCACGCCGTCCCGGCGACGGTCGCCTGGCCGCCGCTCAGCTGTACCGTCCACTGGTTCGTGCCAGTCTCCGGTACGGACCCGCCGCCCGCATAGACGAGCCCAGTGAGCGATCCGGCACCACTGAAGGTGAGCGTCACCTTGTCGTTCGTGCCCACAAGGTTCTGATACTGGTCCAGGGCCTTGATCGTCAGGCTGACGCTGTCACTGGACGTCGCCACGTAATTGCTGCTCACATAGGTCCCTGGTGAATCGCTTCCCTTGCCTGTGTCGAGCGGCGTGACCTGGATCGTGGTCGCAACCGTGCTCTGTACCGTCACCGTCGGCTGGCTGGCGGGCGTCTTGCTACCGCCGTTGATCGTCGCCGCGACGTCCACCGTATACGTCTGCCCGACGTAGGGCGGCACGGAGACGGTGGCGATGAACTGCCCGCTCGCGTTGGTGTAGCCCGACGTTGCACCGAGCGTTACTGGATACGTGTTGCTCGTCGCGCTCGTGAGCATCACCGGAATGCCGGACTGGCCGACCGGGTTGCCATAGAGGTCCACCGCCTGCACCACCACCGTGGTCTGCGGGTTCAAGGCGCTCACAAAGGTGCTGCTCATGGTGGCGGTGATGCCAACCACGGTACCAGCCGTGACTTGGAAGGGATCGGACGAAGAGCTGGAGAGCGCCTGCGTCGGGCTCGTCGCCTGCACGGTGTAGGTGCCGACGCTGCCCGAACTCCCGTAAACGGTCAAGATGAACCTGCCGTTGGCCATGGCACTGGTGTCGAGATAGCCTCCCAGTGTCGTGCTCTGCGGCTGGCCGTCGACGTAAATGTTCGTCGCCAAGGTGCCGGAGCTGTTCTTGACGCTGATCAGGACCGGAATGGCATCGCTGACGGGGTAGCCGTGGGCGTCGATGGCTGAGATGCCGTAGGTGAGTCCCGTGGCGCCGCTCGTCTGCGCGAGCGACGTTGTGGCTGGCGGGTAGAGGCTGATCGCCGACGGAACACCCGCGACCACCGCCTGCATGGTGGCCGTCGCGGTGGCCAGGCTTGTGCCTGTAGTGGACAGCGTGATGGTACCCGTCTCTCCCTGGATGTCCTGGACGGTGACGGTGGCATACGGCGCATTGACTCCAGCCTGCCCGTTGCCGCTGTAGACGAAGTTCTCCGCTGCGGTGCTGCCGCCCACGAACGTGGCCGGCCCACTGATGGCCACCGTAAAGGGATAGGTGCCATATAGCATCGGCTGACCGCTCTGGTCCAGCACCTGGACCTTGATGACCTCGGTGGTACCAGAGCTGTTCACGGAAATGTACTGCGGTGCGGAGATCGACAGCGTCGCAGCAGTCTGCAGCGAACTCGTCACTGTCGCCGTCGTCTGGTCGGCGGAGCCTGAGATTGCCGGGTCGGTCGCGGTAAGGGTCGTCGAGGCTCCTGGAATGTTGCCGCTCGTGACCGTAAACGTGGCAACGCCGCTCACCGCGGTCGTTGTACCAGGGTTGATCGCCGAGATGGCACCCCCGCTGCTCGACGTCAAGGTAATCTGGTCCGTGTTGTCGCTGGCCACGATGTTGCCATTCTGATCGAGGATATCCACCGTCACGGTGTACTGCGAATACCCATTTGCGGCGATCTGCGCAGGCGTGACGATCTTGAGCGATGCTGGCGTCCCGTAGACGTCGATCGTCGCCGTGCCCGTGACCGTCCCACCAGACATCTGGTACTTGCCTGTGACCGTGTACACGCCGGGACTGCTCGCCACGAATACATTCCCGGCAATCAGGGCGTTCGTGGACCCTAGGGAGTACGTTACCTGCGCACCGGGTACGGCTGCACCTTGTGGGTTCTTGACGACCGCGCTCAACTGCACCTGCTGACCTACGCCGACGTCCTGGGCAGAAGCGCTGACCGCGATGCTCCACGCTCCCTGGCTCACCTGCGACGCGGTGAACTTCTGGAGGAAATGCGGCGTGTCCGCGGTTGTGATGGCCTGGTTCGGCAGGAAGGATCCATTCGGGTATCCGGAGATGAGACCGAGCTTCACAGCTTCGTTAATATAGCCCCTGGCCCACGCAGGAATACCTCGATCATCCTTGAACGTCGTAGCCTGCGACGCCAGGGCCTGGGCCGCAGCCCCATCTCCCAACGCCAGCACTTCGATCTTTGCGATCTCCTCGCGTGTCAGATTGCCGCTCGGATCGAAGATGCCCTGCCGCACACCTGAGATGATGCCAGCCTTGTAGGCGGCTTCGATGTACCCGAAGTACGGGCTCGAGGATGGCACATCGCTGAAATCGGAGACTTGCGGGTAGACGGGTTGGATGTTGTCCGCACGATCGAACTCATAGATGAATTGGGCACGACTGACCGAGGGCAGAACTGCTGCCGATGCCGACGTTGTGTTGCCAAGGGTGGCGGCCAGAGTTAGCAGCGACGCGGACACATAGGTTAGAAGGACACGTCGTTTGCGCATGATCAATGCCTCCTCGAACCGACACATTCCAACTTTTATGTTATGCGTGTTGTGCACCGAAGTTGACCAAGGAACCGTTGGCCCGGAGGGAGATGCGGCCCTCCAGGCCCCTCAAGGTTCTAGTTGGCCACTATATGGTACGTACCCGTTGCGCGCGCTGTGTAATAGACGATCTGCTGCGCCTGCCCAGCGTACATCTGAAAGCCGGTAATCGCAGCCCCGCCAGGCGACAGGCTGAACATACCCCCACCCGCCGAGTCGGACAGTTCGATGGTGGTCGCGACGGTCGGAACGGTCGGGTTGCCGTACTCATCCACAGGCGTCACCAGAAGTTCCTGCGGGACGCCTGCCTGGAATGTCTGGTTGGTTGTCGAGACGTTTACTCCGCTGCCGTTGAAGACATCGTACTGCCATACGCGTCCCGCGACGACCGTGAAGTTTGCAGACCCGGCGGCGGTGGTGGACACCGAAGTGTCCTTGACCGTGACGCCAGTAGTCCCTGACGTCTCGGCGGTTGCCGTGATCAGGTCCGAACCGGTGGGCGTCAGGCGATCCGTCCAATCGTTAGTGCCGGAAAGCTGCGTGAGGTAGCCGCCTGTGCTGAAGATTGGCACCAAGCCAGTGTTCGAGAAGTCTATCTCGACGTTGTCCTGGCTCGAGATCTTGTTGCCGTACGGATCAAGGCTCTGCACCGTGATCTGGACGGTGTCACTGGCCTGCGCCGTGCTGCCGCTATGTAAGTAGGTGCCGGACGAGTCGCCGCCCTGATAGACGGTGTTGAACGCAAGCGAGAGCGTGGCTGCTACGGTGTTCGCTACAGTTACGGAGGCCGCCGTCGTCCCCAGGCCCGATGCGCTGACGTCCACAAGGTAGGTGTTTCCGACGTATACCGGCGCCGTGGCGGTGACGGTCGCCACGCCGTTTACCGTCGCAGCGCTTGTGGCACTCAGGGTGACGCCTGGCGCAGTGTTGGAGGAGGCGTTCGCAAAGGTCACGACAGTACCGCTTGACGGCACGGTGTTGCCGAATTGGTCCTCAAGTGTCGCCGTGACCGGAGTCGATGGGTCTGCGATAGGTACGCTGGCCGCTGCCGTCACAACAAGGTGCGTGACGGGACCCGGCGTCTCGGTGAAGCTGACCGGGTTCGCTGCCGAGATGCCGCTCTGCTCGGAGGATACTGTCACCGTGTAGATGCCGGCATCGGCACCGCCCATCGTGTCTGTGAGGGTGAACTTGCCGTTGCTCGCTGCTACGGGATCCAGTACTCCGCTTGAGCTCTGGGTATAGCCGTCTACGCGGATGTTCGTGGCGATGACACTGTTGCGTTCGACCGTGATGTCCAATGTCGGAGTCGCCGCGGTCGGATAGCCGTTGCTGTCAACCACGGCCACGCCAAAGGTGATGCCGATCGCACCCTGAGCTTCAGAGAAGGATGTCGTAGTCGGAGGGGTCACAGCGATTCCGCTGGCTGCACCACCGACCACGGCCTGCATGGTCACGGACTTCGCCGGGAGATTGGTGGCCGTGACGGTGACCGTGACGGGACCCGTCTTGTCTTGGAGCGAGACGATGGGAACCTGCGTCACATCGGAAGTCGTCACACTGCCAGCGCCGGTGTAGAAGAACTCCTGCTGACCGGTCGCACCGTTGCCGAAGGTGGCCGGGCCCGAAAGCGCCACTGTAAAAGGTACGCTGCCGAATAGCATCGGCTCTCCCGCTTGGTCGAGCACCTGCACCGAGAGGTTGGTTGTCGTCGAAAGCGTAGCACTCAGATATTGGGGCGCCGTCACAGCGAGCGACGCCGCGGTACCCAACGCGGATGTGACCGTCAACTGAGCGGCTGTCGGGCTGGACAAGGGAGCACCCGTGCTCGAGTATTCAACGGCATAGAAGGTGTCGCTCTGTCCCGCCACGAGGCCTGACTGGACGGTAAAGTCCGCGGCCCCGTTGACGAAGCTGGCTGTGGTACCATCGCTGAGCGCGGCCGTCAGGTTGATCGGCGTCACCGCATTGTCCGACGGCGTAAGGATTTTGGTGGCACCCTGGTAGGTCGTGTAGTAGAGGGCTACGTTGCCCTGGGCATTTTGGACGACGTTCCCGTACTGGTCGACAGCCTGAGCTTCGATGGTCGTCGTCTGCTCGCCGTCGGCTACGATACTGTTGAGAGATTTCAGCCGCAACGCGACTGGACCGCCGTAAACGGATACAGTAGCTGTTCCCGACACTCCCTGCCCTGCCGTGGCACTGATGGTGTAGGTCCCCGGCTGTGACGCGATCATCGAACTGCCGCTGATGATGGCGTTGCCGCCGGCGGCAGTGTAGGTGACCGTGGCGTTAGGCAGGACCTGACCCGCAGCATTCTTGACGATCGCCGACAACGTGGTGATCTGGCCGACCGCCACAGATGTTGGGCTGGCCGTGACAGCGATGCTGTACGGCTGCGAGGACGACGCGCTGGCGGAGTACACCGTCGTGAACTGCTTGATGAAACTCGCCTGCCCAGCCGGAGTGACGAGGGCGCCCGGCACGAACGTGTCGTTGGCGTAACCCTGCACCAGACCTAGGCGGACCGCCTCGACCACGTACCCCCGTGCCCAGGTTGAGATGGACGCGTCGTCCTTGAAGTTGGTGGCCGTGCTGATGAGGCCTTGTGCACTGGTAGCGTCGCCGAGTGCTGTCACCTCGATCTTCGCCATCTGCTGACGCGTGAGGTAGCCGTTGGGCGAGAAGACGTCTGCGCTGATCCCCTGGATCCAGCCACGCTGATACGCCGCTTCGATGTACCCGTAGTAGGGGTTGCTCGTCGGCACGTCCTGGAAGTTTGGCTGAGCCGGATTTACAGGCTGAATGCCCATGGCCACATCAAGGGCGTAGACAAACTCCGCCCTCGTCGTGTAGGCCGCAGCCGACGCGGATGCACCGGCGGCTGAGGTCAGCGAGAGGATGCCTGCAACAGAGGCCACCGCAAGCAAGCGAGCCGGTCCCTTCATCTTCGTCCTCCTCACGAAAGCGAATCCCGAGGACTGCTTCAGGGGTCTGACTGTGACATGGATCTGGCTTCATATGGAACACCGCGCCCCGGCAGATGTGATGCGCAGGGAGCAGTACGAGGCTAATAGCTCACCTGGAAGGAGAAGACCGTCGCGCCGCTGACCACGTAGTTGATCGTATCGCTGCCAGAACCGCTGGATGGTGCCGTGAACGTCGTACCCGAGAGATGTGCGGAGTTTGACACGTCGGTCAAGGTCCCGCCGCTGGTACCGAATACGAGCGTGGCCCCGTTCGCGAGCGTCAACGCCGCATTGGCAGGGAACGACACCCAGTTCGCCGCGGACAACGCCACGCCGGTGGCGCTCGTGCCTGACACGTAGTAGATGGGCAACGCCGGCGAGCCCGCGTACACCTGGGCGGATTCGATGTTGGCACCTGCCTGCGTCAAGCGGAATGAGCCGGACGCCTGCCCTTGCAGGCCGACGATGTAGTTTTGCGACGGAACGGCGGTGTTGCCGGCAAAGTCCACCGGCCTTAGGGTCAGGGAAAGCGGGATATTGGCGGTAACCGATTCGCTGCTAGCCGTCTGCCCGGAGGCATCCACAAGCTCGAATCCAGTCACGGGACCGGCCAGGATATTGAAGGTCTGACTCCCCGTAACCTGCGGCGCGACAGACTGGTCCGTGGCGGTGAGCACCAACATCCCGGAAGTTCCGGCACGCGCGGCGAACACCGCCGTACCTCCCGCTAGCGTGACGGTCCAGGTGCCATTGCCGTTATCCACGACCGATCCGACTCCCCCTCCCGGGGCGAGAAGGGTCGACGGATTCGTGAGCGTACCGGACCCGGACATCGAGATGAGCAGCTTGTCCGCCGTGGGAACGGCAATACCGTTTTGGTCCGTTGCCTTGATAGTAACGGTGACCAGATCACCAGACTGGGCTGCAGATGCGTTGTTCGCGTAGGTACCGGAGGTCGCAGCATCCTGCATGGTCACGGCGATATTGTGGGCGACACTGTTCTCCACGGCCACGGTGAACGTGGAGGTCGTGTACTGGGTGCCTCCAAGCGTCGTGGTCGCCGTGATGGGATAGCTGGCTCCGACATACGCCGGCATGGTGAACGTTTCTATGGCGGTGCCACTGGCTGACGTGTCAACGACCGCCGAGGCTGGCGAGATGCCTGAGCCCGTGGACGAGAACGTCACGGGTATCCCCGAGTCCGCGATCGCGTTGCCGTAGCGGTCCACGATCTGCGCCGTAATCTGGGCCTGGGGAGATGTCACGGCGACATAGGCAGGTCCCGTCAGCGCAATGCCGTACACTGCCCCCGGCAGTTCGGTGAATGTCACTGGCTGCGGCGCCGAGAGCACGCCTGCCGGATCGCTCAGCGTAACGGTGTAGGTGCCTGCGTCAGGTGCCGTGCCTGTATTCGTGACGGTGAAAAACCCGTTGGCCATGGCAGCACTGTCGAGTACGCCTGAGGATGTCGTTTGAGTCAAGGCATCGATCGCAATGTTGGTGGCAATGGCACCGCTGCTGTTCTTCACCGTAATTTCGACCGGAACGCTGTCCTGCACGGGATATCCGTGCGTATCCACCGCCTGAATGCCAAAGCGCAAGCCTGCTGCACCGTTGTCCTCAGAGAACGAGGTTGTCGTGGGAGGGGTGATCTTGAGTCCGGCGGCTGCACCGGAAATCACTGCCGTAAGCGTCGTCTGCGCGGACGTCAGCGTTCCGGACGTCACCGCCACTGTGACGGTGCCGGTCTCCCCCTGCACGTCCTCGATGGTTACTGGCGTATAGTTTGTGGTGCTGCCATTCCCGCCGTAGACGAACGTGTGCGGCGTGTTGGTACCGTCGACAAACTGCGCGGGGCCCGTGAGGGTCACGGTAAATCCATAGGTACCGTAGAGCATAGGCTGTCCGCCCTGGTCCACCACCGCGACGTCGACCGTCGTCGTGGACGTCGAGTTCGCCGTAAGGAAGGGACTGGTCGCGGTAACAGCAACTCCGGTCGCAGTCTGACCAGTTGTGGTCACGGTGGCCGAACCGCTCAGCGCCTTGTTCGACGCATCACTGGCCGTCAGCGTCGCAGAAGCGCCCGAACTGCTCCCGCCCTGCAGGGTGAATGTCGCCACTCCCCCGCTAGCGGTCACTGTCGCGGACCCGCCGAGTACCCCACCGACGCCGACCAAGGCCACGGCGCTCGTGTTGCTCGAGGTAAGCGTGATGCTGTCGGCGTCGTTCGCAACAACATTGCCATTGGCGTCCACCACGCTGACGGTGACCGTGGTCTGTGATGTGCCGTCCGCAACCACGGTGGACGGCACATTGACTTTCAATGCAGTTGGCGTGCCAAACACGTTGATCGTGACAGTCCCGCTGGCAGTGCCTGCAACGCCTTCAATCGTGTACGTGCCCGAGGTCGATGCGACAAACTGATTTCCGGACACAATGGCGCTCTGCACATTTGCGGAAGTCACACTGTATGTCACGACTGGTGCAGCCACCGGCGTGCCCGACGCGTTCTCGGCCACCGCCGACAACGTTACGAACTGCCCGGCGGCGACGTCCGCAGCGGATGCGGTGATCTTCAGGGTCGTGGCTGCTGTGCCGGAGTTCATCACGGCTGCAAGCTGGACAAGAAGATGCGTCTCCTGAGCTGTCGTCAGGTCCGCATTGGGTTGGAATGTGCCGTTGGGGAATCCCTTCAAGAGCCCAAGCGCGCTCGCCTCGCCAACGTAGCCCACCAGAGCCGTGGGAATCGTTAAATTGTCGGTAAAGCTCGTGGACGTGATGGCAGTAGCCGCTACGCCGTGACCGGAGGCCACCACTTCATACTTAGCAGCCTCAGCGCGCGTGAGGGGCAGGTTCGGCCCGAAGGTGCCGCCTGCGAATCCATTGGTGATGCCCGCCTGGGCAGCCGCCTCGACATAGCCGTAGTACGGGTTCGTTGCAGGGACGTCACTAAATGTCGGTGTGGTTGGGTACACCGGCTTCAGCCCCACCTGCAAGACCATCTGTTCGATGAATGCTCCACGCGTCTCATAGCTCACAGAACTCGCAGCTGACGCAGGGGTTCCGGACCACGCCACCAACGAGACCGCCGCCGTCAGGGCGCCGATCAACCGCAACCTGTCCATACAAGCCTCCTTGGAGCGTCCCGCTTGCCCCACCTGGCATACTGTTCTTGTGTTCGAGACCACCTGGAAGCTCACCTGCAAGGCCCTTTGCTCGACAAGGAAACTCTCACAAGCAAAAGGGCAGGAGCCCCGGCAAAGCCGGGGCTCCTGCGCTAGGTCCGCGATACTCCCAGATCAGTAGTTGAACTGGAATGTGATTGCGGAGCCGGTGGTGGGAGCGAACGTGAGGGTCGCGGTGCCGCTCGTGCCGGCGGTCCAGCTGAGTGTGTCACCGGAAACCCCGGTGCCGGTGAGCGAACCCGTCACGCTCGGCGTGAAGGTCACACTGTTGGCGCCGTTCTGCGCGTTCACGTAGCCCAGGAAGTAGGCAGGCGTCAGGTCAACGGTCTCCGACGTGCTGTCCACGTAGTAGACAGGCACCGAGGTCGACCCGGCCGGCACTACGATCGCTTCCTCCGTCGCACCCGAGGAGGTCGAGCGGAAGGAGCCAGTCGCCACGACCGGGAGCGCCACGACGTACCCGTTGTACGTGTACGTGTTTCCGCTGACCGTCGTGCTGCCCGGCTGGTACGAGGAGTTGCCGTAGGCGTCAACACCGCTCAGGGTCAGTGCCAGCGGCGTGTCGGCCGTGACGGTCTCACCGTTGGTGGCGTTGTTGTTGCTGCTGTCAAGCAGCGCGAAGTTGCTGATGTCGCCAGGAACCACGCTGAGTGCCGCAGTGGTCTTCGGGGAGCCCGGAGCAGACGCGTCGGTGGCCGTAACGCTCACCGAACCGCTGCCAGTCGCCCAGAAGTCGATTACCGCGCTGAGCGGGGCCAACTTGGCGAGTGTGGCGGACGTCGACGACTCGGTGGTCCCGGCAAGCGCGTTGGCCGAGCTGCTCGCAACCGCGCCGGTGCCGCCGAACGCGATGTCGATGGTGTCGCCGGTCGCAACGTTGTTGCCGTACTGGTCATTCGCGTAGACGGTGGCCTGGACTTCCTCGCCAGCCTGCGCGATGCCGTTGCTGCCGTTGTAGAGCAGGCCAGCGGCGATGGTCTCCAGGGTAACCGAGACACTGGTAGCCACGGTGCTCTCGACCGAGAAGCCGAAGGACACCGGACCGCTGGTGGGCAGGTTGGCCGACGCGGCGTTGTACTCACCCTGGGCGGTGACCGTGTACTGCGGCGTCGAGGTCGCAACGTACGCGGGCACGCTGGCGGTCACGGTCGCCACACCACTGGCGTTCGTGTACGCCGTGCTCGCGGAGAGCGTAACGTTGGTGTTGCTGCTCGCGAACGTCACCGGGATGCCTGCGATCGATGCGTCGTTGCCCCAAGCGTCCTCGACCTGCGCGCTGATGGCGTCGGTCGGGTTGCTGGCGGCGATGACACTGGCGCCGGTCACGGAGAGCTGCGTCGGGGTGCCCGCAGTGATCGTGAACTGGTCAGCCGCAGACGACGTGTAGCCGGGCTGCGCTACCTGAACGGTGTAGGTGCCGGCGTCAGCGCTGAAGCCGCTGGTCACGTCAGTGTTCAGGCTGTGGATGGAGAACGTGCCACCGACGGAGACGGTGGAGTTCGCGAGGAACTCGCTCGTGACGTTGGTGCCAGAGCTGTTCGTGATCGTCACCTTCGCGGTGGCGGGTCCGCCACTAGCTACCGGGTGCCCGTTGGCGTCAACCGCGCTAACGGAGTACTCAAGAGCGTTGGCGGAGTACGAGCTGCTCGTAGCCTCGAGGAGGTCCTGCGACACGCTGGTCGTGCTCGGCGCCGTCAGCTGGAGACCAGTGGCTGCACCGGAGATGACCGCCGTGACCGAACCCGTCGCAGAGGTCAGGTTGGTGCCGGTCACGTTCAACGTGATGGCGCCCGTCTGGCCCTGGAGGGCGTCAACGGTCACAGTGGCGACCTGGCTTGCGCTGTTGTCGCCAGTGTACGCGTAGCTGTGCGCGGTCGTGGTGCCGTCGGTGAACTCCGCCGGCCCGCTGATCGTCGCGGTGAACGGGTAGGTGCCGTACAGCATGGCGTTGCCGGTCTGGTCAACGACCTGTACGTCGAACACCGCCGGGTTGTTGCCGGTGTTGACGGAGACGTAGGAGCTCTCCGGGCTCACGCTGAGCGCGGTCGCCTCCTGCGCGGTGGTGGACACCGTAGCAGTGTAGCTGGACGCGTTCAATGCAGAGGGCTCGGTGGGGTCGGTTGCAGTCAGAGTGGTGGTCGCGCCCGGTACGTTTCCGCTGGTCAACGTGAACGTCGCGACGCCGTTGACGGCAGCGACGGTGACGTTGGTGTTGGCGGCAACGGGGTTAGCGCTCGTGGAGACCGACACACCGCCGGCAGACGCGTTGCTGCTCTCAAGCGAGATGTTGTCGGTGTTGTTCGCGACGACGTTGCCGTTGGCGTCGACGACGCTGACAGTCACGTTCGTCTGCGAAGCGTCATTGGCCACGACGGTCTTCGGCGCGGAGATCTTCAGTGCCGCAGCCGCACCGTACACGCCGATGGTCACGGAAGCGGTGTTGCCGCCGTTCGTGCCGGTCACGGTGTAGTTGCCCGCTGTCGACGCAACGAACGTGTTGCCGCTGATGAGCGCCTGTGCGGCGTTGGCGCCGGTCACCGCGTAGGTGGTCGTGCCCGCGCCGGTCGAGGAGAGCGTCACCAGCTGGCCAACCGCGACGTCGGTCGCGGAGGCCGTCACCTTGAAGCCAGCCGCGGCCTGGACGGCCTGGAGCTGCGCGATCAGGTGGGTCTCCTGGGCGGTCGTGAGGTAAGCCTCAGGGCCGAAGCTGCCGCTCGTGAAGCCGAGCATCAGCTTGAGGGAGTTGGCCTCCGCGACGTAGCCCACGAGGGCGGTCGGGATGGAGGCGTTGTCGGTGAAGGTCGTCGAGGTCTGGGTCGGGGTGTAGTTGCCACCCTCGTAGGCCTCAACAAGGATCTTGGCGGCTTCGGCGCGGGTGATCGGCAGGGTCGGTCCGAAGAGACCCTTGGCGATACCGTTGATGAAGCCCTTCTGGTACGCAGCCTCGATGTAGCCGTAGTCCGCATTGGTCGACGGCACATCCGAGAAGTCGGGCGTCGACGGCGTGACCGGCTGGATGCCCAGCGACTGGTCAAGCTGCACAATGAAGTCGGCGCGCGTCTCGTTCGACGCGCCGGCTGCACTGGCTACGCCCATCGTCCCGAGGACCATGGCGGCCGTTGCAACGACCGACAAGATGGTCCGGAACTTGTGCATGCATTCTCCTCCTTCTACTCAAGATACTAGGGACAAAAGAAGTGCCAGGGACTCCGTCGGCCCCGTGGCATCCCCCCTTTCCCTGCGTGATGTTTCTCCGCCTGCGAAACCCCGCCTGGTTTAACTTCGTAACGAGGCTCCCGTTTTCCGGGACAGGCGGTACCTGGGGTCATAAATAAGCGGCCGGAGGACGGGGCAGCGAAGCCCAGACCTGCCCTCGATTGGCTCAAGGGGTTGGGGTCTGGCTGTACAGGTCCTCTCGGGACATCGAGCGGTCTTCGCCACGATGGCCAAGAGTTCCTGCTGAAGCGCTCCTCTGGCGCCCCTGAGAGATTCCAGCCCGCGTGGGTTCTTGGACCACGCCATCCCCATAGACGCCGGACGTGCCAAGTTCTTTCGCCGCAAGCGCGAATTTCCCCAAAGGAAGGCCGCCCAAAGGGCAGATGTCGCCCCTTGTCGGCCGCATGACGCCTGGGTGGCATGCCGCCCTTGCGCCACCTTGGACAATCTATGGCAGGGCAGAAGCCCTAATGATTGTAAGGCAAGGGGTGTCCGGGGGCCTACCCTTTAGGTGCCTCTCGGGACCGCATTCATGGAAACTTCACGCTCTGCCCGAGGGATCTTGAGCGGCCAGTCGGCCGCCCTGTCGGCACGGCGTGAGCGCCTTGGTGCCGGGTCCCTGTACGTCCCCGCGTGCAGGTTCTAGACTTGAACCGCACGCGTTCATGCACTGCCGAGAGCATCTCCGGCGAAGGAGGAGACCCATGTCCGAGTTCCGCCGCTTCGCGGACGACCATCTTAAGGACTTGCTTTCTTGCGTCACGGCGTTCGTCGAGCTCGAGTCGCCCTCTACAGACAAGGCGGCCCTGGACAGGGCCGGGCAGTTCCTCGCAGGCCGCTTCGAGCGGGACCTCGCCGCCAGGGTGGAGTGGTTCCCCGTGAAGGACCACGGGAACCACTTTGCCGCCCGCGTCGGGAGTGGCCACCGCCAGATCCTCCTCCTCGGCCATCACGACACCGTCTGGCCCGTGGGCACCATCGACCGCATGCCCTGCCGGGTCGAGGGCGATCGTCTCACGGGCCCGGGCGTCTATGACATGAAGGGCGGTACGATCCAGGCCCTCTTCGCCCTGCAGGCCGTCGAGGCCCTGGGGCTCGGCAAGGACAAGACGTTCGTCTTCCTCGGCAATGCGGACGAGGAGATCGGCAGCCACACGTCGAGACAGGTCATCGAGGATCTCGCGCAGGCCTCGGAGTGCGTCCTCGTCCTTGAGCCCGGCGCAGGGATGCGCGGCGCGGCCAAGCTCTGGCGCAAAGGCGTCGGTGCCTACCGGCTCAAGGTGCAGGGCGTGGCGAGCCACGCGGGCGGCGCCCCAGAGAAGGGCAGGAGCGCCCTCCTCGAACTCGCACACCAGATCATCGACCTCCAGGCCCTGAACGACTTCGACCAGGGCGTCAACGTGAACGTCGGCGTGGCCTCCGGCGGTACGCGTTCGAACGTCGTGCCGGCCCTGGCCGAGGCGCACGTGGACCTGCGCGTGCCGGACATGGCGGCCTACGCGGGCGTGCACTCCCGGATCATCCGCCGCCCCACCTTCGTGGACGGCACGTCGGTCGAGATCACGGGCGGCATCAACAGGCCGCCGATGAACGAGACGCCCGCATCGCGCAGGATCTACGAAAAGGCGGCCGCAGCAGCGGCCGCCGAAGGTGTCGATCTGCCTGTGGGTGGCGCCGGCGGCGGCAGTGACGGCAATTTCACCGCCGCTCTCGGCGTGCCGACGCTGGACGGCCTCGGCGCCGTGGGCTCCGGCGCCCATGCCGATCACGAGCACGTTCTCGTCTCCACCATCGCGCCGCGCGTCGCCTGGCTGGCGAGGTTCCTCGCGGATCTCTAGGCCCGGGGCTGAGCGCGCATCTCTGCGAGCACCTCCCGGGCGCTGAGCTCGGGGAGCCCACGGATCGCCGTGAGAGCGTTCTCTGCGGCCTCTTCGGGCAAGGCCTGCAGTGCGCACTCCCGGAACTTCGCCGTGAGCTGCTCCTTCTGCAGCGGCCGATCCGGGTAGCCGACCGCCCTGTCCACCGTCGTCTCGAACACCTGACCGCCCGTCGTGGTCACCCTGACGCGCGTGCGCGTATGCTGGAAACCCATGCGCTCGAACTCGGGGTCGACAGCCACCTGCACCTTGGGCAGGAACGCCTGCACATCGCCTTCGAGCACGGCCTCGTCCGTGAACTCGCTCAGCCCGGCGCGCCGCCTGACGACCGCCGTGGCCATGCAGTACTCCATGCTGAACTTCGCTTCGAGCTCCGTTCTGGGTCGCTTGTAGAGGAGCGCGTTCGGCACGAGGGAGTGCGTGCCGACGTAAACCTCTGCGACGTCCTGCGGCCGAAGGTCCTGTGCCTGGACGATCTCGAGCGCCGCGTCGATCGCCGGATGCGACAGGGACCCCGACGGATAGGGCTTGATCGAGACGCCCGGCGCATGCAGGAAGAAGGGGTTGCCCAGGCGCCCCTCGATCTTGGCCGGGTCGTAGCCGCCGGCCGCCGCGCGGAAGAAGCCGCGCGGCGCCTCGAGGATCTCCTCGCTCGCGGTGAAGCCGCGCAGGGCGAGGAGCGCCGCAGTGACACCGCTTTGCGCCGCGCGCCCGGCGTGCAGGGGCTTCGTCATGGTGCCGAAGTTCTCGCGCAGCCCCGCCGCCATGCTGGCCGCGATGCCCAACGCCCGGCGCATCGTCGCCTCGTCGAGATGGAGGATGCTGCCCGCGGCGGCCGCCGCACCGAGGGTACCGATCGTGCCTGTGGAGTGGAATCCCTGCTCGTAGTGCCGGGGCGCGATGGCGTCGGCGATGCGGCAGGCCACCTCCACGCCGACGACGTAGGCGGTGATAAGCTCCCGCCCGCTTCGCCCGTGCTCCTCGCCAAGGGCGGCGGCCGCCGCCAGGACTGGCGTCGACGGATGCGTCAGGAGGCCGTAGACCGATCCCTCCGATGTGGCGAGCTGCGTGTCGTCGTAGTCGAGGGCGTGGCCCGCCACACCGTTCAGAAGCGCCGCCAGGGGTGCGGCGACTGCGTCCTCTGTGCCCACGACGCGCGACGCTCCCGGCGGCTCAGCGTAGACCGAGCGCGTGATGACGGACACCGGTGCGGGGCTTCCCGCCAGCATGACGCCGAAGGTGTCGAGGATGTGGTCGAGCGCGATCCTGCGGACATGGTCGTCGAGGTTCTGCCACGTCGTCTGGACGGCGAAACGTGCCAGTTCATGCGTGACACCCATCGCCTGAACGCCTCCTTGCAGTCCTATCCGTAGATGTGCCGAGGATCCACCCCAAAGTGGCGCAGGACTTCCGCCACGAGGGATTGGGTGCCGAGCACGAGTACGGTCCCCATGGGGCCCGCGAGCCGCGATGCCTCGCTCAGCGCCTCCGGTACCGCCGTCACCTCCGTCGCCGGCGCGAAGCTCTGCGCGAACGCGAGAGCGTCCTGCGGGTAGCGGAGCCTCAGGGTGGCGGTGCGGGTGATGACGATCCGATCCGCCGCCGCACCCGCCGCCGCGATGACCCCGCGGTAGTCCTTGTCGGACGGCACGCCGATCACCGCGACGAGGGGGCCCGCGCCGCGATCCTGCGCGAGCCGCACCGCGGCCTCGGCGGACTCCCGCACGATCGCCCCGTCGACGATCACGGCGGGCCCCTCGCTTACCTGCTGCAGCCGACCGGGAAGCTGGAGCTCCGCCCAGCGGGGCCTTTCGATCGGTGCTCCTGCGAGCTCCTCGGCCGCCGCCAGGGCGAGCGCCGCGTTCGCCGCCTGATAGGGGCCGGCCGGACGGAAGGCAAAGCTCCTCGGCGTCCTGGCCCTCGGCGTCACAATGGAGACCGTGGGCGGCAAGGGTTCGCCTCTGAGATCCTCGCCCTCGCAAAGAAGCCTCGCCCCGAGGAGCTCGGCCCGCGCGGTCAGGGCGGCCATGGCCACCGGGTCCTGGGATGCGCTGACGGCCAGGCCCCCGGGCGGGATCGCCCCCGCCTTGTGCCGCGCCACGTCCCTGAGCTCGGGCCCGATCTCCCCGAGATGTTCACGGCGCACCGTCGTGATCGCCGCGACGCGATGGCCGAACCTTGTCGCCTCGTCGAGAAGCCCACCGCGTCCCGCCTCGACGACCGCCGTGTCGATCCCCTGCCGCTGGAACCAGCGGAAGGCGAAGAGGAGGTGGATCCCCGAGGGACCGAGGTAGACGCCAGACGGCAGCGTGGCCGCATACCGCTCCAGGAAGGGACGCAGGCCATAGGCGATGTCGAGGAGCTCCTCGTCGCCGATGGCCTGTCCGTCGATGCGCATGCGCTCTGTCATGTGGATGAGGTGCGGCGAGGTCACGAGCCCGCACCGCCGCCCCGTGCCGCTCAGCGCGGCCGCGCTGAGCGCGGAGACCGATCCCTTGCCCTTGCTGCCCGTGACGACCAGGAGATCCTTCGGCGGCAGGATGCCGGCGAGATCCGCCAGTTCCCGGACGAGTCCAGGGTGCCGCGCGATGTCCTTCGCACCGCCCGCCGCGGCTCCAAGGTAGCTTTCGTAGACGAACCCGAGGGACTGCTCCAGTGACGAGTCCAGTGCCATGACCTCCAGGGCCGCAGGGCCCGCCATCTCGGCACGACTCTAGCCCAAATGCCCCTACTGTGGAAGGTCCGCGCCGGTCGTCCTGAAGCTCTCCCATGCCTCCTGCACAAGCTCGGGATGCAGGAAGAGGTCCGCCGCAGCGTGCGCCAGGGACTCCGCGACGTGCAGCATCGCCTCCTGGCCACGCGCGCTGCGCGCGGCCTCGGCGAACTCGCGCGAGTGGCCGGCGACACCGTCCGGCGCGATGGCCACGTAGGGATGGATGGCGGGCAGCACGAGCGAGACGTTGCCGATGTCCGAGGAGCCCGTGCCGCCCCTGAGGACCGGCTCCTCGATCTGCTCGCCCGTCTCCCCGAGGTACTTGCCGAAGAGGTTCGCGAGCACGCGATTGTTCTTGCGCTCGGCGTACATCTTCCCCACCTCGAACTCCACCCGCACACCGGATGCCGCCGCGGCCGCCTCGGCGCAGGTCTTGACCCGCTGCCAGAGCTTCTCTGCACGGTCCATGGTCAAGGCGCGCACCAGGAACGCGCCTTCGGCATACTCCGGCACGATGTTCGGCGCGTCGCCGCCATGCGTGACGATGCCGTGGATGCGGGCCGTCTCGGGCATGTGCTGGCGCAGGCCGTCGATCATCACGAAGGTGTGGATGAGGGCGTTCAGGGCGTTGCGCCCGAGCTCCGGGCTGCCGGCGGCGTGGGCCGCCTTGCCGTAGAACTTCATCGTGACGTGGGTCGAGGCGGTGGCGTGGCGGACGAGCCAGGTGTGGGTGCCGGGGTGGAACATCATGGCGGCGTCGACGCCCTCGAAGGCGCCCTCGTCCACCATGATCACCTTGCCCCCTGCCCCTTCCTCGCCGGGGGTGCCCATGGCGAGGAGCTCGCCTGGAACGGCGCCGTCAAGCCCTGCAAAGGCGGCGAGCGCGCCGCCGAGCCCTGCGGTGGCGATCAGGTTGTGACCGCAGGCGTGACCCACCTCAGGCAGGGCGTCGTACTCCATGAGGATGGCGATCCGCGGCTTCTTGCCAAGGGTGCCGGCCCGGCCGATGAATGCCGTCGGCAGCGAGCCGACGCCCCTCTGCACCTCGAAGCCGTGCGCCCCGAGCGATGCCGTGAGCCGGTCGGCGGCATAGTGCTCGCGCATGGAGAGCTCCGGATGCGCATGCAAGTCAAGGCTCAGATCGACGAGCTCGTCTTTGAGTTCGGTCATCGCAGCGTGGATGCGTGCGTGGACCTCAGACTCCAGCGACACGGGAATACCCCCTTGCCCAAGATGACGGGGAAGTGGAGATCGTGCGTTCTAGGCTTCCTTGGCCGCCTTGCGCCCCATGGCGCCGCGCTGTCCCGTCGGGTCCAGGGCGTCGCGCAGGGCGTCGCCGACCAGGTTGAACGCGAGGACCGTGATCACGATCATCAGTCCGGGGAAGATCGCAAGCCAAGGCGCCGTGTTGATGAACGTCTGTGCGTCCGTCAGCATGTTGCCCCAGCTCGGCGTCGGGGGCTGGATGCCGTAGCCGAGAAAGCTCATCACCGACTCCGACACGATCGCCTGCCCTACCTGGATGGTGCCGTTGACGATGAGCGGGGCGATCGAGTTCGGCATGAGCGTCTTCAGCAGGATGCGCGTGGAGCCGGCGCCGATCGAGCGGGCCGCCACGACATACTCGCGGGACTTGAGGCTCATGACCTGCGCCCGCATGATACGGGCGGGGTACATCCAGGTGGTCATGCCGATGATCAGCGCCACGTCGAAGACGCTGGCGCCGATCGTCACCGAGAGCAGCAGCAGCAGGAAGAGGCGCGGGATCGAGAGCGCCACGTCGACGACGCGCATCAGGAGGAAGTCGACGCTGCCGCCGAAGTAGCCCGAAACCGCCCCCACCACGCCGCCGATGCCGACGCCGATCGCCATGGCGAGAAAGCCCACGAGCAGCGAGATCCTGCCGCCGAAGAGCACCCGCACGAACTCGTCGCGCCCGAGGTCGTCGGTGCCCATGATGTGGTGCAGCGACGGTGGCGCGCGGAAGGCGAGGAAGTCGATCGCATCGGGATTCACATGCAGGATGACCGGCAGGAGGACGCACGCGAGGACGATGACGACGAGGCCCGTCCCGCCCACGACCGCCGCCTTGTGACGCCGAAGGCGCGTCCAGAGCGACGGCGCTGAGATCTGCAGGTCCCTTTCCAGCTGCGCCTCGGGCCTTGTGGCCACGCTCAAGGGGATCACCCTAACTGTATTGGATGCGCGGGTCGACGACCGCGTAGATGACGTCGGTCAGGATGTTCACGAGCACCACCACCACGGAGATGAGGACGGCGATGCCGACCACGACCGGGTAGTCCCCCTGCTGCAGGGAGGTGAAGAAGAGGCGGCCCATGCCGGGCCAGGCGAACACGGTCTCGGTGATCAGGGCCCCGGAGACGAGAAAGGCGAAGTCGAGCATCATCACCGTGACGACGGGCAGGAGCGCGTTGCGCAAGGCGTGGCGGTACAGGACGGCGCGCTCGGGGAGCCCCTTGGCGCGGGCCGTCCGGATGAAGTCCTGCTGCAGCACTTCGAGCATGCTCGAGCGCACGTAGCGGCTCTCCTGCGCCAGGGTGTAGACGACCAGCGTCGTCGCGGGCAGGATGAGGTGTTTGAGGTTGTCCCAGATCGAGTAGGGGACACCCGGCGTGAACATGCCGAAGGTCGGCAGCCAATGGAGGTCCACCGCGAAGAACAGCATCAGGATGATGCCGAGCCAGAACACCGGCATCGCCATGCCGGCGTAGGAGAGCACCGTCATCACGTAGTCGAACACGGAGTACTGCGTGACGGCGGACGCGATCCCGACGACGAAGGCGAGACCGTACGAGACGATCACCGCCGTGAGCATCAGCTCGACCGTCGCCCCCAGGCGCTCGCCGATCACGTGCAGCACGGGCTGGCCGTCGACGAACGAGTGGCCGAAATCACCCTGCAGGGCCTTGCCGAGCCATGAGATGTATTGATCGTAGAGCGGCCTATTGAGGCCGAGCTGCACCGTGAGGTGCTGGATCTCCGCGTGGGTCATGGTCGGCGTGTCGAGGTACATGGCGAGCGGACCACCCGGCAGACTGTGGGCGATCGCGAAGATCAGGATGGTGATGCCGAGCATCACGGGAATGCTCAGCAGGAGCCGGCGCGCGACGTAAACCCACATAGCTCCACCTTATTCTGGCGCCTGAGTGCACCGAGAGGCCTAGCGGTGTGGCGGCCCTCGCGAGCCGCCACACCGTCCGGCGCATTACGTTGGGAAACCGGCTAGGGGTGGGTGCTTATTGCGAGAGCTGCCACTGGGCGGCGGTCGAGGTCACGGGGGCGACCGGGTTCGGCTGGTAGCCCTTGAGACCGAACGTCGCGTCGATGGCCTTCGGCACGTAGTAGAAGAGGCTCGGCATCTGCTGGTTCTCGATCTGGGCGATCTGCGCGAAGATGGCCTTGCGCTGCGGGACGTTCGTGATCTGCTCTTCCTCGGCCAGGAGCTTGTTCACGGTCTGGTTGCACCAGAAGCCGTAGTTTGAGCCGTAGGGCGGGAAGGCTTGGCACGAGTCGGCGCGGTAGGTGCGCAGGTCAGGGTCGGGCCCTGGCGTCGCCTGGTACTCGGCCATCTGGAACTGGCCCTTGTAGAGGATCGTGCCGAAGAAGGTGTTCGCGGGGTAGTTGTGGATGACGATCTTGACGCCGATCTGCTGCAGCTCCTGCTGCACGATCTGCTCCGTCTCCGCCCTCCAGGTGTTGCCGGCGGTCGTCGAGTAGGTCAGCACGAGCTGCTTGCCGTTCTTGACGCGGATGCCGCCGGGGCCGACCTTCCAGCCGTCCTTCTGCAGGATCTGCTCTGCCAGCTTCGGTGCGTAGGGGTACGGCTTGATCGAAGGGTCGTAGCTCCACTGGGCAGGGCCCTGGGTGTCCGCCGAGAGGGTCGCGAGGCCGTTCCAGACGTACTTGACGATCGCCTGGCGGTCGATGCCGTACTCGAGGGCCTGGCGCACGTTGACGTCGGCCAGGATCGGGTCGTGCAGGTTGAGCTGCGCCCACTCGCCGGGGCCGCCCTGGTTGTACTCGTACACCGTCACGCCCTTCATGCCCTTGAGGGTCGAGAGCTGCGTCACGGGCGCGAAGTAGTAGAGGTTGATGTTGCCCGCCTGCAGGGCGGAGAGCAGGGTGTTCTGGTCAGGGATGATCTGGAAGACGAGCTTCTGAATGTGCGGCTTCGGACCCCAGTAGTACGGGTTCACGGTCTCGACGATGCTCTGGGCGTGCGTCCATGAGACGAACTTGTACGGTCCAAGAGTCGGGGTCGGGTCCACGTTGTACTGGAAGTAGTTGACCTGGCCGGGCGGGACCTTGTCGAAGACGTGTGCAGGGATGATGGCGACCTCGGAGTTGGACCAGCAGGTGCCAAGGAACGGCGCGTAGGGCTTGGAGAGCGTCATGACGACGGTAAGCGGGTTCGGCGCCGTCATGCTCTTGATGTCGGTGAAGCCCTCGGTCGTCACGGCGTTGACGTGCGGGTTCACGAGGAGCTTCCAGGTCTCGATGACGTCCTGAGCCGTGAACGGGACGCCGTCGGACCAGCGGACATTCGGGCGCAGGTGGAACGTGTAGACGAGGTTACTCTTCGAGATGCCGCCGTTCGCCTGGGTCGGCACGGCGGTGACGAGATCTGGCTGGAGCACACCTTGCGGCGTCAGGCTGAAGAGGTTCGGCATCATCGGCCCCTCCACGAGGCCGGTGAACGTCTGACTCGGACCCAGGATGGGGTTGAGGTTCGCGGGCTCCTCGAAGGTGCCGATCGTCGCCGTGCCGCTGGGGCCTCCCGCGGCGGCCGCCAGGGCAGGCGAGAGGGACAGGGTAGCCAGGGCGAGGACGCCGGTTCCGAGCAGGGCTGCGGCAGACTTGAGTCGGATCACATGAACACCTCTCTTATGTTAGGGTGATGTTATGGTTTCGCTGGCGAAAGCATGAAACCTTCCCCACTTGGAGGGCCTTTATCCATGGAAAGCAGCCAGGTTCAGAGGGAAATGAGGGAGTGGCGGCGCCATCTGCACATGCACCCCGAGCTGTCGGCGCAGGAGACCCGGACGACCGCCTTCCTCGAGGAGCGGCTGCTCGCCTTCGGGCTTTTGCCACGCCGGCTCGCACCGACCGGCGTGGTCGCGGACATCGGCCAGGGCGGCCCCCTCATCGCGCTGCGCGCCGACATCGACGCCCTGCCGATCGTAGAGGATTCCCTTGCGCCATACGCATCCCGGACCCCCGGCGTGATGCACGCCTGCGGCCATGACGCGCACACGGCGATGCTGCTCGGCGTCGCGAAGCGCCTCGGGGAGCACCCGCCGCGCTCCGGGCGCGTGCGGCTCCTGTTCCAGGCAGCGGAGGAGGTGCCGCCGGGCGGTGCCCTGGCGCTCGTGGAGGCCGGCGTCCTCGAGGACGTCACCATGATCTTCGGCATCCATGTGCAGAGCGGGCTGCCCGTCGGGACGGCGGCGATCGGCCCCGGGCCCGTCACCGCCAACTCCGACCGCTTCGAGATCGTCCTGCACGGCGCCGCGGGCCACGCGGCCATGCCGCACGAGGCCAAGGACGCCATCGTCATGGCGGGCCACCTGATCGTGGCGCTCCAGACGATCGTCGCGCGCAGCGTCGATCCCCTGGCGCCCGCCGCCGTATCGATCGGCAGGCTCGACGCCGGGTACGCGGCCAACGTCGTCGCGGACCGCGCGCGGCTCCTGGGCACCGTCCGCAGCCTGGACTCCGCCACCCGCGACCTGATCGAGGAGCGCCTCGGGACACTCGCCCGGACGACGGCTGGCGCCTTCGGCGGTACGGCGGAGCTGCACTATGCGCGCGGCTACCCGAGCGTCGAGAACGCCCCGGAACCGAGCCGCCTCTTCGCGCAGGCCGCCCGCGACGTGCTCGGCGCAGAGCATGTGCGGGGAGCCCTGACGCAGCTCGCCGGCGAGGACTTCGGCCACTACACGCACGAGGTGCCCGGCGCCTTCCTCAACCTTGGCAGTGGCAGGCCCGATCGGGATTTCCCCCACCACCACCCGCGCTTCGACATCGATGAGGGGGCCCTCGAACTCGGCGTGCGGATCTGGCTCAGGCTCGTGGACCTGGCGCTCGCCCACCTGGCCGCGTCCCCCTCGGTTCCATAACCAGCCCTGTGCCGCGGAGCGATTCTGTCGAGAGGCGCCCTGGGGCCAGCCCCGGGCGCCTCAAGCGGTTCATCTTCAGAAGACGATCAAGAAGTCCGACTCTCCCGCCGCTCGAGGGCGGCGCCGACGAACGCGCGGAAGAGCGGGTGCGGCCGGTTGGGCCGAGAGCGCAGCTCGGGATGGAACTGCGTGCCGAGGAAGAAGGGATGGCCCCTCAGCTCCATCATCTCGACGAGCCTTCCGTCCGGGCTCTGGCCGGACGCGACGAATCCCGCCGCCTCGAGGCCCTCGCGGTAGGCGTTGTTCACCTCGAAGCGGTGGCGGTGGCGCTCGTAGACCATGTCCTCTCCGTAGGCCCCGGCCGCGAGGCTTCCCTCGGCGATCCTGCACGGGTAGGCGCCGAGCCGCATCGTGCCGCCCTTCTGCTCCACGTCCGCCTGGTCCGCCATCAGGTCGATGACGGGATCCGGCGTGTCGACGTCGATCTCCGTCGTATTGGCGTGGGCGAGCCCCATGGCGTCGCGCGCCACCTCGATCACCGCCGCCTGCATGCCGAGGCAGAGCCCGAGGAACGGCACCTTCTCCTCGCGGGCGTAGCGGATGGCCTGGATCTTGCCTTCGACGCCGCGGGCGCCGAAGCCGCCCGGCACCAAAACCCCGTCCGCCTCCGCGAGCACCGCCTGCGCGTCCATGTCCTCGAGGCGCTCGGAGTCGACCCAGTCGATCTCCACCCGCGCGCCGTGGTGGATCCCGGCGTGGTGCAGGGCCTCCGCCACCGAGAGGTAGGCGTCGTGCAGCGCGACGTACTTGCCGACGAGCGCGACGCGCACCCGCCTCGAGGTGCTCTCGCGCCGCTCCACCATCGCGCGCCAGTCCCTGAGGTCTGGCTGGCAGTCCTGCAGCCCCAGCTTCTCGCAGACGATGCGGCCGAGCCCCGCCTCCTCGAGGATGAGGGGCGCCGCGTAGATCGTGCCGGGGGCGTCCGGATTCGGCACGACGGCCTCGCGCTCCACATCGCAGAAGAGCGCGATCTTGTCGAGCAGGTCCTTCGCGAGCGGCTTCTGCGACCGCGCGACGATGATGTCCGGCGTGATGCCGATCGACCGGAGTTCCTTGACGGAGTGCTGCGTCGGCTTCGTCTTCGCCTCGCCCGACGCCTCGAGGTACGGCACGAGCGTCACGTGGATGTAGAGGGCGTCCTGACGCCCGACGTCATACTTCAGCTGGCGGATCGCCTCGAGGAACGGCAGGGACTCGATGTCACCCACCGTGCCGCCAATCTCGCAGATCAGGATCTCGGCTCCCGACGCCTCCTGGGCCCTCTTGATCCAATCTTTGATTTCGTTCGTGACATGCGGGATGACCTGCACCGTGCCGCCGAGGTAGTCGCCGCGGCGCTCCTTCTCGATCACGCGCCCGTAGATCTTGCCTGTCGTCGCATTCGAGAGCTTGCCTAGCGAGACGTCCATGAAGCGTTCGTAATGACCGAGGTCGAGGTCCGTCTCGGCGCCGTCGTCGGTGACGAACACCTCGCCATGCTGCAGGGGGCTCATGGTGCCGGGGTCGACGTTCAGGTAGGGGTCGAGCTTCTGCGCGGTGACGCTGAAACCGCGCGCCTTGAGAAGCCGGCCGAGCGACGCGGCGGTGATCCCCTTGCCGAGGCCTGACACGACGCCGCCGGTGATGAAGATGAACTTGGCCACGCAGGACTCCCTCCGCTTCCCAGAGCATCAGGGCAATAAAAAGGGCGGGCCGCCAGGGCCCGTAGAGCATTCTACGGAGCCCAGGCGGCCGCCGTCAATCCCACTCCTCCGCGACTTCGACGCTGTCGGAATCGGCGTCGTCGTCCACGATCTGCTTCGCTCGATGCACCGCGAGGGCCTTGCCGGACCTCGAGGGCTTGGGCTTCGGCAGCCACTCCTTGAGGGCCCAGGCGCCGTGCAGTGCCGGCAGGAACCGGTTGTCGAGGCTGATCTCCGTCTGCAGCGCCGCGAGCTGCTGCGCGTCTTCGGGATCCCCGCCCACAGCCCGCAGGGTGTCCGTCAGGAGCGCCCGTGCGGTGATCGGTGCGCCGCTCTGGCGCAAGAGATCGGCGGCGACGTCGAGTGGCTCGAGATCCCCGACCGCCTTTTCCATCGCCATTCCTCCTCGCGTCCACAAGGCCGTCGGCAACTTCCCATCTATGTTATCGCCCGCGGCGACGCGAGGCAAGGAGAAGTCACGGTCACTCCCAGTGCGGTTCACGCCTCCTCGCGGCCGCCGAGCGCTGGTCCCGCCGCGCCTCTGCGCCGCCCCTGGCGCACGGCAAGGGAGAGAGCGACCGGCAGTATGGCGGCGACGTCCCTGCCGGTGGGGCTGAAGGTGGCGAGAAAGCTCACGAGCATCAGCAGTGGCCACCATGTGCTGAGGGCCATCACCACCCCGCCAAGGACGATGGCCAGGGATAGCAGCTGTAGGCTCCGCCTCCGGCCGAGGTGCGCGCTGAGACGTCCGGCCACGGCGCTGAGGGCCCCACTTGCCAGTAGCGCGAGCGTGAAGAGCAGGCCGATCATCAGCGCCGGGACCCCGTGAGCACGCCAGTAGAGCGCGATCTCGACCGAGATCAAACCGTAGCCGAAGTTGCGCAGGGCGGCGGCGGCGATAATGCCCGAGGCATCCCGGCCACCGCGATCAGGCATGCGGTTGCCAGGCTAGCCGCGCTGCAGCAGGTCGACCTCTTTGCTCCTGCAGACTGCAGCACACAAGCGGGGTGCGGCGCCACGGACTAGCCGTGACACAGCCAAGCGCGAAAGGCCGCGGCATCCTCCTTGCGACAGACAGAACGGGCCGTGGCGGGCAAGCTGATCGGCCGCCCGCCCAGCCCACGATCCCGTGGAAGTGCATGCGGCAACTTCCCGACGGTCTTCAACCATGCCCCGATGCTGCGTCGAGGAGCAGCGCCTGCGGCGGCTCAGGTACAAAGGCGTAAAGCCGCTGGCGCTCGGAATCAAAGGCGAAGGTATGGGCCCCCTCGCCCGTTGACACAGTCTGGGCCAGCACACCGTGCGCGGTGTCGACCACGGCGAGGACACCCTCGGCGGTCGCGACGTAGAGTTCGCTTGTTCGATCGTTGTGGAAGATCACGTCCGGGCTCCCGCCGACCTGGCAGGTGAAGCGCCATTCGCCGCCATCGAGGGCGAAAGCGACCACCTGGCCGTCGTCGCAGGCAGTGAAGCCGAGCCCGAGGGTTAGACTTAGATCGAGCCCGTGCGGACCCTTGGCAGGGATCGCCACCCTTGCCGAGATCGCGAGGTTCCCGGCGTCAAGGGCGAGGATCTCGGCAGGTTCGCGGATCGCGATGAGGAAGCGGCCGCGCTCCGCATCAAAGCTGCACCAGCGTGGCCGACCGGGCAGATTCCGCGCAGCGCGCTGCCGCCCCGACGGGATCTCGTGCAAACTCACGGCGTTTTCGCCGACATCGGCCACGAGAAGGCCCTGACGGACCGGGTCATAGGCAAGGCCGTTCGGCTTCGATCCCACCGCAAACTGTCCGGCCGGGATGCTCTCGACGGCGTCCACCAAGAGCACCTCGCCGCGACCCCGGCTGGCCACCGCGACCAGGCGTGTTCCCTCCAGAGAGAGGGCGCCGCTGCCGTCCGGGCAACCGGGGATGCTGGCGATGTGACGGCCTTGCGGGCCGTCGAGCACTTCGATGGTGCCAGCGGCGGTATGCGCGACGAAGACTCGGCCACTCCCGAGATGGACGCAACCGTGGTCGAAGCCGGCGCCCGGCGGCAGCGGCAGGACGCCGAGGACAGCGATCGGCATACTAGGGCACAACCCCCTTGCGCTATCCTTGGACCTCGGCCTCACACCAACGGTAGAGGGCGTCGTACAGGGGAGTCTCAAGTTCGATCTTCTTGTGGTCATCCTCGCCATGGACCAACGCAAAGCCATGCGCCACAGCGTAAAGTCCGGCGGCCTCAGGTACGATAGCGCGGTCGCTCGAGACATCCGCACCGTGGACGACCTGCGCCAAGCGCTGAAGTGCGGGATCCTTAAGCCCGTACTTCACCATGATCGATTCGAAGCTGCAGCGTCCGTCCACGTGACCCAGTTCGACCCCCTTGACGTCGAACGGGATCGCGCCTTCGCGTCCGGCCACGGCCATGACCTCGTCGGCAGCCACGAACAGGAACTCCGCGTCCTTGTCGACGAAGCGCTTGATGAGCCACGGGCAGGCGATGCGGTCCACGTTGGCGTTCTTGCGGGTCACCCATTTCATGGGAAAGGCCCCCTTTTCTTCTCGTCGGTGTGCAACCGCCGTTGCAGTCACACTAGCATCCGTAGTTGTGTTTTGCAAGACTTGCGCATGGGGACGCCGCTGATTACACTGCAACCACTGTTGCGCCCGAGCGGAGGTGGCGTCACGGCGGAGTGGCTTCTCTTCACCTATCGATTGCCTTCCGAGCCATCCACCAAGCGCGTGCTCGTCTGGCGCAGGCTGAGGCGCCTGGGTGCCATGTCGCAGCCGGAGGGCGGCCACCTGCTGCCACTGACGCCGCGGACCCTCGAACAGCTGCAGTGGCTGCAGGCCGAAGTGGGCGAGTTGGGCGGCGAAGCATCCCTCTGGCAGGTGGATCCTGTGCCGCGGAACCGCAGCGAGGCTCTGCAAGCGCTCTTCCGGCAGCAGCTCGAGGAGCCCTATGCCAGCGTCGAGGGGGCAGCGCAGAGCATTCTAGCACGGCTGAGCGCACCGCCCCAAGCGCATGAGGATCTCCTCGCCTGTGAGGAGGACTACCAGGCGGCAAGCCGCAGGTATCTTGCGCTGCGTGCGGTGGACTACTTCGGATGTCCGCGGGGGGCTGACGCACGATTGGCTCTCGAAACTTGCAGCGCGGCCATACGCGCCGCGATCGAAGGGCAGTACAGCCCAGAGCCTCGGGGGGAGGATGCTCCGTGATCTGGGCAACGTGGCAGGGCATCAAGATCGACCGTCTCGCCTGTATCTGGCTGATTCGCAGGTTTATCGATCCCGATGCGCGCTTTCGCTTCATTGCACCGTACGTGTCGCCGCCGGTAGACGCGATCCCCTTCGACATTCCCGGAGTGCGCTTCAGCCACCATGACGGCGCCGCCAGCTTCCGAGCAATCTACGCAGGACACGGCCTGCAGGATGCCGTGCTTGAGCGCATCGCCGCGATCGTCGATGCAGCGGATGCCTCGGGTGACCAGGCCCTTCATCCGGAAGCCGTAGGCCTGGATGCGGTCTGCTCCAGCCTTCGCGATGTCGTAGGTTCCGATGAGGAGGCCGCCCGCGTCGGAGACGCCCTGTTCGACGCGCTCTACGTCGCCCTTGGCGGGCCACATAGATCCGCCGTGGCACCGGAGGTCGAATAGGCGAAACGCAGTCCAACGCGTCCAGCCATGTTCTCGTCCGGCGTCCGCCCTTTAGGGCGCCGCTAAAGACATGGCGTCCCAAGCAGGACTTGGTCACTTCGCGGGGCTGATGCCGTGCGTTTCCACCGTCCGTGACCCATTGCCGCATCTCACGATGCGGATCTTAGGGGGTCCGGGATCAGCTGGCGTTACACGCGGGACCGGGCTTCGGTTTCGAGACGGAAGAGGCGTAGAAGCCACCCGATCGGGCGGTCGAGTAGTCTTAGTGCTCGGAGCGTCAAGACAGCGCTGCCGGCGCCGATCACGAGGCCTGCCAGGATATCGGTCGGCCAGTGTACACCGATAAAGACGCGCGCAACGCCGATCACGACCGCGAACGTCCAGAACACCCATCGAAGCGGCGCCGAGGTGCCCGACATGGCAACCGCCACTGCGAACACGGCCGTTGCATGATCCGACGGGAATGAGGAGTCGGCGCCGTGGTGAACCAGCACGTGCACTAGGTGCGGCATCGCGACGAACGGTCGCGCACGGTAGGTGAAGCTGGCGATAACGTAATTGGCAAGCTCTCCGACCGCGGCTGCGACGGCCCCGTATGCCAGGTGGCGGCGGTCGTTTGAGGCCCTACGCGGCAACGCGAACCAGAGCAAGACCATCAGGGCCGCGAACGCGAAGATGCCATACTGGCCGAAGAACACGCCCAGTGCATCTAGTGATCTGTTGTGGCCAGCCGGAGCGTTGAGCCAGAGGAAGATGCCTCGATCCAACGGATTCAACTGCAGCCCTCCAGGGAGTTCGTAGTTGGTAAGCTTAGTTGCGCCAACAGATTGTAACATCGCCGCTCCGGGCCGTTCTTGAGACAGCAGTGCATGACTGAGGGTCCAGTGAGTTGTTGCACGATTTCGGTTGTGTCGGCCACCGGGATACCTCCTCGCGGGCCTGCGAACGGCCGACCCGCTACCGCGTCGGCCGCGCCATGTCTTTGATGATGAGCACGTGCACCTATCAGAATGTCCTTGGCGCATCCACCCGGTCTCGACTTCTGGGCCGTCCTGGCAGCCCTTCCGCTCATGCCTGCCGCAGGGCCTCCACAGGGTCGAGGCCGCTCGCCCTCAGGGCGGGCCAGATACCGAAGAGGATGCCGACCACCACCGAAAAGGCCATCGCCATCGTGACGCCCTGCCAGTCGATCAGAGGGGACCAGCCGAACGCCCGTTCGACGGCGACGCCGCCGCCGATCCCCGCCGCCGCTCCAAGCAGGCCGCCCGAGACGCTCAGGAGGCAGGCCTCGAGAAGGAACTGCAGCGTGATGTCGCGGCGGCGTGCCCCGACCGCCTTCCTGAGGCCGATCTCCCGCGTCCGCTCGGCGACGGTGACGAGCATGATGTTCATGATCCCGATGCCGCCCACAAGCAGCGAGATGCCGGCGATGCCCGCAAGCAGCAGCGTCAGGATGCGCGTGATCGAGCTCAGGGTGGACCCCAGGGCCGCGGCGGACTGCACCTGCGCGGCGTCCGTCGTGTCGAAGCGGGTGTCGAGCACCGCTTCCAGGTGGCCGACGGCGAGCGGGACGTAGCTCGGGCTCCTGGCCTCGGCGACGACCATGGTGAGGTCCGAGGTGCCGAGGACGTCCTCGGCGAGCGCAATGGGCACGACGATCTCGTCGTCCGGATCCTGACCGAAGCCTCCGGAGCTCCCCTCCGTCTGGAGCTCTCCAATGATCGTGACGGGTACCCCGTCGACCGTGATCTCGCGGCCCACGGGATCCTGGCCGGAGAAGAGCTTCTTCGCCGTCGTCGAGCCGATCACCGCGACGGCCTGCCCCTCGGCCACGTCGCTCCCGCTGAGCCCCCGCCCGATCGCCACCGTGCGCCCCTCGATCCGGAGCGCCCCGGCCGTCGTGCCGACGAGCGTCGTGCTCCAGCTCTTGCCCCCATGGTAGCTCGTGATGCTTCCCGAGATGATCGGCGCCGCGGCACGGATCTCGCGCACCCGCGCAAGGAGCCAGGCGACGTCCCCTGCCCCGAGCGTCACGCCGCTCTGGCCGCTGGGCGAGATGTCGATGACGCTCGCGCCGAGGCCCGACACCTTCGACGTCACGCTGTCGCTCGCGGCGGTGCCCACCGACAGGAGGGCGATGACGGCCGTGATGCCGATGATCACGCCCAGCATCGCGAGCACGGTGCGCTGGCGCTGCAGCAGGAGCGCCCTGAGGGCGATGCGCAGGCTATCCCCGAATGACACCTTGCACCCTCCTCTCCAGCGGGCCGTCCTCCAGGGCCTGCCCGTCGCGGATGCGGATCGTCCGCTCGCAGAGGCTCGCCACCTCCGGCGCGTGCGTCACGATCACGATGGTCCTGCCCTGGTGGTGCAGCGCGAGGAAGAGCTCGAGGATCGCCTGGCCGGAAGCGGTATCGAGGTTCCCTGTCGGCTCGTCGGCCAGGATCACCGCGGGCTCCCCGACCATGGCCCGCGCGATGCCGACGCGCTGCTGCTGGCCGCCCGAGAGTTCGGACGGCCGGTGTCCCGCCCTGTCCGCGAGGCCCACCTGCTCGAGCATGGCGAGGGCCATCCTGCGCCGCTCACGCCCAGGGGTGCCCCGGTAGACGAGCGGCAGCTCCACGTTCTCGAGGGCCGTCAGCTGCGGCACAAGGTTGTAGGACTGGAAGACGAAGCCGATCTGCCTGCCCCGCACGTCCGCGAGGGCGTCGTCACCGAGATGGGTCACGTCGTGTCCCGCAAGCCGGTAGCTGCCTTCCGCGACGTGCATCAGGCAGCCGAGCACATGCAGGAGCGTGCTCTTGCCCGAGCCCGAGGGGCCCATGATCGCCGCCATCTGCCCCTCGGGGATCGCGAAGTCTATCCCCTTCAGGGCGGGCACCCGGAGGCTGCCGCTGCGGTAGGTGTGGTGCAGGTTCCGGACCGAGATGACATCCATCTCACTGCCCTCCTGAGGGCGTGGACGGCGCGGTCCCGCCCGGCGCGCTGCCACCTGAGGGCGGCCCGCCCGTCGGCAGCTTCATGCCGCCAGGCGACGTGCGGCGGGTCTGCACGGTCGTCGCGACGGCCGTCGCCGTGATCACCCGCTCGCCTGCCCTGAGCCCCGAGAGGACCTCGGTGAACACCCCGTTGCTCACCCCCGCGACGATCGGCCGCCGCACGACCTTGCCCTGCACGAGCTCCTTGACGCTCGCCTGGGCGCCCGATCCCGTGACCGCCTCCGCCGGAACCAGGAGCGCCTGGGCGACCTTCGTGACATCGATCGACACCGACGCCGCCATGCCTGGCAGGAGGCTCCCGGAACGCTCGAGCGCGACGTCCACCGTGAACGTCGAGACGCCCTGGCTGTCGCTGCCGACCGGCGCGACCGACACGACCCGCCCTTGGAATGTCTGGCCGGAAGCCGCCTGGGAGGTCACGGAGGCGGCCTCCGAGGCGTGGATCTCGCGGACGAGGCGCTCGTCGACCGACACCGCGACGGTCAGCTTCTGCACGTTCTCGATGGTGAAGGCAGCCGTCGCGCCGGCGCTCACCGCGTTCCCCGCGGTCAGGTTCACCGCGGTCACTTCGCCGGACATCGGGCTTTGCAATGTCAGCTCGGAGAGGGCCAGGGTGTCCTGCGCGATCGTCTCCTCGTCCGACGACACCGTCGCCTCGGCCGAGAGCACTGCCGTGGAACTCGGGGAGTCCCCCTTGGTCAGGGCCGCGAGGCTCGACTTGGCGGCGGTGAGCGCATCCTCGTCCTGCATCAGCGTGAGCGCTTCGCTCGAACTCTCGATGCTGAGAAGCGTCTGCCCCTGCTGCACGCTGTCCCCGACCGCGAGCCCGAGGCCCGTCACCGTGCCGGCGATCGGCGCCGTCACCTCGGCCGTCTGCTGGTACGCGACCGTGCCGCTCAGCGTCAGGTAGCTCTGGGGCAGCGAGACGGTCACCTGCTCGCCGGCCTTGAGCACCTCTGCCGTCCCCTCGACCGCCAGCACGACGGGGTAGGTGGCGCCGCTTCGGTCGCTGCCGGAGCTCTCAGGGCTGATGCTCGAGACATAGACGCTGAGCGCGCCGTCAAGGCCGCTGCCGGTCGCCTCGCCGCCCTCGCCCTTGTAGACCTCCTGCAGCTCCACCTGGTCGATGGTCGCGTCGATCACCCAGTTGCCGCTCGAGCCGATCTCGAGAATGTCCTGACCCGCCGCGGCCGAGCTGCCGCTTGGCAGGTCCACCGCGAGCACCTCGCCCGAGATGGGCGCAAGGACCTGCTGCGCCGCCTCCGACGCCGCCGCGTCAGCCTCGAGCTTCGTCTGGTCCTCCGACACCTGGTTCTCGGCCGCCGTGACCTCCGCCGCCGTCGGCGTCGGCTTCAGGAGCGCGGCGAGGCTGGCCTCGTCGCGCCTGAGCTGGACCCTCGCGTTGTCGAGTTGCGATCGGAGGCTGCCGTTGTCGGTCAGGGTCGCGAGCACCTGGCCCTTCGTCACGGTCTCCCCCACCGCCGCGTCCACCGACGCCACGGTGCCGGCCTCGGCCGGGTAGACCTCCGCCGTGGCTCCCGCCGCCACGGTGCCCGAACCTGTCACCGTCTCGTGGAGAGATCCCTTCGCCACCGTGCCGAACGCGTACGTCGTGGCGATCGCCTTCCCCGCCGTCCCGCCCTGCCTGAGGCGCAGGGCGGCGACGCCGCTGCCGAGGAGCACGAGGAGCACGACCAGAATCCAGATCAGCCGCCTGCGCATACGCCACTCTCCTTGCCCGGACCGCCCCCGGGCGTTCCGCACGCCGCCGGCCGGCGCAATCCGCCGCCCTGGCCGTACGTTGCAGGGTCATGGTAGGAGATGCCACGTTGCGCGGCTGTCACAGGCCCTGTAACATCTCTGCAACAACCTCTGGCGGATCATGGGGCCGGGCGGACAGAGTGCCCGCCCCAAGGAGGCAGGCCCTGTGCGCGTACTGATCGTGGAGGACGAGACCCAGCTCGCGGACACCGTGGCGCTCGGCCTGCGCCGGGAGGGCATGGCCGTCGACGTCGCCTATGACGGCATCGAGGGCCAGGAGCGCCTCATGGCCAACGCGTACGATGTCGTCGTGCTGGACCGGGATCTTCCGGGCGTCCACGGCGACCAGATCTGCAAGGAGCTCTCGAGCAGCAAGAGCCCCGTCCGCATCCTCATCCTCACCGCCTCGACAGGCCTCGAGGCGAAGGTGGAGGGCCTCGCGCTCGGCGCCGACGACTACCTCGGCAAGCCGTTCGCGTTCATCGAGCTCGTGGCCCGCGTGCAGGCACTCGCACGCCGGCTCGAGGCCAGGGTCGGGCCGAAGCTAGAGGTGGACGACATCGTCCTCGATCCCGCGGCCCACCAGGTGCACCGCGCGGGCAGGCAGGTCGAGCTGACGCGCAAGGAGTTCGCGGTGCTCGAGTACCTCCTCGTGGCGCGCGGCGCCGTCGTGAGCAGCGAGGAGCTGCTGGAGCACGTCTGGGACGACAGCGCCGACCCCTTCAGCGGCGTCGTGCGCGTGGTGATGAGCCGGCTGCGCCAGAAGCTCGGCCCGCCGAACGTCATCCAGACGATCACCGGCGTCGGCTACCGCATCCCCGATGGCCGCTAGACGCGTCCTGCGCCGCGGCACCATGACGGTCCGCACGCGCCTTGCCCTCGTCTTCCTGGGGCTCGTCCTGCTGTTCGGGGCAGGCACCCTCGGCGTCACCTACCTGCTCGTCGCGCACGTGCTGCCGCATCGCCCGCCGCCAGACCTCCAGCGCATCATGCACCCGACGCAGCCGCATGGCCCGCCGGCGTCCGCGGAGCATCTGCGCCAGATGATCGGCCCCGCCTTCCAGCAGTCGCAGGGGTTGATGCTCGAGCACCTCCTGATCGGCTCCGCGATCGCGCTCCTCCTGCTCGGCGCCATCGTGGCCGTGCTCAGCTGGCGCATCGCGGACCGGGCGCTCGGGCCGCTGCGCACCATCACCGAGGCGGCCAGGCGCCTCTCGTACGACCGCCTCGGCGAGCGCATCGCGCTCGCAGGCCCGCGGGACGAGCTAAGGGAGCTCGCCGACACCTTCGACGGCATGCTCGGGCGCCTCGAGCAGGCCTTCCTGGCCCAGCGGCAGTTCGTCGCCAACGCCTCGCACGAGCTCAGGACGCCGCTCGCCATCTCGCGCTCGCTTCTCGAGGTGGCCCTCGCCGATCGCGACCAGAGCGTCGCGCTCTGGCAGGCGACGGCCTCGAGCCTCCTCGAGCAGAGCGGCCGCATGGAGCACCTGATCTCGTCGCTCCTCGTGCTCGCGCGCGGCGAGCAGGCGAAGGCGGCCGCCGTCCCTACCGACCTCGAGGAGCTCGTGGAGGACGCCGTGAGCCGCCTGCCGGAGTCCGGGCTGGGCCTGCGCATCCGCCTGCGCCCGGCAAGCCTCATGGGCGACCCGACGCTGCTTGCGCAGCTCTGCCGCAACCTTCTCGAGAACGCCGGGCGCTACAACCGCCCGGGAGGCTTCATCAGCGTCCTCACGGGCAGCTCCCCTGGCGAGGTGTGGCTCAGGGTTTCGAACAGCGGCCCCCCTCTGCCCGAAGAGGCCCTCGAGGACCTCCTGCTGCCGTTCCACCGCCTCGGCCCGCAGCGCACGGACTCCGCGCACAGCGCCGGCCTCGGGCTCGCGATCTGCGATGCGGTCGCGCGGGCCCACGGCGGGACGATCAGGCTCAGGGCGCGCAGGGCAGGCGGCCTCACGGTCACCGTGCGCCTTCCCAGGGACGTCTAGCGGCCGCATCGCGGCACCCTTCCCGCAAGCCGCCCTGACCAGCCCGGAGGCGGCCCCATGGTCTCTCGGCGGCACCTCATCCGCCATCTGGCGAGACCATGTCCTGCGCCAAGCAGCAACCTAAACGGCCCCGGAGGCTGCCAAATCTTTGTGAAAGCTTTAACACAAAGTTCTCGAATCTGCGCTACACTGGGCTCGGCGACAGAGAGGAGCCCGGGGTGGCAGAAAAGGGGAACGACCCCCGGGCACCAGGTTCGCCAGGACAGCAGCGACGGGCGGTAGAGGATCAGGGACGATCCGGGAGCTGTCAAGTCGCCGCATGGCCAAAGCGATCTGCCTGGCTGGATACGTCCAGTCGGCAGGGAGGAGGGAATGTTCATGACACACGCAGAGCCCAAGGGACCGGTCGGAGCGCTCGAGTGGACGCGCAGGCTGCGCGTCGGCGAGGCCTGGCTCGTCTCCGGAGGCTTCGTCGCAGCCGGCCCCGACATGGCGGCCCAGGCCGTCAAGGCCGAGAGGCGCCGCAGCAGGCCCCAGAGCTATGGGGGCGGCGGCGAGGGCTTCAGCGTCAGCCAGCAGCTGGGCCTCATGCGCCACAGGCCCTGCTGACCTCGACCACCAAAGCACATGCAGTGGGCCGTCCGGCTTGACCGGGCGGCCCTTCGCGTTCCCGTGTTCGGCCTCAGGTGGCACCAGTGATGACCATCAAGATTGTATACCCCGACGGCTGCCCGACTTGGAGGTTGACCCATCAGCTGGTGCCAAAAGCGCTCACAGCCGCAGGGCACTTTACGCCGAGGTGCACCTGCGCCTGTCAGCGCCCCGGCCGAGGCCGCAGGCTGGCATGCATGGTTCGCCCACGATACTCGTGGACGACGCGGATCCGTTTCCCAGCTCCGACGGCGCTGCGTGGTCTTGCCGTTTGTACAGGAATGCCGTGGGCTTTGAGGGCGCCCCGAGCATGTCGGCCTTGGTGGAAGTGCTGCACTGAGCCCATGCCTTCACCGACGAGCCCAGTGGATTGCTGGGCTCGTCTCTTATGGATGGATCCTTCCTGAGACGGCTGGGGATCCGTCTACGACGTGTGCGGATACCCTTGCCCGCGGCTTGAGGTTGCCACCATCAGGCCCGCAGGCCCCCCCGGTCATGCACCCATGCCGGGTGCACCTGAAACGGGCCCTGCCGCCGCATTGCGGCAGGGCCCGGAGCCGTTAGGCGCTAGTTCGCGTCGTTGATCAGCGCAGGAATGAGGTTCTGCCCTTGCGGCGACCCGATGCCCGTGACGAGGTCATAGCCGGGTAGGGCCGGGTTGCCGTTGCTGCCGCTTGTGATGTCATGGAAGTCCGTGGTGTAGCCTGTGCTCGCGGTCGTTCCTGCGAGGGTGTAAAGATCCTGCAGGATATTGCCGGTGCCCGTAGAGGTCGAGAGCGGGGTTGCACGCCCCTGGTCAACAAGCGCGACGAGCGCTGCCCAACTCGGCGAGCCGACACTCGTGCCACCGACCTCGTACCAGCCGGTTTGGCCCTGGTAGAGGGTACTGTCATAGACGGCGACACCCGTGTTCGGGTCGGCGTCCCAGGCGATGTCGGGGATGCCGCGCTGGGTTCCGACAACGGACTGCCAGTTGTCCTGGTATACGGGGCGCGCCTCGTATTGGCTCAGGCCACCGCCGGAACTCGACCAGGCAGTCTCGCCACCATAGGCGTAGGACCCGCTTGAGCCGGTGATGGTCAGGGAGGTGCCGCCGACGCCCACCACGTAGGGCGAGGCTGCAGGCCACTCAATGGCCCCCGCGCTGTCGCCGGCCGACGCCAAGTAGACGACGCCCGCGTGCTGGAAGTGGGTATCGTAGCTCGCTTCAGACGAGAACTCCGAGCCGCCCCAGCTGTTCGAGACCACCCTGGCGCCCTGGCTGGTAGCGTAGTCTTCCGCTGCCATCAAGTCCGACGTGCTGGCGGACTTAGCGACGACGAGCAAGATGTTCGCACCCGGTGCCAGCGCATGCGCCCACTCGACGTCCAGCGACGTCTCAAGCGCCCAGCCGCTGTCGGTTCTCGGCTTGCCGCTCGGATAGGCAACCGTCAAGTTGGGGGCCGGGAGGCCGAACTGGCTGTCGAAGACGCCGACATCGTTCTGGATGCTTGGGCTGCCGTATGCATCGACAATGGCGATCGTCTCGCCGGCGCCCGTCTCCGAGATCTGATTCAGGCCGTACGCTCCCGCGACCTCCTGCGGCGAGTAGCCGTTCTGGTATGTCGATGTGGCGTTGCCCCTGACGCGGAAAGGCGGCGTCGCGGTCCAAACCGGAGCATGACCCTGGCCTGAAGTCGTAGCGGCGAACGCAGGAGCGCCTGCCGCCGTTACGAGGGCGACGCAGGCGCCACCGAGGATGACTCGATGCATCAACTTGGCGACTGAGGACATTCTTGAAATCCCTCCTCCGTATCAGAAACCAGGACCTCAACGACACCCTGGGACTCCCTCGCAGCCGTGGCCCAGTCCAGTTGCGCCCCCACAGCCACGCTGGACCCTCCCCGAGCCACTGCTACCGCACCATGGCACGCCTCCTCTTAGGACAGAACCTCAGACGTATGGCCTCAGGTTGCTTCATGCCTCTGTCTCATGGAATGGCTCCGAGCTACAGGCTGGTTACGGTGGAGCGACAGCAAAACCGCCATCGCATCGCCGCTTGACCCTTCGCTCCTCACGCGCCACCATGACCCATGCGGTTCCCACACGTTAGTTACGGGGTGGTATATTGGACGGCCAGGGATCCAGTGCGCACTGCCCCACAAAAATCCGCACCCTGCCGGCCGGCACAGCGCCGACGGCATGATCGCAGGCCCGGTGCCCGGTGGCGTCATGCGCAGGCCAAGGCCGGCGTATCGCGCAGGACAAGGCTTGTGCCTTTGAGCGCCGCTGGAACGTCATACAGCCGCCCGTCGCAGACGCTTTGGTCGAGTGCGACGAACCACGTTTGAAGACAAATGCAGATATATCACGGATCTGTTAAACCTCAGCAGGCCGTTTTAACGGAATCCGTTAAACGACCGTGTACCAGGTGTTCCGCCGGCCGGTTCCCTGCCGCGCCAGGCGCCCGCTCCTGACCAGTCAAGGCGCCGATACACGGCGGCAGAAAGCCTCCACACACGCGCCTTGGTCTCGCCGCTCGCCTCGATGAGGCCCTCCTCGACGAGGCGGCCGAGAACAGCCCTGGCCTCAGCCGCGATCTTCTGGATCAAGCTTGCGGCCTCATCTGTCGACAGGACACGCTCCTGCCGGAGAGCGTTCAGGAGCAACAGGCCGTCCACGCCGAGCGGCCGGTCGTCGTGTTCTTGTTCCACGACCAGCCTGATGAAGTCGAGATTCGCCTCCCCGCCGGGCAGCACCAGCGAGACACTCAGAGCGTCGCTCCGCTGACAGGAGGGAGCCGGGCGTCCGCTACGGAGCTGGGATGCGAAGACCGCGTCGATCCCCCGGCCCGTCCGCTCGAACGACTTCGTCGACCCGGACCGAGAGCGACGGCCTCGTGCGGTTCGCGACGAGTGCGACAACGCGCGCAGGATCGGTGCGGCCATGCTCATGCCGCGGCCGTGCACCGGTGATCTGGCCGTCATCTTCGACGCCGACCAGAGGGTACTGCGGCTCCTATGACGGCTGGTTCGCAAGGCAGACGACGGCCTCCACGAGATCCCTGTCCGAGAGCGCCTGGCGCCCCTCTCCCATGAACTCCACCGACAGGCCCTCGCCCCGAGCGACCATGCCACGCAGCACGTCCGGTGTCACCCGGGCACCTCACGTTCCCGCAGTATGTATGCACACCCAGCGGCCCTGCCTGGAGGATACCGCCATTGCGTCTGACGCGCTCGCTTGGGCTGCCATCGCCGCGTGGCGAAGGATCACATGGGCCGAGAAGCCGGGCGGCGCCGCCTGCGCATGGGCAGGCCGCGTCGCCATCCTCGCTTCGCAACCGCCCGGGGCGGGCCCGGCGAAGGGCCCGCCCCGCCGCGGCCGAAGACGCTACATCCTCTCAGGCGCCGACACCCCGAGCAGCGAGAGGAGCTCCGCGAGCGCCGCCTGCGTCGCCCTCGCGAGCCCCAGGCGCGCCGCGGAGAGGCTCTCCTCCACGCCGAGCACGCGGTTGCGGTTGTAGAACGCGTGGAACGCCTGCGCGAGCTCCATGGCAAGGCGCGTCAGGCGGTGGGGCTCGCGGTGCGCCGCGGCGTCCCGGATCTCCTCGGGCAGCTGCCCCAGGCGCCGAAGAAGGTCCTCCGCCTCCGGCGACGTCAGGAGGCTAAAGTCCGGCTGGGCGGCGACGTCGCCGGCCTGGCGCAGGATCGAGGCGATGCGCGCGTGCGCGTACTGCACGTAGTAGACCGGGTTTTCGCTCGACTCCTCCTTGGCGAGGGCGAGGTCGAAGTCGAGCGGCGTGTCGTGCGAGCGCATGAGAAAGAGGAAGCGCGCCGCGTCGGTGCCGACGTCGTCCAGGAGCTCGTCGATCGTCAGGATCTCGCCGGCCCGCTTCGACATGGACTGCACCTCGCCGTGGCGCAGGAAGCGCACCCACTGCACGAGCAGCACCTCGAAGCTCTGCGGGTCGTGCCCGAGGGCCTCCATGGCGGCGCGCATGCGCGCGACATAGCCGTGGTGGTCGGGGCCGAGGAGGTCGATGGCGCGGTCGTAGCCGCGATTGTACTTGGACTCGTGGTAGCCGATATCCGGTGCGAAGTAGGTGAACTCCCCGTCCGACTTCCTGAGCACCCGGTCCTTGTCGTCGCCGAAGGCGGTCGTCCTGAGCCAGAGCGCCCCCTCGGCCTCGTAGGTGTGGTCCGAAAGCCTGCCGACGACCTCCTCCGTGCCGCCGCCAGCCCGGAAGGACTTCTCGGAGAAGAAGTTGTCGAAGTGGACGCCGTAGCGCTCGAGTGTCGCAAGGCGCATGCGCTCCATCTGCCCGAGCGCCCAGGCGCGCACCATCTCGACGCGCGTCTCCTCGGGAAGTTCCGCGAAGTCGCGGGGCTCCTCCGCCATGAAGCCCCGCGCGAGGTCCACGACATACTCGCCGTGGTAGCCGTCCTGGGGGATCTCGCAGGGCCTGCCGAGGATCTCCTCGCGGCGCTCAAGGATCGAGCGGGCGAGCATCTCCACCTGCCGGCCCGCGTCGTTCACGTAGAACTCCGTCAGCACGTCGTGGCCCGCCAGGCGCAGAAGGCGCCCGAGCGTGTCCCCCACCGCCGCGGCGCGCGCGGAGACGACGTTCAGGGGGCCTGTCGGGTTCGCGGAGACGAACTCGAGGAGGATGCGCTCGCCGTCCTCGCAGTCGGTGGCGAGAAAAGCGCGCGGGTCCGCGATCAGCGACGCGATCACGCGCGGGTGGAAGGCGCGCGACAGGCGGAAGTTGAGAAAGCCGGGGCCGGCGATCTCCGCCCCCTCGAAGTCCTCCGGGAGCTCGAGGTGGTTGAGGATGCGCTCCGCCACCACCTGCGGCGCGAGACGAAGCGGCCGCGCCGCCTGCAGGGCGATGTTCGCGGCGTAGTCGCCCATCTTCTGGTCCTTCGGGCGTTCGATGGCGAAGGAGGGCAGGGGAGCTTCCCAGCCGGCTTCGGCCGCGGACCGCCGGTAGGCCTCCTCGACCGCCTGGCGCAGCTCCCTAGAGAACATCCATGTCCCTCCCCGATTGCGCGATCAGGATCTCCCTCAGGCACTTCGCGGCCAGAAGCGCCGTGATGCCGGCCGGGTCGCGGCTCGGCAGCACCTCGACGATGTCGACGCCGCAGAGCCTTCTCCCGCCGAAGAGGCGCACCGCCTCGAGCACTTCCCGCGACGTCCAGCCGCCCGGCTCGGGAGTGCCCGTGCCGGGGGCGAAGGCGGGGTCCGCGACGTCGATGTCGATCGTGAGGTAGATCGGCAGGTCGCCGATCCGCTCAAGCGCATCGCGCGCCGCCGCGGGACTCCACTGCTCCCGCAGGAAGGTCGCGAGGCGCAGTTCCTCCTCGCAGCCCGAGCGGATGCCGAACTGCAGCACGCGCTGCGGGCCGAGAAGCTCCCTGGCATGGTAGACGATCGAGGCGTGGCTCAGGCTCTCGCCGAAGAACGCGTCGCGGAGGTCTGCGTGGGCGTCCAGCTGGACAAGCGCGAAATCGCCCTGCCGGCGCAGGGCCCTGAGCGCCCCCAGCGTCACGAGGTGCTCGCCGCCGAGCACGAACGGGATGCGGCCCTTCTCCATGATGCCCTGCACGGCCGCCTCCGTGCGGCGGAGCACGCCGTCCGGGTTGCCGAAGGGGATCTCGACGTCGCCGACGTCCTCGAGGAAGCCCTCGGGCACCGAGCGGCGCAGGGCCGGCGAGTAGTCCTCGAGGCCGTGGGTCGCCGCGCGGATCGCGAGGGGCCCCTCGCGCGAGCCGGGGTTGAAGGAGGCCGTGCCGTCGAAGGGGACGCCGAGAAGCGAGAAGCGGGGCGACGCCGGATTGTCCTGCGCCCAGAGCGGGCGTCCGTGATGGATGAGGTCCATCACTCGACCAGGGCCTTGGCGAAGGGCGGCAGGGCGAAGGCGGCCCTGTGCATCTCGGCCGTGTAGTAGCGCGTCGCGAGGCCCGCGGCCCTCACTGCGTCCACCTCCCGCGGCAGGGGCTCCTGCGCGCCGGCCGTGAAGCTCCAGGCGCCCGACGGGTAGGTCGGCAGCGGCGCGAGGTAGAGCTGGTGGTGCGGAAAGCTCGCCTTGACGCTCTGCGCCACGCGGCGTACGACGTCGCCGTTCACGAACGGCGACTCGGACTGCGCGCAGACGATGCCGCCGGGCCTGAGCGCCCGCTTGCAGGCGGCGTAGAACTCCGGGCTGTAGAGGCCGACGGCCGGGCCGACCGGGTCCGTCGAGTCGATCAGGATGACGTCGAACGCGGCCTCGTGGTCCTGCACGAGCCTCACGCCGTCCTCGTGCAGCACCTCGACCCGCGGGTCCGAGAGGCCCGACGCGACGCTCGGCAGGTACTCGCGCGCAACGGCCGTCACGCGGGGGTCGATCTCGCAGAGCACGGCGCGCTCCACCTCTGGGTGCTTCACGACCTCGCGGATCGTGCCGCCGTCGCCGCCGCCGATCACGAGGACGTCCCTCGGGTGCGGGTGGCTCATCAAGGGGAAGTGCGCCAGCATCTCGTGGTAGACGAACTCGTCCTTCTCGGTCACCTGGAAGGTGCCGTCTAGCATCATGACGCGGCCGAAGGCGTAGGTGTCGACGACCAGGATCTCCTGGAAGCGCGAGACCTCGCGGTGCAGGACGGTTTCGGCCCTGAGGCCGAGGCGCATGTTGCCGAGCTGCAGTTCCTCGAGCCAGAGCTCCATCGGTGGGCGCGACATCTCAGTACCAGAGGGCGGCGGCTGCGAAAGCGCAGCCGATCCGCTGGACGCGAAGGGCCGCCGCGCGAACCTTCATCTCTTTAAGCGTGCGGCCGCGCTCGACGAAGGCGGCCTCAAGCATGCGCCGGATCTCCGCCTCGGCGTCCTCCGCCGAGCAGCGGCCGGAGAACTCCATGATCACGCCGCACTGGTCGTCGTCACCTAGGCCGACGCCGATCGCCGCGGCGATCAGCTCGCCGGTCTGCTCGCTCTCGATGGCTCCGTAGGCCGTCGGCAGGAGGCTGCCCTGCGGCATCTCGAGCTTGTCCATCTCGACGGCGCCCGGCGGCAGGATCGAGGAGACCCGCAGGAGGTTCATGTTGCCGATGCCGGCCGCGAGCAGGGCGTTGTCGAACGCGTTCAGGCGCGTAGGGCCCTCCGCCGCTGCCGCCACGAGGGTGTACTTGGATGGAGTCTCGAGCACGGGCGGGTGACCCCTTTCGGGAAAAGTCGGGATGGATTATAGCATGGAACGACAAAGCTTGCGGCCTTTGCCGCGCGATCTGTGCAAAGGCCGCCTGCGATGCGTCGCGGGAGCGCCCGCGATGTGCCAGGACCATTGTGGACGAGAGCCCGGCGGCCCAACGCCGGCCGCGGCCCGCCGTGAGCCGATTTGCCACATGGTGGCAAGATACGATCACGCGATCAGAGACGCCACCTCGCCAATGCGCCTTCCTCCTTGGCGCAGGTGTAGGTCTGCCGCCGGACGTCCGCCGTCGTCACGAGCGCGGGACTCTTGCCCTCGTACCGGGAGTCGTGCACGCTGGACAGGTACGGGAGGGGTCGGACATAGGCACGCTCATCATCGGCATGATCGTCTTCCTGCTGCTGCAGATCATCACAGGGCTCCTCTTCGCGCCCCACATGCCGGAGCGCATGATCACGCACCGCAGCGTGGTCGGCGCGGACAGCTACCTGCCGAAGCGCGTCGGCATCTGGCTTGGGGCCATCGGCTCGCTGGTGCTCGGTCTGGTGGGCATCGCCTCTCAGGCAGGGGGGCACGCCGCGCGCAGTCCGTCGACGCTGCTGCTCGTGCAGGGCATTCTCTACATCGTGGTCCTCTATATGTACGTGCTGAACCTGCGAGCCAAGGGCCGCGGCGACCACTGACTCACGGCATGGACCGGGCCGGCCTCTCTTGCCGGCGGCCCGGCGTGACTGCCACACCTCATCGTCCGCTCTGCAAAAACGTCCAGTGCGGTGGACGGTGATCCGTATGCCGTTGCCGACAAGACATAGGTGGTATGATCAAGAAAGTAAGATCGTAGACTGGAGGGGTGGGAAGTGTCCGTCGGCGGAGGTGCCGCAGTGAAACCTGGCAAGGAGCCCCAAGGCAGGTTCCGCGGCAAGCTGTCCTCTCGAGGACAAGTCGTCATTCCCCAGGTGTTGCGCCAGTGGGCAGAGTTGCGCGAGGGCACGCCGCTTGAGTTTGTTCCACAATCTGATGGCTCCATCTTGATTCGGCGCGGGGTTCCGGAAACGGACTTCCGCAGGCTGCGCGGCGCCTGGCACAGCGACGCGAGGGCGATCAGCGAAAGACTGCGGACGCTGCGCGAACCTTCGCTTGAGGCTCTGCGCACGCCCGAGGACTGACGTGGCGACCTCCGTGGACACCAACGTGCTCAGTTACCTGCTCCTGGACAGCGACAAGGCTTTGGCGGATGCCGCCGAGCAGGCTCTTGCCAACGCGGCGGCGGAAGGAATCGTGGCCGTCTGCGGTCCGGTCTTCGCCGAGCTGCTGGCGATTGGTGTGTGGGATGCAACGGGGCTCGCTGCGGAGCTTTCGAAATCGCACATTGAGGTCGACGACCGCTTCAGCCGGGACGCCTGGGTCGAGGCTGCAAACGCATTTGCTCACTATTTGGACGCGAGAAGACCTGCCGAATACCTCTGCCCAACCTGCGGTACGCGCCAAAGGTTTCGCTGCCGCTCATGCGGTTCGGAACTCGGGCGTCCGAAGCACGTACTCACGGATTTCTTGATTGGCGCACACGCGAAACACTTTGCCTACGCGCTGCTCACCCACGACACTGGGGTTTACGAGAGCTTCTTCCCACAACTTAGGCTCCTGCGGCTGAGCCCGGCTGCTGGCGCTGGCCAAGCGTAGGACCAGCGTCCATTGTGCCTCAGGGCGCCGGGACGACGTCTCGTTCGCGCGATCCTCCCGACCCGGCGTTCCTACGGTCGCGTCGTGGGCGTCGAGGAGAAGCTCGTGCGGTGGCCGGGTTACCCGTACGAGGGTTGCGCCCTCGAGACGTGGTCTTGCACTGTGCCGGGCCACGAGCGCCAAGGATAAGCAACAGCTGCACAGAATATAGCCATATATGGCCAGCTGGGATAAGCTGGCCTCATGAAGCTGAGCGAATGGGCGAGGCAGCAGAGGATCTCGTACAAGACCGCGTGGCGGTGGGTAAGCCGGCAGGTGAACGCCACCGAGTGCCGCCTTGTACTGATCAGCCACGTCTTCGACCATGTTCAAGGGCGGCAGGATGGACTTGGACCACCAACCGATCGTCGCCATCGCCGCTCCCTCCAGCGTGGGGAGAAGCCGCCCCACGCTCTTCAGCCAATGGCTGGTTCTGGCCCGGCAGTCGAGTTCCCGTGCTTTCTCACACCGCGAATGCCCCTGGCTTCAGCTATGGGCTACAAGGCCTTTCTCTCGAGACTTTGGATACGCTGTTCGTGGTCCTCCAGCCGGCTCCCGAGGCTCTCCTTGATCGTCTGGACGCCCTCCCAGACAAGCCCGACCTTCTTGTCCACGTTCTCGATGAGAACGCGAGCTTGCGTATGCAGGTGATCCGCATGCTCTCGTGTCTCTTTGTTGAGGTCAACCATTCGCGTGACGAGACTCTCCTGCATCCCGTCCAGGTATGCCTTCAGCTCCGGGTCCATGGCTCCGCCCCTTTCACCTGCCGAGAGGTTCGGCTATGACGTGGCGCCCCCCTGCCTGGTCGGGGCGTAGGCCTGGTAGCACGCTGACGCAAACCTTTACGCATCGTCCGGCTGAGACCGCGCCCGCTCGGACCGCGCCAACTCCACCTCGCCGTCGTGCCATTTGAACCGCTGGGCACGCAGCCTGTCGGTCACGATGTCCCAGCGCTCGCGACGGTCGCGAAGCCGCTCTTCACCTCACCTATACGGGCTTCTGCTCCGCAAGATCAAGCAGGGCCTCCTTGAAGTCGAGGTCCGCTCCCACCGTGCGGGGCCTCGTGTCGGGCCAGGTCTGCTTGTTGCACATGCTGCAGTTGCACGAGGTGTTCCACTTCGCAAGATGGCCAGGCGTCATGTGCTCGGGGGCACCAAGAGGCCACACACTACGCACCATCTGGTAGCGCCGCTTTACGTACCGCTGCCGGTGCTGGCGGATATGCTCGGCCGAATGCTGCTGCAACGCGATCACCCCACTTGATGGTGTGGTTCCACCTCGATTGTGGCAATCCTCCGCGCTCTGCTCTCCCACGGATAGCCAAGAGATGCATTGCGCAGGCGGCACAGAGGGGACTGGGCACGGCCAACGGCTCCGCCCCGCTCATGCCCATCGGAAATCGGGCGCCCGAAGCACGTGCTCACGGATTTCCTGATCAGCGCGCACGCGGCGCACTTTGCTGCGTGCTGCTTACCCACGACACCGTGGCGGCTGAACCCGGCTTCTGGCGCCGGCCAAGCGCAGGACCAGTGCCACTCGCGCCTCGGAGCGGCAGGACGAGGCCTCGTTCACGCGATCCTCCCGATCCGGCGCTCCTTCTACAAGTCTCAGGCCGCATACGGCCGGCGAACATGCACTGCATGGAGAACAGGCCGCAGTGGGCATCCTCGCCGCAGTCCGCGGAGTGCTCGGCAGTAGTCATGACCGGGCGACGCCTTGCGCCGCACCTGCCGGAACGCATGATCGCGAACCCTTGCCTAGCGCGGGCAGTCATCGTCGACGTGCCGGAGCATCTGTCTTAGCCCATCGCCCCGTGACGGATGGACGCTCGGGTCGCAAGGCTCCGCATGATGCGCTGACCGCCGTAGAATCGCTCGCTTGCCGCCCGCCTGGATCATGCACACATGTCGTGCTAAAATAGCACATTATTTGTGTAGATGAGGTGGAGTGGTTGCCCATCACGCAGTCCTTCCCCCTGCAGGACCCCGTCGACTCGGGAGATGTCGTGGACCGTGCAGCCTTCCTTGACGAACTCGGGAAACGACTGGCAGCCGGCGAACGCCTCCTTCTGGCCGGTCCTCGCAGGACGGGCAAAACAAGCCTGGCTCTGGAAGCGCTTCGGCACCTAAAAGCCTCTGGCCACTACACGGCCTATGTGGATCTCTTCGGCGTGGAGTCACGTGGAGATTTCGCTGAGTTGCTCGTGGACGCACTGTTCGAGAACCGCAGCCGCTTGCGGCGAACGGTGCATGCCATGCGGGGCTTAGCCTCTGGCGTCGCGGGAGCAGCAAGCGGACTAGACCTCAAGTTCCAAGGATTCGATCTCGCATTCTCGCTGGCCAAGAAGAGCGACGATGCCCTGTTCGAAGAGTCGCTGGATCTCGCACAGAGGCTTGCCGAGGAAGATGATCGACGCGTCATCGTCGTTCTGGATGAGTTCCAGGACTTCGACAAGCTCGGCGGCGACGCCGTATTCAAGAAGCTCCGTGCCCACTTCCAACGGCACGCGTACGTCAGCTACCTTTTCCTCGGCTCCCAGGCGGGCGTCATGCGGGAATTGTTCGGAAAGGGCCGGCAAGCTTTCTATCGCTTCGCCGCTCCCCTGGATGTCCCGCCCGTTGTGGAGGCGGCCTGGATCACTTACATCGAGGAGAAGTTCCGTGGCTGCGGACTCGAGCCGACCAACCTTTCCTTGAGGGACATCGTCTCCAGAACGGGCGGGCATCCTTCCGACACCATGTGGGTCTGCCAGGAGACCTGGCACGCCGCTCGGGAGATCGGGACGTCCAAGCTTTCGGTGGAGCTCGTGGAGGTGGGTTACGAACGGGCCCTGCAGCATCTGCGGCTGGCCTTCGACGAGATCTGGGACGGCTTCACCGGGCACAAGGGCCTTCAGCCACTCGTGAGCCGCATTGCCAACGGCGAGCAGGCGTATCCCAAAGGTGAACACCCACAGACCGTGACCCGGGCACTGCATGAGCTGCTGGGCACGGGAGTTGCAACGCGGCTCGGCCGGGGTACCTATCGTCTCACCGAGCCGATGCTCGCAGAGTATGTCCGGCGGCGCACCGGCCGCTGAGTCGGCGCCCCGGTTCCGCCAGTCTTTCCACGCTCCTGCAGGTCACCACGGCGTGGCGCAGCGAGGCGCCCCCGCCATGTGCCGAAGACGCGGCCGCCCTCGACATCTCCGCCGGACCGCGCCGATCGCCGGCGTCTCGTGACGCCCCGTGTCCCGCTTCTCGCCTCTCGCTTCCCCGCCCCCCTGGACCGGGTGGAACCGGTCCAGGGGGGCGGGGCTGGATCTATGCGGGGTCGAGGCCCTGTGCTGCAATGGGTCCACCAGGCGACATATCGTGGATCAGCCCTACCCTGTGATGCCGGGTGCCTTCAGAGGAGGCAGCTCCATGGATCGACCCGAACCCGCGCCGCGCACGGCGCAAGCCCTCGTGAACAGCATGACTGAGGCATTCGAGCAGTTTCTTGCCAAGACGCCCGCCTACGCCGAGACGCGGGCGCTCGACGACCTGCGGGCGAGGGACTACCGCAGGCTCGACGACCTAGGCCACACCTACCTTGACTACACCGGCGGCAGCCTCTACGCGGAGTCGCAGCTGCGCGAGCATCTGCAGCTCTTGCTCGGGGGCGTCTACGGAAACCCGCATTCCTCGAGCCCGTCGTCCTTAGCCGCGACGCGTCTCGCGGAGGAGGCCCGCGCCGACATCCTGCGCCATTTCTCGGCGTCGCCCGAGGAGTACCTCGTGGTGTTCACGCAGAACGCGAGCGGCGCACTCAAGATCGTCGCCGAGTCCTACCCGTTCCAGGAGGGCTCGCGCCTCCTGCTGACCTCCGACAACCACAACTCCGTCAACGGCCTCAGGGAGTTCGCGTCGGCCAAGGGAGCGGAGGTGCGCTACATCCCGCTCGGCCCGGACATGCGCCTCGACGTCCCCTTCCTCGAGGCGGAGCTCGCGGTGGGGGCAGGCACGGCTCCGAGCCTCTTCGCGTACCCGGCGCAGTCGAACTTCAGCGGCGTGCAGCACGACCTCGGTTGGATCGCACGCGCGAAGGCCCAGGGCTTCGACGTGCTCCTCGACGCCGCGGCGTTCGCCCCGACGAACGACCTCAGACTCGACCTCGTCCACCCGGACTTCGTCGACGTCTCCTTCTACAAGATGTTCGGCTACCCGACCGGCGTCGGCTGCCTCATCGCGCGCCGCGAGGCGCTTCTAAGGCTCAGGCGGCCGTGGTACGCGGGCGGGACGGTCGCCTTCGCCTCCGTCGCGGCGTTCTCGGGGCGCGGCAGCGCGCACCGCCTCTTCGACGGCCCCTTCGCCTTCGAGGATGGCACGATCGACTACCTCGCGACGCCCGCCGTCTCGATCGGCCTGCGCCACCTCGAGAGCGCGGGCGTCGAGGTCATCCACCGCCGCGTGATGCTGCTGACAGGCTGGCTTATCGAGGCGCTCGGAGCCCTCCGCCACCATAGCGGCCGTCCGCTCTGCGAGGTGTACGGCCCCAAGGACCTCGAGAGCCACGGCGCCATCGTCCTCTTCAACCTCCTGGACGCCGAGGGCGGGCGCCTCGACTACAACCTCGTGCAGGAGGCCGCCGACGCCCGCGGCATCTCGGTGCGCAGCGGCTGCCACTGCAACCCTGGAGCCAGGGAGTCGGCCTTGCACATGGACCCGAGACTGCTCAGAGAGAGCTTCAGCCACCCTGAGGCCTCAAGCGCCGAGTTCCTGCGCTCGGTCTCGGACCGCATGGACGGAGGGGTGCGGGCGTCCCTGGGCATTGCGAGCAATTTCCAGGATGTGTACCGTCTCATACGGTTCATCGAAGGCTTTGTTATGTAGGTATTAAGGACATGGTGTCGAACTTGACGGAAACCCAGGAAGGATGATCCCATGCGGCCCTGGATCGGTATCACGTGCGGCTTCGACGCGGACGAACACCAGTTCAGGCTCAACACGCCCTACCAGCAGGCCATCGAGGCGGCAGGCGGCGTGCCGGTGCTGCTCGGCGCGAGTCCGGACCTGGCTGCGGACCTCTTGTCGCGGCTCGACGGCCTCCTCTTCACGGGCGGCGCCGACCTCGATCCCGCGCTCTACGGCCTGGAGCCGGCGGCGGGTCTGGGCGGTGTGAGCCCTGCGCGGGACGCCTTCGAGATCGCCCTCGTGAAGGAGGCCTACCGGGCCGGCGTGCCGACGCTCGGCATCTGCCGCGGCTGCCAGCTGCTCGCCGCCGCCGGTGGCGGCACGCTCTTCCAGGACCTGCCGAGCGAGCGGCCGGGCAGCCTCAAACACTTCCAGGATGCCCCGCGCGGCCACAAGAGCCATGCGGTGGAACTCGTCCCGGGCACCTACCTCGCCGAGACCATCGGCCAGACCCAGATCAAGGTGAACTCCTTCCACCACCAGGCGGTCCGCACCCTGCCCGAGGGCGCGATCCTGGCGGCCACGGCGCCGGACGGCGTGGTGGAGGCCTTCGAAGATCCGCGCCACCCCCACTGGCTCGCGGTGCAGTGGCACCCGGAGGGGCTGTGGCGCGACGACCCCGCGGCCCTCGCCCTCTTCCGCTCCCTGGTCGAGGCGGCCAAGAAGGTCGTCTCCGCGTAAGCACGCCAGGCGGGCGTCGGGTCTGATCCCGACCGCCCGGTCGCACCCCGTGTTGGACATGCCAGCCGGGGCGCCAGCGGTACCGGCTTTTTTGCCGGCGAGGAGGTGAGTGGCGAAGACGCTGCGAAGGCGGGGCCGCCCCTGTCCTTTCAGATCCACGGGCAATGCAACAGCACGTATGAAGGGGGTTACCGGATGCAGATGCGCAGGCTTCTTGGCGGGCTGCTCGGCACGGCCGCACTCCTCTTGTCGACCACGGCGGGCGTGCAGGCCGCGGCGCCCACCGCCAACATCACGGTCGGCCTCAGCGGCGACGCGGTATGTCTTCTGCCCTACAACACGAACGACAACCTGTCGTTCGGCGTCGAGTCCAACATCTATCAGGGGCTCGTCGGCTACAACGGCAAGATGCAGCTCGTGGGCGAGCTCGCGAAGAGCTGGAAGGTAGCCCCGAACGCCACCTCGATCACCTTCTACCTGAACCCCGCCGCGAAGTTCTCGGACGGCACGCCGGTCACGGCCCAGGCCGTCAAGGCGAGCTTCACCTGGCTTCTGAACCCCAACAACCACCTCGTCCGCACGGCCCTCTACTCCGTCATCAACCATATCAACGTGCTCAATTCCGAGACGGTGCAGTTCGTGCTGAGCAAGCCGTTCGGCGCCATCCTGCCGACGTTCGCGCACCCGGCCGGCGCCGTCATCGAGCCGTCCGTGCTGGCGAAGGGTGTCAACTACCTCTGCGCCAACCCGGTCGGCGGCTCGGGCCCGTTCGTCTTCAAGGACTGGGTCCAGGGAGACCACATCACGCTCGTCCGCAACGCCCACTACTGGAACCCGGCCGGTGCGGCCAAGATCGCCTCGATCACCTACAAGCCGGTCGCTGACGCCAGCGCGCGCATCGCCGGCCTTGAGACGGGCCAGTTCCAGGCCATCTACCCCGTGCCGAACGAGCTCGTCACCTCGCTCCAGGCCCAGAAGGGCATCAACGTCCAGATCGGCTCGAGCAACGCCGCCTGGTACGTCGCCATGAACACGCAGGTCGGGCCGCTCAAGAACGTGCTCGTCCGCCAGGCCCTGAACTACGCCGTCGACAAGAGCACCTTCATCAAGGTGGTCTGGAGCGGCTACGGCAGCGTCCTGAACTCGCCAGTGCCGCCGGCGGACACCTACGCCATCAACGCCGGCAGCTACCCCTACAACCCGCAGAAGGCCAAGGAGCTCCTCGCGAAGGCCGGCTACCCACACGGCTTCACGTCGACGCTCTGGGTCGGCAACAGCACGGAGGCCATCTACGCCGCCACCTTCATCCAGCAGCAGCTGGCGCAGGTCGGCGTCAACATCAAGGTTGTGCCGATGGACAACGCCTCGCTCTCTTCGGCCATCTTCACGCCCAGCGCCAAGTCGACGCTGCGCATGAACTTCACCGGCTGGTCGGCCTCCACGGGCGACGCGGACTGGGCTCTGAGGCCCCTCCTCGCGACGAGCTCCTGGCCGCCCGCGCTCTACAACCTCGCCTTCTTCGGCAACGCGAAGTTCGACAGCCTCCTGGTGCAGGGCCTCAACAGCGGCGCGCCGGCCGTCCGTGCCGCCGCGTACGCCGCGGCCCAGAAGCTCGCCTGGCAGCAGGCTCCGTGGATCTTCCTCGGGGTCTCGGACAACATCTGGGCGACGCAGTCCAACGTCAAGGGCATCGTCGTCCGCGAGGACGAGGTGCCGCTGATCTACGGCGCATACGTGCAGTAGACCGCCTGTTCGTCCAAGGAGGGGCGCGCCCTTTGCGCCCCTCCTTCCCCTCAAGGAGCGAGTGACAGGACATGGGTGCCTACTTCCTGCGCCGCGTGCTGCAGATCATCCCCACGATCGTCGGCGTGTCCATCCTGGCCTTCCTCTTCGTCCGCGCGATCCCCGGCAATCCCGCCGTGATCATGGCGGGCCCCAACGCGAGCGCCGCCACGATCCGGGCCCTGACGATCCAGTTCGGCCTCCAGAAGCCCCTCATCGTGCAGTACTGGTACTTCATCACGAACGCGGCGACGCTGCACTTCGGCAACTCGCTCGGCGACGGCCAGCCCGTGACCAAGATCATCGGCTACCACTTCATGCCCACCGTCGAACTCGCGTTCTTCGGTCTCGGGCTCGCGATCGTGATCGGCGTCCTCGCGGGTGTCCTCTCGGCGGTGAAGCGCAACAGCCCGCTCGACTACACCGTGATGACGCTCTCGATGATGGGCGTCTCCTTCCCGGCGTTCTGGCTCGCCATGATGCTGATCGCGCTCTTCGCGGTCCACTTCCGCGTGCTGCCCTCCGGCGGCGACAGCGGCTGGACCTCATTCATCCTGCCCGTGATCTCGCTCGGCACGTCCGGGGCCGCCAGCATCGCCCGCTTCACGCGCCAGAGCATGGTCACGACACTCACGTCGGACTACGTGCGCACCGGCCGGGCCAAGGGCGTGCGCGAGTCCATGCTCGTCTTCAAGCATGCGTTCAAGAATGCGCTCGGTCCCATCATCACGATCATCGGCATCCAGTTCGGCTTCCTCCTGGGCGGTGCGGTCGTCGTGGAGGTCGTTTACGCATGGCCAGGCCTCGGGAACCTCTTGATCACGTCCGTCGAGAGCCGCAACTACCCCGTCATCCAGACGCTTCTGCTGCTCTTCGCCATGGAGTTCATCCTCGCAAGCCTGCTCGTGGACATCGCGTACGCCCTGGTCAATCCGAGGGTCCGCTATGATTAGCCCCAAGGCCGAGAGCCCCCAGCTCGAGCGGCGCCAGGCTCTGGTCGACGTCCGCCTCTTCATGCAGCGGCGCTCCGCGGTGGTCGGTGCCGTCATCATGCTCGTTATGATCGGCATCAGCCTCTTCGGCCCGCTGATCGCGCCATACCAGCCCAGCCTGCCGGACTATTCCCACATCCTCGCCGCGCCCTCCTGGCAGCACCTGATGGGCACCGACGAGTTCGGGCGCGACATCCTGAGCCGCATCCTCTGGGGCGCCCGCCTGACACTGTCGGTTGGCTTCATCGGCGCATTCGCCTCCGCGTTCCTCGGCACCCCGATCGGCCTCGCCACCGCCTACTTCGGCGGCTGGCTCGACGACATCGTGATGCGCATCGTCGATGTGGTGCTCTCGTTCCCCGGCATCCTGCTCGCGATCGGCGTGATCGCGATCCTGGGGCCGGGCCTGCAGAACGTGATCATCACGATCATCGTCTTCGGCGTGCCGATGTTCGCCCGCATCGTGCGCGGCAGCGCCATCAGCCTCAAGAACCTCGAGTACATCGAGGCGGCGAAGGCCGGCGGCGCGACGAACGGGCGCATCCTCTTCCAACACATGCTGAGGAACCTCGTGGGCCCGATCACGGTGCAGCTCACGCTGCAGATGGCGCAGGCCATCCTCGTGGCGTCGTCGCTCGGCTTCCTCGGCTTCGGCGCCCAGCCGCCGACGCCCGAGTGGGGCGCCATGCTGGCCGAGGGCCGCATGTTCCTGACGATCGCGCCCTGGGTGGACATCTTCCCCGGCGTCTGCATCTTCCTCGCCGTCCTCGGCTTCAACATGGTGGGCGACGGCCTCAATGACATGCTGGACCCGAGGCTGCGCCGCTAGGATCACTCCCGGCCGTCGGAAGGAATCGCGTCCGAGACGGCAAGGGAGGGGCCAGGAAGTCGGCGGCGAGGGTGTTTCCCTGGAGGGCGAGGTGCGGCGATGCAGAGCGACGAGGAAGAGCGCGGCGCGGCACGGGCGCCGGCGGGCGGATGCCCCATCTACGTCCGGATCTACGAGCAGATGAAGGGTGCCATCGAGCGCGGGGAGTTCCGCATCGGCGAGCGCATGCCGTCGGAGCGGGAGATCCAGCGCACGTTCCATGTCAGCCGCATGACGGCGCAGAGCGCCTACCGCAAGCTCGAGGACATGGGCTACGTCCTGCGCCACCCGACGCAGGGCACCTTCGTCGCGGCCAGGCCGCAGTGGCCGTCGGCGGTGCGCAAGGAGGCGCGCTTCACCCCCTCGAAGAGCTGGCGCCACCTCGGCGGACACTTCCTTGAGGATCTGATGGAGTCCGGGTCGCACGCCTACCGCTTCGACTTCGAGGTGGGGCGGCCCGACATGGACCTCTTCCCGAACGCGTCGATGCAGCTCCTGCTCGAGGATCTCCTGACGCGCAGGCCCTCGGAGGTGCTGATGTACTCCGCGACCGCCGGACTGCCGTCCCTGCGCGAGGCCATCGCGAAGCGGCTCCTGCCCCTGCGCGGCATGGACCGCCTGGGAGTCGAGCACGTGCTCGTCACCACAGGCGCCATGCAGGCGATCGACCTCATCGCGAAGCTCTTCATCGAGCCGGAGGACCTCGTCCTGGTGGAGCGCCCCACCTTCCCGGGGGCCCTGCAGCGCTTCCGCGCGCAGGGCGCGCGCTTCGCGGAGGTGCCGGTCGACGGCGAGGGGCTGGACGTCGAGCGGCTCGAAGGGATCCTGCGCGACCGGCACCCGCGCCTCATCTACGTCCAGCCGTGCGCGCAGAACCCGACGGGCGCGACGCTCTCCGCCGTGCGGCGACAGGCCCTGCTCGCCCTCGCCCGCGACTACAACGTGCCGATCGTCGAGGACGACGCAGGCGGCTTCTTCGCGGAAGGGCCAGGCCTGCGCTCTCTGAAGAGCGACGATGGGGACGACCTCGTGCTGCACGTCGGCACCTTCTCGAAGCTGATCGCGCCGGGGCTGCGCGTCGGCTACATCGTGGCGCCGGCCAACATCGTGCGCCTCCTGACGTCCGTCAAGCAGATGACGGACCTGCACACGGGTCCCATCCCGCAGCTGCTGCTCGAAGGCTGGCTGATGTCGAGCGACGTCGGGGCACACGTGGCGTTCGCCCGGCAGGTGTACCAGGAGCGGCTCGCGGCGGCGCTCGAGGAGCTGGAGAACGGCCCGCTGCAGCCGGTGCTGCGGCCCGAGGCCGGGATCTACCTCTTCTGCCGCATTACCTCGGGGCTGCCGGCGATCTTCCTCCAGCAGCGGAGCGCGGCGCACGGCGTCGTGTTCGCGCCGGGAGACGAGTTCTCGCCCAGCGGCGAGCTCGGCGACCATCTGCGCCTCTGCGTCAGCGGACTGCCCGCCGCGAGCATCCACGTCGGCCTGCGGCGCCTCAAGCAGCTCCTCAAGGAGATCTCGCCCGAGGCGTGACGCCAGGGGCCTGGACGCAACTCGGCGTGGGTCGGGACAGAACCGTTCTGCGGCGACGCGCAAAGCCCAAACCGTCACCCGGCGCCGCAGCCAGCTTGCGAACTCCGCTTCGGAAACGGCCTGCGCGCCGAGTACCCGCAGCATGCTCGCGCACTCCTCGGGCGCAGGCTGGTCAAATGCGTACCCGTGGACGTGGAGCCGCCAACCGAGCACCTGCCATGCAGTGCGCCTGCTTCCGTCGGCAAAGGTTCTGTGGCTGCGGGTTCCTGCAGGTCGCTCGGCGAAGGTTGTAGACTCAGGCCGTTCCCTTGTTCACCGAATGCCTTAGAAGACCCCACTTCCGAAATGCAACTATAGCCCATACCGCCTCCACGACACCGAAGGGCCATGTCCCGGCGAGCCATCCGTAGAGTGACGATCCCAAGCACGCTACACCAAAAGCAAGTGTGAACCACGGAGAGCGGGACTCCAGGGCGTAGAATACCATCATCAGGAAGACAACTGCGGCACCGTAAGCGGTCAGCATCAGGTTCACCTCCGTGACCATCGCATGAGTCTCAATCGCCGTTCTCTTCCTCCTCGTCCTCTTCGCCCATTGCCTCTTCGAGAGCCTCCCGGCCTTCCCGCACGATGAAGTACACGATGCCGAGGGCGGCAACGGAGTCGGCCCACCACCATCCGAAGACGGCACGCAGCATTAGTCCTGCGAGAAGCACAGCCGCCATGTACGCGCAAACCACGCCTTCGACAGCATCACCGCGCAACGCGGCACTGCCGATTCGGTCGGCGACACGGCGCTTCACCCTGACAAGGAGCGGCATGACGACCAAAGCGGCGGCGGCGATGGCAATTCCGAGAGCTGTCGTCTCGGGCTGTGCACGGTGCCATAGGCCCCAGGCGGCGCTTAGGACAATGTAGACCGCGAGGAGCATCAGGCTCCAGCCGACCAGCTTTGCGGACCTGCGCTCAGCATGTTCGACGCGCTCTTGGGCTCCGCCGTGTTGTTCGATCCCGAGTCTCCAGACCATCACACCTGCGGACACCAGCTCGATTCCACTGTCCAGTCCGAAGGCCATGAGGGCTACGCTTCCCGCCAGGACGGCGGCTGTGATGCTTATGCCTACCTCAACGACCATCCAGGCGATGCTGATCCATTCGACCGTGACGCCAATTCGGACGAGGCGGGCGTGCTCAGCGGGAGACTCGGATCGGGCCACATGATCACTCCTCGTGAAGCAGCTCGCTATTTCCGGTCCTATGCGGCTACGGCGTCCAGGCACCCACTCAAGCCTGAAGTTACTGGATGGACGGCCCTTACTCAACCACCGTAAATCCTAGTGGGCGACCTCACGCTGTCAGCGCCACTCGCCAAGGAAGGGCCTGTCTTCGATCCCGACCGACTTAGCGGGTGCGCGGACGTCATACGGTGAGACCGAGGTAGGCCATCACATCAGAGTGTCCAGAACGACCCTGAGAGGCCCGTACCCTCCAGGGCCAATGTCGCGAAAGAAAGCACGTTCCTCGCCAGCCGCGATTCCTCCCCTGCGATAGGGCCGGGAGGACGAGGGCGATTCCGGCAAGCCGCTCTGGCAGGCGCATTGGACGAAGGCTTCGCCGCGCAGGGTCGTCAGGCATCCGTTGCATTCTGACCACCAGGTGGTCGAATATTGACCACTGCGCTGCCTAGGCAGCTTGCCGTGCCCTGCGACGCTGCCGGCACACGACGAGTTCTGCCCTGCATCTCGGGTGTCATCGGCGCTGCCGACGCACCCACCTGACGCGTGACATGGGCAACAACCGGTGGGGGTCCGTGCTCGCGCCGGCCTCCTCTCAGTCCGCCCGCGGCACCGGGGTCGTGCGGAATCCGACAGACCTGCCCTCCTCGCCGCTGGAGGCATCGACGCGCAGGATGGCGTGCCACGGCACACCCGTGCGGGTGCCGTCCCCCGTCTCGATCACGACGCCGAGCTCCGTCTCGGCCGTGAGGCGAATGGCGGTCAGGTGGCTGCCGTCCAGCAGGACGAACCTCAGCCTCGCATCCTCCCCGCCGGCCTCGCGCAGGGTGCGCAGGAGCTCGGGCGGAAAGGCGGGCCAGCTCGCGACAATTCCCCTCTCCACGTCAGTTCCCCCCTGCGAGAATCCCGTCGGCGAGCCCGTACGCAACAGCCCGCTCCGCGGGCAGCCAGAGGTCCCGCTCCATGTCGCGCGCCACCTCGTCCACCGGGCGCCCGGTGCGCTCCGCGAGCAGCCCTTGCAGGACCGTGCGCAGGCGCAGGGTCTCCTCCGCCTCGATGCGCAGGTCCGACGCGGTGGTGCGGCTGCCCGGCCCCTGCACCCACGGCTCGTGGATCATGATCGTGCTGTGCGGCAGGCAGAAGCGCTTCCCAGGTGCGCCGCAGGTCAGCACGACGGCAGCCGCGCTGGCGCAGAGGCCCATCGCGACGGTGCTCACCGGCGCGTGCAGGAGTCCCATCGTGTCGCAGATCGCGAGCGCCGCGTAGACGTCCCCGCCGGGCGACTGCAGGTAGAGGCGGATAGGCTCTTCTGGGTCCTCCGCCTCGAGGTAGAGCATCTGCGCCGTCACGAGTCCCGCCGACTGCTCGTCGATCGGCCCCGTGAGGCAGACGATGCGGTCGCGCAGCATGCGGGAGTAGAGATCGAAGGCGCGCTCGCCGTGCCCGGACTGCTCGATGACCATCGGAACCACGTCCATCCCCCCTGTGCGCATGCTATCCTGTGGGCAAGGCGGGAGCCTGAAGACTCCCTCAAGGCATGCTCAAGACAATCTCCCCGGGAGGCGATGACGATGGCCCTGAGGCTGCCGATCCTGGCCGAGGCCGAGGGACACGAGGCGCCGGCGCCGCGGCTCGGGGCCGTACGCTTCGGGCCGACCTATCTCGCGCCAGGGCTCCTCCTGGACGACGAGAGGCGCTCTCTCTGGCGCGACGAGGACGAGATCCTGCTTACCCCGACCGAGTACGACCTCCTGCGGCTGCTCTCCGAGGAATCCGGCCGCATCGTGGACGACGACACGCTGATCCGCCGCGTCTGGGGCGACGGCGCCGAAGTGGCGCCACAGACCCTCTACGCGCATGCTTCGTCCCTGCGCGCGAAACTGGGACAAAAGGCGCCGCTGCGCCGCCGCTACGGCCAGGGGTATCTTCTCGATCTGCCACGACGGTAGAGACGTCGGACAGGAACAGGCACGCGATGCTGGAAAGACGTGCAGGGATGTACGAACGAGATCCCCTTGCGAACCGCTTCGTCAAGGCCCGCTTCGGCGACCGAGCGCGAGACCTTGCGCCCCTTGCCGCGGGAGAGTGGTCCCGGGCCTACTCCCTCACGCTGGACGGGCACGAGGTGGTCATCCGTTTCGGCGCCTATCTCGACGACTTCGAGAAGGATCGCGTGATGGCCAGATACTCCTCAGCCGCCCTGCCCATCCCCAAGGTCCTTGAGGTCGGCGAGGCGGAGAGCGGCTTCTACGCCGTGTCCGAGCGCGTTTTGGGCACACCGCTCGATGATCTCGACGAAAACGGGATGCGGACCTTGCTGCCGAGACTGCTGGATGCGCTCGAGGCGCTTCAGGAACTCAAGCCCATAGACCGTCACGGTTTCGGTCTATGGCGTTTGGACGGGACGGCTCCGAGTGGGACGTGGGCGGAGGCCCTGCTCACGGTGGCCGACCGCTCGGAGCGCATGGCAGGCTGGCGCGAGCGGCTTGACGCTTCTCCCCAGGACGCCCAGGTCTTCGACGCGGGCGTCGAGAAGCTGCGTCGGCTCGCGCTGCGGTTGCCGGACCTCCGGAGCATCGTCCACAGCGACCTCCTGAACCGCAATGTGCTGGTGGACGCCGGACGGTTGACCGGGGTGATCGACTGGGGCAACGCGCTCTACGGCGACCCGCTCTACGACATCGCCTGGCTGCTGTACTGGTGGGCTTGGTATCCCGCTTGGCAAGGGATCGATCTGCAGGAGAGCCTGGACCGGCACTGGTATACGCATGAAGGCCCTCCCTCCGGGATGCAGGAGCGCCTTCTCTGCTACCTCATCCACATCGGCCTGGCTCACGTCGCCTACAGCGCGTTCAAGGAGCGCCCAGAGCATCTGAGACGCAACGCCGAGCAGCTCCTGACCTACCTCTAGGGATCTGGTGAAAAAGTCATTCCCATAACGCCGGACGCAGTAGCAACTCGCTCGTAGTCGCTCCGATGGGGCGCCTCTTTCAAAGAGCGGGCTTCTGGCTTCGAACTTTGGCACGCCCGGCAGGATTCAAACCTGCGACCTCTTGCTTCGTAGTCTGATTTGGGCCGTTTATTCGGTTGAGCGGCAAATGCATGGAACGCTTGGGGTGTAGCGAAATCCCTTCTGGACGCGGGTTTCGCCAGCAGGGCGTCATGCATTTTGTGCATAGTCGTGAAAGCGCCGTACAAAAGTATGGTCTTGTCGATTGTGTTTTCGGTATACTGGAACCACCTCATGGCATAGGCTAACGGCACGGCTACGCTCTGAGGAGGCATCGAGAGTGCTACGGGATAGCGAGGTGAAACGAACGATGTCAGACTTGGTAGAACTGTTGCGGCCCAGTTACACCGACGAGGAACAGGTTCATGCGAAGCAAATGCAGAAGGGATATAACGTCCTTCGTGACCAGATGCGTACTCACGGACGGCTGGTGGTGACCGTGCACGGCCACCCTGAGGCCGTCATGCTGCCATATCAAGACTTAAAGATACTCTGGAATTTGGTCAACGACTTGTTGGAACGGGCCGAGAACAACAGCCTGGCCGCGTTGGCCGCAGAGCGGCTGAAGAATCAACGCAGCGAGCGCATCCCTTTGGAGCAAGGGTTGGCGCAGATGCGCGACGCGATGCTGGGCTCGTCAGCTGAATGAACCTCGCCTTCTTGCCGGCCATCAACGTTGTTGATATCCCTATGATCCGTCAGCGCGTCCCCATGGCTGCGCGGGACACCGTGTTCACGTCTATTGCCAGCGCCATGCGGACGCTGCCGCTAGACCCCACCAAGAGAGTACCGTTCCTAGAAACGCAGACATTCATATATTGAAGTCCGCATTGCGCCGGCCGAACAGCGTTGCCGACGACTAGCGTGCCGGGGAATCGCACCCCGG
>JAJZVM010000063.1 GCA_021845645.1 Bacillota bacterium
CCGATGTTGGCCGAAGCGATGCCCAGGGCAGGCAAGAGGCGCACGAACGCCTCCTTCTCGGCGATCGTCGGCTGGCGCACGGACGGGCTCTGCAACCCGTCGCGCAGCGTCTCGTCGTTCAGCTCGACGCGGCTCGGCCGCGTGAGGTCGGCGGTGAGCGGCTGGACCTCGTTCCAGTCGTGCAGCAGCGGCGATTCCATGGCCTTACCTCCTCGCATCCCGTCAGCGGGCGTAGGTGAGCTTGCGGCGGTCGACCACACGGACTGCCTTGCCCTCGCTGCGGGGAATGCTGAGCGGATCCATGACGGCAACCATGACGCTCACGCCGAGCACCTCGTTGAGCCTGCGCTGCACCGCCGCCGCCAGCACCCCGCGCTCGGCCTCGGTCTCGCGCGGCTCCACGTGGACCTCGAGCACGTCGAGCGCCTGGTGGCGGTCGAGCACGAGCTGGTAGACGGGCGCCAGGGCATCCATGTCGAGCAGCGCGGACTCCACGTCGCGCGGGAAGAGGTTCACGCCGCGCAGCGTGAACATGTCGTCGACGCGCCCGAGGATGTGGTCCATGCGCCGCGTCGTCCGGCCGCACTCGCAGCTGCCAGGGATGACGCGCGTGATGTCGCCTGTGCGGTAGCGCACGACGGGCGAGGCCTCGCGCCGCAAGGCGGTCAGCACGAGCTCGCCGAGCGTGCCGTCCGGGACCGGCTTGCCAGTCTGCGGATCGATGACTTCGAAGTAGAAGAGGTCTTCCGAGACGTGCAGGCCCTTGTGCCCCTCGGCGCATTCGCTCGCGACGCCCGGACCGATGATCTCCGCCAGGCCGTAGACGTCGAGCGCCGTGATGCCCATCTCGCTCTCGATCTCGTCGCACATCTGCTGCGACCAGGCCTCGGCGCCGAAGACGCCGACGCGCAGGCTCATCTCGTCCTTGGCCACGCCCATCTGCCGCATGACCTCTGCGATGTGCTGGCCGTAGGACGGTGTGCAGGTGAGGACCGTCGCCTTGAGGTCGCGCAGCATCGTCACCTGGCGCTGCGTCTGGCCGCCGGAGATGGGCAGGACCGTCACACCAGTCTCGAGTGCCGCGTAGTGGAAGCCGAGGCCGCCGGTGAAGAGGCCGTAGCCGTAGGCGTTGTGCACGATGTCGCCACGGTGCACGCCGGCCCGCTGCAGGACGCGCTTCATGGCCGTGCGCCAAAGCTGCAGGTCACTGGCGGTGTAGCCCGTGACTACGGCGGAGCCCGTCGTGCCGGAGGAGGCATGCAACTCCATGACATCCGTGAGCGGCACGCCGATCGCGCTGGGGTAGGGCTGTGCGCGCAGGTCCGCCTTGTTCGTCGTCGGCACCAGCGCGATGTCCTCCGGCGTCCGGATGGCGTCCGGGTCGACATCCCTCAGCCGTTCCGCGTAGAACGGCATGGTGCGCTTCACCCGCCGCACGGTCTCGCGGAACAGCTCGATCTCCTTGGCGGCCAGTTCGCTCTGCGGAACCCTCTCGTCGTCCCAGTCCATGCCCGACACCCCTCTCTCCGTCACTCGGCCGTCGACCCTTGGTCCGCGGCGATCGCGCGCAGCATCGGCACGATGCCTCCGCGCGCGAGGACCGCAAGCATCTCCGGCGGAATCCTTTCGGCCTGAAGGGCCGTCCCGTCGGAGCGAACCACCTCCCCCGCGACCACATCGACCGCGACTATCTCCCCGTCCTGGACAAGCCCGCCGACGCCCTGGCAGGTCAGAACGGGCAGTCCGATGGCGATGGCGTTGCGCGCGAAGATGCGCGCGAACGACTCCGCCACCACGACCGCCACGCCGAGGTCCTTGAGGTGCTGCGGTGCGGATTCGCGACTCGACCCGACGCCGAAGTTGCGCCCGCCGACGACGATATCCCCGTGCCGCACCCCAGACGCGAAGTCCGGACGGACCGCCTCGAGCACGTGGCGCAGGCGCTCGGCCATGGGCGCGTGCACGTACGGGCCCGGCGAGAGGACGTCCGTCGAGATGTTGTCGCCGAGCAGCCAGGCCCTGCCGCGCAGCACCGGGAACAGATCGCTCATGACGGCACCCCCTCGGCCGCAAGCCCTGCGAGCAAGGATCTGGGGTCCGCGATCTCGCCCGCGATCGCCGTCGCGGCAGCCGTGAGGGGCGACGCGAGGTAGATCTCGGCGTCCGGGCTGCCCATGCGCCCCTGGAAGTTGCGGTTGTGCGTGCCGAGACAGCGCTCTCCCGGCGCCAGGAGTCCGAGGTGGCCACCGAAGCAGGGGCCGCAGCTGGCCCCCTCCACGATCGCGCCTGCCGCGACCAGGGCGTCCAGGATCCCTTCCTGCATCGCCTGCCGGTAGATCTCGCGCGAGGCCGGCGTGACGACGAGGCGCACTCCTGGTGCGATCTGCCTGCCCTGCAGCAGCGAGGCCGCGTCCCGCAGATCCTGCAGGCGCCCGTTGGTGCACGAGCCGATGAACACCTGGTCGATCCGCGTGCCGACCATCTCCTGGACCGGTCGCACGTTCTCGACGTGGTGCGGGCACGCAACCATCGGTTGCAGGCTGGAAAGGTCGACGCTGTAGCTGGCCGCGTAGGCCGCACCCTGCGGCAGGTCCTCGCCCGGCGGGAAGACGGCGAACTTCGAGCCCATCTCGACCCCCATGTTGCAGACCGTGAGCCTGTCGGCGAGGGTAAGGGACGAGGTGCCGGGACCGCGGAACTCGAGCGAGCGCGCCTGCGCGATGTCGGAACCGACGATGCGCATCAGGGCGAGGATCAGATCCTTGCCGGAGGTGGCGGGTGCAAGCCGCCCGCTCAGGCGGATCAGCACGCTCTCCGGCACCTTGAACCAGAGCGTGCCGGTCGCGAGCGCGTACGCCATCTCGGTCGAGCCGATGCCAGTGCTCAGCGCGCCTACGCCGCCGTAGGTGGTGGTGTGGGAGTCGGTGGCGACGACGAGGTCGCCCTCGCGCACGCGCTTTTCCTCCACCATCACCTGGTGCGAGACGCCGCGCCCCATCTCGTGGAAGTTCGCGATACCGTACCGCCGCGCGAGCTCGCGCGCCGTCCTCTGGTGGGCGGCTGCGGCCACCGAGGGCGGCGGCACCATGTGGTCGAAGACGACCGTCACCCGCGACGGGTCGTGCAGTTCCCTGATGCCCACCTCTGCCAACAGGCCGAGCACGTCCGCCGCGAAGATGTCGTGCATCATGAAGCCGTCCGGCCGCGCGACAACGTACTCGCCGGCCACTGCCTTCTCAAGTCCGGACTTCTTGGCCAGAATCTCCTCTGCCCAGGTCACAGCACTGGCTCCCTTCGCTCCATCTCCATGTCGCCGAGCGCCCGCACGACGAGACCGCGCACTGCGATCTGCCGCCCCGCGACGTTCAGCTGGCCGTTGTCGTAGGGGTGGACGGCCCGGCGGGCCAGGTCGCCCGCCGCGAGGATGCGCTCCTCGGACCACGCGCTGCCGTCGAGCAGGCTCTCCGCGGCCTGCACCCGGATCGGCGCGGGACCGACGGCACTCACGACGACGACCGGCTCGCGCCAGGCGCCGTCGCGCCAGACGGCCGACACGGCCGCATTGGCCTCCGGAAAGTCGATGCTGGCCCTCGTCCGCCACTTGCGGAAGGCGGCCCGCGGCGGCGCGGCAGGTAGCCGCAGTGCGGCCAGGAACTCGCCCGGGGCAATGTGCAGATGATGCGTGCCATCGCCGGTGTAGATCTCCTCGATCGGCAGGCGGCGGGGCCTGCGGCCCCAGATCTCGGCCTCCGCCCGCAGCGCCACGAGCGCGGGCACCGTGTCTCCGGAGAGGATCGCGACGCAGGTCTCCTTGGCGGGCGCGGCGTGGCAGACCTCGCCGCCGCTCTGCCAGCAGGGCGCGAGCGCCTCCCGCCAGAGCGGCGGCTGGTTGCGGAAGCGGCAGCGCGTACCGAGGCAGACGTTGCCGCCGAGCGTCCCCTGCGCCCGGAGCTCCGGCGACCCGACCGCCTGGGCGGCATCCGCCAAGGCCGGATAACCTACGCGGATGAGGGGGTGGCGCACGATGTCCGCGAGGGTCGCCATCGCGCCGATGCGCAGGCGGCCATCCTCCTCCGTCTCGATGCGCCGCAGCGCGTCGAGGCCGGCCAGGCTGACGAGCGTATCGCACGTGGGGATCTCCCAGGCGAGCCCCGGGATCAGGTCGCTGCCACCGGCCAGGACTGCCGCCCCCTCGGCGGCGAGCGCCGCCACGGTCTCCTCCGGCCGGGACGGCGTAGTGAGGCTGAGCGGACGCAAGGGCATCATCGGGCGTTCCCCCTTCGCCGCTTGGCGTCGAGCGCGCGGAGGATCCGGTCCGGCGTGACGGGCGTCTCGTGCAGCTCGATGCCGACGGCGTCCTGCACGGCGTTGAGCACGGCGGGGATCACCGGGTTCAAAGGGCCCTGACCGACCTCTTTGGCGCCCAAAGGCCCGTTCGGGTCGGGCTGGCCGACCACGGCGATCTCGATCTCCGGCACGTCGAGCATGGTCGGGATGCGGTAGCCGAGCAGGTGCGGACCGCGGTGCCGACCGTCGGGGTTGAAGGCCTGCGCCTCCATCAGCACCTCGCCCAGGCCCATCACGACGCCGCCGCGGATCTGCCCTTCGACCGACTGGGGGTTGAGCGGCGTGCCGGGGTCGTGGGCCACATAGAGGCGCTGCACCTGAAGGCGCCCGTCGAGTTCGTCGACCTCCACCTCCGCGATGCAGGCCGAAAAGGAGTAGGCCGGCGATGGCCCGACGCCGGATCCCTTGTGGCGCCCTCGCGGTGGCGCTGGCGTGTAGCCGCCGGCCGTCACGAGGGGCCCGAAGTCCGCTTCCGCCCAGCGCGCGACCTCGGTCCAGGCCGCCCGCTCGTCCCTGCCCAGGACGGCGAAATCCTCACCATCCCGCGCGATCTCCTGCGCCGGTACCTGCCAGTGCCTGGCCGCGGCCTGTCGCAACAGGTCGAGCATGCGCTCCGCGGCCGTGAGCAGGGCGTTGCCCGCCATCAAGGTGACACGGCTCGAGTACGAGCCGAGATCGACAGGCGTCGTGCCCGTATCGGCGCTCGTCACCCGCACGCGGCCGAGGGCGACCCCGAGCGAGCGCGCCGCCAGGATGGCGAGCACCGTGTTGGCGCCCTGGCCGATGTCGGTGATGCCGCACGCCACCTGCACGCCGCCGTCGCGGCCTATGGCGATGCGCGCGCCGCTGTGCGGCAGGGGGTTCCAATAGATCGGCAGCCCCGCACCGCTCAGGTAGCTCGAGCAGGCGAAGCCCAGTCCGCGGCCCTTGCCGAGGCGGCCGCGGCGCTCCTTCCAGCCGCTCATCCGCTCGACCGCGTCAAGGCACTCGGCGAGGCCGGACGTCGTGATGTCGAGCTGGTTCACAGTCACGGAGAACGGCGGCTGCAGGATCTCGCGCCGCAGCTCGATCGGGTCGAGGCCGAGGTCGCGCGCCACGCGGTCCATGTGCACCTCGAGCAGGGCCCGCGGCTGCGTCGTGCCGTGGCCCCGCTTGGGGCCGCAGGGCGGCTTCGTCGTGAACCAGCGCTCGCCGTGGAACCTGTACGCGCCGATCTGGTAGGTCGTCGGCTGCAGGGCCCCGGTGTAGTAGGTGCTGGCAATGCCGTAGGAGCTGTATGCCCCGCCGTCCAGCCGGCTCTCGAACGACATCGCCTGGAGCCGGTGCTGCCGATCGAAGCCGGTCGCCACCTTCATCTCGACGGGATGGCGGCCACGGTGCGTGTAGAAGACGTCCTCCCGGCTCAAGGTGATGCGCACGGGACGCCCGCAGCTGCGCGAGAGCAGCGCGGCGGCGACCTCGTGCGGGAACAGCTCGCTCTTGCCGCCGAAGCCGCCGCCAAGCGTCGGCACCATGACCCTGATCTGGTGCTCCGGCAGGCCGAGCGCCCGCGCCAGGGAGCGCTGGACGTAGTGCGGCACCTGTGTCGAGCTCTCAAGCACGAGTTGGCCGTCCGGCTGCCAGAACGCGGTGACCGCGTGCGGTTCGAGCGCCAAATGGTTGTTTCCCTGAAAGAAGAACTCGTCCGTGCGCGTGAACTGCGCCTCGCGCAGGCCCGCGGCGACGTCCCCGAACTCGAGGTCGACCGCCTTGTGCAGATTGCCGTCGCCGGCGTCCTCGCGGACCTGCGGCGCCGCCTTCTGCTGCGAGCCCGTCTTCAGCACCGGCGCCAGGGGCTCGTACGCCACGCGCACGGCCCGCGCCGCCGCACGGGCCGTGCGGAGCGTCTCGGCGGCAATCGCCAGCAGCGGCTCGCCGAAGTACGTGACCTTGCCCGTCGCCAGCGCGTGCTCGTCCTGGTTCGACGGCATGATGCCATAGGGCGCCGTGCTGCCGGGGCCCGCCAGCACGGCGAGCACGCCTGGCATCGAACGGGCGGCCTCCAGATCGACGGAAACAATCCTCGCGTGGGCGTGGGGGCTGCGCACAAGGTAGCCGTACGCCATGTTCGGCCAGGCGACGTCGTCCGCGTAGAGCGCCTGTCCGGTCACCTTGGCCCAGCCCTCGATACGGTTCGGGACCGCCACCGCGCTGGGCGAGGAGGGCGCCTCAAGCTTCATCGGGCGTCGCCTCCCCCATGCGGCCCGCCGCGAGCTCGACCGCATGGATGATCTGTTCGTAGCCGGTGCAGCGGCACAGATGACCGGAGAGCGCTTCCCGGATCTCCTCGCGCCCCGGCGCCGGCGTGTCGCGCAGCAGAGCCGCGCCCGCCATGAGCATGCCTGGCGTGCAGAAGCCGCATTGCACCGCGCCCGCCTCCACGGCAGCGGTCTGCAGCGGATGGAACGCCGCGGCTCCCTCTCCCGGGCGCTCCCTGCCCCACCAGCCGGCCAGCCCCTCGATCGTGACGACGTCGCGCCCCTCGACCGTCTTCGCCAGGGTGACGCACGACAGCCGCGGCACCCCGTCGAGCCAAACGGTGCAGGTGCCGCAGCTGCCAACGGCACAGCCGTCCTTGGTGCCGTGCAGGTGGAGCTGCTCGCGCAGCACCTCGAGCAGAGTCGCCTCGTCGCTCACCACAAGGTGGTGTTCACGTCCATTGACCCGTAGCCGCATGACCGATTCCGCCATGGCGCAAACCTCCGCACCTTCAGGCTAGCTATGACATGTGACAGCAACTTGATCTGTTCAACTGATTCTTGTCACATACCGGCCAATCGGCCAGAATCACTTGCGTCATCTGGATTGGTCCGTTTGCTTCACGACTGTTGGCCGAGTCATGGCGCCGCGCCGTGCCGTCCACGGGCCGCAGGTGGGTCGCCAAGCGCCCGGGGTGGCACAATCTGCCCACCTCGACGATGCAAATGCATCATGGCGCCGACCACGTGGCCCTTGTTACATTGGCTTCGAACGGACATTCGATTGAACCCGGGGAGTGATGCATCGCATGGCTGCGCTGACCACCCTGCTCGACGAGCACCAGACCCTGCGCCCGTTCCTCGGGCGTCTGCGCACCGCCGCGGAGACCGGCACCGACGACGAGATCGGCCAGGCGGTCGCCGCCGCCGAGCGGGCGCTCTGCCAGGACCTTGACAGGCACATCGACCTCGAGGACCACGAGTTCTTTCCAGAGATCGCCGATCTCTTGCACGCTTCGATCGTGGAGCCGTTCGTCGAGGACCACCGCGCGATCGAGCAGGCGCGCGACGCCCTCTACCTGCAGACGGCCCAAGGCGACGATCTGCGCCGCAAGTGCATCACGCTGTGCAGCCTGCTCGAAAGCCATCTCCTGCGCGAGGAGGAGATGCTCTTCCCGATGTACCGCAGCGCGCAGGCCTAGGCGCACGGAGTGCCGTCATCCGTCGGCGGGCGAGGCCCCTTCTGCTCGGCGCGAAGCCCCCACCTGGACGGCATGATCCGGCAGAGCCGCCGGAGCGACATGTTGCGAGGGCAGCCTGCGTCCTGGCAGGGCCGGGTTTGCGGAGCCGCTGCGGAAACCCGCGTGCCAAGGGTACGTGCCGGCCTGTTGCGTGCGGGTACCACGGGTACGGGCCGCAACGCCGTGAGCCATCCCGTCGCCGTAGGCTCCGCGGCAGCATCGCTTCCGCGAGGAACGCGCGGTCGCCATTCAGTTCTGGTTTGTGGGCCGGTTGGCGCCTCCCTGGACCTTTGGGCTGGTCCGACCGGGGTACCCCGTCGACACGTGCGACCTGCCGCTCCCGGCCCTGCGCTGACGGCACCGCGGCTCGCTGCCATCCGCCCGCAAACCCCTGCAGCAGCTCCATCCGGCCCTGCGCCGCGATCTCTCAGGTCGCCGGGCAGACCGCAACCTCAGCGCAGGCCGTTCAGGCCTCCACACCGCACCGTCAGGCGTCGCTGCGGCCCGTGCAAAAACACCACTTGTGAGACATGCGAGACATGTGCTAACTTTCTTGTCACAGGACTCAATGTACCACATCGTGCCGAATGATCGGCCACCTTGCTTTTGCGCTCGCAAGTCCCGAGTCGAACTGGTCGATGCGTGTCCCCCCTTCACCATTGAGGCTCTCTCGCAGAGACAGGAAGGCGGTGTACGCGGTGTATCCACGCCAGAGTCCCGACGAGGGCGAACTTGTCCCCCTGGACACGCTGGCCAGGATATTCGAGCATACGGCGGTCGGGGTGATGGGATTCGACCCCTCGGGCAGGGTACTGCTCTGGAACAAGACCGCCAGCGACCTCTTCGGCTATTCGACGCAGCAGGTCATGACCCACCGCTGCTTCGAGCTCGTCAACGGCTGCGACGCGCGCGGCAATCTGCTGTGCCATGCCGGCTGTTCGATCATGCTGATGTTCCGGCACGGACGGCCGCCCAACGACTATCTGCTGCGCGCCCAGTCCGCAGACGAGCGCAGCCTCCTGCTCAATGTGAGCACGGTCTTCGTCGACACCGAGACCTCCCCCGTATGCCTGCACCTCTTCCATGACGTGCACTGGATGGGCGAAGCGCCTGCCGGGGAGCCCAGGCGCCAGCCGGAGGCGGCGACGTCGCCGCTGATCACCTTGACGGCCCGCGAGCGGGAGATCCTGCAGCTCATGGTCGAGGGACGCGACTCCCACGAGATGCAGAAGCTCCTGCACATCAGCTACGCGACTGTGCGCAACCACATCCAAAACATTTTGGACAAGCTGGAGGTGCACACGCGCGTCGCGGCCGTTGTGGTCGCCATGCGCGAGAACCTGGTGGAGGATCCGACGCGCCTCGAGCACAAGGTCCGGCAGGCTGAGGCCGTGGTCCCGCCTGCAGGCTACCCGACGCCCAAGTAGCCCTCGGCCAGCAGGTGCCCCGCCTCCCCCGGCGTGCCCTCGAACGTCATCTTGCCGCTCTGCAGCACATATACGCGGTCGGCGAGTTCGAGCGCCCCTGGCGTGTTCTGCTCGGCCAGCAGGATCGTCATCCCCTCGCCCTTCAGGCGGTGCAGCGTCTCGAAGACGTCCTGCACAGCGCGCGGCGCGAGGCCGAGACTCGGCTCGTCGAGCAGCAGGACCTGCGGCTTGGCCATCAGAGCCCGCCCGATCGCCAGCATCTGCTGCTCGCCGCCGGACAGCCACCGGGCCGCCCGGCGGCGGTGCTTCTTCAGACCGGGAAAGATCTCGAACATGCCCTCGATCTCCTGCTGCAGGCCCTTGCGGTCGTGGCGGTGGTAGGCGCCGAGCGCGAGGTTCTCCTCCGCCGTGAGCGATCCGAAGATCTGGCGCCGCTCCGGCACCAGCGCGACCCCGCGGCTGACGCGCCGGTACGCCGGCAGCCTGGCGATGTCGCTGCCATCGAGACACACCTGTCCCGTCGGCGACCCGAACAGGCCCATGATCGTACCGAGCATGGTCGACTTGCCGGCCCCGTTCGGTCCGAGCAGCGCGACCACCTCGCTGCCCTGCAGGTGAAGACCACAGCCGTGCAGCACCTGCAAGCGGCCCCGCCTCGTCGTCAGTCCCGCCACCTCGAGCATCACTGCGCCATCCCTCCCTGGCCTGCCGCCCGCTCCTGCCCGGCCTCCCGACCGAGGTAGACGCGGCGGACGTTCTCGTCCCGCTGCACCTCTGCCGGGGTGCCCTCCGCGATCAGGCGTCCTTCCGCCAGGACGACGATGCGGTCCGCGACGGCGAGGACGCTCGGCAGGTCGTGCTCCACGAGCAGCACGGCGCGTCCCGCGCCGCGGATCTGGCGGATGAGGCCCAGGACGACGCCCGCCTCTTCGCGCGTCAAGCCCGAGAGAGGCTCGTCGAGCAGCAGGACCCGCGGGTCGAGCGCGAGGGCCCGGTAGATCTCGAGCAGGCGCTGGTGACCGAACGGCAGGTCTCCGGCCAGCCGTCCGCCCTCGTCGCGCAGCAGGCTGTCCCGCAGGAGCCGGTCGGCCTCCTCGCCCGCCCGCGCCTCGCATCGCCGGGCGCTTGGCAGGCCGAGGCCCACCGCGATGAGCCACGGGGTCTGGCGCGAGAGGATGGCCGCCAGCATGTTCTCGCGCACGGTGATCTGCGGAAAGATCTCCGGCGTCTGCAGCGTGCGGGCTATTCCCGCGCGCGCGATGCGATGCGTCGTCCAGCCGCTGACCGACGCCCCCGACAGCTTCACGTCGCCGTGCGAGAGCGGCACGAGCGCCGTGAGGGCATTGAAGAGCGTCGTCTTGCCTGCGCCGTTCGGGCCGATGACGCCGAGCACCTCGCCGGCCCTGACGCGGAAGCTCACGTCGTCCACGGCGACGATGCCACCGAAGGCGACCGTCACACCCTCCACTTCGAGCAGCCACTCGGTCTGCATGGGGCCACCTCCGCGCTGTCAGACCCGGCGGTTCAAGGACGTGCCCAGGATGCCCTGGGGACGCACCAGCAGCATGATGAGCAGCACTGCGAACGCGACCCCGTCGGCCCAGTCGCTCGAGATGTAGCCGGCCGAGAGGCTGGTCACGATGCCGAGCGCGATGCCGCCCACGGCGGCGCCCGGCAGGCTGTCGAGGCCGCCGAGAATGGCGCCCACGAACCCGTAGAGTCCCAGTTCCAGCCCCATGTTCGTGTTGGCCATCGTCATCGGCGCAAAGACGACCCCGCCGAAAGCCCCGATCGCCGCCGCGAGCACCCACGCGTAAAGTCCGAAGCGCAGCGGGTTCATGCCGTAGAGGCGGGCCGCGGTGGGATTGTCCATCGCCGCCGTCATGCCCTGGCCGAAATAGGTGCGCTCCAGCAGGAAGTAGAGCAGCGCCGCCACGATCACCACCGCGCCGAAGATCCACAGGTTCTGGGTCGGCACGACCGCGCCCAGCACATGCAGCACGCCGTTGCCCGAGAACGCCTGCACCGCGACGGGGTTGACGCCCCATACCAAGGTGCCGAGGCCGCGCAGGGCGGTGTCGAGGCCGAGCGTGATGAAGATGAGCGTGAGCACCGAAGCCTGGGCGGCGGGGTACATCACGAACCGCCCGATCGCCGCGCCCACCGCCGCCGCGATCGCCACCGCGACCACAAGGGCCGGCACGAGCGGGATACCGTGGCTCTGCAACAGCCAGAACGACATGGATCCGATCATGGCGAACTCGCCCTGGGCGAAGTTGATCACGCCGGTCACCTTGTAGATGAGGGAGAAGCCGATCGCGACGAGCGCATAGACGCTGCCCATCCCGATCCCCGCCAAGACCAGTTGCAAAAGCGTCGCCATGCCCATCCCCCCCTAGGACCGCTGCGCGCCATCAACCACTTGGCCCCCATCGCGCTCGTGCCCGTCCACGCTTTGCAAGGGCAGTTGCGGGCCGGCGGTTCGCCGCGCGCGCGAGCGCGCCCCGAGGCCCGTCACGAGCCCTTCCGGCCAGTAGATCATGATGACCACCAGCGCCAGGCCGTAAATGGTGAGCTGCAAGGCCCCGCTCGTGGCCGGAGCGAGACTGGCGCCCGCAAACTTCAGGATCTGGTTGATCGCCTCGACGCCGGCGGCACCCAGCACGGCCCCGACTACGCTGCGCAGTCCGCCCACGACCGCCATCAGCACCAGATTGATGGACAGCGCGAACGTGAAGACGGTCGGGTCGATGTAGCCCTCCCAGCTCGCGTAGATGCCGCCCGCGGCGGCTGCGAGCACGGCGGAGACGATGAAGGCCTGCCGCTTGACGGTGGCCGGGTCGGCACCCATCAGGGCTGTGGCCACTTCGCTCGAGCGCACCGCCTCGAGCAGGCTGCCCGTGCCGGAACGCACGAGCCGGTTGGTGAACCAGCTGCCGAGCGCCACTGCGCCCCAGGTGAGGGCGAGAAAGCCGATCGCGTTCAGGGTGAAGGCCGGGATGCCGTAGAGACCGGAGTTGCCGCCCGTGAGCGGCAGCTGCTGGAACGCGACGTCGGCGATGATGCCGAAGGCGAGCGTCGCCAACGCAAGGTAGTGCTGCATCAGATGAAGCGCGAGCACGCCGAGCAGCCAGGCGGCGGCGGCGGCCAGCACCATGCCGAGGACGAGACCGATCCAGGGCGCAAGGCCGAAGTGCGTGCTGGCTATGCCGACGGCATATGCGCCGATACCGAAAAATCCCGCCTGCCCGAGCGACACCTGGCCGGCGTAGCCCATGAACAGGTTCAGGCCGATGACCACGAGCGTGTACATGCCGACCAGTGTCAACTCGCTGACCCAGTACGGGCCGACGACGAGGCCCAGCGCGAGGGGTATGGCGAGCACCAGGAGGGCTTGCACGGCCGGATTGCGGGCAGTTCCCAACAGCTGTCGCGACACGGTTTGACCACCTGCCCATCACCCGGACAAAAACGGCGCGGGGTAGATTCGGCGGAGCCTGCGAGCCGCGCCTTTCCATCCCCGCCGTCATCAGGGCGCTATTGCGTCGGAGGGAAGCAGCGTCCGGCGGCAGGGGTTTAGGGGGACCTGGCCATGCCCGGTCCCCCTCCCCTCACTCGTTCGCGCCAGTGAAGCCCGGCACCAGGGTCCACTTCTGGTTCTGCACCTGCAGCAGCACCTCGGAGGTCGGGTCGAGACCGCTGTGGTCTTGCGGCGTCAGGTGCATCACGCCCGTGACACCGTCGTAGTTGAGGTGCTCGAGCGCGCCCCGCACGCTGGCCGGGGTTGCGCCTTTGCCAGCCGCGGCGATGGCGTCCTTGAACATGTAGACCGCGTCGTAGCCGAAAGCGCCGAACATGTTGGCAGGTCCTGCGGACGTGCTGGCGTACGCCTGGTCATAGCTCTTGACGTACTTCTCGATGATCGACTTCTGCGGGTCGCTGTTCGGCAGGCTACTGGCGACGAAGATCTTGGTGCTCGCCACGAAGTCGCCGTTCACGGCGTTGCCCGCGAGCGTCAGGAAGACGTCGTTGCTCGCCCCGTCGGAGAAGAATATCGGCCACTTGAAGCCCAGAGAGGCGTAGCCCTTGGCGATCGTGTCGGCCGAGGGCGGGACATCCCAGACGACGACGGCCTGCGGCGCCGGCGAGAAGTTCTTCAGCGCGGTGAGCGCCGGCGTGGCGTCCGTCGCCGTCATGTCGACGGGCACGCTGCCCACGACCTGGATACCCTGCGGCACGGCGTACTTCTGGAAGTCCGCGAGGCCGCCGGTGCCGTACGGGAAGTTGCCGTAGGCGAACGCGACGCGGCTGATGCCGTGCGCCTTGAAGTAGTTGATCATGACCTGCATGACGGTCGTGTCGACCGCCGGCACCTTGAAGATCCACTGGCGCTGCGCCACAGGCTGCACGATCTCGGCGTCGGATGCCAGCGAGATGAGCGGGATCTTGGCCTGCGTCGCGATCGGGATGGCGACCATCGTCGAGCCGGTGGAGGCGTCACCGATCAGTCCGATCGGGTGGTCCTGCACGAGCTGCTTGAACTGCTGGCCCGCCGTGGTCGGGTTCGTGCCGTTGTCGAGGGAGATGACCTTGAGCTTGCGACCGTTGACGCCGCCCGCGGCGTTGATCTGCTGTACGGCCAAGTTGATGCTGTTCAGCTCGGGAACACCGAGCGAGTCGTACGGCCCTGTCAGGGGCAAGTCGACGCCGAGCACGTAGGGACCCGTGGCAGTACTCTTCGCTGAAGTCGGAGCGGAGGAGCCGCAGCCTGCAAGGCTGATCGCGAGCCCTCCCGCAAGGGCTAGGCCCAATGCGGTACGCATCTTCTGGCTGGATCTGCTGGCCAACGTCGTCACCTCGTGATTTCCGCCGCGGTCTCTCTTTTTCAGGGGACAGACCGCGCCGAGTCTGACATCGGATCGTGGGTGAGTCGCCGAGCCTCGCCATTCGAGGGGGGCTGGATGCGCTACGCCGCAATTCCGATGTGCCTTGGGAAATTGCGCGGCGCTTGGGAGCAGGAATCTCGGCCCATAAAGTGCTGCTCGCGTTTCCATTGTGAAATGGCTCTCGCCTCCGCGTTTTAGCACTTTCAACGTGGAGGCTTTTCGACCCAGACCCTCGACAAAAGCTTCCGGCTATCACCTCGCTCGCCGGGACATACAGCTTTCGCTCAGTATACGAAGACGCGAAAGTGAGGTGGACCAACCGATGATCCTATCTCTTCTGAGGCGCTTGCCTCATCTTCCAAGTAGAGCTGATACCGGCCGGGCGGCGCCGGCCAGCTCCGGCGCGCGGGCCCGGCAAAGGGCCGACTCATGCAAACGGCCTAGGTGATTTGAGGTTTCTGCATCATTTCCGGCCCTCGGGGCGGCTCTACGATGAATTTGTCGATCGAACGTCCGATTGCCTCGGGGTCCAAGCAAGGGGGCGATGCGATGGCGGGCTTCGACCAGAGGCGTGAGCAGGTTCTCGACGGCTGTGCCCGCGCCTTTGCGCTCAAAGGCTACCAGGGGGCCTCCATCCGAGACATCGCGCGCGCGGTGCCGATGAGTGCGGGCGGCCTCTACCACTATTGCTCCAACAAACAGGAGTTCCTCTACCAGGTATGCGACAGGGCCTTCCACAGCCTGATCGAGCGCCTCACGACGGGCCTCGACGGGATCGACGACCCGAGCGAGCGCGTGCACACCGTGTTCAAGTCGCATCTCGCCTACTTCCTCGAGCGTCCCGACGAGCTGATCACGCTCACGGAGGACCTGTCGTCGCTCGAGGCGCCGTGGGCTTCCCGCGTGCGCGTCCTGCAGCGCCAGTACTACGGCATCGTGTCCGACGTGCTCGCGCCGTTCGCAGTGCCAGGCGGGATCTCGCTGCGCGTCGCGACGATGAGCCTTTTCGGCATGATCAACTGGGTCCACACCTGGTACCGCCGCGGTGCCGACCCTGGCGCGGACGCTCTGGCGCGCCAGATGTCCGATCTCTTCCTGAGCGGCTTCGCTGCCGCGGCGCCGGAGACGGCGAGAAGTGTGCAAGGAGGTAGCGAACGGTGATGGACGGCATCCGGACCGAGCGGTCGGCCCGCCTGATGACGGTGACGCTCTGCGAGCAGCCGCTCAACATCCTCGGGCGGCGCCACATCCTCGCCCTGAACGAACTGCTCGGCGAGCTCGCGGCGGACCGGGACACGGACGTCCTGTGGCTCCGGGCCGAGGACACGCGGGCCTTCTGCGCGGGCGTCGCCATCGAGGATCACCTGCCGGACGTGGCCGCGGACATGCTCGACGCGTTCCGCCGCCTCGGCGAGGCCTTCCTGCGCCTGCCGCAGGTGGTGGTCGCGGAGGTGTACGGGGCGGCACTCGGCGGCGGCTTCGAACTCGTGCTGCTCTCCGACCTCGTCGTGGCGGCGGACGATGTGAAGTTCGGCCTGCCGGAAGTCACGCTGGCCGCGACGCCGCCGATCGGCGCGGCGCTACTGCCCTTGCGCATCGGTTGGCAGGAGGCCGCGCGGGTCTGCCTGCTCGGCCAGACGGTCGACGGCGCCTGGGCGGAGCGCAGGGGCCTGGTTGCCGAGCTCGTGCCCCGCGCGCAGCTGCACGACGCGGCCCAAGCGGTCGTGACACGGCTGCTGGGCATGAGCGGCGCCGCGCTGCGCACGACCAAGCAGATCCTCGGCAGCGGCGCCCCGGCCACTGAGGCGGCGATGCAGAGCGGCTTTGCGATCTACGTGCGGGATCTCCTGCCCAGCCACGACAGCCGCGAGGGCATCGAGGCGTTTGTGGCCAGGCGGCCGCCCATCTGGACCCACCGCTGAACGAACGCGGCACGCACATCCGTCTGCTTGAGGAGGCATCACGATGGCTGAAGAATTCAAGGATATCGTCTACGAGGTTTCCGACAAGGGCGTAGCGCGTCTGACGATCAACCGGGAGTACGCCTACAACGCCTACACGACCGAGACGCTGAAGGAGATCCACACCGCTGCCCGCATGGCCTCCTTCGACCCCAGCGTCTATGTCTTCGTGCTCACCGGCGCCGGCAGCCGGGCGTTCTGCACGGGCGGCGACGTCAAGGAGTACGCGGCGAAGTTCGTCGACAAGCCGAGCGGCTTCCTCGAGTACATGGTCCACTTCCAGGACTGCCTCGACGCCATCCGGCACATGGGCAAGCCGACGATCGCCCGCCTCAACGGCATGACGGTCGGCGGCGGCAACGAGTTCAACATGGCGTGCGACCTCGCGGTGATGTCCGACACCGCCTTCATCCGTCAGGTGGGAACCCGGGTCGGCAGCGTCGCCGCCGGCGGCGGCACGCAGTGGCTGCCGATCATCGTGGGCGACCGGCGCGCGCGCGAGCTCCTGTTCTTTTCCGAGCCGATCACAGCGCAGACCGCCCTCGACTGGGGCCTCGTCAACAAGGTGGTGCCGTACGACAAGCTCGACGAGGCGATCGACGAATGGGTCGAGAAGCTGACCGACAAGTTCGCCGAATCCCTGCGCTACACCCAGGAGGCGACGAACTTCTGGAAGGACCTCGCCTGGTACAACACGATCGGCCACGCCCGCGAGTGGCTGAGCCTGCACTTCGCCCACCCCGGGGCGCAGGAAGGCATGCTCTCGTTCGTCGAGAAGCGCCAGCCGGACTACCGCGGCCTGCGCGAGATGACGAGCGACGGCCACGGCGACTTCTGGCACGGCGCCCCCACCAGGTCCTGCCCGTCCTGCAACGCCAAGGGCATCCCCTCCGGCTTCCAGTTCTGCGGTGTGTGCGGCAAGCCCCTCGACGCGGGGGTGGCGGAGTGAAAGCCGCCGTCTTCTACGGGCCCCACCAGCCCCTCAAGATCGAGACCGTGGCCGACCCGACGCCGGCTGCGGGCGAACTGCTGGTCAAGGTGGCCGCCTGCGGGCTCTGCCACACCGACCTGCACTACATCGACCACGACGTGCCGACAGCCAAGCGGCCGCCCCTGATCCTTGGCCACGAGGCCTCGGGCACGGTGACGGCGGTCGGTCAGGACGTCAAGGGCTTCGCGGTCGGCGACCGCGTGCTCGTGCCCGCGGTGTTCAGTTGCGGCGAGTGCCGGCAGTGCCGCCGCGGCCGCGAGAACATCTGCGAGCGGATGGTGATGCCCGGCAACCACGTCGACGGTGCCTACGCGGAGTACATGGTGGCCCCCGCGAAGGACGTGCTGCACCTGCCGGACGAGATCCCGCTGGTCGACGCCTGCATCATCGCCGACGCGGTCTCGACGCCCTACAACGCGGTGAAGAACCGCGGGCAGGTGAGGCCGGGCGACACGGTCGCGGTCTTCGGTTGCGGCGGCGTCGGCCTGAACGTCGTACAGATCGCGGCAGCCTCAGGCGCCAACGTCATCGCCGTCGACATCTCGGACGAGAAGCTCGAGCACGCCAGGCGGTTCGGCGCGCACGCGACCGTCAAGGGCGGCGAGGGCAAAGAGGTGTCCAAGGAGATCAAGAGGCTCAGCGGCGGCGGCGTCGACATCGCCTTCGAGGCGATCGGCTACCCGCCGACGATCGTGCAGGCCTTCGACAGCCTGGCGCGGGGCGGACGCCTCGTGCAGGTGGGCTACTGCCAGCACCCTGTGCAGCTCAACGTCTCGCGCCTGATGTTCTTCGAGATGGAGGTCATCGGGTCGCTCGGCTGCAGTCCGCTCGACTACCTGCCGTTGATCGACCTCGTGGCGCGCGGGCGCCTCAAGCTCTCGGAGCTGATCTCGCACCGCGTCCCGCTGGACCGGATCAACGAGGGCCTCGACTATCTGCGCCAGGGCCAAGGCATCCGCAACATCGTGGTCATGGACTGAGGTCCGAGCCAGAGGAGGGTTACCCATGGCGACGGCAGCGATGTCCGAGATAGAGCAGGTGCAGGACCTGACGGCGCTTGTCGATGGGCTGCGGGTCCTGTTCGAGGATCCGGAGTTCAAGGTCGTCTCCGAGATCAAGCGCCTGACCGGCAAGCCGATCATCGGCAACTTCCCGGTCTACAGCCCGGTGGAGCTGTTCCACGCGGCAGGTGCGCACCCGGTCGGGCTCGTTGGGGCAGGCAACCAGATCGAGATCGCGCACGCCGACTCCCGTTTCCAGTCGTTCGTCTGCTCGGTGATCAAGAGCACGCTCGAACTCGGTCTGACGGACCGCTTGCAAGACTTCGAGGGCATCGTGTTCCACTCCATCTGCGACCCCGCGCGCAACCTCGCCTCGGTCTTCAAGCGCAACTTCCCGGACAAGTGGGTCGAGTACATCCACTTCCCGCAGAACCTCGTCACCGAGAGCAGCGTCGACTACCTCGAGAACGAGTACCGCCGCCTGCTGGATCGCCTGCAGGAGCTCACGGGCAAGACCGTCACGAACGCGGACGTGAACAACTCGATCGCCCTCTACAACACGGCCCGCAGCCTGATGGGCACGCTCTACGCCTTCCGCCGCGACCACCCCCACATCCTCACCACCCGCGAGCTCTACAGCCTGGTGCGTGCCGGGCACATCCTCACGGTCGAGGAGCACATCCGCCTGCTCGAGCACGCGCTGCGCCTCGTCCGGACGAAGCCGGGCCACGAGCGCGACCACATCCGCGTCATTCTCGTCGGCTCGTTCTGCGAGCAACCGTCGCTGGACCTGATCAGCGCCATGGAGGAGGCCGGCCTCGACATCCTGGACGACGACTTCCTGCTCGGGCGCCGCTGGTTCACGGAAGACCTGCCGACGGACGGCAACGGCGTGCGCACCCTGGCGAGTGCCTACCGCGACCGCTCCGTGATCTCGTCGGTCAAGCACGACTCCCGCCGCCACAAGGGCGACGAGCTGGTCGCGCAGGTGAAGAGCTCCGGGGCCGACGCCGTGATCGTGAGCGTGCCCAAGTTCTGCGAGCCGGGCCTCTTCGACTACGCCATCTACCGCCGGGCGCTGCTCGATGCCGGCATCCCGCACCTGTTCGTGGAGTACGAGGAGAAGATGTGGCTGTTCGACAAGGTCCAGACGGAGGTCGAAACCTTCGTCGAGTCGCTGCTGCTCGACTAGGGAGGGGAGCACCGTGGCCGAGAAGATCGAGTACCGGGGACACCTGCACGATCTCCAGAAGGACCTGATGAACGACTACTTCGACCAGATGACGCGCTCCGCGCAGGGCGAAGGGAGCCCCGCCGTCTACCTCCTGATCAGCGGCAACCCCGTCGAGCTGTTGCGCGCGTTCGACCTCCTGCCGGTCTACCCGGAGATCAACGCCCTGCAGACCGCGGTCAAGAAGCAGGCCCTGCCCTTCATCCAGAAGGCCGAGGAGCTTGGCTACTCCACCGACAACTGCGCCTACGTGAAGGCGGACATCGGCCTCTTCTACTCCGGCAACAAGGCGCCCATGGCCACCGTTCCGCCGCCCGGCCTCCTGCTGACGAACTACGTCGGCTGCAACGTCTACCTGCACTGGTGGGAGCACCTTGCGGAGCTGACGGGCGCACCGATCTTCGACATCGACATCCCCTTCCTGCGCTCGCTCGACGGCGAGCCGAGCCGGGAGGACCTCCAGTACGTCGTGCGCCAGCTCGAGGAGCTGATCCCGGTCCTCGAGAAGATCTCGGGCAAGAAGTACGACCCTGACCGGCTGCGCGAGGTCGTACAGTACTCGCTCGAGACCGGCGAGTACTGGGCCAAGATCAAGATGATGCCACAGCTCAAGCCGGCGCCCTACGACGCCTACTTCGACGCCGTGACCATGATGGGCCCGCTCTACGCACTGCGCGGCACGAAGGAAGGGCGGGACTACTTCCGCGCCGCCTACGAGGAGCTGCAGAAGAGGGTGGCCCTGCAAGAGGGACCCCTGCCCGAGGAGAAGTACCGGCTCGTGATCGAGGGACCGCCGCCCTGGCCCTACCTGCGCACCTTCCGGGACATGTTCGCGCGCTGGGGCGCCGTGTTTGTGGCCTCGAGCTACTCCACGGTCGGCGGTCTCTGGGAGTTCGGCTTCCGCCACGACCCCAGCAATCCCATCGAGAGCATCGCGATGCACATGCTCAAGTGGAACTTGACGAACCGCAACTTCCTGCAGCGCTACGCGCAGCTGAAGAGCTACGTCGAGGACTGGAACGCCGACGGACTCGTGATCCACTCGGTGAAGAGCTGCCGGCTGTTCTCCGCGGGGCAGGGCGACATGCGCGAGTACTTCGCGCGCGAGCTCAACGTACCGACGCTGCTCGTCGAGTCCGACCTCGAGGACCAGCGGTACTTCTCACCCGCCCAGATGCGCACGCGCATCGACGCCTTCATGGAGTCGCTGGAACACCACAAGCTGGTCGGGCACCAGCGCTAGGTCCGAGAGAGGGAGGGGATCGCATGCGCTACTTTGCGGGTGTGGACGTCGGGTCCACGCAAACCAAGGCGGTCTTGGTGGACGAGGCGGGCGACATGGTCGCGAAGGTCCTCGTCGACACCGGCAGCAACGTCGTCAAGGCTGCGGAGCGGGCCTTCCTGGAGGCGGTCGCGCAGGCCGGCACGCGGCGCGAGGACGTCGACTACATCGTCGGCACAGGCTATGGTCGCTTCAACGTGACGTTCGGCAACGACCAGGTCACGGAGATCAGCTGCCACGCCAAGGGGATCGCGCACGTCAACCCGAACGTGCGGACCGTCATCGACATCGGCGGCCAGGACGCCAAGGCCATCAAGATCGACGCGACCGGCGACGTCAAGGACTTCGTCATGAACGACAAGTGCGCGGCGGGCACCGGGCGCTTCCTCGGCAACTCGGCGGAGGTTCTCAACCTCTCCCTGGACGAGATCGGCCCGCGCTCCCTCGAGGCGAAGGTCCCGGTGCGCCTCAGCACGGTGTGCACCGTCTTCGTCGAGACCGACATCCTCTCCCACCTGGCGCTCGGCCGGAGCGTCGAAAACATCCTGGGCGGCGTGCACAGCGCCGTCGCGGCGCGCGTGGTCGCGCTCGCGCGGCGCGTCGGCATCGAGCGCGACGTTGCGCTGACCGGCGGAGTCTCCCGCAACGTCGGCATGGTGCGTGCGCTCGAGCACCACCTGGATGTCCCGATCTACGTCAGCCCCGATGCGCACTTCATGGGCGCGCTGGGCGCTGCCCTCTTCGCCCGCGAGCGGGCGATGGCGGTCGCGGGCTAAATGCGCAGCGAGGAGGATGTCGACATGATCTGTCTCGGCCTCGACATGGGATCGCGCTACACCAAGGCGGTCCTGATGGATGAAAGCAGCACGATTCTCGGATCGGCCGTGATGCGCACCCAGCCGCCGTTCGTCGACACGGCCGCCAAGGCCAGGGCGATGGTGCTCGACGAGGCCGGACTGAGCGAGGCGGATATCGACTACACGGTTACGACGGGCTTCGCCCGTTTCGCCGTTCCGTTCCGCCAGCTTCAGATCACCGACATGACCTGTGCCGCACGCGGTGCGATCATGCTCTTCCCCGAGACCCGCACGGTGCTCGACATCGGTTTCCAGAGCACCCGCACCATCCGCGTCCTGCCGAACGGCCACGTCAAGGAGTTCAAGACGAACGACAAGTGCGCGGCCGGCGCGGGCGGCTTCGTCGAGCGCAGCGCGAAGTACCTCGAGGTGACGCTCGACCAGGTCGGGGAGCTCTCGCAAAACGCCAAGGCGCCCGTCACGATCTCGAGCGTGTGCGCAGTCCTCGCGGAGTCCGAGATCATCAACCACGTCTCCGACAACCGCCAGGTGGAGGACATC
>JAJZVM010000064.1 GCA_021845645.1 Bacillota bacterium
GCTGGACGTGCGGATCCGCAGGAGGAGAGCCCACATGGAACACCTGGACTTCCCGCGGGACATGGCTAGTTTGTCGCAGGAGCAGCTCCGGGAACTCGTCGCGGACATGGCCAAGCGCTGGCTCGCCCACGATGGTCTCTGGTTCCAGGCGGTGGAGCGGGCCTATGGCCTGGATGAGGCCATCCGGCTCGATGCGGAGGCCTGGCACGGCATGACGCGCAATGAGGCCCAGCGCATCCTGCGCCTCCTCGGCGCCGAGCGGGGCGGTGGCCTGGACCTCCTGGAGCGGGCTCTGCGCTTCCGGCTCTACGCCCTGATCAACGAGCAGGAAATGGAGCGCGAAGGTGACGACGCCCTCGTATTTCGCATGCGCACTTGCCGCGTGCAGGAGGCGCGGCGGCGCAAGGGCTTGCCGGACTTCCCCTGCAAACCGGTCGGGATCGTCGAATACGGTGGCTTTGCGGAGACAATCGACCCGCGGATCAAGACCGAGGTCATTGCCTGCCCGCCAGACGACAACCCGCGCGACTACGCCTGCGCCTGGCGCTTCAGGCTGCCGCAGGCAGACCTCTGACGACCGCTGCCTTCGAGCAGGCGGCGACGCGTTTCCTGGCAACCTGCCAGGCCTCGCTGGGCTGGGGTCCCTCTTTCCCTCGGGCCTCTTGCCTTGCAATCTTGCGCGTAGATCAGCCGTGCGAACCTGGCACGCCTAAAGCGCTGGCGGTGTCTCCAAAAGAGGCAGGAGCGGCATGGCAGCTGCCGAAATGCGCTCGCGGATGTCCTGCAGTGCGGCCGTGAGGGCGTCCGGCCGACGCAGGGCGATGTAGGCGTCGCGCGAGCGGACAAGGGCAACGGCTGCGTCGGCCGTTCCCCCACTCATGGCGAACGCAAGCGCCTGGCGCGCGTAAAGCCATGCGACGCGCTGCAGATCCCGGTCCCGCATCGCGTGCTCGATGCCGATCGTTGCCGTACGGGCCGCCTCATCTCCTGAGCCGGAGGCAAGCTGCCGCTCGACGAGGGCCGAGCAGAGCGTGACACAGATCTCATCCTCGCCGGCTGCCTGCGCCGCCCAGAGGCACCTCTCGAGTTCGTCCCCGACCTCCGAGGCGCTCATCAGAGCTTCGAGAGCCCGCAGCCAGAGCGAGAGCCGGACGTCCTCGAGGCCGGACACGACCCGGCGCGCCATATCGAGTTCGGCCAACGCTTCCTGCGGCTTGCCCTGTTCACGCATGATCTCGGCAAGGAGCAGTCGCGCCCTCCCCTCCTCGCCCGCGTCGCCGTGCTGGTGGCTCACCGTGATCGCCTGGCGGGCGCGGCGCGCCGACTCCTCCGCCAGCCCACCGCGGAGCAGGATGCGGCTCAGCCCGATCAGGACGCGGCTATGCCCGACCTCTCGTCGCGGGATGTGGCGCAGGGCCTTCTCAAAGCAGCTCTTCGCCCGCTCGAGGTCCCCGCGGTCACCGTGCGCCAATGCGGCCACATGGTAGCACTGGCCGAGCTGGCGCTGGGGACCCGCGCTGCTGTAGACCTCGAAGGCCCCTGTGGTCATCTCGAGCGTCTCCGAGGTGCGCCCGGCCCGACGCAAAGCCTCTGCGTAGCGCAAGAGGGACTGCGCACGCAGCCTTGGGTCCTCGCTCGCCGCCGCGAGCCGCGTCGACTGCTCGAGCAGTTCAAGGGCGCTCTCCCGCTCGCCGTGCCGCTCAAGCCTCTCGGCCGCATTCCACAGGCGTCCCACGTCCTCGGGGCGGCTGCCGGTCTCGATCTCCGGAGCCAACTGCTGAATCGACGTGTCCAGCCGCGCGGCAATGACGGAGATCAGAGCGAGCGATGGCGCCACGCGCCCGCTTTCGATCTGGCTGATGTAGCCCTTCGAGAAAGGCCGGCCAAGTTCCGCCTGGGTCCAGCCGGCCGCAAGGCGCATCGCACGAACGCGCCTGCCTATGGCGATCCGGACATCCCGCGAGAGCGCGACGCTGGTGGTGGCCTCCTCCTCGCCTCCTGCACCAATCTCTGTCGATCGGCCGTCCCACGTTGGGAACCCCATGACTGCCCCTGCCTTCCTGGTGAGGATGCTCCTCCTTCTACAGGCGGTTTTTTCCAATACGTCGAAGGGCTCGCATGTTCCTGCCGCTTCCCGCGACAAAACCCGACATCGTTTGGCAACCAGCGGCATGGGACTGCTCCCAGGTGGCATGCCTGCCATGTCTCATACGCGAGCACGGTCGGCACTCGGGCAAGCGGGTTCCGAGAACAACCGGCCTGAGCCGGTACCGGGTCGACACGAACAGCAGATGTCGGGTCCGGCACATCGGCCTGCTGTTGAGACCACGTAGTTGCACGCTGCAGCGGGTGTTATGATGTTCGCCGGATCGGATTGCCTCCGCAGCATGCGCGCGAGAAAGGGCGACGTGCATTGGACAGTACGCAATTCTTGCGTCAATCGATTCTCCGTTTCGCGGGTTCCCCTTCCGTCTCCCGCTTTGTGCACAGGCACGACAAGACGCTCGGGGCGCGCCGCTTCTTCGCCGGCCCCACTTTGGCAGACGCGATCAGAACCATCCGCCAGCTCAACGCGGTCGGCATCGTCGCGACGCTCGACCATCTGGGCGAAAGCGTGACGAACGTCGAGGAGGCGAGGGTTCAGGCGGACGCGTACGTCGACGTGCTGCACGCCATCGCCGACGCCAAGGTGGCCGCCAACGTATCGATCAAGCTGACGCAGATGGGCCTCGACGTGGGACGCGAAGAGTGCCTTGCAAACATGCGCCGCATCGTGGACGCGGCCAGGGTCAGCGGTAACTTCATCCGCATCGACATGGAGGACTCGCACCATGTGGATGCGACGCTCGACGTGCTCTTCGCCTTGCGCCGCGACTACGAGAGGATCGGCACGGTGCTGCAGTCCTACCTCTACCGCACCAAGAGCGACCTCGAGCGCCTGATCGCCGCGGGCATCCCGGTTCGCATCGTGAAGGGCGCCTATCTGGAGCCCGAGAGCGTGGCGTTCCCCCAGAAGGCCGACGTGGACCGCAGCTACCTCGAACTCGTGGACACCTGCCTGAAGCTTGGGCACCCGGTCGCCATCGCCACCCACGACGAAGCGATCATCGGCGCGATCGAGGCGTGGGTCAAGGAACGCCAGATCCCGCGCGACCGCTTCGAGTTCCAGATGCTCTACGGCATCCGCTCCGCCCGGCAGCGCGAACTGGCCGCGGCTGGATACAAGGTGCGCTGTTACGTACCCTACGGCACCGACTGGTATGCCTACTTCATGCGGCGCCTCGCGGAGCGGCCGGCGAACCTCGGCTTCGTGCTGCGCAGCCTCTGGCGGCAGTAGTCACAGGGAGATCCCGGCGCAATTTCGACTGCGGTTGGGTCCGCAGCAGGAGAATACGAGCGGTCGGGCAGAACTTCTCGCCCGGCCGCTCGTGCTGCGCGACATGCTGCAGTTCGAGCCCGCCCCAGGCCCGAACAGGACGTGATGCCTTGGCTACCAGTAATGTGGAACACTACCTCGAAGCCATCTACGTGCTCTCCGTGGAGACCCGCAACCCCTTCGGCGCCCGCATCGCCGAGTACCTGGGAGTGTCGCCTCCCAGCGTAACGCAGGCCATGCGCCGGTTGCGGCGGGACGGACTCGTGGAAGACGACGGAGCGAAGGCAATCCGGCTTACCCCCAAGGGACTGCAGGAGGCCGAGAAGGTCGTCAGACGACACCGTCTGGCCGAGCGCTGGGCCTACGACGTGCTCGGTCTCGACTGGAGCGCGTGCCACAGGGAGGCCCATCACCTTGAGCATGCCTTGACGCCGCTGATCGAGGAACGCCTCTGGCAGAGCCTCGCCCGGCCGACGACATGCCCGCACGGCAATCCGATCCCCGGACTCGCCCCGAGCGAAACGGTGGCTCTGCCCACACTCGCCGATACCGACCACGGCAAGAAGGTGGTCGTCGACCGCGTCTTCGAACAGGTGGAAGGGCTCGGCGAGTTTCTGCAGCAGCTGCAGCAGCTCGGTCTCGTGCCCGGCACGGAGGTGCAGGTGCTGACGAACGCCCCCGACGGCCTGACCTGCCGCATCGGGGAGCGGGAGCTGCGCATCTCCCTCGAGGTCGCGATGCGGTTACTCGTACGGCCCGCAGGCGCGTAACGTAGAGGCAGCCCGGCTTCTCCCTGGGCGAAAGGAGGAACGTCAGATGCGGCTATGGCGCTGGCTCATCCTCGTGCTGGGTGTGTGGCAGCTCTCGTCAAGCTACGCCCTGCATATCAGCGATCCGCTCATCGCCCAGATTTCCGTGCTGCTCGGCCTCCTCATCGTTCTGGCCGGCGTTGCGGCGAACCTCACACCCGATCGCTGGCCGTTCGTCGCCTCGGGCATTTTCGGCTTGGCGCTTGTCGGCATGCCCTTCCTCCATCACTCCGCCGCAACGACCGAGTTCATGGTGGTCGGGGCCCTGACTTCGCTCGCAAGCCTGGCGGAATACGTCAATCGGCACCACGCCTGAACATCAGCGCACGCGTCTGAACACCCGGTAGGTCTCCTCGGCGCGGAAACCCGCGCTGCGATACAGCCCCAGCGCGGGCTCGTTCGCCTGGCAGACGGCCAGATGCAGCCTGCGCGCTCCGGCTCTGGTGGCTTCCGCCGCTGCGCGCAACAGCAGCTCGCGGCCGTAGCCCTGGCCACGCGCATCCGCCACCGTACCGAGAAAGCTCACCACCCAGTCGCTCGGAGCCGGGCCGTAGCGGTCCAGGAGGGCCATGCCTGCCGGGGTGCCGTCCGCGCACCTCCCGAGGTACCAGCGCCGCCCGTCCGGCCCGTGATCCTGAGCGATCTGGAAGCCGAGCGCGGCGGCTGGGTCCTGGGTGTCCTCGAGCGACATCGGCGAGAGGCAATCCACAAGGCAGCGCGCGTACGTGTCGGCGAAGAGACCTTCGTTGCCGCGCGCCAGCGGCACAAGCTCAAGGCGTTCCTCCGGCGCCTGCGGAGCAGGCAGGCGCCGCTGCATGCTGTAGCGGTGCACAAAGTCCACGAAGCCCTGGCCCAGGTAGGCGCGTCCCACCGCGCCAAGCCAGGTCGCATCGTAATGGTAGACGCGGCGTACGTGCCTCGGCAGTTCGGGCAGCAGCGCCGCGAGGAGCGCCGGGAGATCCTCGAGGCCCAACTCTCCGGCCGCGCTGCCCAGGAAGAACTGGTCCGGACCGAACGGCAGACCCGCAAGCCAGCTCTGGCTCGGCATGCCCGGCCGCCCGGCGACGATCGCGCCGGGTCCCAGCGACCGACCGATGGCCTGCCGCACAACTTCACCGCGCCAGATCCGGATCTGACCATGGCCAACGGCGCGCCTCGCCTCCGACACGGCCGCTACTCCACTGGGAACGCGTTGTGCACGCGTTCCCAGGCGACCGTCGTGGCTGGGCCGTGGCCGCAGTAGACCACAGTCTCGGGCGCCAGCGCGAGAATGCGCCGCGCGCTCGCGAGCAGGTCTTGGTAGGCGCCGGAAGAGCTCGCGCGTCCGAGGGAACCGGCGAAGATCGTGTCGCCGACGAACGCGACGCCGTCGGCATGGAACGCCAGCATATCGGGGCTGTGGCCGGGTGCGTGCATGGCCGCGAGGCCAAACACCGTCTCGCCGTCCGCGAGCGGACGGGCTCCTGGGAGCCGCCGGCTGAGTTCAGGGTGGGCAAAGACCGGCACACCCTGAGGCATGTCGCCAAGACCAGCGACGTGATCTGAGTGGCCATGCGTCAGGAGCACAGCCTCTGCCGCGCCGCCGAGCGCGCGCAGGAGCTGCGGCACGCCCCCGCCGCAGTCGACGATGATCCTGCCGTAGGTGGACCGCACGGCATAGGCGAACGCGCCGACGTCGGCGGCAAAGACACTCGTCACGGCCATCGCTCGCGGCGGAGTGACCGACGGCGGCTCGACCCGGCCCGTGGCGATGTCCCGCAGCGGCGCCTGGCGCAGGTGGAGCACCTGCGCCAGGCGCTCGACCTCGCCCGAGGCGGGCAACTGACCCGTCTCCAGCGCTTGCAGGCGGAGGGCCGGGATGCCGGCGTCCGCGGCGACGGTCTCGATCGAGAGGCCGTGGCCCGAGCGCGCCTTGCGAATGATGTCGCAGAAATCGTCCTCGAAGGTCATCAGGCCGGCGGCTCCTGCAATAGCTCGATCTCGTAGCCGTCCGGGTCGTCGATGAACGCGAGCGCGGAGCCGCGTTCGCTGAAGTGCGGCCCGTCGGTGAACGGGATGCCGCGCTTGCCCAGTTCCTCGCCCACCTGCCGCAGGTCCCGGACGGCCAGGGCGATGTGGAAGATGTCCTCGGGGAACTCGAAATCACCCGCGTCCGGCTGCAGACACAGCTCGATCTCGTGTCCCGACTCGCCATCCCGCATGAAGGCGAGCTTGTTGCCGCGTGGGGACGTCTGGCGCCCGGCCTCCTCGAGACCGAGCACGTCGCGATAGAAGGCGATGGACCTTTCGAGGTCCCTTACGCGGATGCGCGTGTGCAGGATACGCATGTGCATCTCTCCCAGTTCAGGGCAGTCCGAGGTCGCCCCCTCTCATTCTTCCCACGCGCCCAGGCTCCTGCCACCACCGTTCCTTCAGCCCGTCCGATAGCTCAGCCGTTCCACGGCAAGGAACAGCAGCACCGAGAAAAGCAGCAGCATCGATCCGTCGACGAGCCAGGCGAGAGGGCCGGCCTGCCCTGTCAGCAAGTGAAGGATAAGTCTGACGCCGTACGTGGATGGCAGCGCATCCGACAGCGCGACCAGCAGGAGCGGCAGGCGCGCGGCGGGTATGATGCCGAGGAAGAGCACGGCCATCATGACGAGGTTGCCCGTGAGCCCGGCGAGTTCGCTGTCCCGCGCGGCGATGCCGAGCAGGGCCCCGATGCCGGAAAGCGCCACGCCTGTAGCCAGGATGGCGGGAATGAGGCCCCAGGAGATCTGGAGATGCACGCCATAGAACAACGCCCCCACCGTGAGCACCACGGCGATCCCCGGCAGAGCGAACAGCAGGTAGGCGACCAGGATGGCGAGGATCACGGCGGAGTTGCCGACCGGCAAGGTGTGGTAGTAGTCGAAGGTGCGGTTCTGACGCATCCAGGCCACCTGTTGCGCCAGCATGGCGATCGCCGTGATCGCCACCGACAGCACGACATTGCCGCTGATGATCTGCAGGGCGAGCACCTTCCCGGGGTGGCTCGTCATGGCCCGGAGCAGGATGGCGATGCCGCTCGGCATGGCCGACGAGACGATGATGTACTGGCGCCAGCTCCGCCGGGCGCGGGCAAGCTGCATGGCGAGCAGAACCGAGAAGGCTGAGAGCGTTCGAGGTCGGCGCAGAGCAGCGTCAGCCCGCAATCCCACGCACCTCCCCGTCGTGGTAGGAAAGATAGACGTCCTCGAGCGACGGGCTCGTGACGCGCAGGTCCGCGATCTCGGAACTCGTGCCGGGATCGCCGAGACGTGCCAACGCCTCCCCCAGTTCTCCGCGGGCGAGCTCGAGGCTCCAACTGCGCTCGCCGACCTGGCGGCCGCGGCGCAGCCACTCCCTGATCGACGGAACCTCGTCGCGCAAGGCGATCTCGAGGCGCACCTTGGCATGCAGGCGCTGCTTGAGCTCGCTGGGCGTGCCGATCGCCGCGATGCGGCCGCCGGCCATGATCGCGACGCGCCCGACGACGCCTTCCGCCTCCAGAACGTTGTGCGTCACGAGAACGATCGTTGTGCCCTGTTCGCGGCGCCGCATCAGCATGTCCCACACCCTGCGCCTCGCGACAGGGTCCAGTTCGTTCGTCGGCTCGTCCAGGATGAGGACCGGCGGGTCGCCGATCAGGGCTGTCGCGAGACCGACGAGACGGTGCTCGCCCCCCGAGAGGTTGCCGACCAGTCGATCTCTGCGGTCGCCGAGGCCGGTCTCCGAGAGCAGCTGCGCCGCCTGTTCCTCGGCCTCCCTGCGCCTGAGGCCGCGCAAGCGTCCCGTATCGACGACGGCCTCGCGCGCCCTGAGGTCATAGAGTGCGAGCGGGCGCTGCGCGAGATAGCCGACTGTGGCGCGCACCCTGCGGTCGTGGGGACGAACCGCCTGCCCGAACAGGCGGATCTCTCCCTTCGTGGGCACGCTGAGCCCCACCATCTGCTGCACAAGCGTCGATTTGCCCGCGCCGTTCGGCCCGAGGATGCCGAATACCTCGCCCGCTTCGATCGCAAAGTCGAGCCCGTCGTTCGCATGCACCTGCACGCCGAACGTCTTGTGCAAATCGCGGATCTCGAACGCCAGCATCTGCGAACCCCCATTTCTCCAGGCTCCATTCTGGCGACACGAGCGCCTCGCGACTTGTGCGGCACGTCACATCCGCGAAGGTTCCACGAACCGCGCGTGGAACTGACTGAATGGCGTCGCATCGCGTCGGAGGAGGGCGGAAGTGAGCGAGCGCGACTTCCCGACTGACTTTCTGTTCGGCGCCGCCACCTCGGCACATCAGGTCGAGGGCGGCAACGACAACTGCGACTGGTGGGCTTGGGAGCGGGAGGGCGGCTCGCAGGACCTTTCCGGCGATGCCTGCGACCACTACCGGCGCTACACCGGCGACATCGCCCTGCTCAGGGAGCTCGGCCTGGGCAGTTACCGCTTTTCGGTCGAGTGGGCCCGCGTCGAGCCGGTCGAAGGCAAGTTCAGCACGGCCGCGCTCGAGCACTACCGCGACATGGTGGTCCAGTGCCGCGCCGCCGGTGTCGAGCCGATCGTCACGTTCCACCACTTCACGCTGCCGACCTGGCTCAGCCGGCGCGGCGGCGTGCTCGCCCGCGACAGCGCGGGACTGTTCGCCCGCTACTGCGGCGAGGTGGCGAAAGCCCTGTCCGGCGAGGTGCGCTGGGCGCTGACGATCAACGAACCGATGATCCTCGTGCTGATGGGCTACCTGCAAGGCGTCTGGCCGCCAGGTCTGAAGTCGCCCCGGCAGGCGATGCGGGCGGCGCGTCGACTGGTGCTTTGGCACCGCATGGCGCATGCCGCGATCCGTGCGGCCGATCCAGCCATGTTGCTGGGCGTAGCAAAACACTGGATCGATTTCCGGCCGTTCGACCCTAGCCAGGCGTCGCACAGGCTCGGAACCCGCCTGCAGCATGGCCTCTTCAACCGCTGGTATCTCGAGCAGGTGAAGGGCGAGAGCGACTTCATCGGCATCAACTACTATGCGCGGCAGTACACGACCGGGCTCCTGCGCCAGGTGCCGCTCGCCTCACCCCAGGCGCCCAAGACCGAGATGGGCTGGTCGATCGTGCCGGAGGGCCTGCGCACGGCGCTCGAGAGCGTGGCAGGCTACGGATTGCCGCTGCTCGTGACGGAGAACGGCATTGCATGCACGGACGACCGCGAGCGCAGCCGCTATATCGACCGGCATCTCCTCGCCGTCCTGCAGGCAATGCAGGCCGGCGCCGATGTGCGAGGCTACCAATACTGGTCCCTCCTCGACAACTTCGAGTGGGCTGAAGGCTACCGGCCCAAGTTCGGGCTCGTCGCCGTAGAACGCGAGAGCCAGAGCCGCACGGTGCGCGAGAGCGCCAAGCACTACGGCGACATCGCGAAGAGTGGGCGCCTGAGCGCGGACTTCGACTGAACGAGACATCTTCATCGCGCAAGGAGGTCCCGGACGAGTTGCCACCACGTCATTTCTCCTGGAGCCCAGATGGCACCGCGAACTTGGCCGGAGCCCCTGTCGCCGGCCTCGCCTCCGCTTTCGGAACACCGCTTTACGCGTACGACGAAGCCGATCTGAGCGAGCGCATCGAGACGTACGCGCGCGCGTTCGGCGCGGAGAACGTCGCACTCGCCGGCAAGGCCTTCCTGACCGGCCGCCTGCTTGAGATCGTACAGGGCGCCGGGCTCGGTCTCGACGTCGTTAGCGAAGGGGAGCTCGATTTCGCGTTGCGGCTCGGTTTCCCGCCGGAACGCATCATCATGCATGGCCTCTACAAGCCGCTGTCCGCCCTGCGCACGGCCGCCCGCGAAGGTGTCGGCCACGTCGTGGTGGAGTCGCCCGGGGAGGTGGCGGAACTCGTCGAGGTGGCGCGTCAGGAGAAGCGTCGCGTGCCGGTCCTGCTGCGGCTCGCGCCAGCGGTCGACGTGCATACGCACCCCTCCCTCGCCACCGGGAACCCGGCAAGCCAGTTCGGGGTACCGATCGAGGACGGGCAGGCGCTCAAAACGGTGAGGGAGCTCGTTGCGGCGGCAGACGCGGTCGACTTGCAAGGCTACCACATGCATGTCGGCTCGCAGATCGCCACCCTCGATCCCTTCGTCTCCGGCCTGCACGCCGTAGCGGAATTCGCGCGGACGGCCTGGGCGGAGATGGGTGTGCGGCCGCAGGTCCTCGACCTGGGCGGCGGCCTCGGCATCACCGACGACGCGCCGTCGCCCGGCGTCCTCAAGGAGGCGTACTTCTCGGCCGTGGCCGAGGCTCTGCACGGCATTCCGATGCCGCGCATCATGACGGAGCCGGGCCGCTACCTTGTCTCGCCGCCCGGCGTGACGATCTACCACATCGTCCAGCGCAAGACGGCAGCCGACGGCCGCACCTACCTGATCGTCGACGGCGGCATGTCGGACGGGCCGCGTCCGGCCCTTTACGGAGCGCGGCCGGAGGTTGCCGTCTCGCCTCGCCGCGACGGTGAGGAGCGGGTGGACATCGCCGGCATGCACTGCGAGAGCGGCGACATCATCCGCCGTGACGCCAAGGTGACACGAGCCGAGGTGGGAGACCTCCTGATCGTGTTCGACACCGGCGCCTACAACCACTCGATGGCCTCGCACTACAACCGTGTGCCGGTGCCGCCCGTCGTGTTCGTGCAGGACGGCGTCGCCCGTCCCGCGACGCGCCGCGACAATCTGAGCGACTGGCTCAGGCTGGAGGTCCGCTAGCGTTGCAAACGCCGCAGGCTCTCGTCGTCGGCCCATCCTACCTGGATGTCGTCGCCGCGCCGCTCAAGAGCTGGCCGCGGCTCGGCACTGAGGTGATCACGGAGCGGGTTGAGATTGCGGCGGGCGGCTTCGCGATCGCCGCAATCGCCCTGCGGCGCCTGGGCATAGCCGTGACGTTGGGCACCGTTCTCGGGGACGACCGCCCGGGTGCCTACCTCGCATCGCAAATCGCGGCGGAAGGCATCGAACGCGTCGGACCCAACGCCGACTCCACCGCCGTGACGCTCGCGCTGAACGGCGAGGGTGACCGCGCCTTTGTCACCGCGGGTCCGCCGCAAGGAGATGTGCTGGCCAGAGCAGGCGCGGCAGCCTTCGCGGCCCGGCCCGGGGCCCGTTGGCTGCACCTGTCGGGGCGTGGCTTCTGGGCGGCGGCCGTCGCGCGCGAGGCCAGGCGCAGGGGGATGTTCATATCCCTGGACTGCGGCACGGATGCCGCCTGGCTGGCCAGCGAGGCCTTCAAGGACATCCTTGGTCTCGTGGACATCTACCTGCCGAACGCGCTCGAGGCGGCGTTGGTCACAGGCACCGAAGACCTGCGGGCTGCCGCGCGGGTACTCGGCGAACTCGTACCGGCGGCGATCGTCAAGCTCGGTGCGGGCGGCGTCCTGCAGGTGCGCGGCCAGGATGTGCGTCACGAGCCCGCCCTGCCGCAGACGCCCGTCGACACGACAGGCGCCGGCGACGTCTTCGACGCAGGCTATATCGCGGGACGACTCTACGGCTTTTCCGAGGACGAAGCCACGGCACTTGGCCAGTTCGCGGCCGGCCAGGCCCTGCGGGCCCTGGGCGGCGCGACGGCCGCGCCGGGGCTGGCGGAGTGCCGGGCAGCACTGCCCGACCTGCCGTGGCCCGCATAGTGAGGAGGTCTCGATGGTGCGCTCGGTGGAAAAGGTCTCGGTGATCGGCGGAGGCGGCGTGCGCGTGCCGCTTCTGCTGCATGGGCTCTTGCGTCGCAGCCGGGAGCTCTCCCTCCAGGAGATCGTCCTGACCGACACGGTGCCCGAGCGGGCGCAGTTGATGGCAGAGCTCGGCACCGCCTTGGGCCGCTCTCTTGATGCAGAGACGCGCATCAGGGTCAGTGGGGACCTCGACGACGTCTTCGACGGGGTCGGCTTCGTCTTCTCGGCCGTGCGCACCGGAGGCGCCGAGGCCAGGATCCGCGACGAGCGGATCGCCTTGCGCCACGGCCTGATCGGTCAGGAGACCACTGGCATCGGTGGCATGTCGATGGCCTTGCGGACCATACCGGTCGTGCTGGACTTGATCGAGCGGATGCGGCGGAGGGCGCCCAGCGCCTGGTTCCTCAACTTCACGAACCCCTCCGGCCTGATCGTCGAAGCCTTGCACCAGGCGGGCCACGAGCGCGTCGTGGGGCTTTGCGACGCGCCATCTGGCCTGAAGGCCGACATCTGCCGCTACCTGGGCGTCGCGGAGGATGACGTCTCGATCGCCTACCAAGGTCTCAATCACCTTGGCTGGATCCAGTCCGTGCGGATCGAGGGGGTAGAGACCCTGCCCGGGCTCCTCGAGGGGGCGGCAGATCTCTGCAGCGGCGTGCGGACGCTGGGCTTCTTCGGACCGGAGCTGATTCAGGGCCTCGGCCTACTGCCCAACGAATACCTTTACTACTTCTACCGCCGCCGGGCGGCGTACGAGCGCGAACTCTCGCTCGAGCGCACGCGCGGCGAGATGATCCTGGCCTGGAACGAACGGCTCTACGCCGAAGTGGGCGCCGCCCTGCGCCAGGGCGACGCGGCATCGGCGCTCGAGCGGTATCGCGCCATCCTGGCCGCCCGGCGCAACTCGTACATGACCGAAGTGACCGAATCCCGACACGACCGAGGCATCACGGCGGAGACGATCTTCACGGAAGAGGGGTACGAGGGCCTCGCCCTGCGCGTGATGACAGCCCTGGGTGGCCGGGGGGACGAGGAGCTGCATCTCAACGTGCCGAGCCGCGGCACCTCGGATATTCTCGCCCCTGACGAGGTCGGGGAACTCACGTGCGACGTGGATCTGCACGGGGCGCATCCTCGGCTCGCCCTGCCCCTGCCGCTCGGCCCGCGCGGGCTCGTCCGCCAGGTCAAGGACTACGAGCGCCTCACGGTGCGTGCGGCTATCCACGGCGACCGGGAGTCCGCCTTGCAGGCTGCCATGGCCCACCCTCTGATCGGCGACCGCGCGGTGGCGTCGGCCTGCCTGGACGAACTACTGGCCGCCCACCGCGATCTGCTGCCGCAGTTCGCTTGAACCTCCAGGAACCGACGGGAATGGTGCGCAGATGCTCGTGAACCCTGACGGGTTGCAGGCGGCGCTCTCTGCTCGGTCTGCGGCGTCATCCGGGACGAGATGACCCTGTCGGTGCACTCGTGGACATGTTCGGCGTGCAACAGCACGGGTGCTCGTCTCTGGCTGTTCGGAAGCGAAGCGGAGTGGCGCGCGTTCCTTGACGCCGGCACCGAGCCGCCGGCTTGTCGGGTGGTAAGCTGCGGCCCCATGGGCGCCGCCACTTCCGCCGGCCGCGTCAAGGAAAAGTCCATTCGGATCCGCTACCCTACCCCCACAAAACGGCAGGCGCTCTCGAAGCGCTATAAAAAACATCGCTGGGGGAGTTCGCTTGCGGGGTAGGCTTAGCCTAAAGGCAGCTGCGACAGGCCTTTTGGGGCTCTCGGCCTTGCTGCTTGGCCTCACTGTGCGGGCGGTGCCGCAAACCACCTTCTATGCGCGCAATCTTCCCTGGATCATCGCGCGCGCCACCGCGCTCGCCGCACTGATCCTCCTGGCGGTGCTCGTCGCCGTGGGCATTCTCATGAGCCATCCGGTGAACAGGACAGTCTGGCGCCAGACGAAGCAGATGCTCGTCTGGCACCGCTATCTGACCGTCTTCGTCGTTGCGCTTGTGGCGCTCCACGTGGCGGCGATCGTCCTTGACCTGTACGCCCACGTCAGCCTGGTCGGAGCGCTGGTACCCGGTTACGCCGCATACCGGACGCCAGCCGTCGCCCTCGGCACCCTGTCCCTCTACGCAATGCTGCTGACCGCCCTGACGGCGAGCCACGCCGAGAAGCTGCCGCCGAAGGTGTGGCTTTACGTGCACCGTGGGGCCATCCTCGTCTTCGCGCTCGCCTGGACCCACGGGCTGCTCGCCGGCAGCGACAGCATCGCCTTGCGCCCGCTCTACCTGGCCTTGGCCGGCCTCGTTGTGGCGGCGGCGGCGACGCGCTACTGGCTTGAGATCCCCCGCGCCCGCGGGGCTCTGCCGCAGGGAGGCAAAGAGGCATGAAACTCCTGACACGCAGACTGCTCACGACCGTTGGCACAGGCGCTACGCTGATCGGCGCGACCGCCGCCGTCCGCGGCGCCACCCCACCGGCACAGGCCCCGACGAAGCTCCCCGCGCTCGTGGCCATGCTGAAGTCCCAGGAGCAGGCGCAAGCCAATCTCAGTACGGCGATGCGGGACGTGAACACCCGGGACCGTCAGACCAGGACGCAGATCGGCGCCCTCGAGGCCTCGATCGCGACGACCAGGCAAAACCTTGCCGCCGCTGCCGCCGTCGCCGCGGAGCAGAGCTTGGCGACGCCAGCGGTCCAGGCGACGACGGGCGCTTCCGGAGGCGGGGACGACGGCGGCTCGGGCGACGACGGTGGCGGTGGCGATGACTAGATCCACCTCCCGTCACACCGTGGCCAATGGCGGTACGGGCGGGCAGGTGCACATCGGCCGCCTGCTCACCCTGATCGGGGTGGCGGCGGCCACCTACGCGTGGGCGCTGAACCCGGTCCTCGCATCGTTGCGCCCCACGGCGGCGCGCAACGCGCGGCAGGCAATCCTGGCGCGGCGCGTGTCGCACGTGGCGCTTGAGAACCGGCGCCTGGCACAGAAGCTGCGCAAGGAGGAGCGCGCCCTTGCGGCGGACACCGCCCACGCCGCCTCGCTGAGCATGACCTTGGCGGACCTCAGGCGCCAGAAGCCCCCGGCGGCACCCGTGACGCCCGCGGTGGGCAACGTCGCCGTGCCGACTGTGCAGGCGACGACGGGCGCCTCCGGCATGCCGTGATGATCACCGCGCAGGGCCGCGTCTACAGGTGGCGCGCCATGGCCTCCCCCATCTCGCTACACCTGCCGGACCTCGACGAGGTCCTGGGCCAGGCGGTGGCGCAGGCCATCGCAAGCGACATCGAAACGACCGAGCAGGCCCTTTCGCGCTTCAGGGATACGGCTGAACTCGTGTCCCTAAATGCCCGTGTCGGTCAGTGGACCGCCATCTCGGACCGGCTCTACCGAGCGCTCTCTGCCGCCCGCCGGGCCAATCTGCGCACAGAGGGCCTGTTCGACCCCCGCGTGCTCGAACGTCTCGAGGCGTACGGCTATGCGGGCGCACCTCATCCGGGCCCCAAGCCGTCGGCCATTTCGGGTCCGTGGCTGATGCGCAGGCCCCGCAAGCGCGAGGTTATGCTCGGCGCGCGTGTGGACCTCGGCGGCATCGGCAAGGGGCTGGCCGTTCGCTGGGCCGCATCGATCGCGCAGCACGTCACCGCGAACTACCTGCTGAATGCGGGCGGCGATCTCATTGCCGCCGGTCCTGGCCTTGACGGACAGGGCTGGCAAATCGGCGTGGAGGATCCGCAGACTCCGGACCTGCTGAGAGCGGCGTTGCGCATATCGACGCGGAAAGCCGTCTGCACATCCTCCGTGGCGCGGCTGCGCTGGACGCAGCGCAGCGAGCGGGTACACCACCTGATCGATCCGCGCAGCGGTCAGCCGGGCGGCCGGGGGCTCCTGGCGGTGACCGTTTTGGGCAGGGACCCGGCCTGGAGTGAAGTCCTCAGCAAGACGCTCTTCCTGCACGGCTCAAAAGGCATCGGCAGGGCCGCCGCAGGGCACGCGGCCATCTGGATCGGCCAGGATGGCGAACTCGGAATGACCGACGAAGCCCAGGCCTTCGTGTTCTGGCGCCCGTGATTCAATGGTGTCCTGGAGCCCCGGCTTTGGCCGTGGGGTGGTTGACTGCCTTCATGCGACATCCCCTTTCGTTGGCGGCGTCCGCATGCAGGGCCGCGCGAACGGCCCGCCGCCTAATGCATGTGGTAGCCGGCGAACGTCTCGCGGATGCGCCTTGCCTCCGCGCTGTCGAGCGACCTTGGCCCCATCCCCCGCGTCAGAAGGTAGTGGAGAGCCGCCTCATCGGCGGCGATGGCGCAGCTGTACGCCTCCATGAGGTTGCGTCCCGTGGCGCAGAGGCCGTGGTTGCGCATAAGGCAGGCGCTGGCGCCCGTCTCGAGCAGCAGGTCGGCCGCCTCGCTTGCCAGCAGTGCCGACCCGGCCGGGCGGTAGGCGGCCACGGGAAGGTGGAGTCCGATCAAGCCGTGGCCCTCACCCGTGAAGATCGGCACCTCGTTCGTGATCAGCGCGGCGGCAACCGCGTACGGCGCGTGGTCGTGCCAGACGGCCGAGGCCTGCGGCAGGCGGCGGTAGATCGCGAGGTGCAGTTCGAGCTCGCTCGAGGGCCTTCCCGCACGGACGTCGCCGTCGAGGCCGACCACAGCCATATCCCCCGCCCTGAGCCTGAGATAGTCGCTCGCCGTCGGCGTGATCAGAACTTCATCGCCCATGCGCACCGAGACGTTGCCGAATGTGCCGCGCAGTACGCCCTCCCTGGCGCCCCGACGCACGAACCGCAGGAGTTCGCGCCGAACAAGTTCCTCCTCTGGCGGCAAAGGGATCCCTCCTCGACAAAGGCAGGAGTCTCCTGTCTGCTGCGGAAACATGACACGAGGTGGTCCGAGTGGGCTACGCATCGCTCGACCCGCAGACGCTGCGCTGGCAGCTCGATCCCCAGACTCTCGGCTTCGCATCGACAGAAGAGGTCATCGCGCAAGAGCGCCTCGTCGGCCAGCCGCGTGCGGAGGAGGCGATGGCGTTCGCCATCTCCCTCAGGCGCCACGGCTACCACATCTATGTTTCCGGGCCGACGGGCACGGGACGCACGACTTACGCTCGGCGCCGCCTCCGCGAGGCGGCGGAAGATCTGCCGCCCGCGCGCGACTGGCTGTACCTGCCAAACTTCCAGAACCCTCAAGCGCCGCAGGCCGTCGCTGTGGCCGCGGGCACCGGCCCGCACTTCGCCCAGGCCTTGCGCCAACTTCGCCGCGACCTTTCCGAGCGCCTGCCGCAGGCATTCGCCTCGGACGAATATCGCGCCGCAAGGGACCAGGTGCTGGAACAGGCTGCGGAGAGCACCGAACGGGAGTTCGCAACGTTCCAGCGCGAGGCGCGCGCGCTCGGTTTCGTGGTCAAGCCGGGGCCCACCGGCTTGCAGAGCCTGCCGCTCAAGGACGGCCAGCCGCTCGACCAGGAAGCCGTGGCGGCGATGGGCAACGACGAGCGCGAGGAACTCTCGGCAAGGTCGCAGCAGGTGGCGAAGCTCGGCGAGGCGTTCGTGCGTCAGGCGCACGAAATACAGCTCGTGGCCCAGCGCACCCTGGGCGATCTCGCCATCCAGCGGGCCAGCTACGCGTCAGCACCGCTCTTCGCCGCGCTGGTCGCCGCCTTCCCCGGCTCCGCCTTCAGTCACCACCTCGGGCAGTTGCAGGAGCGGATCGGCGAGTGGCTCGCGCTGTTCGTGCCGCCCGATGGCCAGGAAGCTCCGCCCGATCCGGGCTGGTTCGCGGTGAACGCGCTCGTCACGCGCGAGAGCGCGGAAGCCCCCGTCATCTACGAGCCCAACCCCTCGTACTACAACCTGATGGGTCGCCTGGAGTACGAAGGCGGGCCCGAAGGATCGCTGCGCACCGGTTTCCACCTCATCCGCGCCGGCGCCATCCACCAGGCGAACGGCGGCTTCCTGATCGTGCCGGCCCGCGAACTCGTGCAGAACCCGCTTGCCTATGAAGGGTTGAAGCGAGCGCTGCAGCACCACGTCGCGCGGATCGAGAACGTCGGGCAGCAGGAGCGCCCGATGCCCACGTCGGGGCTGAGACCGGAGCCCATCCCACTTGACGTGCAGGTGGTGCTCATCGGACCGGAGAGCGCCTATCTGCAACTGAGGGAGCTCGACGAGCAGTTCCGCAAGCTGTTCAAGACGCGCGTCGACTTCAGCGCCGACATGGAGAACACGGCAGAGAACAGGACCGCGATGGCCGGCTTTTTGGCCGGACTCGCCCAGACCCATGGCATACGTCCACTGTCGGCCGATGGCGTGGCACGCATGATGGAAGAGGCCGCAAGGAACGCAGGTGGCCGCCGGCGCCTCTCCACGCGCATGTCCGACATCATCGAGCTGGCCGTGGAGGCCGATGCCTTTGCGCAGCAGGGCGGCAGGCACACGATCGACGCGGAAGCGGTCCGGGCGGCCCTCCTTGCCCGGCGCCAGCGCGCCGGGCTACTCGAGGAGCGCATGCTGGAGATGATCCAGCTCGGCACGATCCGCATCGAGACGAAGGGTACGCGCATCGGCCAGGTCAACGGCCTCACGGTGCTTACCGCGGGGGAGCGGTCGTTCGGGCTTCCTGCCCGCATCACTGCACGCACGTACGCGGGATCGGCCGGCGTCGTCGACATCGAACGCGAAATCCAGCTCTCAGGACCGATCCATTCCAAGGGCGTGCTCACGCTCTCAGGTTACCTCGGCTGGCGGTTCGGGCAGCAGAGGCCGCTCGGCCTGTCGGCCAGCCTGACCATCGAACAGAACTACGGCGGCATCGAGGGAGACTCCGCCTCATCCACGGAACTCTACGCCATCCTCTCCGATCTGAGCGGTCTTCCCATCCGCCAGGAGATCGCGGTGACGGGGTCGGTGGACCAGGCGGGGCGCATACAGCCGATCGGTGGCGTCAACGAAAAAATCGAGGGTTTCTTCGCCGTCTGCAAGGCCCAGGGGCTGACCGGCAGCCAAGGCTGCATGATCCCGCAGCAGAACGTCGACGACCTGATGCTTTCGGACGAGGTGCTCGCCGCGGTACGCGACGGCCGGTTCCATGTCTACGCGATCGAGACGATCGAGCAGGGCATCGAGCTGCTCACCGGCGTCCCGGCCGGCGACGACAGCGACCCGTTCCGTCAGGGCAGCGTGTTCCAGCTCGTCGCGGAGCGTCTGGGCGGCTACGCCGACTCTGTGCCCGGGCTGTCCGCCCAGGCGCATAGCAAGTAGAACTCCCGGTCCTACTACCCTTGCCCGCTTCAGTTCCAAGGTGGTAGGATGACGTAGTCAAATTACATAGTGCTTTGATCCTCCTTCAGGGTCCGGTGCAATTCCGAACCGGCGGTGATGGCCTAAGGCCAAGCCCGCGAACTCCAGGCGACTGGAGCCGACCCGGTGAAATTCCGGGGCCGACCGTTAAAGTCGGGATGGGAGAAGGGGCTTCATTGGGTATCCCTGCGGCCCAAGGAAGGAGTGCCTTCCCTGGGCTCTTTCCTTTTCCAGGTCAGGAGTGATCCCTTGTCGTCAGCGGAAGACCAGGCATATCTCGCGCGAGCGTTCGCGTTGGCTGATAGGGCGGTAGTGCGCGTCTCGCCGAATCCCAAGGTCGGCGCCGTGCTGGTCCGCAACGGCGCCGTCGTCGGCGAAGGCCTGCACCTCGGTCCAGGCACGGCGCACGCAGAGGCGGCGGCCATCGCAGCGGCCGGCGAGGCGGCGCGCGGAGCGACGCTCTACGTGACGCTCGAGCCCTGCTGCCACTTTGGTCACACGCCGCCCTGCACCAAGGCGATCATCGCAGCCGGGATAGCGAGGGTCGTCACGCCGATCGAGGACCCCAACCCGCAGGTGGCGGGCCGCGGCTTTGCGGAGTTGCGCGCTGCCGGCGTCGAGGTCGTGGTCGGTCCCGGCGCCGACGTCGCGCTGGCGCAGAACGCGGCCTATCTGCACTGGCGCCGCACTGGCCGCCCTTATGTCACCGCGAAGTGGGCCCTCTCGCTCGGCGGTCAGTCCGCGGCGCGCACCGGACAGAGCCTCTACATGACCGGACCAGAGGCCCGCGCCGAGGCGCATCGCCTGCGAGCCGCGCACGACGCGGTGCTGGTCGGCATCGGCACGGCGCTCGCGGATGATCCGCAGCTTACGGTGCGCGACGCGCGCGGTCCTTCGCCGCTGCGCGTCGTGCTGGACAGCGAGGCCCGCCTGCCCGTCTCGTCGCGCATGCTCGCCGCGGAAGGGCGCACGATCGTCTACGTCGGCACTGGCGCGCCGCTTGAGAGGCTGAAGCCGCTCGCCGAGCGCGCCGAAGTCGTGGCCATCGGGCAGGGACCCAGGCTGCCCCTCAACGCCGTACTGGACGACCTCGGCCGGCGCGATGTCACGTCCCTGCTTGTCGAGGGCGGGGCGACCGTGCACGGTGAAATGTTCGACCAGACTCTCGTCGATCGCGTGGCGGTCTTCGTTGCACCGCTCGTCCTCGGCGGTCGGACGGCACCGCCCGGCGTCGCGGGTATCGGCGCGGCGAGCCCGGCCGCAGGTCTTCGCCTGCGGGACGGCAACTGGCGGGTCCTGGGCGCTGACGCGTGTTTCACCGCGACCGTGAAAAGAGAGGCGACGTGATGTTTACTGGCATCGTGACCGACATCGGCAGCGTTGTAGCGCTGGTCAGCCACGCTGGTGGAGCCCGGATCGCCATCGAGTCGGATCTCGCCTCGGACCTCGGCGTGGGGGAGTCCATCGCTGTGAACGGCTGCTGCCTCACGGTCACATCCTGCGGCGAGAACCGCTTCACGGCGGACCTCAGTCCCGAGACACTGTCGCGCACCGCATTCGAGCGCCGTGGCACGGGACAGGACGTCAACCTCGAACGGCCGCTGCAGCTCTCCGACCGCCTGGGCGGGCATCTCGTCCAAGGGCACGTGGACGGGCTCGCCCTCCTCACGGGTCTGTCGGCGGAGGGCGACGGCTATAGACTCGTCGTTGATGTGCCGGAACTCCTGCGCCGTTACATCGCCGTCAAGGGATCCTTCGCGCTGGATGGGATCAGCCTGACGGTAGCGGACTACCACGAAGGGCGGGCGGCAGTCGCGGTGATCCCCTACACGTTTCGGCACACGACGCTGCGGCAGCGGACAGTGGGCGACCCGCTCCACCTCGAGGTGGATGTCATCGCCCGCTATGTTGAAGCTTTGACCCGTACCGAGGAGGCCTGACCATGTTCGCGAGTGTCGAGGAAGCGGTCGCGGAGATCCGCAGGGGACGCATGATCGTCGTCATCGACGACAAGGACCGGGAGAACGAGGGGGACATCGTCGCCGCGGCGGAACAGGTGACGCCGGAAATCATCACGTTCATGGCCACGCAGGGCCGAGGTCTGATCTGTCTGCCCTTGGCAAGCGAGCGCGTCAAGGAACTGCAGCTGCCCCCGATGGTGTCCGAGAACACCGAGCACTGGGAGACCGCATTCACCGTCTCGATGGACGCAAAGGGCGTCTCAACAGGCATCTCGGCGGCGGACCGCGCCCTCACCGCCCGTCTGGCGGCGGACGCCAAGGTCGGTCCGGACAGCTTCGTGCGCCCAGGACACATCTTCCCGCTCGAGGCGCAGCCGGGCGGCGTCCTCAAGCGGGCAGGCCACACCGAGGCCGCGGTCGACCTTGCGCGCATGGCCGGAATGTCACCTGCGGCGGTGATCTGCGAGATTATGAAGGACGACGGCACCATGGCCCGCACGCCCGACCTGCTCGCCTTCGCGGAGCAACACGGGCTCAAGGTGGTGACGATCGCCGACATCATCCACCACCGCCGCCAGCGCGAGCGCCTGGTCGAACGCGTCGGCGAGGCCGAACTGCCGACCCGCTACGGCCACTTCCGCGCGATCGCG
>JAJZVM010000065.1 GCA_021845645.1 Bacillota bacterium
GATCGCCACGCCGCCAACCAGCACCGCGAGTCCGTAGCGCCGCAGGAAGCCGTCCTGCAGGGGCGCCAAGGCCTCGCCCCATGCCGTGACCAGCCCTGCGATGCCCATCACGATGCCGTCGACGACCACGCGATCGAAGAGGTCGAGCACGATGCCGAGGCGATCCGAGGTCCAGACGAGCGCCGCATGACCGATCTCGTCGATGTAGTACTTGTTGAAGAGCAGCTTGTGCACGCCGCGCGCACCCTCGGGCAGCTCCGTGCGGACTTCGCCGCGGCCGAAGTACAGCCACGCGACGTAGATGCCCACGAGGACGACGACTGCGGTCAGCACCATCGCGCCCCACTGCGGCGCTGCCGCCGCGGCCGAGCTGACGCCGCCCGGATAGCGGGCGAACACCGGCGCGAGCCAGTCGTCGAACACGCTCCAGGCCCCTGGCACGTTCAGGTACCCACCGAACAGGGCCCCGACCGCCAAAACGATCAGCGGAATGGTCATCACCTTGGGCGATTCGTGCGGGTGGCCGTCGCCGCGGTACTTGCCGTGGAATGTCAGGAACATCAGTCGGAAGATGTACAGCGCCGTGAAGAACGCTGTGACGACGCCCGCGAGCCAGAGCCAGAAGTGGCCGCCAGCCAGCGCCTGCCCCAGGATCTCGTCCTTCGAGAAGAAGCCGGCGAACAGGGGCACACCGGCGTTCGAGGCCGCGCCGATCAGCATAGTCCAATAGGTGATCGGCAGCAGCTTCTTGAGTCCGCCCATCTTGCGCATGTCCTGCTCGCCGCCCACGGCGTGGATCACCGAACCCGCCGCCAGGAAAAGGAGGGCCTTGAAGAAGGCGTGCATCGTGAGGTGGAAGATGCCGGCCGCGTACGAGCCGATGCCGACCGCAATGAACATGTAGCCGAGCTGCGACACTGTCGAGTAGGCGATGACGCGCTTGATGTCGTTCTGCGTGATCGCGATCGTCGCGGCGAACAGCGCCGTGAAGGCGCCGATGCCCGCAACCCACTCGGCCGCGATCGGCGCCGCGTGGAAGATCGGGTAGGCACGCGCCACGAGGTAGACGCCGGCCGTCACCATCGTGGCCGCGTGGATCAGGGCGGAAACCGGTGTCGGACCTTCCATGGCGTCAGGCAGCCAGACGTGCAGCGGGAACTGCGCCGACTTGGCGGCAGCGCCCAGATAGAGCAGGAAGGCGACGAGCTCCACCTGAAGGGCGGAGAGGGAGCTCACGTGGCTGAACACGCCGGCGTAGTTCAGGCGGCCAATCGTCATGACCAGGATGAAGATCGCCAGCATGATGCCTACGTCGCCGGCGACATTGAGCACCAGGGCCTTGCGTGCCGCCTGGACGGCGCTTGGGCGCGTGTGCCAGAAGCCGATCAGCAGGTAGGAGGCGAGGCCCACGCCACCCCAGCCGACGAGGAGGAAGACGAAGTTGTCCGCGGCCACGAGCAGCAGCATCGCGAGGGCGAACAGGTTCAAGTAGGCGAAGAAGCGCTGGAAGTTGTCGTCCTCGTGCATGTATCCCACGGAGTACAGGTGGATCAGGAAGCCAACGAACGTGACGATAAGGAAGAACGTCGTCGACAGCGGGTCGATCAGGAGTCCGAATTGCAGCTTCAGGGCACCCGCATGAATCCACTGCCAGTAGACGGGATCGAAGCTGCGCTGCGCCGCAGGCAGCTGCAGAAGGCGCCAGAACACGGAGAAGGCCCAGAGAAAGGCGGCGCCCATCGCCCCCACCGTCACATAGGCGGTGGCCTTGCGCCCGATGCTCTTCCCCAACACGGCGGCGATCAGGCTGCCGAGCGCGGGCAGGAGGAGGATAACGATTGCGTCTTGCATGTCCTACCCCTTCATCAGCGAAAGGTCGTCGACGTCCATGTGCTCGCGCTTGCGGAAGACCATGACGATGATCGCCAGACCGATCGCGACCTCAGCCGCGGCGACCGTGATCACAAGGAAGACGAAGATGTGCCCCGCCATGTCGAGGTACTGGCGCGCGAACGCCACAAAGCTGAGGTTGACGGAGTTCCACATGAGCTCGACCGCCATGAACATCTGCAGCGGGTTGCGGCGTGCCAGCACGCCGACACCGCCGATGACGAACAGGATGGCGGATAGGACAAGGTAGTAGCCGATCGGCACCATGAGCTTCCCTCCCCCCTACTCCTGCTCGCGTCCGAGCACGACGACGCCGATGACTGCGACGAGCAGCACCACGGCCGTCAGCTCGAAGGGCAGGAGGTATCGCGTAAAGAGCGCGGTGCCGAATGCGGCGATTGTGCCGAAGCTGCCGGCTCCTGGCCCTGCCAGCGTGCCGACCCAGCCGGAGCCGACCAGGGTGTGCAGCACCAGTACGAACAGGATGAGCCCGAACAGGCCGGCGATCAGGGTCTGGTACGCGAGGCGCAGGTGATGCTCCTCCCTGGGAGGTTTGACGCCAGCCATCAGCAGCGTCACGACGAAGAGGAAGAGCACCATCACGGCCCCGGCGTAGACCAGCACCTCAACGACCGCGAGAAACTCCGCGTGCAGAAGCAGGAACAGCACGCCGAGCGCAAGCATGGTGAGCACGAGGGACAAGGCGGTGTGTACCGGGTTGCGCGTCGCCACGACGCCGACGGCGCCTGCGACGGCCAGCACGGCTGCGATCCAGAAGACGACAGTGCTCAGCATCGGAAGACCCCCTTGAGAAGGCCAGGGCACAGCGCCCCCCCGGCCCCCTTAGCGTGCAACGGCCACCCAGACGGCGGTCGCGAGCGTGTTCAGCAGGGCCACCGGCAGAAGCACCTTCCAGCCGAAGGCCATGAGGCGGTCGTAGCGCAGCCTGGGCAGCGTCGCGCGCAGCCAGATGAAGAAGTACATGAAAGCCGCGACCTTGATCAGGAACCAGATCTCGGGCGGGAGCCACGGTCCGTGCCAGCCGCCGAGAAAGAGCGTCGTGGCCAGGCCGGAAACCGTGATCATGTTGATGTACTCCGCCATCATGTACATGGCCCACTTGAGGCCCGTATATTCCGTGTGATATCCCGCAACCAGCTCGTTCTCCGCCTCGGGCAAGTCGAACGGCGTGCGGTTCGTCTCCGCGACCATCGTGATGACGTAGATGATGAAGCCGAGAATCTGCGGCACGATGAACCAGAGGTGGTACTGCCTTGCGATGATCGTGTTGAGGTCCGCCGAGCCGGCAGCGAGCAGAACACCGGTGACGGCGAGACCCATGGCGAGCTCGTAGGAGATGATCTGCGCCGTGGAGCGCAGGCCGCCGAGGAGGCTGTACTTGTTCGACGACGCCCAGCCGCCGAGGATCAGGCCGTAAACGCCCAGCGACGTGATCGCGAAGATGAACAGGATGCCGATGTTCGGCCCGCCGATCTCCATGGACACCGTCTGGCCGAAGATGTGGATCGGAGGGCCCCAAGGAATCACGGCAAATGCGATGATGGCCGCCGTCAGGGAGATGAACGGCGCCATGAGGTAGACCAGGCGGTCCGCCGCCGTAGGGATGATCTCCTCTTTGAACACCAGCTTCAGCCCGTCCGCCACGAACTGCATAACGCCGGCCGGCCCCAGGCGGTTCGGCCCGGGCCGGAACTGGAACCGGGCGAGCACCTTGCGCTCGACCCAGGTCATCACGCCGAACGCTGCAAGGAGCAGCGTGGCCGTGATGATGCCCTTGATCAGGATGAGAATGACTGTCAGCATCCTACTCCGCCCTCCCAGCGAGCTCCGCCTGCGGCACGAGCGAGCGCAGGAACGGATCGGGCGTCACGCCCTTGTGGTAGATGCTTGCCCGTACGGTCCCCTGCTCACCGCTCTCGTAGCCACCCTGCGGCACGCTGCCGCCTTCGCGGCGATGCGCCTCGAACAGCGCCGGGAGCTCCAGGCGAAGCGCGGCTTCGGTCTCCTCCCGGCCCCAGGCGAGCCCGGCAAGAGCCGCCATGAGCTGCCAGTCGTCGTGGACGCCGCTCGGTCTGGTCGCGCCGGAGTAGTAGCGCTGGGCGCGTCCCTCCATGTTGACGAAGTGTCCGTCGGACTCCGCCCACGCGGCCAGCGGCAGCACGACATCCGCGCGCTCTGTGAGTCGTCCAGGTACCGCCTGGGCGACCGCCAGGAACGGCAGCTGCGCGAGCGCCCCCTCGAGAAGCGCCTGGTCGGGGAAGTCCTCGATGTCCTGCGCCATGATGAAGAGGCCGTCCAGCTGTCCCTGCGCGGCCGCGTCGAGCATCGCGCGAGTGTCCAGGCCGCCCTCGCCTGGCACGAGGCCGACGGCCTCGGCTCCGAACGAGTTCGCGAGACCCCCGACGACCATCGTGTACGTTTCGCCGGAGCGCGCCTTGATCGCGGACTCGATCGCCTCAGCGACATCATGGCCGCGGCCACTCCAAAGCATGAGCACCTTCCTGGCCTTGAGGAACGCCTCGCCGATCTCGCCTTCGCCCTGGGCGATCTGGCGAAGCGCCTGCGCGACGTCCGCCGCCTCGACGTCCTCGTGCGGCATGTCGAGCATGCCGGCCCGCGGCGAGACGCTGACGATCCGCAGCCCGCGCCGCTGGAAGTGCCGCAGGCGCAAGGTCAGGACCGGCGCCTCCTCGATCATTTCGGCGTCGAGCGCCAGGACGAAGTCGGCGTCGTTGACGTCGTCGATACGCCCGACCGGGCCGGGCGCGATCGCGGTCGTCAGCGGCAGGACGCGATGGTCCACGTTTTCCGTGCGAAGCTTCTCCCTGATCCAGCGCCGCATGAGGTACTGTGCCTCGAGCGAGCTACGGCCGCCGCCGAGCGCACCCACGCGCCCCTGCATCCCCTGCTCGAGGGCGGCAAGCGCCTCGGACCACGCAACAGGCACGAGCGTCTCGCCACGCCGGACCATCGGCGTCTCGATGCGGGGACCCTCATGGACGAAGCCGTAACCGAACCGTCCGCGGTCGCACAGCCAGCCCCAGTCGATCTCCTCGTTGTCGCGCGACAGGATGCGCTTTACTTCGCCATGGCGCAACGACAGCCGGATGTTGCAGCCGACAGGGCAGTGCGGGCAGACCGATTCCACCTCGTCCAGGTCCCACGGCCTGGCCTTGAAGCGGAACGGCCGGGAAGTCAGGGCGCCGACGGGGCAGATCTCGATGGTGTTGCCCGAGAAGATCGAATCGAAGGTGCGGCTTTCCGCCACGTCGACGACGGCGTGCCCGCCGCGGTCGTGCAGTGTCAGCACCGGGTCGCCGGCGACATCCTGCATGAACCTGACGCAGCGCATGCACTGGATACAGCGCTCCTGGTCGAGCTCGACGATCGGACCGAGCGGACGCGCCTTGTCGAGGTGGCGCTTTTGGTCGGCGAAGCGGGTCAGGTTCGGCCCGTAACGGATCGAGTTGTCCTGCAGCTCGCACTCGCCGCCCTTGTCGCAGATCGGGCAGTCGAGCGGGTGGTTCGCCAGAAGGAACTCGAGCACACCGGCGTGCGACTTGCGCACTTCGTCGGTGTCGGTATGCACCACCATGCCCTCCGCCACCGGTGTGGCGCACGCCGGCTGGAGCTTCGGCATCTTCTCGATGCGCACGAGGCACATGCGGCAGGCCGCCACAGGGTCCATGCGCGGGTGGTAGCAGAAGACGGGGATTTGGATGCCCGCCTGCTTGGCCGCGTCCAGGATCAGGGTCCCGGGTTCGACCTCGACCTCCCGGCCGTCGATGGTCAGGGTAATCAACGCACTACCTCCCCCATTGGGCAACCGCCCTTGGTGATGTGCGCCTCGTATTCGTCGTGGAACAGCCTGAGGCCGGAGCCGAGAGCGCCGATCGCCGCGTCGCCGAGCGGGCAGAATGTCTGGCCGTCGATGTTGCTGCACAAATCGGCCAGCGTCTCGATATCCCCCGGGCGACCCTCGCCGCTCTCGACGCGCTGCAGCACCTGGTTGAGCCACATCGTGCCTTCGCGGCATGGGGTGCACTTGCCGCAGGACTCATGCCGATAGAACTCCATCAGGCGCAACGTCGCATTGACGATGCACGCCCGGTCGTCCAGCACGATGACGCCGCCGGACCCCAGCATGGTGCCGGCGCCCTGCAGGGACTCGTAGTCGAGCGGAGTGTCGAACTTGTCGGGTGTGAGGAACGGCACGGACGATCCGCCAGGGATGACCGCCTTGAACTCGTGGCCCTCCGGCGGCCCGCCGGCGAGATCATAGAGCAGTTCGCGCAAGGTCACCTTGCCGAGCTCCACCTCGTAGTTGCCAGGCCTGCGCACGTTGCCAGAAACCGAGAAGAGCTTGGTGCCGGCGCTGCGCTCGGTGCCCAGCTTGGCGTACTCGGCGCCGCCCATCTGCAGGATCGGCACGACGGCCGAAAGCGTCTCGACATTGTTGACCACCGTCGGCATGCCGTAGAGCCCCGCGGTAGCCGGGAACGGCGGCTTGAGGCGAGGCATGCCGCGCCTGCCCTCCAGGCTCTCGAGCAGCGCCGTCTCCTCGCCGCAGATGTACGCCCCGGCGCCGAGGTAGAGGTTGACTTCGATGCGCCGACCGGAGCCGAGCACGTTCTCGCCCAGATAACCCTTGGCGCGCGCCTCGGCGATCGCCCGCTCGAGAATGCGGTAGCCACCCTTGAACTCGCCGCGCAGGTAGATGAAAGCGTCCTCCGCGCCGATCGCGTAGGCGCTCGTCAGAACGCCTTCGATCAGGAGGTGCGGGATGCGGTAGATGAGCTCCTGGTCCTTGCAGGTGCCCGGCTCCGACTCGTCGGCGTTGCAGACAAGATAGCGCGTCCGCCCGTCTTTCGGCAGAAAGCTCCACTTGCGCCCCGTCGGGAAGCCAGCACCGCCGCGCCCGCGCAGGTTCGACGCCATGACCTCTTGCACGACCGCATCCGGGGTCATGTCGAGAACGGCCTTGCGCAGCGAGACGTAGCCGCCATGCTGCTCGTAGACGTCGATTCCGTCGATGCCCGGAACGTCGATGTTCTTGAAGAGAAGACGCGTCTCAGGCACCGCTCGTGACCTCCTTGGCGGCCTGGTCGAGGAACGCTTTGAGCTGTTCCTTGGTCATGCGCGGGTAGAACTCGAGGTTGATCTGCACAGCGGGCGCATCCTTGCACAGCGCGATGCACTCGACCTCCTCGACCGTGAAGAGGCCGTCGTCTGTCGTACCGTTTCTCTGTACGCCGAGTTCGTCGTGGAGAAAGTGCGAAAGCTCGTCGGCGCCGTTCAGTTGGCAGCTCAGTCCCCGACAGACCTGGACGAGGTACTTGCCGGTGGGCTGGCGGTGGAAAAGGGTGTAGAACGTCAGGACGGACTCGACGTAGGCAGGCGTCACGCCCATGACGTCTGCGACGGTCTGAACCTCGGCCTCAGGGATGTAGCCGAACTCGTCCTCGACGAGGTGCAGGATCGGGATCAGGGCCGAGGACTTCTTGGGAAAGCGGTGGACGAGCTCCTGCGCCTTCTGGAGGTTTGCCGCGTTCACCGGTCCACCTCCCCCAGCACGATGTCGATGGAACCGATGGCCGCCACGACGTCGGCCAGGATCTTGTCCTGGACCAGCACCGGCAAAGCCTGCAGGTTGTAGAACGAAGGTCCGCGCACCCGCACGCGGTAAGGCTTGCCCGAGCCATCGGACACAAGGAAGTAGCCGATTTCGCCCTTGGGACCCTCCACGGCGGAGTAGACCTCTCCGGCTGGCACCCGGATGCCTTCGGTGAACAGCTTGAAGTGGTAGATGAGGGCCTCCATGTTGCGTCCGATCTCCGCCTTGTCTGGCGGATAGACCTTCCAGCCAGGCACGTGCCACTCGCCCTCAGGCAGATTGTCGATTGCCTGGCGGATGATCTTGAGGCTCTCCTGCATCTCGCGCATGCGCACGTGGTAACGCGCGTAGACGTCGCCAGCCGTTTCGGTGACCACGTCGAAGTCGAAATCCTCGTAGGAGGAGTACGGGTTCGCCTTGCGCAGGTCGCGGGGGACGCCGCTGGCCCTGAGCAACGGCCCTGTCCAGCCGTACTCGAGCGCCTGCTCGGCGGTCATGGGCGATGTGCCCTTGAGCCTCTCGATCCAGATCGGATTGCGGTCCAGCAGCGCGTAATACTCCTGCAACCAGCGCGGGAAGCCGTCCATTAACACGCGCAGCTTCTCGCTGAAACCCGGCGGCAGGTCGTTCAGCAGGCCGCCGACGCGGAAGTAGCTGGGGTTCATGCGGGCACCGGCCGACATCTCGATCAGATCGAGGATGTGCTCGCGTTGCTGCATGGTGTAAAAGAACGGAGACATCGCGCCCATGTCCATGGCGCTGGTTCCCAGCCATACCAGATGGCTGGCGATTCGCGAGAGCTCCGCGAACATGACACGGATGTACTGGCAACGCTTCGGCACCTCGACGCCCAGCAGCTTCTCGACACCCAGCACGTAGCCGAAGTTGTTCGTGATGGGCGAGAGGTAGTCCATGCGGTCCGTCAAGGTGATCGCCTGGTTCCAGGTCAGATCCTCGCAGTTCTTCTCGATGCCTGTGTGGAGGTAGCCGATGATCGGCTCGCACGCGCGCACCTGCTCGCCGTCGAGGGCCAGACGAACGCGGAGCACGCCGTGCGTGCTCGGGTGCTGCGGTCCGAGGTTGATCACCATCGGTTTGAGGCCGGTCTTGGGGTCGACCTGGCCGAAGGTCGTCTCTAGTTCCGCCATGCCGATTCCCCCTTATTCGTGCACCAGCGGCGGCAAGGGGCGTGTACCCGTAAGCGGGTAGTCCTTGCGCAGCGGGTGGCCTTCCCAGTCGTCCGGCATCAGGATCCGCTTGAGATCCGGGTGGCCGCGGAAGCGGATGCCGAACATGTCGTAGCACTCGCGCTCGGCCCAGTTGGCCGAGGCATAGACGTGCGCGATGCTCGGGACGCTCGGCGTATCGCCACCCACCTGCACCTTGAGCCTCAACCAGTCCTTCTCCTCGAGGTGGTACAGGTGGTAGACCACGTCGAAGCGGGGGTCGCGCTCCAGACGGTCGACCGCCGAAATGTCGATGAGCATGCTGAATCCACGGGACTTGAGGAATGTGACAACGCTCACGATCTCGCCCGCGGGCAACTCCACCACGGTCTGGCCGAGCGCCTCCGAGACCGTCACGCGATCGCCGAACGCTCCCTCGAGGTCCTGCAGGATCTCCTTCACGGGTGGGCCACCTCCTCGGGAGACGGCATTGCCGGCGCCATCGCGCGGCCGCCCATGCGGATCTTCTTCTGCAGCTCCATGACGGCCTCGAGCAGGCCCTCAGGCGTCGGAGGGCAACCAGGCACGTAGATGTCCACAGGCACGACGCGGTCCACACCCTGCACCACGGCGTAGTTGTTGAAAACTCCGCCGACAGAGGCGCAGGCGCCCATGGCGATCACCCACTTGGGCTCGGGCATCTGGTCGTAAAGTTCGCGCACGACCGGCGCCATCTTCTGGCACACCCGCCCGGCCACGATCATCACGTCGGCCTGCCGCGGCGACGCCCGCATGACCTCCGCGCCGAAGCGGGAAAGGTCGAAACGGGATGCCGCAGTCGCCATCATTTCAATGGCGCAGCACGCAAGGCCGAACTGAGCCGGCCACAAAGAACCGGATTGTGCCCACTGTGCGAGCTTTTTGATGCTCGAAAAAAGGATGGGGCGCTCCTCTACTCCTGCCACTGGAATCCCCCTCTCTTCCATACATACGCGTAGCCGACGGCCAACACGATTACGAAGAGAACCATCTCCATGAGACCGAAGAGACGGAGCTTGTGCATCAGGACTGCCCAAGGATAGAAGGACACGGCTTCAACGTCGAAGATCATGAACAGCATGGCGACCAGGTAGAACTTGACGGAGAATCTGGGTCCGACCGTCGTCTCGGGAACGATGCCGCATTCGTACGTCGCCTGCTTCTGCGGCGACGGCTTCCGGGGTCCAAGCAGGCGGGATGCGCCGAGAACACTCGCCGTAATCACGAGTGCAATGGCGATGTACAAAGCGATCGGGAAGTATTGCGAGAGCATACGCCCACCCCCACCGTTCGGAGTCCACCCGACAGTGTATCACACGGTCACAAGCGTGGGAACGCTAATCGTTCGGCCTGGAAAGCGGCTTGCGCCTACCCGGGAGCCAGTCGGACCAATGACGCCAGACGCCCGACGGACACAACTGCCGACTCATATATGAGTATAACACTTATAAATCGACGACGGCATTTGGCAAAGGCCAATGCGTTTTTCATGCTCCTTCGCTCTTGCAGGCAGATATATTTACAATAACATCCTGTTCTTATGCCGCCTGATACCGGAGTCGGTCGGCATAAGATGACACGTCGATCCGCCCTATCTCGACTTTCCACCGGATCCAGGCCGCCCAAGCCGTCTTGCCGGCCAAAAGGTCTGTCGGCGACGGGCCCAAACAAACCGCCATTGACTTCCGTGACTTGAATGGCGGCGTATGTTGCACGCGTCGCGCGCCGGCGAGATTAGGTTGAACCACGGCCTGTCCGACGACTGCGGTTGGACTGGCGTGCCTGGTGCCGCACGGTGCACGCGATGGAAGGCGCGCGTGTCAGCGGCCGTTTTGATGGGGCTTGGCGAACGGGGCACCTTGCCCTGGGTACGTCAGCTGCCCGGCCTGGGACCCCGCGCATGATCCTGTCGCGCACCCCAGCCGGGGTTGCGGCGAGCGCAACCCCGGCTTCCGCCGAGCCAAGAGAAGAGTTACCATAGCGCAATAGCCCGCTTGGAAGCAGCGGGTCGTGCTGTTCACGCATAGGGGGGGCGCCGAAGGCCATGGACCTGCCAGCTTGGCAGCTCTGCACCGTCGCTGTGGGCAGCAGCCATTTCAACCAGGTGACACGTGAGGCAAACTGATCGCGGCCGAACGTCTCCCGGCGTATGCAGAGCCTTGGGTCCGTGCTGGACATGGGCCTGCTGATCCGCGGCCCGATAGCCGTGCGTCCTACGCCGGCAACACTCGTATGGCTACACTTCGCCGAGCCGTCCCACACGGGCGAGGCCGAGCTGCATAGCCGCAGCCACCGACCGCGCCGAACTGCACGCGGCCGCCCGCACGACTGCAGTGAAGGCTTCGAGCCAGGGCGCCTGGCCGCGTTTTCGCAGGAGCGGCCCGACTTCGCCAGGCCACATTCGCACGGTTGCAGGTTGGTGCGCGAAAACCTTGGCGCGCCGTCCGCCGTCCGATAACCTTGTCCCAGGAGGGATCGCCTGATGGCCTACGTGATCGCAGAACCCTGCATCGGAACCAAGGACAAGTCCTGCGTCGACGTCTGTCCTGTCGACTGCATCCACGGCAAGGACGACGAGCCGCAGCTTTACATTGATCCCGACGAGTGCATCAACTGCGGGGCCTGCGAGGCGGTCTGCCCGGTTCAGGCGATCTTTGAGGAAGGCATGCTGCCGCCCCAGTGGGAGTCGTTCATCGAAGTCAACCGCGAGTACTTCCAAAAGTGAAATGCCGGGCACGGAGCGAACTCCGTGCCCGGCCCGACCGAGGGTATGGTCAGATGTCCCGCCCGGCGAGGGCCACCTTGAGGAAACCCTCCGCCCCCACGTGGCCCAACACCTCGTCCAGAGCCGCGGCGCCGCCGCGCAAGATCCCCGTTGCGAAGTGTTGCAGCACCTTCGCCTTGACGGTCATCGGGCCCGCGCCGAACGCTTCCATCTCGGCGGCGCCGAGCCGCACCTGGCTCGAGCCCTCGGGCAGCCAGTGCAGGCCCGACGTGCCAGTAAGATAGATGCGCTTGCCGGGCAGCGGCTCGTCGCCGGGAAGGTCGGTGGCCGCGCGATAGCTCTTGCCGAGCAGCGACAGCACGAGCGGGTAGTCCCCGCTCGCTGCGCGCACGGCCGCCGGCAAGCCCAGGTGCTCGCCCCGCCAGCGCGCCTCCTCGATGCTCACGTTCCCGAACGAGACATCATACGGCGCAATCTCCCTATCCTCCGGAATCGCACCGTACGCCGCTGACACGATCAGCACGCCGACGGCGTCCGAGCCCAGGGCTTGCCGCAAGGTGGCCACTCCCGCGAGGGCGCCAAGAAACAGCGGGGACGCGAACATCTCGCGCGCGGGCCGCGTGTGGTCTTTCAGCTGCTCGGTGCGGCGCCGCAGCCGCTCGGGGTCGAGGAAGTCCTGCCATGTCAGGGGCTCTTCGGCCTGTTCGGCCTTCTGCTGCGTGCAGCCGAGCAGCACGAGCACCCGCCGGCCCGGGGCGCCGCCACCTGCTGAGAGATCAGCCTGCGGCAGTCGTCTGCCGCAGGCCAGGTTGCCCGGAACATCACCGGCATTGTCCGCCTTGACCATTGGACGTGCCTCCTTCACCCACTAGGGTGACTGCGCTTGGCCTTCGCCATCGGCAGCCAAGTACCTTTAGCATCGCGGCAAGTTTCAGGGAGGTGCGGGGGTGCAGGCTGACGCGATCCTGCCAGACGTCCTGGCGCCGGGACTGCGGCTGGTCTTGTGCGGCAGCGCTGCGGGTACGCGCTCGGCGCAGGTCGGCGCCTACTACGCGGGACCGGGCAACCGCTTCTGGCCCCTTCTTTGGCGCCTTGGTCTCACCCCTCGCCAGTTGGCACCTGACGAGTTCGGGGATGTGCTCGCGTACGGCATCGGGCTCACGGATCTCGCCAAAACCGTATCGGGCCCCGATGCGCACCTGGCGAAGGGCAGCGACGACCCGCAGGGCCTCAGGCGGCGGATCCGCGTGTGCGAACCGGCAATCCTCGCCTTCAACGGCAAGCGCCCTGCCGAGGCGTACCTCAGGCGCAAGGCTGCCTTTGGCCTGCAGCCCGAAACCATCGGCCCGACGCGCATATTCGTACTGCCGTCGACAAGCCGGGCCAACGCGCGTTTCACGGAACAGCCATGGCACGACCTTGCCGCCCTGCTCGCAAGCCTGCGAGAGTTCGGGCAGAACACGGAGCCTGCGGCGCGATCCCGTTGATCGCGACGCAGGCTCCTTTCCTCCTCAGGGCAGCTGCTGCCACGTGCGGCCGCCATCGGTCGTGCGATAGAGGCTTCCGATCCCCATCAGCCAGCCGTCCTTAGCCGTCGCGAATTGCATCTGGAGCTGCGTGTTGAAGTTCTGGAGCGACATCGCTGTCGAGGAAGCGGTCCAGGTCTTGCCGCCGTCGCGCGTCGCGTACACGACGGTCCGCGCATCTTGGCTGTAGATGTGCTCCTGCATCGCCACCCAGCCCAGGTCCTGGTTCAGGAAGTAGACCGCGGCCCCCTGGCCGCTCCCTTGCCAGGTGTGGACGATGTCGTGGCTCTTGCCGCCGTCGATCGTCCGTTCCAGGGTCACATCGCTGGGCTGGGAGAGGGTCGCGCCAGGAACCGTCTGGAGCGTGTAGCCCATGTCCGCGATAAAGGAGAACTGCTCTGCGGCGCCTGGTGCGGCCGGTCGGCTGGAGAGGACGGTCCAGGTCTTGCCGCCGTCCATGGTGGCGGAGAGCGTCACATCGGGATAGAACCCCGTCTGCATGATGCCCTCCCGGACGCTCTGGAAATGGAGGTACGTGGTCGTCCCGGCCAGCACCCCGCTCGCGATGGGGAGCCGCGCCTGCCGGCGCCAGTGCCGACCTCCGTCCCGCGTCGCGAGCAGCACCGGCGATTGACCGCTCGGAGCCGTGGTGACCATGTAGCCGACTTTGCGGTCCACGAACGAGACCGCCTGCACCGGATCCGCCGCGCGGTAGATCTCGCGCCACGTCCTGCCGCCGTCGACGCTCGCCAGCACGGCCTGGGGATCGGATGCCAGCCCGATGCCGAAGCCGTGGAGCGCGTCCGTGAAGTCCAAGAGCGTGGTCGGGGCGAGCGAGGGCAGGAGCTGCGTCCAGGTGCGCCCGCCATCCACGGTCTTGACGAGGAAGCCGTTCTGCTGCGAGCCACCGCGGCCGACCGCGTAGCCCACCTCGGGCGACACGAGCGAGACGCCCGAGAGGCTCCAGAAGAGGTCGGTGCCCACGGTGCGCCACGTCTTGCCGCCGTCGCGCGTGATGAGGAGACCCTCGGTGTACGGCGCCGCACCGGCGTTGTTCGGCAGCCAGCCCACATTCCCCGAGACGAACGTCGGAGCGCCCGCCACGTCCCGCCCGGAAGCGAGCTGCGACTGCTGGAGGGACCAGGTCTTGCCGCCATCGGTGGTGCGGTAGAGGTAGCCCTGCCAGGTGGCCGAGTCCTTGAGGAAGAACCAGCCGTCCTCAGCGCTCGGGAAGCTCACCGCGGCCGAGTAGTTCCAGTAGTTCTGGTCGGGCGCCGTGAAGCTCGTCTGCCAGGTCTGACCGCCGTCGGTCGTCTCGATGAGTCTTGCGGTGCAGCCAGCGCCGCCGGCCGTCCCTGGTTGCGGCGAGGACCCGCACGTCTGGCCCGCGACGAAGCCGATCCGCGGCGTCAGGAAGTCCATGTGCACCGGTTCGAAGCCCTGCGGCAAGGTGAGCGCCGTCCAGCCCTTGAAGCCGTCCTGCGACGTCAGGACCCTGTCGCCAACGTAGGCGTAGCCCTGGCTGCCGAAGAACTGGAAGCCGACGCGCATCAGCACCGTCGCATTGAACAGCGCCTGCGGCCCCTGCTCGCGCCAGGCGACGTGCCAAGTCCTGCCGCCGTTTTGGGTCGCGAGGATCGCCACAGGCACTGTCTGGGACGCGGTGCCGCTCTGGCTGCCGAGTCCCGTCTCCTGCGCGAGCACGTAGCCCGTGCCCTGACGGTCCCCCGTGAAGTGCAGGGCGAGCGCGGTGTAGCCCGTGGGCAGCAGCCGCTCGGTCCAGCTGTTGCCGCCGTCCCTTGTCTCGAGCACGACGTTGCGCGAGCCGTATGCGCCCGTCGCAGCCGCCACCCAGCCGCTGCGCGCCGTCGCGAAGTCGACCGCCTCGACCGCGCCCAGCACGATCGGCTTGCCGTATACCGGGCCCACGTTGGTCACATGTTGGTGCCCGGCCTGCTGCCGTCCGCCTGTGAGGTGTGCGACGTACGGCACGGCTACCAGCAGGACGAGCAGCACCGCCGCCCAGTAGAACCAGCGATTTTGCCCGCCGCGTCCCGCGGGACGCCCCTTGGTCGCCCTTCGGCCCTCGCCGCGAGCCCGTTCAAGCCTCGTGAGCAGTTGGGGGTCGCTCGGACCGACCTTGCGATCGATCGTTCTGCCGAGCTGCAAAAGGCGCTCTTCGAAGCGCTCGTCCCTAGCGTCCATTCGAGATCCCCTCCTCTGCCCCAAGCAGTGACCTGAGGTGCGCGCGACCGCGGTGCAGAATGCTCTTCACGGCGCCGGTCCGCTTCTGCAGCACGCGAGCGACATCGATCAGCGGCAGATCGAGGGCATAGTGAAGGAGGATCGCCTCGCGCTCGGGCTGCGGCAGTCGCTGAACAGCGTCGAGCAGGTCCGGGTCCTGCTCGGGTCCAGGCGGCGCAGCCCATTCAGGCAGGTCGCCAGACAGGTCCTCGGGCCTGCGCCTGCGCCGACGCTGCCAGTCCCGCGCGGCGTTGAGCGCGATCGTGACGAGCAGCGGCACCGAGTACTCGGGCCTGTCGCCCTCGATGTAGCGCAGGTAGCGCAGCCAGGCCTCCTGCGCCGCATCGCGCGCAAGCTCGCTGTCGCCGAGCACGCCGTAGCAGAGGCGGAGCACACGGCGCTCCTCAGTGCGGTAAAAGCGTTCGAACTCCGCTTCCCGGTTGTCGTGCACGTTGTTTCCCTCCGCAGCGGTCACTCCGGCATCAGGTAGAACGCAGGGCGGTGGCACGCGGTTGCATGGCATGCGCGGTGCGTCGCGCTATGCTATCGTCGAAACCAGCCGAGCCATCTGGAGGAACCATGAGCGAAAGACCTGTCCTCACCGCGCGGGCCTTCGATCCGCGCATCGCACAGGTGCTTCGGGAGGTGGCGACGCGCGTCGTCGGCAAGGAGGACGCGACCCTGGCCATCGTCTGCGCCGTGCTGGCGGGTGGCCACATCCTCATCGAGGACGTGCCTGGCGTCGGCAAGACTCTGCTCGCCAAGAGTGTCGCACAGGCGCTCGACTTGCGCTTCCATCGGGTGCAGGCGACGTCGGACCTTCTGCCGGCCGACGTTGTCGGCGTACACATCTATGATCCCGAGCAGCGCTCGTTCGCTTTCCGTCCCGGTCCCATCTTCGCCGAACTTCTGCTCGTCGACGAACTGAATCGCGCGTCGCCGCGCGCCCAGTCCGCCCTCCTCGAGGCCATGGAAGAGGGCCAGGCGACCGTCGAGGGTCACACGTACCCGCTGCCCGAGCCGTTCACCGTGCTTGCGACGCAGAATCCCGCCGAGCACGAGGGCACCTTCCCCCTGCCGCTCTCGCAGCTCGACCGCTTTCTCTTCCGCATCCACCTCGACTACCCGAGCGCGGAAGAGGAGGACCGCCTGCTCGCGTCGATGGCGTCCGAGATCAGGCCCCAGCCGCTTAGGCCCGTTCTGGCCAAAGGGGAGATTCTGGAGCTGCGCAAGGCAGCCCTGGCGACGCACGTGTCCGCGGCGGTGCGTGGCTATGTGCACGCGCTGGTGCGGGCCTCGCGGGTGCATCCCGACGTGGTGCTCGGCGCGAGTCCGCGCGCTGGCGTGGGACTCCTGCGCGCCGCGCGCGTCTGGGCCTTCCTGCATGGCCGCGCGCACGTCCTGCCTGACGACGTGCGCGCCCTGGCGCCGTGGGTGCTGGGCCACCGTCTGCGCTGCCGGTCCGGCAGCCCGGAAAGCTGTCTCAGGGAGATCGTCACCTCCCTGCCGTTGCCGCGCACAACGCAGCCGTGAGGTTCGTGCGCATCCAGGGCCTCGGCCTCGTACCGCCCCTTGTGCTGCTTGCCGCGGGCTTTTTGGCGGGTGGCAGGCTGGGCGCCGTTATCGTCGCCGTATCCGCAGTCGCGTTGCTGCTCGCCCTGGGCGCCGCGTTCGCCGCGGGTAGCACCCCGCGGGCGAGCCTGCGCCGCACATTGCCCGACCACCCGGCGACAGCCGGCGACACCATCGAAATAGCCGTCGAAGGTGACATTGCCCTCGCTTGGCCGCTGGCCCTCGCAAGACTCGAGGACGAGCCGCCGTCGCCGCTCGATGCGGCGCGGCCCGGCGAGTGGCGTCTCGGGGGACACCTCCGCCAGCACTATCGCTTCACGAATGTGCCGCGCGGGGTGTTTCCTTTCAGAAATTGCGAGATTGCGCTGCGAGACGCCTTGGGCCTCGTGCAGCGCCGGTTCCGCGTCGAGCTGCCCGGCAGCCTGCTCGTCTACCCGAGGCGGATTGCGGTCCCGCTGGGCAGGCGCGAGACGCAGGCGCAAGGCGACCAGGAGGTGGTCCGCGGCACCCGCGACTTCCTGCCTGGCGACCGGCTGACCCGCCTGCACGCTGCCCGAACGGCGCAGCGAGGCTATCCCCAGGTGCGGGAGTCGACGCCTCCGCCGGCCCGGACCTGCAGCCTGCAGCTGCAATGCCCCGGCGCCTCGCCTGAAAATGTCGAACTCGCCATCTCGGTCGCCGCTTCGCTCGCCGAGTCCCTGCTCGCCGCGGGGTTCGACGTCGGCGTTGCCGCCGAGGGGATCAGCCTGCCGCCGGGCCACGGTCGTGATCAACTCGTCCGCATCCTCGCAGCGCTCGCCGAGGCGGACGCCCGGCGCATCGCGGGAACCAGGCTGCCCCCGCCCCTGCCCGACGCCTACGGCGAACTATGGCTGATCGCGGCCGGGGAAGCGGCGCTTGGGCCCGAACCACCCGAGCCCGCGGTGTTCGTTCCAGTGGGCGCGGAGTTGAGGGCGCCGGCGATCGGCAGCCTCGACGGGCTGGTCGCCTGGGCCGGCAGATGGGCGCCATGAGCCGCGGACGGGTGTTGCTCGTGCTGCGCGGCGTCTGGCTCGGGCTGCTCGTCTGGCCCTACGCGGTGGCGAGCGGCATGCCTCGTCCGCTGCTGCTCGCAATTCTGCCGACGGCACTCGCGCTCTTGTGGGGGCAAGGCATCCCGCGCTACTTGCTGCGCCTTTTGACGGCTCTCGGCCTCGGCCTCTGGGCGGTGCTCCCGACGTGGCTCCCTGGTGCCCTGCGCGGAACCATCCTCGCCGGCGGACCCCACACGGTGGCCATCATCGTGACGGGCCTTCTGCTCTGGCTTACGTGCCTGCTCGGCTGGCAGGTGTTCTCCGAGGCGACGGCCAGGACCCGGCTGGTCTGGCTGTGGCTGATGGGCACCCTCGTCCTGGCGCTCAACAGGCGCATCTGGGCCATCGGCCAGGACCTGCCCACCTTCGGCTATCTGGCCTTCGGCGTCGTGCTGCTCGCTTTGGGCGGCGACGACGAAGACATGCCCTGGTCCGCGCTGCCGCTTGGCCTCCTGCCGCTCGTGGGACTGGCCCTTGCCGCCGTCTGGCCGCAGGCGCCGTCCACTGGCGTCACACCCCCGAGCAGCGTGGTGCGCGGACTTGCCGGCCTGCGGGTCGCGGTCAGCGGAGCCACCCTGCCCCGCCGCGTAAACGTGAACCAGCCCGTGTCGCTCTCGCCGGCGCCTCTCCTCATCGTCCGCGGCGCACCGCAGTCCGCCTACTGGCAGGAGGCGACCTTCGACGCGTTCAACGGCGTGGACTGGCTTGAGACGCCAGGGCCGCATCTACCCGTCGGAACGCGCCCCTTGCCCTCGCCGCTCTGGCCGCCCGACAACCGCGGCCTGCCACTCGCCGTCTGGCATGTCAGCGTGCAGGAGGTCATCCCGGGGAGCATCACGCCTCTCGTCTACACAGGCACCCCGGTCGCTCTCAGCGCGCAATCCACCTCCCCCGGCGGCACGTTCCTGCCGTCGGCGCACGCGCTGCTCGTACCCGGAACGCCGAGTTACACCTGGCAGCTCAGCGTCCCCGCGCAGCCCTTGAAGCTCGTGCAGTCCGCCAGCTTCCTACCGGCTTCGGCCGCGCCCGCGCAGGACCTTGGCGTACCGGAGCGCCTGCGGCGGGAACTGCTGCCGCTGGCGAGGCGCCTGCGGCAGGGCGGCGGCGGCCCATGGGCCCTGGCGAGCCGCATCACGCAATACCTGGACACGCACGAGACGTACGATCCCGCCTTCGTGCCAAGCCGCCACGGCGACCCGATCGGGCGGTTTCTGCTGCGCAGCCACCAAGGCTACTGCGACCAGTTCTCGACGGCTTTCGTCATGCTCGCGCGGCTGGACGGACTGCCCGCACGCTGGGTCGTCGGATTCGCCCCGGGCATCTACGACAGCGCGTCGCGCATCGAGACGCTGCGCGCGGAGGACGCGCACTCCTGGGCACAGATCGACGTCGCTCCCTACGGCTGGCTGCAGCTCGACCCCACACCTGGACCGTCCGCTTCCGTCGTGCCGCGCGGCAGGGCACCGGGGACCGCCCGGACCGGACCGGGAAACAGGGTGACGGTCCTTGAGGCCGTGCTCGGGCTGCTGCTGCTCACGGCCTTGGGCCTCGCGGGGCGCCTCATGCGGACGCGGAGCACGACCGCATGGCGCCTCCGCCGCCTGGAACGGCAGCTCGGCAGGCTGGCCCGGGGCAAGTGCCAGGGCCAGCCCACCTGGCGCGAGCAGGTACTCGCCCTGCCACCGCTGGCGCGAGACGCCGCCTGGCCGGCACTCGAGGTGCTGGAGGCGGCGCACTATGGGCAGGTTCCGCCGGGTCCCGAAGATCTCCTGGCAGCCCGAGCGGCCTTGCGCAAGGCCGCTCGGGTCCTGCGCGGGTAAACCTGGAGACGTGTCAGGCGAGCGGCGCCGCAAGGTGCAAAGTTGCCCTGAGCGCCTCGAGAAAGTCCTTGGCCGGCTCGGAGACGGGCTCATGCGGCAGGATCAGGAAGGTTGGGGCCGCGGGCAGCAACAGGCCCGGCGTCGGCACCTCCATCAGCCGTCCCTCGAGCAGTTCGCGCCGCACGGAGCGCTCGGGCAGGAACGAGACGCCGATGCCTTCCTCCACCAGCCGGCGCGTCAGCTCGACCTGCGTCACGCGCAGCACGCGCGGGTGTAACCCCGCATGCTCGAGGACCTGCAGGAGGTCCGGCCAGTATGCGGGGTGGCCGTAGCTGAGCAGACGCTGCTCCGAGATCAGGTTGCGCCAGAAGGCGGGCGCCTGGTCGTGATCGAGTCCGTCGTGGCGCGCCACAAGCACCACGCGGTCGTGCAGCAGTTCGCGGCAGTGCACGGCATAGCGCTCCGGATTCGCCGCGATCTGGCCGATGCCGAGATCGGCGGTGCCGCCCTCAACGAGCGCCGGGATCTGCACCGACGGGACAACCTCCACGGACACGCGCGCATCCGGACGCAAATCGCAGTAGCGATGGAGGGCGCGGGGCAACAGCGTGCGCGCCGGTTCTGGCGCGATCGCGATCGCCAGATGGTCCGCCGCCTGCCGCTGGTGGTCGCGGACCGCCTGCCGGCCGAGATCGTACGCCTTGAGCGCCTGCTCCGCATGCGTCAGGAAGACCTGTCCGGCCTGGTTCAGACGCACCCGCCGGCCGCTGCGGTCGAAAAGAGCCTCGCCAAGTTCCAGCTCGAGCTCACGCACCTGCGCCGAGACGGTAGGCTGGCTGAGGCCGAGCCGCTCGGCCGTTTCGCGGAAGTTCTCGAGATGCGCCGCCGCCTGGAACGTGCGCAGCACACGCAGATCCACCCGCGACCCTCCTGATCAAGAAAGCTGATAAGCTTGCAGCTTGATCTTATCACGAGAGGCCCGCCATGTCCTTGACCGCAGCCGCACCCGGCCTAGCGGGCGGCCGCCGCGGCCGTGGCGCCGGTGCGTGCCCGCAGCCGCCCGGACGGAAGCAGCCTGTACCCAAGGTACGGTCCGATGCGCAGGGGGAATTCGAGCAGGGAATACCTCCGCTCGATCCCGCCGAAGCGGCGGACCAGTTCCTGGAGCGAACGGTCGTCGCTGGCCCGAAAGCCCGTGATGTCGCAGCGCTCGGCGCCCTGTCGCTCCGCCCAGGCGATGGCGGCCCACTGCGCAGCGTAGCCTGCCGCCCTGTTGCGCCCGCCGCCATCGCCGCCGAAATGCTTGCAAAGCGCGTGGCGGCCCAGCCTGATTACGATGCTGGCAGCCGTCACGGCGCCATCCTCGCCTGCCAGGAAGAGGCCGGCCTGGCCACGTTGCGCGAACGCGGACACGACATCGGCGAGGTCCGACGGCGTCTGCGCGATCGACCAGCCTCCAGCCGGGCCCTGGCGCATCAGTCCAAGGAAGAGGCGCAGTTCATCGGGTCCAGCCTCGCGCACCGTGACACCATGGCTCTTTGCACGGCGCACTTTGACGCGACAGCGCCTGCTGAGACGCTCGAAGTCCCGTGCGGGATCACCGCTCAAGGGCAATTCCACCACAGTCCGCGGTACCGGCGGACTCAGCGCTAAGCCTGCGCGTTCCCAGTAACCGGGCGGATGGGGCAACGTGTGTTCGAGGCGCGGCGCGCACGAAAAGGCGAAGGCCTTGGGGAACGCCTGACCCAGTTCGGCGGCGAGCGCCCGCCAGGCGACGCGCTGTCGCGGGTCGAGGACGGGCCCGCGCGGCGCGTAGAGCAGCGTGCCCAGCCTGCCCACCTGCATGCCGATCAGGCTGAGGCTGCCGATCGGCCGGCCCTGTTCGACAAGATAGAAGCGGTGCACACTGCGCCCGCCGCAGGCCTGCAAGTCGCCGAAGCAGGTGCCCTGCAGCGGATCGCCGTGCAGATGCTCTCCGACAAAGCCGTCAAATGCTTCGCTCTCGGCCTGCGACACAGGTTGAAGCAGCACGTACTCCACTCCCCATCGGCTGCACCCGCCAACTTCAGTCTG
>JAJZVM010000066.1 GCA_021845645.1 Bacillota bacterium
GACGCTGACGCCAGCCAGGTCGGCCACCATCTTCACCGTGTAACCCATCTCAGACACCCCCGTACGAAACTCGCAACATCGCTGGGCATCACCTCGCGTTGCAGACTACACCCTCACGTTGCGTCAGGGTCAAGAGTGTACCGCTTCATGTCGCGTTCGCGGGACTACGCCGAGACACGTTCCTCGGTCATCTGGCCAAGAGAAGAGTTACCATGAGCTGCGGTGAAGGTGCGTCGACTGGGGGGTGTCGTCACGGGACGTGACGTGACGGTGGGCCGGCATATGCTCCACGTCGAGGAATTCGGGGATCCGGCCGCCCCGGCTGTCCTGTACCTGCACGGCGGCCCGGGCATGGGCGCCTTCCACTTCGAGTCAATTCAAGCTGAACGCTTGCGTACTGGCCTTCGGCTCATTTCGGTCGATCAGAGGGGCGTGCTGCGATCCGCGCCCATCGCGGATGAGGAAGCCTTTGGCGTGATGGATATCGTGTCCGACTGCGACGCCTTGCGTGAACTGCTCGGCATCGAGCACTGGTCCCTCATCGGCCATTCCTTTGGCGGTTACGCCGCCCTGCTGTACGCCATGACGCGACCCGATGCTGTAGACCGGCTCGTGCTGGAAAATGCGGCTCTCGATCTCGGTTCCTCCGCACGCTCGCTTCTGCGCGTGGCGGCCATGGAATACGGAGCGCACGGCGACCGGACACAGGCGAGGGGCTGTCTTGCGCTGGCGCACAGCCCCGCAGACACGCCTGTCGCGTCTCTCTGGGCAGACCTCACGCTCAAGCTAGCTGGCCTGGGCGACTTGCGAGACAACCTCTACATCCACGGGGAGAACAAACGTCTTGTGGCGGACATCATGGCAGGCAGCCCGTTCCCTGATGCCTGGTGGCAGCGTGGCGGTGTCCATCATTCGCGGCTGGTAAGCGAGGGCCGGATGTTCACTTCGCTTGCAGACCGCCTCAAGGAAGTCCGTCAGAGGACACTACTGATCAAGGGCCGCTACGACGCGGTTATGGCTGGTGACCAAATCGCGAAATACCTTGAGGCCAAGCCCGAGACCGAACTGAGCATCTTCCCCCACTCGAGCCACTTCACGCACCTCGAAGAACCGGACCGATTCTCGCGGGAGATCCTCGGGTTTCTCGGCTGACCTGCGCAACTTCGTTGGCGCTCTAGCGGGAGCCGATCAGCACTATGACGACGCTGGCAAGGAGCAGCGCTGCACCAGCCACAAGCTCACCGTATCGGCCAGCCCAACTCCTCAGCCGGTTGCCGGCGTGTAGCCCCAGGTAGGTGAACACAGCCGCCTGCAGAGCAAGGACCGGCGCGAGTACGACGAGGGGCATATGTGCCGCCCCCGACGCCAGTCCGGCCGCAAGCTCGTCCATGCTCACGCTCAGTCCAGCGGCGATGAGACCAACGCCCACAAACTTTTTCTCAACCGCCGCGGCGCCGCTTCGATGCGCCTCTTCGGCGCCCACCTCCTTCTCCTCGCGCAGCTCCTTGACACCCTCGAGCAGTTCATAAACGCCGACCGCCGCCAGGATCAGTGCGGCAATCCAGACCGCGTAGCCCGACACGAGCGCGCCGAGCCAAGTGCCGATCAGCGCGCCGACGATCGGCATGCCTCCTTCGAAGAGGGCGACGACCAGCGCCAGACGGCGCCGATCGGCTATGCCCGCGGCGCCCAGCCCAGTAGCCACCGCAAACGTATCTATGCCGAACGCGGGGACAATGGCGAGCACCGCCCAGCCATTCAATGCTGTCGTCCTCCAATCACCTTCGTACCGGCATAGCCCCGCAACCTATACTGGCACAAGGGTACCGAGGCGGCCAATGGTGGCGGCCATGGCACGCACATGCATCCTTCGCGCCTCGCTGTCCCGTCGAAGGCCAAGCTCGCACGAATGCCATACCTGGCTGGGGTTGGCGCCCGCACGATGGCTTGACCGCCTAGGTCAGATCATCAGAGATCGGGCCTGACAATGTATCCCGTTGCAGTGTCCAGGATAAGACCATGGATCTCAGCATTCTCCCCGATCCAAGGGCTCTCCCGCAGACTCTGGATGTCTTGCCGCAGGGCGGCTTCAAGGTCCGACATAGGGTGGAAGTCCAGACGAGTCGCCGGGCGCCCCGCAGCCCTGCGCGGGTGAAGCGTCGCCGGATCAAGCCCGAGGAGGCCGCAACTGGTGTGCGGCATCACGATGACCACATCGGTGCCGAGAGCCTGTTGGGAAATCACGAGGGAACGCAGCACGTCGTCTGTCACGCGCGCCCCCGCATTGCGCAGGACGTGCGCCTGTCCGGGGCGGAGACCCAGCAGTGGCAGCGGATCGATGCGCGCGTCCATGCATGTGACAATGGCAAGGCGCTCGCTCGGCGGCGCGTCGAGGTTGGCCAGGGGGTGTCCGGCCGCATAACGCTCGTTGGCCGCCAGAAGTCGGTCGAGAAACATGGTCGCCGAGGAACCCCGCATGCGACGATCCCACCCTTCTCGCCGCCAACAGGCCCTCGCAAGGAGCGGTCTTGCGGCGAGCGCCGTCGGCGGCGTCGGCAATGGCGCACCGAAGCAGCTGATCCTGTTTTGCGGCCATCATCGCGAACTCTGTGGCACTCCGGCCCGGAGGTACGCATCTATCTGCTCCGGGCCTGCGTGCCCCCCTCCGCTGCGGTACCGCTTGGGCCGAGCCACGCTAACGCCCCCGTGCCTCGTGGACTTCTCACAGCTGGGAGGACGACATCGTGGGGCTCAGAAGCCCTGACGCGAGCGCCGATGGGGAGGACTTGTTCCATGTGTATCTCGGCCCCCGTGCCGAAAAGTCTGAGCTCGCACCACCGCACGCTTCGGCAAAGCCTGTGGTCCACAGGCTCTAAGGACACCAACACTGGTTTCTGCCAGCCCGGCGAATATTCCTCGCTCCCCACTCAGGTTTTCCGGTCTCGGTCAGGGTTCGCTTAAAAAGCATGCAAATCTCTCCTAACCTCTCCAATATGGAGAGGTTAGGAGAGATTGGTGAGGCGGCCAAAGCCTTGGGCGTCTCCATCACGACACTCAGCCGGTGGGAAGCAGAGGGCAATCTGATTCCTGAACACACGGCCGGAAAGCATCGCCGCTATTGGCCAGGATCAAGCCTGAGAGGTGCCGCGCCGGACGAGCGCCGAACGATCGCCTACGCGCGTGTGTCGAGCCACGACCAGAAGGACGACTTCGAGCGGCAGAAGCAGGTCCTGGAGTTGTATTGCGCCCGCCAGGGCTGGACGTTCGAGATCGTGTCGGACCTTGGGTCCGACATGATCTCTCGTGTTTGGCCATTTACTGTTCGGAGGTGGTTTCGGGGCTGTCGGGATGTGACCGGAGGATGATCTCGATGGCCTCAGCAGAGACGTGCTCCATCTCGCTGACGATCTGACGAAGGCGACGTTCGTTGGCGAGCCATTCCTTGTAGAGATCAGCCTGTTGTAGGGTGAGGCGGCGTGTTACGGTCTTGGCCGCCACCTTGCGCGTGAGTTGGAAGTAAGGTCCGTGCAGGCGAGGCGGGTCGGCGTGGCAATGGCAGCCGGGGTATTTGGGATAGGTCTAACGGAACGGTCGCATCCACCTGCCACAGCCTCGAGGGTGCGGCGGCGGCGGGCGCAGGAGGCCCGCAGCGCAAACCGTCCGCGTCAGGAAGACCGACCTGACAGACCGACCTGGTCGGTTGCCGTCTCAGCCCACTCGGTCTGGCCTGCCGAGCTCGCCCGCTCCATTGTCCGTAGGCGGTACGCGACCATCCCAAAGAGCAGCCAGAAAACGAGGATGACTTGGTGCGTCTCAAGCAGCGAGGCGAAGAGGGACTGGATCCAGAGGCCAAGCGTGCCGGCCGCGAGCGCAAGGCCCATCGCGCGCCAGAAGGGGTCGCTGTCCCCGCGGAAGAGCTTGAGTCCCGCTCGCCAAGCAGCGATACCAAGCCACAGGTAGGCGATGTAGCCGAGAATGCCGAGTTCCACCAAGGTTTGTACATGCTGCGAATCGATGATAGGGTTCAGATTCAGCTTGTAGATCTGGTAGACCGGGGATCCGTAAATGTGCGCGATGCTGCCGCCAAAGCGACCTGGCCCCCAGCCGACGAGCGGCTGGGCCAGAAAGGCCTGCAGACCGCGCTCCCAGAAGAGAATCCGCCCGTACGAGCTGCTCATGCGGATATAGCTGCCACTGAGCAACTCGGCGAAGCGCGAGACGACGTGCGGGTCCAGCAGTGGTAGTGCCAGGGCCGCGACGACCACGACGATCAGGACCCGACGGTCCGCAATGACGCCGATGCACAGTGCGGTGAACGCGGCGGCAACCAGCGCCTCGCGCGAAAGCGTGAACGCGAGGGCCGGAAACGCGACGACGATCCCGGCGAGGGCCAGAAGTCTGATACCACCACGTACGGGCATTACGAGCAGCGACATGAGCAAGGCCAGCAGTCCAACGAGGAAGGCGCCGAACGTGTTCGGGTTGCCCATCGTGCCGAAGGCGCGCGTGGTGGCCGCCTCGAGCGTCGACAGCCACTGGCGCGGTGTCGCGACGTGCAACAGCCTTTGTGCGTCGCCGAAAATCGCGATCGCCACGCCGAGAGCGATGAACCAGAGCAGCAGCGCCCGACGCTCGCGATCCGCCAGCGGTATATACGCCAACACAAGGTAGAGAGCGTAATACTCGACATAGGCCCGCACGCCGAAGAGCGCGATGTGCAATGGCACCGCGTTCCAAAGCGTGGAGACCACCGCGACAGCGAGCAGGAGCAGCACCGGCAGATCGGCTGGCGTCCGCCGCAGAGGCCAGCCTGCCTGTTGGACACGAATGAGCGTCCCGACCAGGAGCGCAGCGAGAGCCAGATCACCAAGGTACTTGGCGCTGGATGGAATGCGGGTGATCAGCCAGAGCTCGATCGGGACGAAGAAGACGACAAAGTAGAGCAGGAGCTTCTCGACTGAAGTGGCGCGGAACATCTCCCGCTCTGGCCCTGTCGCTCGCTGGAGCCAGGCCGTCACAACGGATGGCTGCGGGCTGATGGCGGAGGCGAAGAAGGAGATGATGAAGCTCTGGCGCATCCACACTCCAATGCCGTGGACAACGCAGGCCGTTCCGGACCGACGCCACGAGGCCCTTAGGCTTGAATTGAACGCCCTGCCCACGACGGAGTCGAGCCACAGTCGCCACAGGCCGCGATTCAGTTGCCTCGCCAGGGTATAGAGGCCGCTACCCTCGACCCACGTCATCAGCCCACCCACAGTTCAGCGTACCTGCTCGTTGGTGATGACGGCCTCGAATTGCGAGCCGCCCTGGTGGAAGACTGCATGCTGGTCAATGTAATAAGGCGTGCCGTTGATCGAGACCGTCTTGTCACTGACCACCGCCTTGGCGACGACGATCATGTCCAATACGTGCTCGGTCGGGTCTGTTGTCTTGACAAGGTTGCCGGTACCGTCATTCACGGTGTACGTGTAAGGTGCCACACTGACGTGGTTCAACGTTCCCATCGGCACGAAATTGCCGCTGGTCTGGACCATAATCGGTCCGGGCAGCTGCAGGTGCCCAACGAGCGTGCCGGCGTAGCGCGTCGGCATGGTAGTCAGGGTGAAGACAACGGTACGAGTTGCGGGAGCTATACCAGCTGTCGCTGTGGCCGGCGCATGTCTGAACGCACTTCGCAGCAGAAGGCCGGCAAATACCAATACGAGCACAAGCACGACGGCGTCGAATCCATTGAACCTAAGTCGCAACAGCGCACACCTCCTGGTCCACCACGGAGCTCCGGGAACAATGGTCTCACTGCCGCGATGAAGGTGCCCTGACAGCACCTCGCAAATATTGCATCCTCAAAGTTCTCTGGTCACCCGCCGGGCCCCTTCCGTCAACCGCAATCAAGTGCTTCCAAAAGCGCCGATTTGTCAGGCGCATAGGGCGCCCCCCTTCCCGGCTTCCCCACGCTGCCTTGACTGCCGAATCGCAGATCGGCTTGCGAAATAACGCTCATGCGGTGACAGGACAAAGGCAATCGTCCACGTCATGCCTAGCAGAATCCGGGGAAAGAGCCAGAGAAGAGCGCCCGCATCGAGTGCTTTCATGTAGCAGGTGACAGGCGGTGCCTCCCCAGCCAAACGTCTCGACCGCCTGTTGTCCCAGCTCATCTCGGTGGACGAGCATGAGTACCTAGCTAGCCATGGGCCTGTCGCGACAGGGCAGCGACGATGAGCGTCTTGCCGCCGCCGGCCGGGATAACCCGCACCCCCCGCGGGCCTCGGTCACAAGGGCGTCGACGGCCTCCTGCTGGAAGTCGCGGAGATCCAGCATGTGTCCACCTCCCCCACAAATACGAACGGAACCGCCGGCTTGCCCTGGCAGTGAGGGCCTGCGGTTCACACTCAAGTTCAGGAATGCCTATTACTTGCTCCCGCTTTGCGCCTCGGATTTCTGGCAGGAGACAGGTAATGCGGGGAGCGAGTTCGGCCGGGGCCTCCTGACCCCATAGCGCTCACCCGTTCGATCCAGATTCCCGTCAATCCAGTCAGCGAGCGATCGGCGAAACCCAGCGGCCGCCTCATCCTCGAGTCCGAACGGCGCGAGGGCATACACATCACGCGAACTGGCGAAGAAGCCGGCACCCGACCAGGAGGCGACGAACTCCGGTGGGAAGGCGGCCCCTGAAGCGAGGGTGATGTAAGCCGTCGCTCCGGCGCCTCCTTGGCAACAGTTGGCGGTGCGGACGCCTGCGGCGTTCAACGCGGCAGTGGCGGGTGCCAGATCGCGGTCGATCTCCGCCTCTCCGCCCGGCAAGGCGACGGTATCAGTGGGATGACCATGGCCGATCTGTTGAGGTTGCCACTTGAACTGCTCGCGGAACTCCGGGTGTTGCAGAGTGCGTCGATGAAGCGGGCCATCCACCGCTCTGTCCAGTCCTCAGCGCACACATGAAACCCATGAGTCGCTTCGATCTGACCCTGTGTCGACGATGAAAGAGCGTCACAGCCCCCATGTTCAAGACACCTCCAGTCGAGCCAGCATCTGGCCAGCACTTTTGTCGGGAAGTACTCTCTCTCTCTCTCTCTCTTGCCCTTGCCAGCCGTGCCAGCCCGGTTTACTGGTAAGGTGCGCATATTCACACCATGTCGCATTTCACCCGATCGGCGGGCTTGAGTGCGCCTGCTCATCACAGCAGGAGTTGATCTTGTACCTACGGGTGTTATAATCTCCAGCGTGGAGGTGGTCACGTGCCTGTACTTCGGATCACGACGGTCGGGAACTCGGCTGGGGTCGTCCTACCAAAGGAGATTCTCTCAAGGCTCCGGGTCGACAAGGGTGACAGCCTCTACGTGAGCGAGGCACCTGACGGGATCTTACTCACACCGTATAACCCCGAAACGGCAGAGCAGATGGACCGCGCCGAAGCCATCATGAGGAAACACAAGGATGTGCTCCGAAGACTTGCCAAGTAGATGCGTGAACCGATCTGGGTTCACGCGTCCGTGGTGAGAGCCGTCCATGGCCGACAAATCGCCGAGCACGGCGGTTCACCTGGCATCCGAGACGCCGGTCTCATGGAGGCCGCTCTCGCTCACCCTCGAAATGTGTGGCTGTACGAAAACAGCGCGAGTGTTCCGAGGCTTGCGGCCGCATACGCCTATGCGCTAACGAGGGATCATCCCTTTATCGACGGCAACAAGCGGGTGGCGCTCGTTGTACTTCTGCTGTTCTTGGACTTGAACGGATGGCAGCTCGACACGCCTGAGGAAGATCTCTACGTTCACATGCTTGAGTTGGCCGCCGGCAACGTCAGCGAGGAGATGCTCGTCAGCTGGTTGGAAGAGCGGTGCTGCTCCTCCAATGGAAATCTGTAGTTGGCTCCTCTCGAGAGACGGAACGCGAAGGGCCTCGCATACCGTGCAAGGTCCTTCGCGCGCTGCTTTCTGGGGCTCAGTTTCAGGAGCAACCGATGCTGTTGCCGCAATTGAGGCACTTGTAGCACGATCCGTTGCGTACCGTGATGTGCCCGCACTGGTCGCAGATCGGTGCATCACCCATGAGCTGCGACAGCTGTTCGTCCATCGCGTCGCGCGGCCGGATCTCGAGTGCAGGCTGCGGCACGACTGGCGGTTTCTCCGCCGCGGGCTCCGCCGCCGGACGAGCGGGGGCTCTTTGCTCGCTCAAGTTCTGCTGCGGGCTCACGTGTTCGTTGCCGTCATCGATGGGCTTCACCTGGACGAAGTCGGTCCGCCCGAGATACTCCATGCCCAGTACGCGGAAGACGAAGTCGATCACGGACGTAGCGAGCTTGATGTTCGGATGTCCCTCTACAATCCCCTGTGGCTCGAAACGCGTGAACGTGAAGGTGTCGACGAACTCGTCGAGCGGCACGCCGTACTGCAGACCCTTCGAGACCGCGATCGCGAACATGTTGATCAGGCTGCGGAAAGAGGCGCCTTCCTTGTGCATGTCGATGAAGATCTCGCCAAGGGCCCCGTCCTCGTATTCTCCGGTGCGCAGGTAAAGCTTGTGGCCGGCGATACGCGCCTCCTGGGTGAAGCCGAAGCGCTTCGAGGGCAAGGGCCGCCGCTTGCGTACAGCCTGGGCCGGCGCCACGGCCGCTGCCACAGAAGCCGCTTTCGGCTCCTCCTTCTTGTCCTCCGCTTTTTCGGCAGTCGACGTGGAAAGCGGCTGCGACAGCTTCGAACCGTCGCGGTAGATCGCAATCGCTTTGAGGCCGAGTTGCCAGCTTTCCCAGTAGGCCTGCTTGACATCGTCCACGGAGGCCTCGCTCGGCATGTTGATCGTCTTGGAGATGCCGCCCGATAGGAAGGGCTGCACGGCGCCCATCATCCGGATATGGCCCAGGTAGTGGATGAAGCGTTGGCCGATCGTGCCGCAACGGTTGGCGCAGTCGAAGACCGGCAGGTCCTCCTCCCGCAGGTGCGGTGCGCCCTCCACCGTCTGGAGGCCACAGGCGTAATCCGATGTCTTCCGGATCTCCTCCGGCGTGAAGCCCAACTGGCGGGCAAGGTCGAAACCGGGTTTGTGCAGTTCCTCCGCCTTGATGCCCAGACGGCCAAGTGCAGCTTCGCCGACCACCCACGGCGACAGGGCGTAGCCCAGTTCGAACACACCCGGCAGGGCATCCTCGACCCGCGCGATCTCCTCGTCCGTCAGGCCCTTGGCCTTGAGAGCCTCCCGCGACACGCCAGGGGCACCCTTAAGCGTCATGCTGCCGACGGCGTAGCGGAGTATTTCTTCGATCTCCTCGGCCGAGTAGCCGAGGTGCTGGAGCGCCGGCTTCACCGATTGGTTGACGATCTTGAAGTAGCCGCCGCCGGCCAGCTTCTTGAACTTGACGAGAGCGAAGTCCGGCTCGACGCCCGTGGTATCGCAGTCCATCAGCAGTCCGATCGTGCCCGTCGGGGCCAGCAGCGAGACCTGCGCGTTGCGATAGCCCCACTCCTCGCCGAGCGCGAGGGCGCGGTCCCAGGCCTGGTGCGCCCCCTCGAGGATGTTCGCGGGACACAGTTCCTGCGCGATCCCCTGCGGCTTTACCTCGAGCCCTTCGTATTCGAGTTCCGCAGTTCGGTAGGCGGCCCTGCGGTGGTTGCGAATAACGCGCAGCATGTCGGCACGGTTGCGCTCGAAGCCGGTGAAGGGTCCGAGCGCCCTCGCCATCTCGGCCGAAGTTGCGTAAGACTCTCCCGTCATGAGGGCAGTTATCCCTGCCGCGAGCGCTCGACCTTCGTCAGAGTCGTACGGCATGCCGGAAACCATCAGCAGAGCGCCGAGGTTCGCGTAGCCAAGGCCGAGCGTGCGGAAGTCGTAACTCACTTGCGCGATCTCGGCACTCGGGAACTGGCTCATCAGCACAGAGATCTCGAGCACGATCGTCCAGATCCTCGTAGCCTGGCGGAACGTCTCGACGTCGAAGTGCGCCCTCTCCACGTCGAAGAACTTCATCAGGTTGAGCGAGGCCAAGTTGCAGGCCGAGTCGTCCAGGAAGAGATATTCGCTGCAGTTGTGGACGACGATCCCCGACGCCACGAAATGGTCGGTCGTCGGTTCGGTCAGGTCGTAGACCGGCGCCCTGCCTAGGGCTTCTAGGGAAACGAACTTATCCGTGAATCCACCGCCAAACGACATGGTGGTGCATTCCTGATACGTGGCGCGCGTCGCGTTCAAGCCACGTAGCTGCTCCGCCTTCGCGCTACCAGGCAGGAAACCGATCTTGTTCTCGAACAGGACGCGCGACTTCCGCGAAATGCGCAGGCTGTGCCTCTGCTGGACCGGATATTCGCGCTGATCCCCGCGTCCGCCGGGGCGGGGGGCGTGGCGGTTGCCGCCGCGCCTGTTCTTGTAGAGCTTCGACTTGACGCCGAAGCTCAGCAGCAACAATTGGACCTGCTCCAGCAGGGTGATCGAGGTGGCCTCGAGCGAGACGTAGTGCCCCTTGTCGTTCAAGTCCGAAACGGTGGCATCGCTGGTGAACAATCCGCGCAACATGGCAGCCGCCGATGCCTCGTCAAGATAGAACGCATCTTCCCGCAGGGCCCTGTCCGCGCCCCGGTCGAGGATCGCGTAGCGCTCGAGCTCCGGCACGATTCCCTGTATGGATGTACCGAAACGGCTCGATGTCGCTGTCGTCACCACGCCCTCGGTCGGCCGGTTCGGCTTCCTGTCGTAGAGGTACCCGATGTGGGGCCCGAGCGCAGACGCCTCTTCGAGGGCCACCGTGATGTCGACCTGGCGCTGGCCGTTGGATTCCGTGACGCAGCCTTCGCCCAGAGCGAGACCGATGATCTCGGCCAACTCGCGATCGAGATGCTGCCCGCCGAATCCGGCGCCCTGCAGCAACACCTCGTCGTCCACGCTCAGCTCCCGCGCCGGCACATCGCCGCGGTTCAAGGTGAACACAGGGTGATCGGCGGTCACCGTGACGGAGTACCCGGCCTGGGTACGCAACCGGTAAACGTCCTTGACGCCTGTCGGGAAGACCGACTTGGCCACGGCTTGCCCACCGCCGACGTTCAGAAGCGGGTGTTCGCCCACGAGTTCGTCGATCCGCCGCCAACCGTACGCGGTGGCCACGCGGGTGTCTCCGGTGACGCAAGGGTTGGAAGCGTTGATCCGCCCGGACTGCGGCACGGTGTGCCACTCGTTCGTGGTACTGTCGTACTGGATGCCGGGGTCGGCGCAGGCCCATGCGGCACGCGCGATCTTGTCCCAGAGGTCGCGCGCCTTGAGCGTCTTCTTGACCTCCCCGGTTGTGCGCCAGGTGAGATTCCAGTCCCGGTCCTCGGCAACGGTGTTCAGGAAGTCGTTCGTGACCCGCACCGAGTTGTTCGAGTTCTGACCGGAAACGGTCGCGTATGCCTCTCCATTGAAGTCGCCCGGGTAGCCGGCGGCGATCAGGGCCGCCACCTTGCGCTCCTCGGCCACCTTCCAGTCGATGAACTGCTCGATGTCGGGGTGGTCGACGTTGACGACGACCATCTTCGCTGCCCGGCGCGTCGTGCCGCCGGACTTGATGGCGCCGGCCGCGCGGTCGCCGATGCGCAGGAATGACATGAGTCCCGAGGAAGTGCCGCCGCCCGAGAGCGTCTCGCCCTCGCCGCGGATGTTCGAGTAGTTGGTGCCCGTGCCCGATCCGTATTTGAAGATGCGGCTCTCGCGCAGCCACAGGTCCATGATGCCGCCCGCGCCGACGAGGTCGTCGCGTACCGACTGGATGAAGCACGCGGAGGTCTGCGGGCGCGAGTACGCGTCCTGCGACTCCTTCAGCACACCGTCGTCCGGGTCGACATAGTAGTGGCCCTGCCCCGGCCCCGTGATGCCGTAGGCCCAGCTCAGGCCCGTGTTGAACCACTGCGGCGAGTTTGGCGCGGCGATCTGGTGCAGCAACATGTACACGAGCTCGTCGTAGAACGCCTGCGCGTCCTCAGGCGTGGCGAAATAGCCATAGCGCTCGGCGTGATGACGCCAGGCGCCAGCCAAGCGGTGCACCACCTGACGCGCGCTTGTCTCGCCACCAAGGACTGGCTGCCCCTGCGCGTCGAGCACCGGCTTGCCATCCTTGTCGGCCTGCGGCACGCCGGCCTTGCGGAAGTACTTCGACACCATGATGTCGGCCGCGACCTGCGACCAATCGGCGGGAATCTCCGCATCCTTGAGCTCGAAGATCACCTTGCCGTTCGGATCCGTGATGCGCGAGGTCCGTCTCGCCCACGCAACGGATGCAAAGGGGTCGTCACCCTTGCGTGTGTAGACGCGCTGGATGCTAAGCCCCTGGCGGCCAAGGTTCTTCTCAGTGCGCAACTCGTCGCCTCCTCGACCGAAATCGGCAGGCCACCCCTGTGGTCCTGCCTGCTTACGCTGTCCGTAGCGTTGCCCGGCCACAACATCTTGTGTCACACGGTCAGCAACCGAACAACATCTAGTAGGACAGGCTATTCGGCAACCTCTTCTCCTTTCCTGCCAAGAGCCAGGGTGACTTCGTTCGACATATGGACCATGCAAACACCCGCCACTCTGCGGTATGCTGCATTTGGGGAGGTGTCCATCCTGCGGCGCGTGCGCTGGCTGGCCACGGTCGTTCCGGTGGTGGGCCTGATCCTTCTGGGCCTGTTCCGCCATTTTGTCATCGACCACTGGCTGCCCGGACAGTCGGGGTGGATCGCCGAGACAGCCATCCTCGTGGTGCTCGCGCTGATCTTCTCGACGTTCGTGGTCGGTGTCTTCGACCGCCTTCAGCGCGACCTGTCCAAGCTGTATGCGGACGCCTCGGCAGGACGCGACCGCTTGCAGGCGGTGCAGGAGGCAGGTCTCGCCCTCGCGTCGGACCTCGCGCTGGACCGGCTCTTGCAGCGTGTTGTGGATCTCTCGCGTCAAATCATCCAAGCGCGCTACGCGGCGCTCGGCGTGTTCGGGGAAGACGGCCAGACCCAGCGCTTCATCTACAGCCGACCCGATCAAGGCCCTGCTGCTCAGCAGCCACTGCCCCTCGACCGCAACGACGGCAGCTTCCTGTCGGTCCCGGTCACCTACCAGGGCAAGGCCATCGGCCACTTGTACATCGCAGACAAGGAATCAGGAATAGCATTTGCTGAAGCCGACCGTGAGATGGCGGAGCTATTCGCGGCGCATGCGGCGGTCGCCCTGACCAACGCGCGGCTGTACCAGCAGGTGCAGCGTCTCGCGGTCGTCGAGGAGCGTCAGCGCATCGGTATGGACCTGCATGACGGCACCATCCAGCAGCTTTACGCCATCGGACTGATGCTGGAGTCTGTGATCGGCATGCTGGGCGAGCAGTCCAACGCCTCGGCGCGCGACCGCCTCGACCGGGTCGCTGATCAGCTCAATCAGACGATCGACAACATTCGCCACTACATCTTCGACCTTCGCTCCGAAACCCCAGGCTTGGCGTTGCCGGAAGCCCTGATGCAGATCGCGACGCAGATCGGCGTCCAGCCGATCACCCGCGTGGACATGCAGACGGACGCCTGGCGGCGATTGTCCCGAGACCAGACAGCCGCCCTCTGGCACATCGCACGCGAGGTATTCTCTAACGCCGCCCGGCACGCCCACCCGCACAAGATCCTGGTCACCGTCAGCAACGAACCGGGTGGCAGCGTCCAGATCCAGTTCCGCGATGACGGCGAGGGCTTCGATGCCCTGCAGGAATTCGACGAGACCCACCACGGACTGCGCAACATGCGCATCCGGGCGCGCCAGCAGCACGGCGATCTGCAGGTCCTATCGGCGCGCGGCAAGGGGACTACGGTGCAGGTGCGATTCAAACCGGAAGAGAATCCCGTCGTAGAGGAGGACGCGGAGTAGATGGCTCAAGAAATTCGCTTGGTAATCGTGGACGACCACGAAGTGGTTCGTATGGGGCTCAGTTCTCTCTTTGAAAGCCACCCCGAGGTCAAGGTGGTTGGTCAGGCGGGAAGTGTCGCGGAGGCCCTGGAGGTGGTTCGCCAGGAGCAGCCCGACGTCGTGGTGATGGATGTCCGGCTGGGGGATGGCAGCGGCGTCGAGGCGTGCCGCGAGATCCGCTCCGAACTACCGGACACGCGGGTCATCATGCTCACGTCCTACTCCGACGACGAAGCTCTCTTCGCTTCGATCATGGCAGGCGCATCGGGGTACATCCTCAAGCAGACGCGCGGCCGCGTCGTCGTTGAAGCCGTGACGACCGTGGCGCGCGGCGGCTCCCTGTTCGACCCGCTCGTCGCCGGACGTGTGCTGGAGCGCCTGCGCGGCCAGACAACGACGAGACCGGACGACCCGATCTCGTCCCTCACGCCGCAGGAGCGCCGCATCCTGCACTTGATCGCAGACGGCAAGACGAACAAGGAGATCGCCAAGGAAGTCTACCTGAGCGACAAGACCGTCAAGCACTACGTCTCGAACATTCTGCAGAAGCTGGGCTTGGCACGCCGTTCGGAGGCCGCCGCCTTCATCGCTCGCTTCGAGGCGGAGCACGGCGGCGAAGAGCCGCAGGGCTAGGCCCTAGCCAAGCAACACCCGATCTCATAGGTTTATGCCTGCGACCCAAGGACGCCCACGCGGCCTCGGGTCGCTTTCGCGCCCTCGCGAGCGCGACGAGGCTCACGTCCTCAGCGCCTGGGCACGAAGTGGCGCTGCTGTTGCGCCAGTGCCTTGATGTGGTCCTCGGCCATGTGCTCCGCCGCAATCTCGGTGGTGACGTCCTCCGCCTCCGCGCGCTGGAAGAGCTGGCGCAGCCGATCGCCGATGCGCTCCACGCGGGCGAAGGCACGCTCATGGTCGTAGCCGCCGTCCTCGAACTCGTCGGCGATGTTGACGATACCGCCGCCGTTGACGATGAAGTCCGGGGCGTACAGGATATTCCTCCGCCGCAGCTCCTCGGCCATCTCTGCCGCGGCCAGCTGGTTGTTGGCCGAGCCGCAGACTATGCGCGCCTGCAGCCGATGAACGGTGTCCTGGTTGATGGTCAGGCCGAGGGCGCAGGGAGAGAACACGTCGCATGCCACATCGTAGATCGCCGCTGGGGTCACCAGCGTGGCGCCGGTGGCGGCCGCCACGCGTTCGGCACGCTCGGGGCGCACATCGCAGACGAAAAGCGTCGCGCCGTCCTCCGCAAGGCGCCGTGCCAGTTCGGATCCGACGTTGCCGGCGCCCTGGATGGCGATGCGCCTTCCCTTGGGATCGCCCTGGCCGAAGACATGCTCAAGACTCGCCCGGATGGAGACGTAGGTGCCGAGCGCAGCTGCCTTGGAGGGATCGCCGCTCTTGTGCGGCCGACCGACGAGGTACCTCGTCGATTGCGCCATCACCTCGATATCGTCGGGGCTCAGCCCGACGTCCTCGCCCGTGTAGATCCGGCCGCCGAGCATCTCGACGAAGCGGCCGGCCGCCCGCAAAAGCAGGTCCGACTTCACGTCGGGGTCATTGAAGATCACGCACTTCGAACCGCCGAAGTCGATTCCGGCGAAAGCGTTCTTGTAGGTCATGCCTCGCGACAGCCTCAGGGCGTCGGCGACCGCTTCCTCCTCGCTCGCGTAATGCCAGTTCCGCATGCCGCCCAGCCCTGGGCCAAGCGTGGTGTCGTGCAGGGCGACAATCATCCTGAGACCTGACGCCTTGTCGTAGTTGAAGATCAGCTGCTCGTGGCCGTATTCCGCCATAGCCTGAAATATGTCCATCGGAGGGCCCCCTCTATTCCAACAATCCTCTGGTGTTGGTCGGCTTCCCCCTGTAATATCAGGTCCGCTGTCTCGTCCTGGGCCGGCGTCGCCTGCTCTATGTGTGGATGCCGGATCCGGCGTACGTGTAGAAACCCCTGCCCTGCCACCTCCCCGTGAATCCCGCTTGCACCAGTCGGCGAAGAGCCGGCGCGGGCCGGTACCGATTCTCGCCGTAGTGGTCGTAGAGCGACAGGAGTCCGCCGAGGACCTCGTCGAGCCCGATACGGTCACCCCAGGCCAAGGGGCCTTCCGGATAGTTCACGCCAAGCAGCATGGCCCGATCGATGTCGGGCGCCTGCGCGACGCCCTCACCCAAGGCAAACGCCGCCTCGTTGACTAGCGTGACGACGACGCGCGGGAGGGTCATGCCTGGCGCGTCCGGCCCCGCGTAGCTCTGGCTGAACAGGTCCTGCGCCAGCGACAGCACGCGGTCATAGCTGCGCTCGTGGCTCAAAAGGCCGCGGGCAACGGCTACTCCGCGCATCCGCTCAAGCGGCGGAACGGCCCCGATCGCAAAGAGACGCCCTGGGTGACGCAGGTACGCGCCAAGCGAGGTCGGGCCGGAACTGAAACCCGAGACAACCAAGGCCGTCTCGGGAGCGATCTGCGTCTCAAGGAACTGCAGGCCCGCGATGAACGATCGGCGCGGATGAACGGCCGTGACGAATACGGTCTCGGCGTCGGCTGCCTCGGAGGGGTCGCGGAGGACGCGTATGCTGGGCGGGAGCAGAGGCGCCATGCGCCCTGGACGCAGGTAGCGCACGCCGATGCCGCGTTCCTGGGCGAGCTGCGCCAATTCGAGCCCGAGCACCGACTCGCCGGAAACGACGATCTCAGCGCTGCTCATATTCGTAGAACCCCCTGCCAGTCTTGCGGCCCAGCCGGCCGGCCGCCACCATGCGCGCCTGCAGCGGGTGCGGGCGGTAGCGCGGCTCGCCGTAGTAGGCGTGGAACATGGCCTCAGTGACGTTGAGGTTGACGTCGAGGCCGATCAGGTCCATCAGTTCGCACGGCCCCATCGGGAAGCCGCCGTCTCGCAGAGCGCGGTCCAGATCGAGAGGCTCCTGCAGCCTCTCGCCCAGCATGCGCAGCGACTCACCGTAGAACGGGCGCGCGACGCGGTTGACGATGAAGCCGGGCGTGTCCTGGCAGAGCGCGGCTTCCTTGCCGAGTTCCCCGACGAAGCCCAGCACCTGACGCAGCACGCGATCGTCGAGGTCGTCGTGGCGGATCACCTCAATGAGCCGCATCGCGGGTACCGGGTTGAAGAAGTGCAGGCCGAGCATCCGCTCGCGCGCACCGGATGCGGCGGCCAACGCCGTGATCGACAGCGAGCTTGTATTGCTGGCGAGGACGCCCTGCGTGATGTCGCGCATCTCGCGGAAGATCTGCTGTTTGACGCCCACGTTCTCGACCACCGCCTCGATCACGAGCGCGGACGGAGCGAGCTCTCGCAGCGATTCAACCGGTATGAGGCACTGCAGAGCCGCTTGCGCGTCTTCCGCGCTCAAGCGGCCTTTCTGCACCTGACGCTCGATCCCGGCTGCCGCCTGCTTGGCGGCCTCCTGTGCCCTGCCTGGTCCCTTGTCATAGATGCGCACAGGCACGCCGGCCTGCGCGACGATTTGTGCGATCCCCTGCCCCATGGTTCCAGCACCGACGATGCCGACGCTCGCAAAGCTCGGGTTCGGGAGCACCAACCGCGAGGACCTCCTCCAAGTGGGGGCTGTTCAGTCTCCGGTCTTGTAAACCGGCTTGCGCTTCTCCTTGAATGCGGCCACTCCTTCAACGTATTCCCCTGCGTGGCCCGCAAGCTCCTGCAGCGCCGCCTCGTACTCCAGGGCCTGGCGCAGCGGCAGCTCGAGACCGCGCTGCAAGGCCTTCTTCGTCAACCCGAGGGCCTGTGCAGGGCCGTCCGCCAGCCGCCTGCAGAAGTCAAGGGCGGCCTCATGGAGCTCACCGTCCGGGAAGACATGGTTGCTGAGCCCGAGCCGCTCGGCCTCAACCGCGCCGATCGGCTGCGCCAGCATGGCGATCTCCATCGCGCGCCCGAGTCCGACCAAGCGGGGCAGCATGTATGAGAGACCTGAATCGGGGACAAGCCCGATCCTCGAGAAGGCGGCCACAAAGGTGGCGCCCTCGCCCATCAGCCGCATGTCGGCAGCGAGGGCCAAGCTCATGCCTGCGCCAGCGGCAACCCCCTGCACCGCCGCGACGATCGGCTTCGGCATACCGAGCATCGCCTCGACCAAGGGATTGTATAGGGTACGCAAGGATTCGCCGATCGATCGCCTGCCATCGGTTTCCTCGTCGCGCAGGTCCTGCCCGGCGCAGAAGCCCCTGCCCTCCGCGGACAACAGCACCACGCGCACCTGCCGGCCCCGGGCCGCGGCCTTCATTGCAGACTGCAACTCCAGCTTGAGGGTGCGGTTCAACGCGTTCAGGACTTCGGGCCGATTCATCCGGATCTCCAGCACGCCGTCGAGCTCACGCACGAGGAGCGTTTCGTAGACGTCCATGCTATCTGCCCTGCCAGTGGGCGTCGCGCTTCTCGAGGAACGCCCGCATGCCTTCCTCACGGTCTTGCGTCGCAAAGAGCAGGTAGAAATTCTTGCGCTCGAGGGCAAGCCCCTCCTCGAGACCCGCCATGAAAGCCGTCTGCACCGACTCCTTGGCCAGCTGCACCGCGACTGGGGCCATGGCGGCCACCTCCAGGGCCAGGCGCGTCGCCTCGTGGAGAGCCTGCGAGTCCGGAACGACGCGCGTGACGACACCCGCCTCGTAGAGTTCGCGTCCGCTGGCGAGCCTGCCCGTGAGCACCATCTCCATGGCGCGCCACTTGCCGAGGGCACGGGTCAGGAGCTGCGTGCCGCCCGCGCCCGGAATGATGCCGAGCCGGATCTCGGGCTGGCCGAATCGCGCGCCTTCCCCGGCGACGATCAGGTCGCAGAGCATGGCCAGTTCCATGCCGCCGCCGAGGGCCAGTCCCTCGACCGCGGCGACAAGCGGCCGTTTCGTCTCGCGAAGCCTCCGCCACAGGGCAAGCCGGTCCTCCTGCATGAGGTCGACCATACCTTGCCCGGACAACTCGCCGATGTCGGCACCGGCCGCGAAAACGCCTCCTTGGCCCGTCAGCACGACCGCCCGCACCTCAGCATCCCTGTCGAGCGATGCGATCGCCTGCGCCAGCGCTTCCATAAGCCCGAAGGAAAGCGCGTTGCGCACGTCGGGCCGGTTGAGCGTGACGATTGCGATCGGCGGCCGCCTCTCGACCAGAACAGGCGATGCCCCTCGATCTGCCGCGACACCGCTCATGCCTCGACCTCCCTGACAGCGAAATCGACAAGGCCATCCGCAAAGGCAAGCAGCGCCTTGCGCGCAGCTCGGCTCTCCGGCGAGCTCTGGCTGGCCTTTAGCGTCTCGCGGTCGGGGAAGTCGAGCGTCGCCATGAACCAGTAAGGCAGGTCCAGCCCAACACCCTCGATCGGCCCGGCCGCCATGCCCATGAGCCCCGGCATGCGGGCGGCGAGCGGAAGGTGCTCCAGGCGATAGCGTCGCAGAAACTCGTCCTTGTCTTCAGGCGGCCGGTAAAGCGCGATCAACTGCACCACGCTGTCCTTCCCCCTTGCGGTTCTCAGGCTCAGGGCGCGACAGGCGATCACTTGGCCACTCACCCAATGGGTCACCTGGTTCAGCCGACTGCCCCGCAGGTCTTCGCCGTCATACTGCGAATCCCTGGCCGATGTGACATGGGAGGTGGGTACGGTGGCAAGCTACCGGGCGGACTATGAGGCGTTCCGCTGGGAGATCCCCGAATTCTACAACTTCGGCACGGACGTGGTGGACCGGCTGGCCCAGGAGGACCGCCAAGCACTGCGCTTCATGGCGCAGGACGGCGCGGTCGAGGTATTCACATTCCGCCAGATGGCCGAGGCATCCGATGCGATCGGCCACGTGCTGCGGCGCGACGGCGTCGGCAAGGGGGACGGCGTCCTCATCATCCTGCCCAAGCTGCCGGCGTGGCACCAGACGATGGTCGCCACGCTCAAGATCGGCGCCCTCGCCATCCCATGCTCTGAGATGCTGAGGCCCAGGGACCTCTCCTACCGCGCGCGGCACTCGCACGCCAAGGCGATCGTGACGACGCCCGAACTCGCCGACGTCGTGGACGCCATCGGCGACGAGGCGCCCAGCTTGCGCTACGTGATCGGCGGCGAGCGCCAGGGCTTCCGTGCGCTGGACCTCGAGGTGCGGGACGTCCCGACCGGATCGCCCGCGGTGCGGACGCGCAGCGACGAGCCAGCGATCTGCTACTACACCTCGGGCACCACCGGCGAGCCGAAGGCAGTTCTCCACCTGCACCGCTACCCCATCGGGCACCGTGTCACCGCCCGCTACTGGATCGGTGTCACACCGCAGGACCTCTTCTGGTCCACTTCCGCGACAGGCTGGGCGAAGGCCGCCTGGTCCGTCCTCTTCGGCCCCTGGGAACTTGGCGTGCCCACCTTCATGTATGCCGGGCGCTTCGAGCCGCGCCGCCATCTCGAGATCCTCGAGAGCCAGGGCATCACGGCACTCTGCGCCCCACCCACCGAGTTCCGCCTGCTCGTGAAGGAGGACCTCTCCCGCTACAACCTCGCGCAGGTGCGTACCGCCGTCGCCGCGGGCGAGCCGCTCAACCCGGAGGTGATCCGCCTCTGGCGCGACGCCACGGGCGTGACGATCCGCGACGGCTACGGCCAGACCGAAACCGTCTGCCTCGTGGCGAACCATCCCGAGTTGCCGGTGCGTCTCGGGTCCATGGGCCTGCCGACGCCCGGCCACGACGTCGTGGTTCTCGACGACGCAGGCAAGGAGACGGAGCCCGGTGAGGTCGGGGATGTGGCCGTGCGTGACGACGCTCCATCCATCTTCGCGGGATACTGGCACGCCGAGGCGGCGACGCGCGCAACGAGGCGCGGGCCGTACTACGTTACGGGCGACCGGGCCTACCGCGACGACGACGGCTACTTCTGGTTCGTCGGGCGTGCGGACGACATCATCATCTCTTCGGGTTACCGCATCGGCCCGTTCGAGGTGGAGAGCGCGCTCGTGGAGCATCCCGCCGTTCTCGAGGCCGCCGTGGTCAGTTCCCCCGACGCCGACCGCGGCGAGGTGGTGAAGGCCTTCATCACGCTGCGGGCGGGGCACGCCGGTACCGCCGCTCTCGCCCAGGAACTCCAGGAGCACTGCAAGCGCGTGACAGCCCCTTACAAGTACCCACGCAAGATCGAGTTCGTCGACTCCCTGCCCAAGACGACATCGGGCAAGATCCGGCGCGTCGAGCTGAGGCAACAGGAGTGGGCAAGGCAGGACAGCTGAGTCCGGTGTGGCTGACCTCCCCGGCGCCATCGGCCCGTGCCGGCCCAAGGTGTCGCAAAAGGTCGGGAGCCGCGCCTCGCGCGCGGCTCCCGACCGTATGTACGCCTGCTACTGCTCCATCTGCTTGCCGAGGAAGCTTGCGGCCGTCTCGGCAAGTTTGCGTTCCATGTC
>JAJZVM010000067.1 GCA_021845645.1 Bacillota bacterium
GGCGTGGCGGCGCACGAACTGCGCCACCGCTTGCACCTCCGCGTCCAGCGGGTCCCCGGCGTCCCCCGCAGGCACAAGGACGTGCTCGAGGCCGGCGCCATGTCCCCGGCGGCCAGGTGCGGTCAACAGGCCACCGCCGTAGATGCGCCGGTTCGAAAAGGCGAAGAGCGCCTCGTCGCGGCTCCTGTAGTGGCGTTCGAGTGTGTGCACAGGCAAGCGCATGGCGCGCTGGAGCAGGCTCTCGTACTTGTCGGCGGCCAGGTCCCGATGCCCTGGCCGCCCGTCGGCGAAGAAGGGGGCGGGGGGGAGTTGCGCCGGGTCGCCGGCCACCACGAGCCGCCGCCCGCGCAGGATGGCCGGTACCGCCCGCTCAACGGGCACCTGGCTCGCCTCGTCGAAGACGACGACATCGAAGGGCGTGAGGTCGCCGACGATCAGCCGGCCGATCGCGTGCGGACTCGCGAGCCAGCACGGGTAGAGGCTGAGCAGCAGCTCCGGCGCAGTGTGCAGGAGTTCGCGCAACGGCGCCCCGTCCCGCAGGGCCTGCGCCTCCTGCGGGAACTCCCGGGCCACCTGGGCGATGCGGCCGGCCTGCAGCGCGGCGATCGCCCGCCCCCAGGCCACCCGCTCCTGCGCGTCCAACTCCGCGACCTGCCGCGCCAGGGCGTCGCTCGTCCTGCCGCTCGGCTCCAGCCCCGGCGCCACTTCGGCCTGCAGGGACTGGAGCCAAGCGCCGAGCCAGAGAAACTCCAGGGCCTGCGGCCAGACATCCGGGGCCAGGTCGCTTGCCATGATCGCCTGGGCCGCCCCTGCCGCGCCGTGGCTCTCCAGCTCGCGCGCGACGGCGCGGGCGCGCGGAATGCGGTGCGGCGTCGCGAGGTCCCCTGTCATGGCCTCGATGCGGCGCACGAGCCCGTCCAGCGGCAGCCCGACCCAGTCGGGGTCGGGGAAGAGCGCCGCGAGGCTCGTGCAGGCGGCATCGAAGGCCTCGAGCGCCTGCTCGAGGCGGCGGGCGTCGATCGGGTCGACGCGGGCGTCCGCCCTGCCGGTGAGCTGCTGCCAGCCCTCGCTGACGGCCTGCAGAACGGCGGTCTCGCCTGCGACGGTCTGAGCCTCGGCATGCGGGTTGCGCCTGTGCTCGCGCAGGACGGCAAGTGCCTTGGTGCGGTCGCGTGGCGCGCCGCCCCGACGCAAGGCCTGCGCCAGCGGGCCGAGATCGAGCTGCCAGACTGCCATGTCGTAGATCTCGCTCGTCCTGCCGATCGCCCGCACGAGCCGCAGGATGGCGGCCAGGTCGGCAAGCGATGTGGGCCCCGCAGCCTGCGGCCCGCCTTTGAGCGACGCCAGGAGACGCTCGGCGCGGCGATAGGCCGCGAGGGCGTCGTAGGCGAGCGCAATCGCCTGCTGGACGTCGTCCTCCTCGTCCAGGCGGGCCTCAGCCCAGGGGGAGGCGGAGCGGCCAACAAGCAGGTCGCCCAGGTCGTGGGCATCGGCCATCAACTGCATCACGTGGCGCAGCACCGACCGGTCGAGTGCCCGCAGTTCGGGATGGGGGGCGATACCCGCCCGGCGCACCGACTCGGGCTGGCGCCACAGGCGCGTCCAGATGTCGATGAGGCTCATCGCCGGCGGGCGGCGTTCGCGGTAGAGCTCCCCAAGGCGCGCCTCCAGCTCTGCCCGGCGCCCGGCAAGATCGTCCGGGCGGACCGCCTCGCCGCCGCGGTCGGCCGCCGCCCCCGGCTCCGCCAGGGACCGCGAGACGACGGAGGCAACCAGGGCGTCACGCGTGCCGAGGTCCAGGAGCAGCCCGTCCAGGCCCAGGGCCCCCAGGCGCTGCCGCACGGAGTCGAGCGCCGCGCGCTTCTGCGCCACGACGAGGACCCGCTGGCCGTCCGCCACCAGCGCCGCCACCAGGTTGGCGATCGTCTGGCTCTTGCCGCTGCCTGGCGCCCCCTCGATCACGCAGCTTTCGCCCCTGAGCACGGTGTCGATGGCCCGCCGCTGGCTCGTGTCGGCTGGCAGCACGATCGCGGGGCGCGACGCGCCTTGCGCGGTTGCGTGCGCCTTTGGGGCCGCGGACTGGCGCCCCGCGCCGCCACCCAGCAGCTTGGCGATGACCGCATGCCGTGCCAGGCGCTCCTCGGCGCCGCGGATCTCGCCGAGCGCCTCGAGCGCGTGCCAGGAGAAGTTGCCGAGAAAGACGCGCTCCGCCACCTGGAACTCCGGGATCTCGGCGAACAGCCGCCGCGCCGCCTGGAGCGGTCCCAAGGGCAGATCGCCGCTTGCGCCCAGCAGTTCGACCGCGTCGACAGGGCGGCCGTGGTCCGCCGCGAGCACGTGTAGGAAGGCCGGGTTCACCGCCGGTTCTTCGGCGGCCAGCCAGGCGCCCTGCGGCTTGCCCTGCCACAGCGCCACCGGCAGCAGCAGCAAAGGTGCCGAGAGCAGCCCGCTGTCGGCTCCGCCGCGCCAGGTGGCGACGCCGACCGCAAGGTGCAGCGTCTGCACGCCCTGCTCCTCGAAGTTGCGCCGGGCCTGGCGCTGGATCGCCCGCAGCTCGTCCTGGCGCCGAGCCAGGCTTGGCAGCAGGCGTGACAGCTCGATCTCGCCGCCTTGCAGGAGCAGGGAGACGGCATCGAGAGCCGGCGGTTCGATCTCGAGGCTACCGGCGGGATGGTCCAGCAAAAGCAGGAGGTTCCCCAGCCGCGTCTCCCTGTCGAGGCGGCCGACCCAGTCCTGGCAGGCGGCGCGCACGAGGTCCCGCGGCGGACGTGCGCTGTCCAGCGGGGCCCTGGCCGCGAGCGATTGACCCATCTCTCGAGACTCCCTTCCGCATCGGCGCCGATCGGCCTGCATGGGCGACCCGGCGCGGGCGCACATAGTATGCGCGGCGCATAAGCGGGGGAATCGGCAGAGCAGGCGGCGCGCCGGCAGCGGCCATCCAGCCGAGGTGGCGGTTTCCATGCGTCGAGACTCCTGGCAAACAGGCGGGCCATTGCCTGCGGGCCAGTCATATGCCCGGGACCATTGGGCATCCTGTCGCTTGACGCGGCGATGCCGGTCCGCATGCGGCCCTGCCAGGGGCCCGCAGGCGAGAGCGGATTGTCTGGTAATGTACGCCGCCTTTGCCAATGTGCGTGAGGAGTGGGGGCGCATGCTCTCTGCGTACTTCCCGATTGCGCTCTACATAGCGGTCTCGCTCGTCATCGCCGCAAGCGTGCTGCTGGCGTCGCGGGTGCTCGGACCGCGGCGGCCGAACGAGGCCAAGCTGCACACCTACGAGAGCGGCATCACGCCGATCTCGTCCGTCGGCCCGACCTTCTCCGTCAAGTTCTACCTGGTCGCGATGCTGTTCATGATCTTCGATGTCGAGGCCGTCTCCTTCTATCCCTGGGCCGTCCTCCTGCGGCGCATGGGCCTGTTCGGACTCTGGGAGATGGCGCTCTTCGTGCTCGTGCTGGGCATCGGCTACGCCTACGTCTGGCACCGGGGGGGATTCCAGTGGCAGGCGTAGACGACCACGCGGTGATGTTCGGCAACCTGAACCGACTCACTGCGTGGGCGAGGTCGAACTCCCTCTGGCCCGTCCAGTTCGGGTTGGCCTGCTGCGCGATCGAGATGATGGCCACGGCGGCCTCCCGCTTCGACCTCTCGCGCTTCGGTGCCGAAGTGATGCGCGCCTCGCCGCGCCAGGCCGATGTGATGATCGTGGCGGGCCGGGTCTGCCAGAAGATGGCCCCTGTCCTGCGCGAGCTCTACGACCTGATGCCCGAACCGAAGTGGGTCATCTCCATGGGCGCCTGCGCGTCGGTGGGCGGCGTCTTCAACAACTACGCCGTCGTGCAGGGCGTCGACCGCGTCGTTCCGGTGGACATCTACGTGCCAGGCTGCCCGTCCAGCCCCGAGGGGCTGATCGAGGGCGTCATGCAGCTGCAGGAGAAGATCCGCCGCGGCGGACGGCCGCTTGCACCCGCAATGCCGCCGGCTGGGGAGGTGGCCAGGGCGTGAACGACCTGCTCGAGGACCTGAGGCGCCACTTCGCCGACCGCTTGAGCCTCCTGGAGCCATTCGGCCAGCACGTGGCGCACCTGCTCTACGCGGCCGACATCGTCGACGTCGTCTCGCTGCTCAAGGCGAGGGGCTTCTCGCTCCTGCTCGACGTGACGGCGGTCGACCGGCTCGGGCGCGAGCCGCGCTTCGACGTCGTCTACCACCTGTACCACCTGGAGCTCAAGGACTGGCTGCGCCTCAAGCTGCAGGTGGGCGGCGACCCGCCGGAGGTGCCGAGCGTGACATCGCTGTTCAAGGCCGCCAACTGGGCCGAGCGCGAGGTCTACGACATGTTCGGCATCGTCTTCCGCGGCCACCCGGACCTCAGGCGCATCCTGATGCCCGACGACTGGCAGTACCACCCGCTGCGCAAGGACTACCCCATCACCGGCGTGGGGCCGCTGCCGCCCCTCGCGCGGGAGTGAGGAGGCAGGCGATGGCGGACCAAGGGCAGAGCCTCGTCGATCCCTACACGGGCCTCAAGGCCATGGAGCTCAACCTCGGGCCGCAACATCCCAGCACGCACGGCGTGCTGCGGTTGCGGGTGAGGCTGGACGGCGAACAGGTCAAGGCCTGCGAGCCGATCATCGGCTACCTGCACACAGGCATCGAGAAGACGTACGAGGACCTGATCTTCCAGCAGGGCAACATGCTTTCCGACCGTGCCGACTACGTCTCGCCGATCATCAACAACCTCTGCTACGTCCTGACCGTGGAGAAGCTGCTGCAGATCGAGGTGCCGAAGCGCTGCCAGTACATCAGGGTCATGTTCGCGGAGCTCTCGCGCATCGCGAGCCATCTGGTCTGGCTTGGCACGAGCGCCATGGACATGGGCGCGATGTCCCCCTTCTTCTACACCTTCCAGCAGCGCGAGCTGATCCTGGACCTGATCGAGATGGCGGCCGGCTACCGCATGAACCCGAGCTACTTCCGCGTCGGCGGCCTGATGCGCGACCTGCCGCCTGGCTTCTCGGCGCGCCTGCACGCCTTCCTCGACGGCTTCCCGCACTGGCTCGACGAGTACCGCGGGCTGCTCGACAAGAACCCGATCTGGCTGGACCGCCTCAAGGGCACCGCGACGATCTCGCTCGCGCAGGCCCTCGACTACGGCTGGACAGGGCCGCTCCTGCGCGCGCTCGGGGTCGCGCACGACCTGCGCAAATCGAACCCGTACTCGTCCTACGAGGACTTCGCGTTCGACGTACCGACCGAGCAGGACGGCGACGTCTACGCGCGCTACAAGGTGCGCATGCGCGAGATGGAGGAGAGCCTCAAGATCGTCCGCCAGGCGATCGACAACCTGCCCGAGGGACCCTGGCACGTCGCGAACGAGAAGATCTACCCGCCCGAAAAGGAAGAGATCGCGCAGAGCATGGAGGCTCTGATCTATCACTTCAAGCTGTACTCCGAAGGCTTCCTCGTGCCGCCAGGCGAGGCCTACGTCGGCGTCGAGGGGCCGAAGGGCGAACTTGGCTGCTACATCGTCGCGAACGGCGCCGGCAAGCCCTACCGCGTGCACGTGCGCGGACCGTCCTTCTACAACCTGCAGGCCCTGCCCGCGCTCGTCCAGGATCGCATGCTCTCCGACGTCGTGGCTGCCATCGGCTCGATCGACATCGTGCTGGGGGAGGTGGACCGATGAACGCCGAGAACACGCGGCGGGCCGAGCAGCTCCTCGGTAGCTTCCCGAACCGGTCATCCGCCCTGATCCCCATCCTGCACCTCGTCGAGGACGAGTTCGGCTTCATCCCCGAAGGGGAGGTCGAGAGCGTCGCAGCAATGCTGGACGGTACTAAGGCGTACATCGAGTCGGTGCTCTCGTTCTACACCCTGTTCCACCGGCAGCCGACAGGAAAATATCTCGTGCAGGTCTGCCGCGGTCTCAGCTGCCACCTGCGCGGAGGGGACGATCTGGCACGCTTCCTCTACGAGGAACTCGGCCTGCGGCGCAACGGCACCACCGAGGACGGGCTCTTCACCGTCGAGGAGGTCGAGTGCCTCGCCCTCTGCAAGGACGCTCCGGTGATCCAGGTCAACCTCGAATACCGGCCGAACGTCTCGCGCGCGGACCTCGCCAAGTTCTTGCGGCAGGCGCGCGAAGGGGTGACCGCCGATGCCTGAGAAGCGCCTGCTGCTGCGGAACCTTCACGTGCCAGGCATCGCGGGCATCGAGACCTACGAGCGCACGGGCGGCTACCGGTCGCTCAGGCGCGCCGTGCTCGAACTCGGGCCTGACGCTGTCCTCCAGGAGGTCATGACGTCGAACCTGCGCGGCCGCGGCGGTGCTGGCTTCCCGACAGGCCGCAAGTGGAGCTTCCTGCCCAAGGACGGGCGGCCGCGCTACCTGGTCTGCAACGGTGACGAGTCCGAGCCCGGCACCTGCAAGGACCAGGAGATCATCTACCGCTTGCCGCACCTGCTGCTCGAAGGCGTGCTGACAAGCGCCTACGCGATCGGCGCCGAACAAGCCTTCATCTACCTGCGGGGCGAATTCAAGGAGGGCTACCGCATCCTCGAGCAGGCCATCGCCGAGGCGAGGGCGGGCCACTTCCTCGGCGACGACGTGCTCGGCTCCGGCCGCAGGCTCGAAGTGTCACTATACCTCGGCGCGGGGGCCTACATCTGCGGCGAGGAGACTGCGCTGCTCGAAAGCCTTGAAGGCAGGCGCGGCCTGCCCCGCCTCAAACCGCCCTTTCCCGCCACGGCCGGCCTCTACGGCATGCCCACGGTCGTGAACAACGTCGAGACATTGGCGGCGGTGGTGCCGATCGTCGAGATGGGCGGAGCCGCTTACGCGCAGCTCGGCACCGAGGGCAGCGCGGGCACCAAGATCTTCTCCGTCTCCGGCCACGTGCGCCGCCCCGGCAACTTCGAGGTGGAGCTCGGCAAGGTGACGCTGGGGGAGCTGCTGAACGACCTCGCCGGCGGACCGCCAGAGGGTCGCAAATTCAAGGCGGTGATCCCGGGCGGCTCCTCGGTGCCCTACCTGACGCCCGACAAGTTCGACACGCCCCTCGACTACGAGTCGCTCAAGGCGGCCGGCACGATGCTCGGCTCGGGCGGCGTCATCGTGCTCGACGACAGCGTCTCGATCGTCGACGCGTCGCTGCGGCTGATGGAGTTCTACCGGCACGAGTCCTGCGGCAAATGCACGCCCTGCCGCGAAGGCACGATGTGGCTGCAGCAGGCGCTCGAGCGCCTGCACGGGGGCGAGGGGCGGCGCGGCGACCTGCTGACGATCCAGGGCCTGTGCGAGCACATCGACGGCCAGACCTTCTGCCCGCTCGGCGATGCGGCGATCGCCGCGCTCGGCTCGGCCCTGCGCATTTTCCGCGACGAGTTCGACCAGAGCATTCCGGGCGGCCGCGACCGGCGCGTCGAGGAGGTGGCGCGGTGATCACGCTCCAGATCGACGGCCGCGAGGTCGAAGTCGTCCCAGGGACGACGATTCTCAAGGCGGCCGAGAAGGCCGGCATCGAGATCCCGGTCTTCTGCTACCATCCGCGCCTCGCGCCGGTCGGCGCCTGTCGCATGTGCCTCGTGCGCATCGAGAAGATGCCGAAGCTTCAGCCGGCCTGCACGACGGTGGTGGCCGAAGGCATGGTCGTGCGCACGGACACCGACGACGTGATGCAGTCCCACGAAGGCGTGATGGACTTCCTCCTGAGCACGCATCCCCTGGACTGCCCGGTCTGCGACGCGGGCGGCGAGTGCGAGCTGCAGGACAACGCGATGCGCTACGGCTCGAACGAGAGCCGCTTCGCCGACCCCAAGCGCCACTTCAAGAAGGCCTGGGACCTCGGTCCGATGGTCGAGCTCGACCAGGAGCGCTGCATCATGTGCCTGCGCTGCATCCGCTTCATGTCCGACGTGGCGGGGGACCCGGCCTTGACGCTGCACGAGCGCGGCACCCACGTCGTCGTCGACGTGGCCGACGGCCGCCGCTTCGACTCGATCTTCGCGGGCAACACGATCCAGATCTGTCCCGTCGGCGCGCTCACGTCGCGCCCCTACCGATTCAGGGCGCGCCCCTGGGACCTCGACGTGGTCGACTCGATCTGCCCGCACTGCCCCGTCGGCTGCCATGTGGCGCTCTCGCTGCGCCACGGCGACCTCCTGCGCGTGCAGTCCCGCGACAGCGAGGAGGTCAACTGGGCCTGGCTCTGCGACCGCGGCCGCTTCGGCTATGGCTTCGTGCACCGCGGGCCGCGGCTGACGCAGCCCATGCTGCGGCACTCCGGCGCCCTCACCGTGGTGGGCTGGCACGATGCGCTTGGGGCCCTGCGGGCCGGCCTGCGCGGCAGGGTCGGCGCCTTGGGCGGCGGGAGGAGCTCACTCGAGGCGCAGTACCTGATGCGCCGCTGGTTGCGCGAAGCGGTGCAAACGGAGAACGTCGACCACCGCGTGCTGCCATTGACCTCAGCGATCCCGCCCGGCCCCGTCGGGCGCATCGACGACATCGACACCGCCGACCTCGTCGTGCTGATCGATGCGGAGGTGCTCGAGGAGGCGCCCGTGCTGGCGCTCAGGCTGCGCCACTTTGCGACGCTCGGCCTGCGGCTCGTCGGCGTCTCGGAGCGCGGCGCCCTGCTTGACCTGCCCTACGAGGACATCCGGACGGAAGACGTGGCCGGGACGCTGCTGGAGATGGCCGAGGGCCGCGGCAGCCTCGGCGGGGCCTTGCTGGGGGCGAAGAAGGTGCTCCTGCTCTGGAGCGGGCGCGGCATGGGGCAGAGGGAGGCGATCGGGGAGATCGTGCGCCGGCGGGCGGGCGAGACGTACACCATGGTGGTCGGCTCGCTCGGCAACTCGTATGGCGCCGAGGCCGCCGGGCTTCTACCTGGCGAGGGCGGCCTCGACGCGCGGGGCATGCTCGAAGCGGCGGCGCGGGGCGACCTCGACGGCCTCTTCGTCATGGCGCAGGACCTCTACGACTTCCCGGACCACGAACTCGTGGACGCGGCTATCGCGCGCATTCCGTTCCTGGCGTTCGCAGGCACGGTGCCGGGGCACACCAGCGAGCAGGCCCACGTCGTGCTGCCGCTCGCCGCCTGGTCCGAGTCCGACTGCCACCTCGTGAACATGGAGGGAAGGGCCCAGCGCTGCTACGCGGGCGTATCCCACCCCGGGGAGACGAGAGACGACTGGCGTCTTTTCGCGGACCTGCTCGGGCTCGACTGGGGCCTGCAAGAGGTGATGCAGGCAGTGCGCGCCGACCTGCCGGAGCTGTTCGGGCAGCACAGGCCCCAAGGTGGCCCCGTGCCCCGCGACGGCTATGTCGCGACGCCGGGCCTGATCTTCGGCGCGAGCATCTTCCATAAGGGCGTGCTGCCGGACCCCTTGCTCGACCGCCTGCCGCGGCCGCCGGACGTGACGCTGGGCGAAGAGCGGGCGCGGATGCTCGGCCTCGCGGACGGCGATACGTTCGAACTCGGGGGCGAGCGGGTCAAGGTCAGGGTATCGCCCGATCTGCCCGCCGGCAGTCTCTTGGTGCGCGCGGGTACCCTGCCGGCCGGCCGGCCGGCCGGCCCCCTGCAGCACGGCGCTGGGCTGGCGGGAAGGGGGAGATAGGCGATGCTGCAGGTCGTCATCGTCGTCGTGAAGAGCATCGTCACCGCCACGCTGCTGCTCGCCGCCTTCGGCCTCATGACCTGGATCGAGCGCAAGGTGCTCGCGCGCTTCCAGTTCCGCCCCGGACCGAACCGCCTCGGGCCTGCGGGGGTCATGCAGTTCATGGCCGATGGCCTCAAGCTCGCGCTGAAGGAGGAGATCATCCCCACCGCGGCGGACCGCTTCGTCTACCTGCTGGCGCCGCTGGTATCACTGACGGCGGCCCTGATCGCCTTCGCGGTCATCCCGTGGGGTCCGCCCATCCACCTGCTGGGGCAGGTCGTGCCGATGCAGATCGGCGGGCCGAACATCGGCGTCCTCTTCGTCTTCGCGATCACGTCGCTCGGCGTGTACGGCCCGATCCTCGGCGGCTGGGCATCGGCCAACAAGTACAGCCTGCTCGGCGGCCTGCGCTCGACGGCACAGATCATCTCGTACGAGCTCGCGATGGGGCTCGCCGTCACGGGCGTCCTGATCGCCGCGGGTTCCGCCGACCTCAACACGATCGTCGCGAGGCAGTACCGGCTCTGGTTCATCGTGCCGCAGATCGTCGGCTTCATCATCTATGTCATCACCATGGTCGCCGAGACGAACCGCACCCCGTTCGACCTGCCGGAGGCCGAGAACGAGCTGGTGGCCGGCTACCACACGGAGTACACGGGCCTCAAGTGGGCGATGTACATGATGGCCGAGTACATCAACATGATCACCGTCTCGGCCCTCGCCACGACGCTGTTCCTCGGCGGCTGGCACGGGCCCCTCCTGCCGCCGGAGCTCTGGTTCCTGCTCAAGGTGGCCTTATTCATGTACTTCTTCATCTGGCTGCGGGCGACGCTGCCCAGGCTGCGCTACGACCGCCTGATGGCCTTCGGCTGGAAGGTGCTCCTGCCCGTCGCGCTGCTCAACACGCTGGCGACGGCCGTCTGGGTCGCGACCGCGCAGTAGCGCCGACGCTCAGACGTCGTAGGCCTTGCGCTCTGCCGTGGTCTCCGGGACGCTGCGCCAGCTGAGATAGCCCCCCCGGGTCAGGAGGCCAAGTCCGCCGACGCCGTAGAGATAGCGCACGAGGGCGAGCTCGTGCAGGGCGTTGGCCGGACGGCCCGTGAGCCTCAGGCGGCCGAGGCGGGCGATGCCGTAGCCTCTGCCAAGCGCCGCCGTCATGCCGAGGACCTGCGGCCGAAAGGCTTGCGGCTCGCGACCCGCGAGCAGCCCCGCGATGTTGCGCGCGGCGGCGCGGCCCTCCTGGACGGCGAGCTGCGCGGTCGGGGGCAGGGCGTGACCTGCCGCACCAGGTACGTGGGCGGCGTCGCCAGCCGCGAAGAGTCCGGGGTGCCCGTCCACCTCGAGCGTCGGCAGCACCTGCACGCGTCCCCGGCCGTCGACCGGCAGCCCCGCCTGTGCCGCGAGGGGATTGCCGCGGACACCGCCGGCCCAGACGACCAGATCGGCCGGCAGCACGGCGCCGGAGCGCAACACGACGGTCCGCTTGGTGACGCGCGCGACATGCTCGCCGCGCCGCACTTCGATGTCGCCGCGCTGGAGCACCTCCTCGGCGTATGCCGCCAGCCGGGGGTCCTCGTCAGGCAGGATGGACGGACTGGCCTGTGCGAGCGTGAGGCGGAACCTGCCAGGGTGTATGGCGCTGATCGCACCGGCGAGCTCGACGCCGGTGAGGCCGCCACCCACGATCACGACCCGCCCGCCGCCCAGGCGCGCAAGGCTTTCGAGGCGTCGGCGCAGGCGCAGGGCCGAGTCGAGGTGCTGCAGCGTCAGGGTACTCTCGCGCGCGCCGGGGATGTCGAAATACTCCGGCGTCGCCCCGAGGCAGAAGAGGACCGTGTCGTATGCGACCGCACCCTGGCCCGTGCGCACCACGCGCTGGCGCCAGTCGAGCTCCTTGACCTCCGCCTGCAGCAGCACGAGGTTGCGGTGGTGCGGCACGAGACGGTGCAGGGGCACCTCGGCGCCGCGTGCGGGCCTCCCCCCGGCCGCGACCCGGTACATCTCCGTGACGATCGCATGGCTTCGGCCGCGATCGATCAGCACGATCTCGCGCTCGTCGAGGACCGGGCCCATCTCCTGCACCGCGCGCACACCGGCGTACCCCGCACCGAGCACCACGATCCGACGCAACCGCACCGCCTCCCGCTCTAGCATGGGGACACCGCGGCTGGCGCATGCGGCCATGCTTGGCGCCGCATGGTACAATGATCCTCGGTAAACGCCTCCATCCAAGCCTGCAAAGGCAATACTCGCAGAAGGGCAGGCGAGCCGACCGTGGCCCCCGGGCCACAGGGAGGCAGGTCGGCATACCTACGTGATCGATCCCTACCGTCCCGAACCGCTTGTCGATTTCCACAATCCGACACACCACGCCGCGATGGCAGATGCCTTGAAGCAGGTTGGCGCTCAGCTCGGCCACCACTATCCGATCGTCGTCGGCGGCGAGCGCCGCGAGCGCGAAGGGCGGCTGCGCTCCTACAACCCGTCGCGCCTGGACGAGACCGTCGGCACCGTGTCGAAGGCCGGACGCCAGGATATCGACGACGCGATGGCCGCCGCCGAGCAGGCGTTCAAGAGTTGGAGCCGCGTTGGAGCGGAGTTCCGTGCGCGGGTGCTGCTCAAGGCCGCGGCGGAGCTGCGCCGTCAGAAGATGCTCTTCTCCGCGCTCGAGGTCTACGAGGCTGGCAAGACCTGGCCCGAGGCCGACGCCGACGTGGCGGAAGCGATCGATTTCATGGAGTTTTACGCCCGCCAGGCGATCCGCCTGCAGGCGCCGGTGCCAACGATCAACCTGCCGGGCGAGGAGGACGCGTCCTTCTACATCCCGCTCGGCGTGGGCGTGATCATCCCGCCCTGGAACTTCCCGCTCGCGATCCTCTGCGGCATGACGACAGGCGCGATCGTGGCGGGCAACACCGTCCTGCTCAAGCCGTCGAGCGTGACGCCGGTGATCGGCGCCTGGTTCGTGCAGCTGCTCGAAGAGAGCGGCCTGCCGCCCGGCGTCGTGAACTTCGTGCCAGGCGACAGCCGCGACATCGGCGACTACATGGTAGGTCACCCGCGCACGCGCTTCATCAGCTTCACGGGTTCGCGCGAAGTGGGGCTGCACATCAACGAACTCGCCGCGAAGCACCAGAAGGGCCAGATCTGGATCAAGCGGGTCGTCGCCGAGATGGGCGGCAAGGACGCCATCGTGGTGGACGAGACGGCCGACCTCGAGGTTGCCGCGGCTGACATCGTCACGGCGGCGTTCGGCTTCCAGGGCCAGAAGTGCTCGGCCTGCTCGCGCGCGATCGTGGTGGACGCGGTCTACGACGAGGTGGCGCGGCTCGTGACGGAGCGGACGAAGAAGCTCACCCTCGGCATGGCGATGGACCCGGCGAACCTCGTCGGGCCGGTGATCGACCTGAGTTCCGAGAGCAAGATCCTCGGCTACATCGAGCAGGGCAAGAACTCGGCCAAGCTCCTGGCCGGCGGCGAGAAGGTGGGGGAGGGCGGCCACTTCATCGCACCCACCGTGTTCGGCGAGGTGCAGCCCGACTCCACACTGGCGCAGGAGGAGATCTTCGGACCCGTGCTCTCGATGATCCGCGCGCGGGACTACGACCACGCCATCGAGATCGCGAACGGCACGGAGTACGGCCTGACGGGCTCGCTCTACTCGCGGGACCGCTCGCGCCTCGAGCGGTCCCGCCTCGACTTCCACGTCGGCAACCTCTACTTCAACCGCAAGTGCACGGGTGCCGTCGTGGGCGCCCACCCCTTCGGCGGCTTCAACATGTCCGGCACCGACTCGAAGACAGGCAGCCCGGACTACCTGCTGCTCTTCACGCAGATGAAGTGCGTCGCCGAGCGCATCTGACCCCCACCGCCCAGGCGGCAGCCCTCAGCGGCTGCCGCCTGTCTTTACCCGCGAAAGGGGAAGCTTTGATCGGCGGCGAAGCACCCCTCGTCCATACATGCGAACGCTCTTTAGCGGCAGGCAGGAGGAGAACGCACCAATGCTGACGATGGGTGAGGCACTCGCCACCAACGGCCGGCGCTATCGCGACAAGGTGGCTCTCTGGTACGACGATGTCAAAGTCACCTACAGCGAGCTGGACCGGAGGGTCAACCAGGCTTCGCGCGTCCTGCAGAGCCTGGGCGTCGGCAAGGGGGACCATGTCGCGCTCCTGCTGATGAACTCGATCGAGTACGTCGAACTCTACTTCGCCTGCGGCCGCATCGGCGCCGTCGCGGTGCCGATCAACCTGCGCCTCGCGCCGGCCGAAATGGCGTACGTGCTCGGGCATTCCGACAGCCGCGTTCTCGTCGGGGACGGCCAGCTGCTCGCCGCGGCCTTCGAGGCCGGCATGCGCCCGCAGGGCGGCGCTCTCGAGAAGGTCTTGCGCGTCGGTCCGGGCGCTGACTTCCTCCCTGCCTACGAGTCCCTGCGCGACGCGCAGAGCGACGATCCAGTCAGCGTCGACGTGGACGAGAACGATCCGTGGGTGCTCGTCTACACGTCGGGCACCACCGGCAAGCCGAAGGGCGCCCTGCGTTCGCACCGCAGCAATCTGATGATCGCCTTGCTGCTAGCCGCCGAGTTCGGCATCACGTCGGACGACATCGGCCTCTCGCTCCTGCCGATGTTCCACGTGAACGGCCTCTGGCTCGTCTCGCTCTCGCTCTGCCTCGGCACCACGATGTCGATCTACCATCAGCGGACGTTCCACCCGGTGCGCGTCATCGAGGAGATCAAGCGCCACCGCGCGACCTATTCCATGTTCGTGCCGTCGCTCCTCACGTTCCTCGCCGACGCGGCCGAGAAGGGCGATCTCGACCCGGGCCAGCTGCGGCTGATGATCACGAGCTCGTCACCGCTCTCGACGACGCTGCGCGACCGCATCGTGCAGGACTTCCCGAACACGCACCTGATCGACATCTACGGCGCGACGGAACTGGGCGCGGTGACCTGGATCCGGCACGGGCCCGGCAGCGTCATCGGCTCGATCGGACTGCCGGCCCTGGCGCAGGATGTGCGCATCTTCGGCGACGACGGCCGCGAGGTCGGGGTGGACGAGGTGGGGGAGCTCCATTGCGCCGGACCCACCCTGATGGACGGTTACTACAAGGACCCCGAGGCGACGGCCGCGGCGTTCCACGGCCTGTACCTCGCCGTGGGGGACCTCGCCCACCGCACGCGCGACGGCTACATCTACCTCGTGGACCGCAAGACCGACATGATCATCACCATGGGCGAGAACGTCTACCCGACGGAGGTCGAGGAGGTGCTGACGCAGCACCCATCCGTCGCCCTGGCGGCCGTCGTCGGCCTGCACGACGACCGGCGCGGCGAGGAGGTCGTGGCCGTTGTCTCGCCGCGCGAGGGCCAGACCGTCACACCGGAAGAACTGCAGGACCTCTGCGCGAAGCTTCTCGCGGACTACAAGCGTCCGCGTCGCATCCTCGTCTGGCCCGAGCTGCCGATCGGTGCCACCGGCAAGGTTCTGCGCCGCGCCGTGCGCGAGCAGCTCAGCCCATCCTGACGTGACGCCGAGAGGGGCCGCGCCGGACGCGGCCCAGGTGGGCACGGCCGCCCTGCTGACAGCGGCCCTGCCCACCTTCGTCACCTTGGCCCTCGCCCTCTCGCAGCACGGGCTGATCGGCGACATCGGCTTCGACATCGCAAACGGCCGCTGGATTCTGGCGCACGGCTTCGTCCCCTTGGCGAACCATCTCAGCTTCGCCATGTCGGGCGCCCACTGGTCGAATTCCGAGTGGCTCTTCGGCGTGTACGTCGCCTGGCTGTACGGCGTGGGTGGCCATATCGCCGTCTACCTCGGCCTGCTGCCGCTGCTTTTGGGCCTCGCGCTACTCCTGGCCGGCGCGGCGCGCCGCACGGGGCCCTACTGGCAGGTGATCCTGCCGCTCGTCGCAGCGGTGACGATCATGCCCGTCATGAGCCCGAGACCACAGCTCGTGTCGTTCGTGCTCTTCGCCTACCTGTTCTCGGCGCTCGAGGCGGCGCGGCACGGGCGGGTGCAGGGGCTTTGGGCCGCCGCGCTGAGCACGCTCGTCTGGGTCCAGGTGCATGGCTCCGTCGTGCTGGTGCCCGGCCTGATCGCCCTGAACCTCCTGCTGCCGTCGGGAGAACTCACGCGGCGCCGGCTTGCGGGGCCGCTCGTGCTCTCGCTGCTGCTCCTTTTGGTCCGGCCGGGGGGGCCGCTAGCCGTCCTGCGCAATCTGCTCGACGTCGGCAGCGGCGGCAACACGAGCGTGATCTCGGAGTGGGCGTCACCGAACTTCCATCTGCCTTGGGCGATGCTGGCGGCCCTGGTTCTCTTCGTGTCGCTGCCGCTCGTGCTGCCGGAACTCGCCAGGCGGCGTCGCTTCGCCGATCTCGTGCTGCTCCTGGGCTCCGCCTTTGCGCTCCTCTACGCGCAGCGCTTCCTGCCGTACTTCATCATCGTGGCCCTATGCATGGCCGCACCCCTCCTGCCCCAGCGCTGGCGCGTCGCGCAACCAGGCGAGGTGCCCGCGGCGGCGCGGCGCTCGCTCGCCATCGGCCTCGCCACAGGCGTGGCGCTTGCGGTCCTGCTCGTGTCGCGCCCCGTCTTCCCGCTGCGATCGCCCATGCAGGCGATCGGCTACCTCAGGCGCCAGCACGCGACGGATGTCTTCGCGGCTTACCAGATCGGCGCGTCGCTCGAACTCTATGGTGTGGAGCCTTACCTCGACAGCCGCGACAACCTCTGGCTGCAGCGCTCCTGGTGGCCGCAATTCGTCGCCGTGACGCAGGGCGCCATGTCCGTGACAAGCTATCTCAGGCGCTACGATCCAGGCGCCGAGTATGTCCTCTGGCAGGTGCGCTCGCCCGTGGCGCTCGAACTGGACCAAAGCCCGCAGTGGCGGCGGGTGCTGGTCGACAAAAATCCGCTCGGTCCCTCGCCGGGCACCTACGGCGGTTACGCCGTCTGGCGGAAGGCGGGGGCGTCATGACCCGGGGGGGTGACGCGATGAGGCAAGGCAGGGCCGCAGGGAGGCGGCGCCTCAGCGCGCGCCGCCTCCTGCTCTGGCCACTCGTGGGCATCGTCACCTTGCCGCTCTGGGCCCTGCTCTTGCACGCGGGGACGTCGTTCGCCCACCTGCCGCCCGGCAGCGGCGCCGCGACAGCGGTCAGCGTGCTGTCGTCCATCTGCGCGCTTCTCCTGACGTTCCTCGCCGGGCTGCCGCTCGCGTGGTGGGCCGCGTCCGCCCCGCAACGCAGCCAGCGTCTGCTCGAGCTGCTGCTCGCCGTCCCCCTGCTCCTGCCGCCGCTCGTGCTGGGACTCGTGCTTGCCTACGTCTTTGGTCCGACCACTGGCTTCGGGACGTGGCTCACGGACATGGGCATCGGGGTCACGAACAGCTTTCTCGGGCTGACCATCGCCGGATTCTACGAGGCCGCGCCTTTCTTCATCTACGCCGCGTGGGCCGCCTTCGGCGCCCTGGACCGGGACATCCTCGAGGCGGCGTGGCTTGCGGGCCTCAGTCCCTTGCGGGCTTTCTGGCGCGTCGCCCTGCCGCTCGCGGGCCCGGGCCTCGCAATAGCCAGCGCAATGGCCTGGGCCCGCACGATCGGCGCCTTCGGTGCTCCCATCGTCCTCGCCTACCATCCGACGGGCCTGCCCGTCGGCATCTGGATCGCTCTCAGCGAGTTCGGCCTCGGACCCGCACTGCAGCTGGCGCTCGTGCTGGTCGCGATCGCCCTGCCGCTGCCGCTTCTGGCTATGGGGGTGGCACGCCGTGCTGCACGTTGACCTGCGGGCACCGCAGGGGGCCGAGCTGTCCTTCGCCGCGAGCTTCGCCGTCGGCCCTGGCACCATCTGCGCCTTGCACGGGCCGTCCGGCGCTGGCAAGACGACGCTCCTGCGGGCGGTGGCTGGGCTCCTGCCGGCGAACGGCAGCCTGCTGTTCGCCGGCCTCGACTATCGCAGCCTGCCGCCGTGGCAGCGGCCAATCGGCTGGGTGCCCCAGCGCCAGGGCCTGGTGCCGCACTGGACGCCGGAGGAGCACCTCAGGGCGCTGGGACCCGCTCTCAGCATCGAACCCAGGCTTGCGCTCGAGCGTCTGGACCTTTGGCGGCTCGGAGGACGGCCCGTGCGACAACTGTCGTTCGGCGAGCGGCAGCGGCTCGCGCTTGGCCGGGCCCTCTTCGGCGGACGCCGCCTATTCTTGCTGGACGAGCCCTTCTCGGGGCTTGACGCCGCCGCCCGCCGCAGCATGGGCGACCTCCTGCTCGAGCGCGTCGAGGCCTTGGGGGCCTGCGCCCTGATCGCAACCCATGACCTGCACGATGTGCAGCGGCTGTGCGATCAGCTCTGCCTCATCGCGGACGGTCGCATGCTGGCGCAGGGACCGACGCACGATCTCGTGCGGCGGCCGCCGAACCCGCAGGCAGCGATCCTGCTCGGCTACCAGATACTCGCGGGCGGCCTCGCGGTGCACCCTGCGCAGGCCCGCTGGCAGGCGGACCCTGACCTCGTGGCCGTACGGGCCGTCGTGGAACGTGCGCGGCCGAAGGACTTCGGCTGGCGCATCGAGCTGCGCGCCCAGGATGGGGGCCGGTTCGCCGCGGACCTGGGATCCGAGGGGCCCCTGCCCACGGCGGGGGAAACCGTCGATGTTTACTTCCCGGACCTCAGGCTGACCTAGGCGGCCAAGCGCCTGGGCCACGCCGTCCGGCAGATGCCTCGCTTTCGCGGCGAGATGCGGGTATCCGTCCGCCAGCGGCGGCAGCAGGTTGACCAGATGCCGCACCCACGCGCGTCGCAAACTGCGGCCGAACACCGGCGAAAGTCCCTCGCCGGCCGCATCAGGTCTACGCGCCAAACGGCCAGCCGTGCTCGACTCCGGGCCCGGGAGCGCCGCGCCAGGAGGTGACGCGTCAGCGTGCACTGAATGCTGGTGGCGCAGGCGTGGAATCTCGTGGCCGGAGGCAGGCGGGCGACGGCGGCGACCGTCGCGCCGAGCAGCGGTGCGCTGGCCGTGATCCGACGCTCACACGACAAGTTTCCGAGTGGCCCGCGTGGTCCTCCGGCCGGGGAGGATTGCCGCCGCGTCCCCGATCCCCGCCAGTCCCTTGACGCGCAAGACAAGGGTTGTGCTTGGCCACGCCACGTATCCAGTTGGAGGAGGGACGACTTGACCGACCCTGGATCACCCGGACATCCGGCAGTCGCCCGGCGGCGGCGCGGCGCCACCTTGGAGGATGCCATCCTCGACGCGGCCTGGCGCGAGCTGATGGACGTCGGATATGCGAACCTGACCATCGGAGCCGTCGCCGGGCGAGCGCGGACGAGCAAGCCCGTCCTGTACCGCCGCTGGCCACGCCGGGCGGACCTGATCCTGGCCGCGATGCTCCGGCATGCGCCGTTGCTGCCCGGACCGCTGCCAGACACCGGAACGCTGCGCGGCGACGTTCTGGCCCTGCTCGGGCGGGTCTCCGCCGGAGTTGAGGAAATCGGACTCGCAAACATCTTCGGCATCGCGGCGGACTCGATCCGCGACGAGGCAGACGTGTCCTTGATGCATGGCATGGCAGCAGCCACGCAGGCGATGGCAGCCATCCTGCAGCGCGCAGCTTCCCGGGGCGAAACCAGGGCAGGCCTGGCCGTCACCGACCGCATCGCTTCGCTACCGGTCGCTCTGGCACGACACGAGCTGTTCTTCGTGCGGCGTGGTCCCGTCCCGGACGCCAGCCTGGCGGAGATCGTCGACCAGCTCTTCTTGCCGCTGGTGCGACGGTAGGCGACGTGGCGGCGGCCAAGCCCGCCATGCCGTCGTCCAGTCGGCGCGCCCAGTTGCCGACCTGCCTCTAGGCGTCATGCGGGGCTGGGGAATGGGCCGGCAGGTCTGCGAACTGCGCATAGATGCCTGGGAACGCCCGGCGGGCGTTCACGGGCCGCAGGTCGCCCTTGCGCACGAACGCGTGTTCGGTGAAGCCCTCCGCCAGGAGGTCGCCGTCCATGCGCAGGCGATAGTCGAAGCGCATGCGCGTGGGCGACACCCTGACCGACGTCTCCAGTTCCACGGCGTCGTCGTAGCGGCACGGCCGAAGGTAGCGGGCTCCGGTCGAGGTGACGGGCAGCAGGAGTCCCTGGTCCTCGATGTTCCGGTAGCTGCCTCCGAGCTGGCGGAGCAGCTCCGTCCTCCCCTCGGTGAACCAGTCGAAGTAGTGGGCGTAATAGGCGATGCCCATGCGGTCGGCCTCGCCGTAGCGCACCCTCAGCCTGATGCGGCACGAACTCTCCATCTCGCTCGCTCTCCCCTGACGGCTGGTCCCCGCATGCTTCTGCGCGGTGTGGTGCGGAGTCCTGCCGACCTGCCGAGCAGGGAAGCGGCAGGGGAGGTCGAATTGCCAATTGGTATTTGTGGCCAACTCCAGCCATCCTAGTTCAACGATTAGAGGCGGTGCACTTGGCGGCGACGGGGGCGACGGGCCGGCCAGGCGTGGGCGGGACCATCGCCGGCCGCTCCTGGCCACGGCGTGCTCTGGCGGGTCGCGTCCTGCGTGGCGCGGTCCTCCTTGCGTTTGCCGCGGTGGTTGCATTCCTGCCGCTCTCCTTCGCGTGGATCCTGCCCTTGCTCGCGGTCGTCACCATGACGAGCGGCATCGCTCTTGGGCCCCTGCCCGCATTCCTGATCGCAATCGGCGCCAGCCTGTTCACCCTTTTCGCGCGCCGCCCCGCCAGCCCGGACATTGCGCTCGCGTCCTTGCTGGTCCCACTGTTCGCGGTGGCGGTGGGCGGGGCTATCGGCCTTGCGCTCCGGCGCGTGAGTCGCGCGGCCGAGCAATCCGCCCGTCGCGCGCACCTCCTTTCCCAGGCACTGCTCCGCCTGCCCGCGCTGGACCATCCCGACCAGATCTACCGCGAGCTCCTGCTCTGGCTGCAGGACATTCTCGGCTTCACGCACGCGGACATCCTCGTCCAGGTCGACAGCGAGCACATGCGGGTGCATTCCGCGCTGGGCTGGACCCCGCCGTCCGGCATCACCCTGCCGCTCCAGTCGATTACGGGCCGCGCCCTGCGCACGGGTCGCGTGCAGCACGTGCCGGACACGCAGGCGGACCCCGAATTCGTGCAGGGCGTAGGCATCGACGCAACCCACAGCGAGCTCGCCCTGCCCATCAAGGTGAGCGAGCAGATCCACGCCGTGCTCAACATCGAGCGCAGCCGCACCGGAGCTTTCCTTCAGGACGAGATCTCGACCCTTGAGGCACTCGTCCTGGCCGTCGGCGACGCGATCGAGCGGCTTGGACAACTGGAGGCGACGAACCAGACGTCGCGCCAGCAGGACTTCCTGCTCGACTTCTCGCGCCAGGTCACGCAGCAGGGCACGCCGCAAGGCGTCGCCCAGCGCGCCTTGCAACTCCTCCTGCCGTTCGCAGGCGCGGATGTCGGTCTCATCTGGCTGCCCGGCGGTCGGGCCCACCTGTTGGCAGGGCAAGGCATGGGCGACTTCCAAC
>JAJZVM010000014.1 GCA_021845645.1 Bacillota bacterium
TCAATGTCTCGACGAACTGCATCCGCTGCACAAACTCCCGCACCACCACGCCGACGCCGACGTCGTACGCGGCGGCACCCTTGATGTGCCCGAGGAATGCTTCCAGTTCTTCGTTCATACGGGCCTGGTTCTACAAGGCCAAGCGGTTCTCCTTGCTCCTAGATTCTCCCATTTACGGCGACAAGGCGATAATCCCCGTCACTCGCGGTGGGGGTGGTGAATGTGGGTCATATGGTCTATCCCTCTCAAGAATGAAAACGACTATGTATCAAACATGCTACTGGTGGTGGGGCGTCAAGCAAAGTCAGGTGATCGTGCACCCCGCTTGATCAGTTCCTTGTCAAAGGTATAGAGCTGGGCCTCTGCGGCGCGGCTCAAGAGGAGGCAGTCTACCCAGTCGAGGTTGGAGGTCTCGTATGTGAGCAGAGCAGTAAGCACGTGCGGTAGCTCGTCAATTACAACGCCTTTCAACCCAGCCAGTTCACGCAACGTGGAGGCCACCTGTTCTCGAGGGTGGCCTCCCAACCGCGGCGACGTGAGCACGTATATTACCTCTGCTAGTACAGGTGAAAGGATTACAAGAGTAACCAGTCCATTTGAGGCGTTGAGGAACAGCCTTTCGGCTCGATGTGCCTGTTCCTCAGGTTCGCCAAGCAGCAACCGCAACACGACGTTCGCGTCTACATAGGCTATCTCACTCATGCGATGGCTGCCCGTATTTCGAGGCGAGTTGATCTTGGTAGTCCTTGCGAGCAGCGACTGTGTCGATCGGGCGTGCGGACCGCAACGCTCCTAGCAATTCGGAGGCGGTCTTGGTCTTAATAGGCAAGAGAACTAGCTTACCGTCTTCGAGGATGAAGGTCACTTTGTCCCCAGGCACGATGCGAAGCTCATCGCGCAACTCCTTGGGGAGGACCACTTGCCCTTTTGGGCCGACACGAGACATAGATGCCACGAATATCACCTCAGTGCCATAGTAACACACATCGCACTAGGTTATACGTGGGTGCTGTGGTAAGATCATCGCTCCAGGGCACCACACAGTTTTGACGGTACGGGAACAGGATGTAGACAGGTTCACGGACCTCTATCAGAGTTTGGCAACATCCTTGGCAGGCTAACGACGAAAGACGCAGTACGAGGCCGTGAGTGACATGGTCGGGAACCGCATCGCAACGCCTTTTTCGGAACGTGGCAGGACCGCAAAGGAAGACGAAACCTTTCCTACGAATCAAGAAGTCGCAGGTTCGAATCCTTGCGGGCGCGCCAAAATTTCAGCCTACAGAGCGGATATCAAGCCTCACCCCCCGGGGGTATCCGGGGGTTGAGGTGGTTTTGTTGGCGGTTTGTCGCCCGGCCGTCAAGGCGCATCGGTCTCACCACATCCGGGCGCCTTAACCACATCGTCATGACTGTGCTGCGCTCTAAGTCGTCCGGTGGTAGCCCAAGGGCGGCTACGTCCACTGCGTCACGCGCGACTCGGTTGGCCTTGCGCATACCGTGTGCGTTCCCGTGTCGCCACCCGAGTTCGAAGCTACAGCCGCCCCGGCCGCACCCGCAAGGATGAGCAGCCCAGGGTGGAGCGCAACTTCCGTCTGGTGATCAGGCCCGGAAAGTAGAGGGAGGACGCGATTGCGCTCCTGCGCGCACGTCTCTCCACCTGCGTCCTCATCTCGAACGATCGCAAGCGCACGATGCTCGAACTGCTACGCCAATACAAAGAGCAGATGTGGTGGAGCGGGGGTTTCGCTTCATCAAGGAGCCTCTGCACATCGGCCCCGTGTTCCTCAAGCGGCCCGACCGCATCGAGGCCCTCGCGGTGCGTTCACCAGCGTTCGGACCAGCAGCACTGCTTTGCCTTGCGTCCGCTGCCGCATGGGCACGGGTCGTTGCGTCCGATGCCGCGCCACCGTGCCTCGGAGTCTGCGCGTAGCTGGGCGACGATGGCGTCGGGGCGCAATCCGCGGCGGCTCAGCCGTACGACCTCGTGGAGTGGCTGCTCGGCGTGGGCGAAGAACTGCCGCAGGCCGTCGCAGAGGTAGTAAAGGCCAGCCTCGCCCGGTTCAGCGGCGGCAAAGCGGTCCTTGGGGCATCCCCCGTTGCAGACCGCAAGCCAGGGGCAGGAGCGACATTGCGCGGGGAGGAGGTCTCTCTTGTCACTCCCGAAGCGGAGTTGTGCCGGCCCATCGACCAATGTGCTGAGGGACGCGGACGCGATGTCCCCGATGCGGTAGCCGGGCTCCACGAAATGGTCACACGCGTAGACGCTGCCGTCATGCTCGACGACGGGCACGCGGCCGCACGTGGAGGCCATCCAGCAGAGGCTGGCGGTCCCCCCTGCCCACACCCGCGCCACCTCCGAGAACATCTGCACCTGCACTCGCCCAAGATCGTGGTGCAGCCATTCGTCGAACACGGCCGTTAGGAACTGTCCGTATCCGGTGGGTGTGACGGAGTCTTCAGTGACTGCGCCCTCCTGGCGGCGGACGATGGGGATGAACTGCATCCAGCCAGTGCCCAGGTCCCGCAACCCGCGGTATACGGCGAGGGGTTCGCGCGCAGCGTCGGACGTCACCGTGCAGAGCAGGTCGGGCTGGATGCCGTGGGCCTGCAGCCGGCGGACGGCTGCGACGGTCCGCTCGTACGTACCGTCACCGCTGCGGTCCCGACGGTACGTGTCGTGCAGCCACTTCGCCCCGTCCACGCTGATGCCCACGTCGAAATGCTCAGCCGCCAGAAACGCGCACCAGGCATCGTCCAGGACGATACCGTTGGTCTGCAGGTTGTTCCACACTGTCCAGCCTTCGGGAAGATATTCCTTCTGCAGCTGCACGGCCAGGCGGTAGAAGTCCAGTCCGGCCAGCGTCGGCTCCCCGCCGTGCCAAGTGAATTGCACGATCGGCCCAGGGCTGGCCGCGATGAACTGGCGGATGTAGAGGTCCAGCACGTTTTGAGACATGCGGAACCGATGGGGCCGCTCGTAGAGGCGCTCTTTGCCCACGTAGTAGCAGTAGCTGCAGTTCAGGTTGCACAGCGGACCGACGGGCTTGGCCATGACGACGAACGGTTCTCGGGCCGCCGGACCGAGAGGGAGATCGTCCTGCATGTCAACCCACTTCCCGCCTTCGGTTGGTGCGAGGTGTGCCCCTGCCGCACGGCTGCCGTCCGTGCTGGCGGAGGCGACCGTCGACAGCGCGTCCAAGTAGCGCGGCAGAGGCGCATGCGCCTCTGCCGGCGAGGACCCTGTGCGCGTTCTCCCGATGCCTCAAGTCACTTTTCTTAGGTGCGCAGATGCTCGTCAACGAAATCGAAGATCTTGTTCCAGGCGTCCATTGCCTGTTTGGGTCGATACATCTCGGTATGATAGTAGAAGAAGCCGTGGCCAGCGCCGTCATAGCGGTGGAATGCGTACTCTTTACCGTGCTTTTTGAGTTCGTCTTCCTGAATGTTCACCTGCTCAGGGGTTGGGTACTTGTCGTCGTTGCCGAAGATCCCCAGCAGTGGGCAACCGAGCTGGTCCGTATACGTGATCGGCGCGACGGGCTGTGCAGGCGTCAGATCTTCCGTGGAAGCGACCACGCGTCCGCCCCAGCAATCCACAGCCGCCGCAAAGCCATCGACCTGGCATGCCGCAAGGAAGGCATGGCGCCCGCCCGAGCACATACCCATGACGCCCACCTTGCCGCTCGAATACGGCAGGGAGGTCAGGTAGCGCAGAGATCCCTCGGCATCTCCCATCACGCTGGCGTCAGGCAGGCCGCCCGCGGCGCGCGCCTTCGCGGCGATCTCATCGGGCGTGCCGTGCCCGAACCGGCAGTAGATGTCGGGACACACGACGGCATAGCCGTGCTGTGAGAAGCGCCGAGCGGTTTCACGGCTGAACTCGTCCCATCCCGGCATGTGTGGGATCAGGACGATCCCGGGAAACGGCCCCTCGCCGAGCGGACGGGACAGGTAGGCGTGGATGCGGTCGCCGTTGTGCCCAGTGAGCGTGATCGTCTCGGCCAGCATTCCCTCGTATGCATCGGTCCTCAGTTGATTCCACACGCCAATGCCCCCTTGCGCCTGCGATGCATTGCCACGCGGCGCGGCTACCAAAGGTTCAAAAGCAGCAGGTTGCAGAAACCTCAAAGACCCCGCCGTCGCGGCCGACTAGACGATCCCTGGTGGAATTCCCCACTAGCCGACCTTCCTCCTGCCCGGACCCGGGCCCGGCGTCGCCGCGGCGCCCGGCTCCCGTCATGCCTCCGTGGGACCACGCGCCTTGGCGCAGGGACAGGGGACGAGCCTGTATCCATGGCGCGGGCACGGAGGAAATTGTCGGCATTTAAAAGAACGGAAGCAATGTACGCGCCCGAGCCCATGACCATCCGGTGACGAACAGGGAGGGCTGTCTCGTGCTGCAAGGCACGCAACACGTTCCTCTGCATCGAGCCAAGCTGACGATGCCGCAAACCCTGTTCAGCCTGGTGCCGAGGCAGCGCCTCGACGCCAAGCTCGATGCCGCCCTTGCGGGCAAGCTCACATTGGTGACGGCCCCTGCCGGCTTTGGCAAGACGACAGCTGTGGCGCAGTGGCTGCGCCGGCGACACCTGAGGTACGCGTGGGTGTCTCTCGACGAAGGCGACAACGATCCGATGCGCTTCTGGACCTACCTGATCGGAGCCCTGGAGACGCTTCCACACGAGCTGGGCGGCGCGGTGCGCGCGATACTGCGCTCTTCCGCCCCGCCCTGGGAGGCCCTGATCTCCTCCCTCATCGACGCCTTGGACGACGTGCCGTTCGATTTTGCATTGGTCCTCGACGACTTCCATGTTGTGGATGACCCGCTTGTGCACGAGACGTTCGCCTTCCTGATGCGCTACGCGCCAAGCTGCATGCATGTCGTCATTCTGAGCCGCTCCCTGGTGGCGCTCCCGTTCAGCCGTCTCAGGCTCTCGGGACAGCTGACGGAACTGACGGCCGCGGACCTCACGTTCAGCCGGGCCGAAGCCAAGCAGTTCTACGAGCAGAGGGAACTCCGTGTGACCGATGACGACGTGGCCAAGCTCGTAGACCTGACCGGGGGATGGGTGGCGGGCATGCAGATGACGGCCATGTCGCCGGTGCAGGGAGGAGAACGGACGTTCCTGCCCGACCGCATCGACGTGGGTTGCTTCAGTGAGTACTTCAGGGAGGAGGTCTTCAGTCAGTTCGACGATGCGACGCAGTCCTTCCTCATGCAGACGTCCATCTTGGAACGGCTGTGCGGCCCCTTATGCGACGCCGTCACTGGCGAGGCGAACGGGCTGCACGCGCTACAGACGATTGCGGAAAAGGGCGGCTTCCTGATCTGCCTTCACGAGGTGGAAGGGTGGTACCGTTACCACCAGCTCTTTGCCGAGTTCCTGCAAGGAATGCTGCGCAAGAGGCATCCGGAGTGCACGGGCGCGTTGCATCGCCGTGCGGCCGCTTGGTTCGAGGATCACGGCTCGGTCACGGAGGCCGTCGGGCATGACCTCGGCGGAGGCGATCTCGACCGGGCGATCAGCCTCATCAAGAAGCAGGCTGCGGGCATGCTCGGCCGCGGCGAAAGGGCGACGCTGCTCAGGTGGCTCGACGTGCTGCCCTCAGCTCTGGTGCAGAAGGACGCGCAGATCTGCCTGATCCAGGCGATGGCGGGCATCGCCGAGGGCAGCGTGCACCGCGTGACGCAATGGCTGGAGAGGGCGGCGACATGCATGCGGAGCCAGGGGATGGACCCCGCAGAGCAAGGAGCGGCGGCGCTCGGCCCCGATTGGGCCATCGCGCAGCTGTACCTCGCCACCCGCCGGCAGAGCATCCAAGATGTGCTGCATTGGCTGGCTGTGCTGGAGCGCACGCGGAACGAAGACTCCCAGTTGACCTATGGGCTGATCTTCGAGCACCAGGAGTGCAGTCTCCTGGGCGGGGCACTGGGAGGGTTCGGGCGTCTGAAGGACAAGGCCCAGGGCATGGAAGGCGAGGTTCATCTTCGCCTGCGGGAACTCATGCCGCCGGGGGCGCGCCGCGGCTTCTTTCCGGTGGCCAATGCGGAGGCGCTCTACGAGTGCAACCAGATCGATCTAGCGCTCAAGAGTCTACTTGTGGGCATCGAAGAGGCGCAGGCGTCAGGGAGTGCCGGCGCGCTTGTGCCGGCATACGTCACACTGGCCCGCGTGCACATGGCTCACGGCGACGTAACGGCGGCCCTGGGCGCAGCCGCGGCATGCGAGCGACAGGTGATCGCGCTCGGCCAACCGCAATGGCTGGGAGCCGTCGCGGCCCTGCGCGTCCGCCTGCGCATGGCGGCCGGCGACCGGGACGCAGCCGCGCAATGGCTTGAGCGCTGCCGTGTCGATGTGTACGATCGCCTCAGCGCAGCCCGGGCGTATGAGCACATGACTCTCGCGCGGGTCCTCCTGGCCCTCGGCCGCGGCGAGGAAGCCGCGTTACTGCTGGAGCGCCTTCTTGCGAACGCGCAGGAGGAACAGTCGATCCCGCGCGCCATTGAAGCGGGCACCCTCCTGGCGCTCGGCTGGAGTGCCTTGGGCAGGACTTCTCAGGCGTTCGAGGCCCTGCGGACGAGCCTTCGGCTCGGCCGCGAAAACGGGTACCTGCGCACCTTCGTCGACGAGGGCCCGCCCATGCTCTCGCTGCTGCTAAGGGCGCAACACGCGGAGAGCCGGCATGCACAGGGTGAGGACATCGACTATGTCCACCGGCTGATCGCGCTACTTCGCCAAGGCCCGCTGCGGCCCTGGCAGCTGGCACCGGTGCCGACGTTGATCGAGCCGCTGACCGCGAGGGAGATCGATGTGCTGAGGCTGGTGAGTCTGGGACTTGACAACCGCTCCGTAGCCAAGGAGATCGGAGTGGAGCTGCAGACCGTCAAGACTCACCTGACGAGCGTCTACGCCAAGCTGGGGGTGACCGGACGGCGGGAGGCGGTGGAACGAGCGCAACTGCTTGGCATGCTGCGTCGATAGAGCGTTCCAGCATGATGCGTCCATCGGCGTCGCTCTAGTACCTCATCTAGTACCTGGTCTGGTTCCTGCATTCCGACCGCGTGATATCATGCGCACGACCATGGGTCGTGCGCATGTGCGTCCGGTCGCGTGACGGCGATGGCAAGCCGTCAGGGCGCAGCGGCACCAAGCCGCACGCGTGACGCCGCGCGCTGAGGCCGCGGGAGGGTCGCCGACGGGGACCTGAAGGCTGCAATGCAGACGGGGGCGTCGATCGGCGGATCCGGTGAGGAGGAGTAACGATGCACGTCGCGTGGCGCAAGACGGCGAACTGCATGGCGGGATTGGTCGTCGCGATCTCAGTGCAGGGGGCTACCCTCGCCGTCGCCCATGCGGGCGCGGGCACGTCCTCTATGGTGACGGGAGACATCTACACCGTCGCGGGCAATGGATCCGGGGGTTACACCGGTGACGGCGGGCCGGCCACCTCCGCGACCTTATATCAGCCGACCAGCGTGGCGGTGGACGGACAGGGAAACATCTACGTCTTGGACAATTCGGACAATGTGGTTCGGGTAGTGGCGGGGCAAAGCGAGACGCTCTTCGGCCAGGCGATGACGACAGGGGACATCTACACCATTGCAGGAGATGGATCTCAAGGGTTTAGTGGAGACGGCGGACCGGCCACATCGGCGCAGTTGCAAGGTTCCGGAGGCCTGGCGGTGGACAGTGCGGGGAACCTCTACATCGCTGATACATTCAACAATCGGGTGCGGGTGGTGGCCTCCGCCGACGAGACGCTCTTCGGCCAGGCGATGACGACAGGGGACATCTATACCATTGCCGGAAATGGATCTCAAGGGTTCAGCGGAGATGGCGGACAGGCCACCGCCGCTGCACTGTACTACCCCTCAGGCGTGGCGGTGGATCGTGCTGGGAACGTGTATATCGCCGATGGGTTCAACGCGCGCATCCGGGTGATTGCGGCGGCCGACGCGACGCTCTTCGGCCAGGCGATGACGGCAGGGGACATCTATACGATCGCCGGCGACGGCACGTGGGGCTACAGCGGGTCCGGTGGGGCGGCCACCTCGGCGGATCTCGATTATCCTGATGCCGTGACGGTGGATTCGCAGGGGAATGTCTACATCGCCAACGAGGCCAGCTATACCGTCCAGGTGCTAGCGGCAGCGAACGAGACGCTGTTCGGTCAGGCGATGACGGCAGGCGGCCTCTACACGATCGCGGGCGACGAGTCGCAAGGCTATGCCGGCGATGGCGGACCGGGAGCGTCGGCGGCGCTCGGGTTCCCGAGCGGCGTGGCGGTGGACAGCAATGGAAATGTATACATTGCGGATCCGCCCAATTACGCCATCAGGATGGTGGCCGCGGCGGATGAGACGCGCTTTGGCCAGAATATGGCGACAGGCGACATCTATACGGTTGTGGGCAACGGCACGTCGAACTATACCGGGGACGGCGGCCCCGCCTTCGCCGCAGCGTTGGGTCGACCCGTTGCCGTGGCTTTCGATGGCGCGGGCAACCTCTACATTGCCGACCCGGGCGACTATGTGATCCGCATGGTGGCGGCGGGACCGGTGGTATCCGGTCTCAGCCCGAGCAGCGGGTCTGCGTACGGAGGAAGTGCGGTGACGATCACCGGCTCCGGCTTTGCCGCAGGGGCCACGGTGGACTTCGGGACGCAGGCGGCGACCAACGTCGTTGTCAACGCGCCCACGTCGATCACCGCTACGGCGCCCCCCGGGAGCGGCACGCAGGATGTCACGGTGACGGCAGGAGGGGTGACCAGCGCCGGCAGCAGCGCCGACCAGTTCGCGTACCTCACGCCCACGGCCGTGACCTTGGCACTGGCGTCCGCTGTGGTCACGCCAGGCGGCACGGTGACGGCCGGCGGTACCGTGTATGACGCGCAGGGCGCGGTGGTGCCCGGAGCGACGGTGGACGTCGCGGTGTACGGAGGCAATGCTGTGGTGGCCACCACGGATGGCTTTGGCGACTACACGGTGACGTTGGCGGCGCCGACCGCCACCGGCGGCGCCAATGTCACCGCGACGCTGGCGGGGACCAGCCCCGCGGTCAGCGCCAGTGCAGGGCTCACAGTGGTGGGCGGGGTAAGCATCGGGGTGTCGCCGCAAAGCGTGCCCGTGGGCGGCACGGCCCAGGTGTCCGGCGTCGTCACCGGCGGCAGCGCGACGGTGGACCTCAGCCTCACGGGCGGCAGCGGCACTGGCGGGACCGGCAGCATCAGTCCCGCGACGGTCAGCTCCGACGTCTACGGCAACTATGCGGCCGAGTTTACGGCTCCGGACGAGGCCGGAGCCGTGACCGTCGAGGCGACGGTGTACGGAGCAGTGTATACGGCCCAGGCGATAATCCTGGTGACACCACAAGGCACCTCGGTCGTCGGGACCGGCCAGACCGCCGCGAGCGGGGGGACCGCCACGGCCAGCTACGGCGACACCTCCGTGAGCGGCAGCGGCAGCGGGGTCCTGAGCGTGGCCCAGTACGCGGGAAACCCTGTGGGCACAGCGCCTGCAGGAGCGGTGAAGTACTTTGACGCCGCCCTGTCCACAGGCAACACCTTCCCGAGCGTCACCATCGCGACGTGCGGGGTTTCCGCCGGTGACACTCTGGGCTGGTGGGACCCTGCGGCGAGCGGCGGTGCGGGCGGCTGGCAGGCGGTGAGCCCGGCCGCCGCCTATGCCTCGGGCTGTCTGGCATTCACGGCGACCACAACCACGTCCCCATCCCTGAGCGATCTCTCCGGGACGGTGTTCGCGCTGTCCGCTCCCGTGCGGGCCACCCCCATCAGAAGTGCCGCGCCGCCGACCGTGACGGCGGTCAGCCCTGCGAGCGGCACTGCGGGAACAACGGTGACGATTGAAGGCACCGGATTCACGAGCGGGGCGACCGTCGCCTTCGGGTCGAGTCCCGCCGCAAACGTCATCGTGGCGTCAGCGACCGAGATCGAGGCAACGGCCCCGTCGGGAAGCGGCACGGTGGACGTGACCGTCCAGGCGGCGGGCGGGATGAGCGCTGCGAGTACCGCGGATCGCTTCACCTACGTCACAGTCCCCGCGTTCCAGGACGTGCCCGTGGCGTACTGGGCGTACAGCGCCATCGAGACCGTCACGGCGAAGGGCATCGCCAGCGGATTCCCGGACGGCACCTTCCAGCCGGAGGCGCCGGTGACGCGCGCCCAGTTCGTCAAGATGCTGGTGCTGTCGCTGGACCTCAAGGCAGCGGCAGGCAGCACGCCGTTTACCGACGTGTCGCCCTCGGTGTGGTACGCGCCCTACGTCGCGACAGCGCTTGACGCCGGTATCGTGGAGGGTGTCACCCCCAGCCGGTTTGATCCGGAGGAGCCCCTCACCCGGGAGGAGATGGCGGTGCTCGTGGCAAGAGCCCTCCACCTGACCCAAACGGGAACCTTGCACTTCACGGACGAGGGAAGGGTGGGGACCTGGGCCCTGCCAAGCGTGGTGGCGGTCGTCGCGGGAGGCTACATGAGCGCCTTCCCGAACGGCGCTTTCGAGCCTACAGGGGTATGCACCAGGGCCCAGGTAGCGGCGATCCTGGCGCAGTACCTGGCGGACAGGGCCAATCCTTAAGATGGGGTGCGGGAAGAGCAATCCCTAAGGGTTCCCCGTGCGTTCCGCCACAAGCTGCAGACGCCCGGCGCGGACGCCCAAGCGCGAGTCAGGCAAGAACTGCCCTCCGAGGTCTCAGCGACATGCGGCCACCGGCAATCGGGATGGAGACGCGGCAAGGTCGCTCGCACAGGCCCTTCCGCAACGCCAGGGAGTGCGTGAAACCCGTCTTTCGTTACTCCGGTGACCGTACCGGCGGACGCGGGGCCGGGCTCTGGCACGGTGTCGATCAGCGACGGAACCTACGACGCATCCGGGCCCATCCTGACCGAGGACGCGGCGGTCAGGCTCTGTGGCTCGACGCTACCGCCGGGGGCAGATTCACCGTGAGTGGTAGCGGCTTCTCGCCGGAGACGGCCATCAGCCTCGTGGGCTTTGTTGTCAACAACACCTCACCGAACCCGCTGACGGGTGCGCCCACAGGCATCACGGCCGACGCGAGCGGGGACTTCAGCGCCACGTGGGACGTGCCTGCATGGGTGGCGAGGGCGTGTTGGCCGGGACGCAAGACACCACCGAGACCACGGTCAACGGATCGGGAGCGGGCGCGGTTCCACGGACCAGCTTGCCTTCGCTTCGTCGCCGACGAACATCACGCAGGCTGCTCCGTTCGATGCCGCCGTGAACGTCGACCTGCCTGCATCGCTACAGGTCAACTGTGAGCATTCCGTCTCGCCCCCGGTATTTGAGAGCGATGCGACCCGCACGGTAAATAAACAAGGCCGTGTCAAACAGGCGGTGCTCTTCCACTTCAAAGATGCCTAGGGCTACGTTGATGTTGTCTGCATTGGCGTGTTGCCGTACCAGTTCGACTTGGGCACCATGCACAGCGATTCCCAAGAGAACATCACGTTTGGGAACGTCAGCTTCGGAGAACATCACTGGGTCCGAGCCCTGCCGAGATGCTCGTCAACGCTGCTGAGCATCAAGCCAAGGTTGTCTTCGGTCGATGCGGTCACACGATGCAGCACTAGACTGGCCTTCGTCTTCTATCTCCCCGGTGCCGAGACGTTCGACGGGTTGAGCGAGTCCGGGCATAATGTCGTTCAGCCGTTCCGAGGCTCCCCGTGGAGACCATATCGTACCAGGTCGTGCTTGAGTGGGACGAAGAAGGCAAGGCGTGGAATGTCGCGGTGCCGGCATTGCCTGGATGCTATACCTTCGGGAGCACCCGATCTGAAGCCTTGGAACGTGCTCAAGAAGCCATTGCCGGATATCTGGGCGCTCTGCGTGAGATTGGCGAGCGAGTGGCCACAGGGGCCTGGCCAAGCGACAGTTGAGACTGTCAAGATCGCAGTCTCGCAGCGAGTCGTCTGCCAAGGGTTACCGGCGCCCAGGTGGGTCGTGCCCTGGAGCGTGCTGGTTTTGTTCCGGTCCGGGTCAGGGGCACTCACTCCCACGGCACCTGCTGCACGGCCGCGCTGGACCGCGCCGCGTATTCTGACTATAATGGTCATGAGGTGGGATCATGAAGACGGCCAGCGTGTCGGAACTCAAAGCGAAGTTGAGCGCCTACCTTGACGCTGTTAAAGCGGGGCAGGAGATCGTGGTTACCGACCGTGGACGGCCCGTAGCAAGGATCTCCGGTATCCCGGTTGCTGAGCAAATCGAGTCGCGCATGGCACGGCTGGCGGCTGCGGGCATGATACGGCCCGGTTCAGACAAACTTCCCGAGTCATTCTGGCACGCCGATCGGCCGGACGACCCGGATGGGCTCAGCCTCCGCTTTGTGCTTGAAGAGCGCTCCGTCGGACGATGATCTTCTGGGACACCTCCGCCATCGTGCCGCTACTGACGGCACAACCAGCGTCTGAGCGTGCCAGGACCTTCCTGCGCGGAGACAGCTCGATCATCGTCTGGTGGGGTACATACGTCGAAAGCCTCTCAGCACTGCGAAGGCTTGAACGGGAAGGCCACCTTTCGAGCGGAGCCCTTCGCACCTGCAGCGCTTTACTCGATCAGTTGGCCCTGGCGTGGACAGAAGTGACGGCCAGTACGGAGGTAAGGGTTCAGGCGGCGAACATGCTGGCTTCGCACCCTCTGCGCGCCGCCGACGCTCTCCAGCTCGGTGCCGCATTGGTCTGGTGCGGGCGCCCGGATGGTGTGGCAAGGTTTGCGACGTTTGATGAACGCCTTGCGGATGCGGCAGTAGCGGAACGGTTCACGGTATTGGGCTCAGCCGAATAGTGCCTCCTGCGAACGAGAGTAACGGCACATCTTTGTATTTGAGGCATTTAGGAACAGATTTTCGGCTTTGCGTGCCTGTTCCTCTGGTTTGCCAAGTAACCACCGTAGAACGACGTTCGCGTCCACATAGGCCATCTCACGCATGCGATGGTCTCCCGTATTTCGAAGCGAGGTGTTCTTGGTAGTCCTTGCGAGCAGCTACTGGGGCGATTGGGCGTGCAGATCGCAATGCTCCGAGCAATTCGGTTGCGGTCTTCGTCTTGATATGTAAAAGAATTATCCCTTGTCCCCGAGCATGATGTTAAGCTCATCACGCAGATCTTTCGGGAGGACAACTTGTCCTCTTGGGCCGACACGAGACATCGATGCCACGGGTAGCACCTCGATACCGTAGTAACACGCAACGCCTGTAGTCATGCGGAGAGGTTGGGGTGTTACTGTGTGCCGCGCCGAGGCAACGTTTTCCTGACGGGTCCCGCCACGTATCGAAAGAGGCTGTCCGGTACAGCTTCCGTCAATGTCATTTGCTGCGTCGACCCTGCGTCGATCGACTCCGCCTTGCCAGAAATGTTGCCAAGGACGTTGCCATACGTCTCCGCGCCAACACCCGGAGCCCCTGTTCCCGCAGCGCCAAGGAAACCCGGCGTTTGACAGCTCGATAGGTCTGCGTGCGGCCTGGTCGTGACTGGCCTTCCGCGATCGCCGTCGTGACGGGGCAGGAAGGAGCCGAGGACGGCAAAAGGCGGCCCACCAAGGCGGGAACGCTCTCCCCTTACCGCGGCAGCAGTCGATGCCCCACGTTGAGACGCGTTCCCGACAGAAGTGGCCTCAGATCTCAGGCGGCTGGGCCGATCTGTCGCAGCAACAGCCGATAGACCGCCTTGTCCGCGTAGCCGACATCCCAGAGGGCGACACCAGCCAAATGGTCCCGGTGTGCCAGAGCGATCTTTTGCGCGATGCTGCGGCGGTTCTCCCACCAGAAGGTCTGCGCGCCGACCACCGACGTCATCTCCTGGTAGCGCGCGTTCCAGACCGCATGCGCCTTGACGGCGGCGGGAATCGCCGCGTGGGGCACGGTTGCCGCATTCAGGCTGTCCGCGGTCCAGGCGTACCCGTAAAGGGCGATGCCCAGATAGATCTTGGAACTCGGCACCTCGCGGCGCAGTCGCGTCTCGACGCGCTCGACCCAGTTGAGCGCGGCGACTGGCCCTGGGGTCGTACCGGGAGAGTGCTGATCGTAGCTCATGAGGGCGAAGGCGTTCACTTCCGGTGCCAGACTCGGGTAATCGTAGGCCCCGCCGGAATACGGAACCACATCAAGGGTGATGCTGTCCGTCTTTGGCAGCGCGTCCCGAAGCTGGACGAAGAAAGCCGTCAGTTCCCGCTTCGCACGGGTGTGCGGCGGCTCGAAGTCGATGTTGACGCCCTGGAACCGCATCGAGGAGATCATCCGGTCGATCTCCTGGACGGCCCGCATGCGCGTCGCGGGGCTCGCAAGAAATGCCTGGGTTCCGGTCCCGTCGTTTACCAGCGGCGCGATCTTCATGTGCTTCTGTCTGGCCACCTGCAGCAGCCCCTGGTCCACCTTGGCGTGAAGGACGCCCTGCGCGTCCAGCGAGTACCAGAAAGGCGACAGGATCGAAACGGCCTGGCTGTTCGCCGCCAGTACGCTGAGGGGCAATGCCTGGCTATGCGCCCAGAACCCGAGAACGGACAGTCGACCGGGGCGCGTCGGACCACTGCGCATCGCAGCCGACTGCTGCATCTTTGGCGTCGCCACGTTGCCGGACCCTACGTAGGGCGGGCCGCACCCGGCCAGGGTGAACATCGCACCGAGCAGCACACCGCCGAACCTTGATGACAGGGCCATCGGAGACCACCTCGGTTGCAGGGTCCGCCACCTTGGCCAGGGCCATCCCCGAAGACAAGTCGTTCAAGGCTGCGCAAGCGTACATCGCCGATGGCGACAGGTCTAGCTGTCTGCCATTTCGGCTCTTGCCGCTGCAGCCCTCTCGCAGCCAGCGCTGTAGGCAGTGCACCGCAAAGCTGTAGCGGAAGTCGTGAATCCGTTCGCCGCCATGGGACATCCGGATCGATACGGGAAGCGACGCAAGTTCTTGTAGACGTTGCCTGCAGAAGCCGATCGGCCCTGCCGGCAACCTGAGGAGTTTGCCATCAGGGTCGCCGCGCGGACGGACCGGTTGGACGAAGACAGACAGTTGCTAGCGAGGCTGCCCTTCAGGCTGCGTATGCCGCGGCCGGAGCGCGGGCCGATCACGGCTCGCGACTCACTCGGCCTGTTTGCTGTGGGCGGCGTCTCCTTCCATCAGCGTCTGGAAGAGGCGGCGCATCTCCTCTCTTGTAGGCACCCCAAGCTTGCTGTAGATGTGACTAAGGTGGGTTTCGAGGGTCTTCGGGCTTACCCAGAGTTCTGCGGTGATCTGCCGATTGGAGTGGCCCTGCGCGACGAGTTCCAAGATGCGGTATTCCTGCGGCGTAAGGGTGCCCAGCAGCCCGCGACCTGACCGCTGCAGCCTTCGCCCACCGGCCGCCAGCCGTTCCGCCTCGGCGATCTGTAGCCAGTAGCCAGCGCCACTTGCTTCAAAGGTGCGGCCTGCCTGCGTCAGCACGTCGCGCGCCCTATTTCGCTGTCCAGCACGCCGCAGCCAAGAACCGAAGGCTAGAAGGGCACGGCCGTGCTCCAATTGGTCGCCGAGTGTTTCATGGAGTAGCAACGCCTCCTTGAAAGACTGCTCGGCCACCGCGGTGCCGCCCACGCTGGCAGCGAGCATGCCGCGACAGCGCAGGGCGGCTGCCCGCAGTGTGGGCCGTCCAGCTTTGGACGCGACGTCCAGCATGCTGTTTGTGAGACGCTCCGCCATGTCATAGTCTCCCGCACGCAGACACGCCTCTGCGGCCTCGCGGCCCAGGTGAAGGAAATCACCGTATGCCAGGGCCTGCGCGCCGGGCGCCGCCAGGATCTCCAGAAACCTGGAATGCGCCTCGTCTAGGTCTGGGCGGCGCGCGGCAAGCATCGCCAATCCCAACCGGCACAGGAATTCACCGGAAGCGCGGCCCGCGCGGCCCGCGTCGTGCGCCGCGCGGGCGAGGGCGGCGTTGGCGCCTTTGTGATCATTCATCTCCATGAGCACGAGTCCACGAATGACATGTGCCTGGGTCGTCGCCCAAGGGATATCCTCCGGCAGCGCGTCATCGCACCAGCGGAACGCCTCCCGCAAACGTCCGCGCTGCCACTCCAGTTCGGCGAGGAAGGCAGCAGACCAGATCCGCGCGGGAAGTTCCCGGCGGGCATCCGCCCGGCGGAACTGGGCCTCCATTACCACGGACGCCTCGTCATAGCGCCCTGTCCGGAGGGCGATCAGACCGAACTGGATGCGCGGACTCCATCCCCATACCTGTTCCAGGTCATCCGAGGTCTGGTCCGCTTCAAGGTCACGTCTCACCTCCTCGATGAGGCGGTGCGCGTTCGGAATGTCTCCCCGTAAGAAAAGTACCTGGGCCATCGCGGCGACCGCCTTGAGGTGGGCTGGCCCAGAAGAACCCGTCGGTGCGAGCCGCATGGCTTCTTGCGCCAGCTTCTGGGCTGTCTCCGCGCCATGCGTAGTCACTTCAAGAATGACTGCAGTGGCCAGGCATTCGGCGGCCATGGCCGGGTTCGTCTTGCGGCCGACGCTGGCGGCCAGATCTAACTGGAGCCGGGCGTCCCCCGGATGACCTGCCAACATGAGGGAAAGCGCCCATACTTGACGGATGCGACATTCCATCTCCGGTGGGCACGACTCAGCAGTGGCGCGTTTGCACGCCTCCGCGGCCAGTTCGTGGAATCCCGCGCGCTGATGTGCGCGCCCAAGTTCGAGATAGGTGCCGGCACGCTCCGACCCCGGTTTGGCGATGCGCGCGGCATGGCTTAAGTGGATGGCGGCGGAGTCGTACGCGGCCATCGACCACGCCTCTGCTGCCGCCTGCTTCAGGGCGGAGTAGGCGGCGAGGTCGCCGGGTTGTGCAGCCGTGGCGAGATGCGGTGCCTGGGCCATTGCGCCGGCGCCATGGAGACGCAAAATCTCGGCTGCCCGCAGATGCAGTCTCCGCTGCTCGGAAGGTGCGAGGTCCTCGTAGAGCACGGCGCGCACGAGCGGGTGGACGAAACGCAAGCTACCTTCGTCGATGTAGTCAGCCAGCCCGACCTGGAGCACAGGGGCAAGGACTTGCTGGAGTTGCGACGGCACAACCCCTGAGAGCTCCTGGGCATGCTCCAAACGGAACTGTTCTCCCAGCACGCTGGCCGTCTGCAGAAATGCGACGCTCTCCGCCGGCAGCCAGGACAGGCGGGCGAGCACGATCGGGCGCGCCATGGTCACCGATGACGTAAGCTCCCCTGCTTCCGGCATGCCTACGCCTTCGCGGAGCACTAGCCTTAGCTGATCGAGGAGAAAGGGGTTGCCGCCCGTCAAGTTGTGGGCCGCGTTGGCAAATGCCGCATCGGCAATCGGTGCCGCCGTGTACTCCAGGAGCGCGGCAGTGCCGTCCGGGCTGAGGGGACGGAGTTCGGCGAGGACTGCCTTGCCCGCGAGTTGCAACCTTTCTCCGATCGCGCTCGCCATCGCGGGCCACGGCCGAAGGCCAGCGATGATGACGATCGGAAGAGCGGCGAGGCGCCAGGCGAGAAAGCGAACCGCCTCGAGAGAGTCCGGATCGGACCATTGCAGGTCGTCGAGGCAGAGTAGCAGGGGATGCTCCTCGGCCAGGCTGGCCACGAACCAGTAGAATGCGTAGATCATCTCGGAACGAGCCGGAGATGTGGTCCGCCCTGCGGTGTCTAGCGTTCGCTCGAGCAGGCGGTGTAGCGCGGTCGTCTGGCGGACCATGTCATTCGCCTCACCGCCCCGGTTGCGAAGAAGAGACTCAAGGACCTGGTGAATGAACGCAAAGGGATAGGACTGCTCAACTTCATGGCCGAGCGCGTGCGCCACAGTCATGTCCGACCCGGCTGCAGCGGCCGCGGCCTGCACGAGCCGAGTCTTGCCGAGGCCGGGCTCGCCGCGCAGTAGAACAACGCTCCCCACCCTCGCGTGTTTGGCACGCATGAGAGCGTCTAGGATCAATTGCTGCTCACTGTCGCGCTCCACCAGAGGAACAGCCGTCTGCGACCACCTCATCTAACGATCTGCCCCCATAGTCCGAGCCCGTAAGCACGGTCGCCAGCGTCAGAAAAGGCATGCGCTGTGCTGGAGGTAATGGCACGGCCAAGGGTTTGGCAGAAATTCCTTTAAGACGTCCGCGTGTCCTGCCGACGGAACGCTACGAAGCGGCGCCGATCCAGGCCAGGCCGCCTGGCGCGGTGGCCCACGCGCTTTCGCATCGCCCTGCAGCAGGATCCGGAGGACGCTGGGGCTTCGGGAAGGCTGAGTTGCCCGAGGACGACGCAATGGGAAAACATCCCTATGACCTGCAACGCAAAGATCAGGGGTGGCGGGCGCCCACCCCTGATCCGCCACGCAAGGGGTACCTGGCATCATGAATGGTTAAAGGGGCGACGCATTCTGATGGCCTGGGCGAGGCCGAGCGGCAGCGGCAGTGTCACACACAGTGAAGGGGGCGGCGGAGATGGCGGGGAAACGGAACGTGCTGCGAGGTCTCCGCGCGCGAAGGATGCTCGCGGCCTTGGCGACGAGTCTCCTGCTGCTCCAGGCCATGCCGCTCGGAGCCAGCGCCGCGACAACAGCGCCGGACGGCAGCGGCACGATCCAGGTGTCGCCGGCCAGTATGACGGCTGGTGCGGGCAGCGGCACCCTGACGTTCGATTACCAGGCGGCGACAGGCGGCCTTGCAAACGGCGCGCTGCGCATCGCTGTGCCCGGCACGTGGCCGACTCCGAGCATTACTCCAACCGACCCAGGCTATACGACGGCAAGTGCCGGCAGTGTGTCGATCGTCGAGAACTACATCATTGTCTCTGGGGTGACGTTGACAGGCGGGCAATCGCTGACCGTCACCTACGGGGACATGAGTCAGGGCGGGCCCGGCCTCACGGCTCCGACCGCCTCCGGAATATCCGTGTTTTCGACGCAAGAGAAGTCGACGGCGACTGGCATGTACACGAGTCTCGCGGTTCAACCGGGAGTGACACTGACGGCTGGGTCCCCATCCCAATTGGCCTTCACAACGGAGCCTACGGGGGGGACGGCCGGTTCCACGCTAGGCACGCAACCAATCGTCACCGTCGAGGACGTTTATGGGAATACCGTTACGGATTCGTCGGCGGTTATCCAGGTCGCCATCGCCACAGGCACCGGTACGCCGGGTGCAACACTCGCATGCGCTACGAACCCACTGACAGCAACCGCAGGAGTCGCCGCCTTCAGCGGTTGCAGCATCGACTATGCGGGTAGCGGCTACGCCCTGACCGCTACGTCGCAAGGACTGGCCTCTGCGACCAGTGCGCCAGTATTCTCCATGACAAGTGGCCCCTTGCAGATTACAACGGCGGCCGCTCTCCCGCACGCAACGACCAATACGCCGTATTCCCTGCAAATCCAGGCCTCGGGCGGGGACGGCAGCTACAGCTGGTCCCTGGCGGGAGGCAACCTGCCAAACGGGCTTTCACTCAGCCCGTCTGGCGTGATCAGCGGTACTCCCGCCCTCGTGGACGCGGGTACGACCAGTTCGCCGGTGCTTGAGGTCACCGACGGCAGTGGGACGACCGCAACCCTGGACGCCACGCTAGCAGTCGTCGGCACGACGGTGCAAGGCCTCAGCGTTCAGCCCTCGGTCACGACAGCGGATGCTGCCGACGTCACGTACAACGTGACCTTCTCAACCAGTGGGGTCGGGGCAGTGACGTCGAGTCAGACGGGCAGCGGTGTCACGTTACTGGCGCCCGTCGGCACCACATTCCCCTCTGCCCAGGCGGACTATGAGGTCTTCGCCGCTGGCACGCCGGTTGCGATCAGCTATGCAAACGCGTTCGGCAATGAGGTCTCAATCTACCTAACTGGCACCGGAACCATCATTCCGGCGGCAACCGCCGTCAGTCTGACCATCTCTGGAGTTACGAACTCGCCAGTCGCGAGTCAGAGCGCGCAACTTACGTTGAAAACGACGGGAGACCCCGGGCCGGCAACTGCAGCCGACCCGGTCACGTCGCCGTCGCTGCCATCCCAGCTGGCAGGCTCGACCCTGACGGTTTCACCCGACCCCATCACCTACGACATCAACGGAGCGGCGCAGGCCCAGGCGACTGCCGTCGTCGTGCTGCAGAGCGCGGGCGGCGCGCCGGTCGTCGGGGACACGGTCGCACTCGGGCTGCAGGGTCCCGGCTACGGCTGGAGCGCTACCCCGTCGACCGCCCAGACCGACCAGAACGGCAGCGCAAGTTTTGCCTTGAGCCTATCCGGCGGGTATCAGGGCGGTGACCTGCTCGTCAGCACGACCGACCAGACAACTGGCCAGTTCGTCGACGGCATCGACGTCCCCGTCTACGCCTACGGCTTCAGTTACTCGGGGCAGGACTATCCGGGCTCGCTCGCGACGGTCGGCGGCAGTGGTCTGCCCGTCAACGCGGTCGTTTCGTCGGGCACCCTCGGTGGGCAGGCCGTCGCCCTCTCCGGCACTTGCGAGACCGATGCGCAGGGCGATCTTTCCGGCTGCGACTTTATCGTGCCTTCCGTTGCAACCAGTCAGAGCTACCCGCTTGCGCTCACCATCGGAGGCACCGCGTTCAGCCAGAACTTTGCTGTGGGCGTCAGCCCTGCGGGTCAGCCGGCCAGCATCGCGGCGACGTCCGGTTCGGGTCAGACAGCCATGATCGGCTCGACGTTCGCAAGTCCGCTTGTCGTCACCGTGGACGACCAGAGCGGCAACCCAGTCGGCGCCGGAGTCACCGTCACCTTCACCACGCCGACGAGCGGCCCGTCGGCCATGTTCGCCGGAGTCCAGACGAGTGCTGCCGCGCAGACCAACGCGCAGGGCCAAGCGACCTCGCCCACGCTCGTCGCCAACAGCATCGCCGGGTCCTATCAGGTCACCGCATCCGCCCAGGGTGCGGCCTCCGCGTCCTTCACCTTGACAAACAGCCCAGGGGCTGCGGCTTCGCTGCAAACGGCGGGCGGGTCGGGTCAGATCCAGGCTGTAGGCGCGTGGTTCTCCCAAGAACTCCAGGCGACCGTCCTGGATCAGGGGGGCAACCCTGTCCCCGGGGCATCGGTGACCTTCAGTGCCCCGGTGAGCGGCCCGAGCGTCACCTTTGCCGGCACCAACGGGTCGACCGATACGGTACAGACGGGGCAGAACGGCTCAGCCTCGGTGCGGGTGATGGCGAGCGGTGGTACGGGAGCCTTCACGGTCACAGCGGCGGTGCAGGGGGTCTCAGGGACCGCCACCTTCGCCCTGCGTGACGCCACCACGGTCCTCCAGAACTGCGACGACCAGAGTCTTCAGACGGCCTTTGCGGCAGGCGGCTACATTGCCTTCGCTTGCAGCGGCACAATCCAACTCTCGACGACGCTTACGGTGCCTGGCAGCCTGGCGGTCACCCTCGACGCGCAGGGCCAGGCCGTCTGGCTTGAGGCACCGCCCATACCGCTCGCCGGATCGTCCCAGTCCGCTGCGACTGGCTGGGCGGAGCGCGTGTTTGACGTCGAGGGCGGGAAGCTCACCCTGATCGACGTCAATGTCATGGGCGGTTCCGTGCAGGGTGCGGTCGGCCAAAATGGTTCGAACGGCAAGCGTGGCCTGGACGGGGCGAACGGAGTCGGTACATCCGGGCAGGCCGGCGCGCCTGGCGGCGCCGGCACGGCCGGTGGCGAAGCGGAGGGGGGCGGAATGTACATCGCGGCGGGCAGCCAGGTGACGATCAACGGCGGACAGTTTGAGCGGAACACCGCGACCGGCGGATCTGGCGGCTCGGGGGGTTTGGGTGGCAACGGCGGGAACGGCGGTGGCGGCGGCAGCCAGATCGCTGCCGGATACGGCGGCTCAGGCGGCTGGGGCGGATCGGGCGGTATCGGTGGGATGGCCGAAGGCGGCGCGATCTACAATCTCGGAACACTGACGCTCGACAATGTTTCCTTTCAGGAGAACATGGCGCAGGGGGGTGTGGGAGGCAACGGCAACACCGGTGGCCAGGGTGGCCAAGGCGGACTCGGTGCCGCAGGGACGACGGGCGATTCCGGCGTCACTGCCAACTGCAGCGGCGCATCCGGCGGTGGCATGGGGGGGGTCGGCAGTCCTGGGGGACCGGGGGGCAATGGCGGCGTGGCAGGGAACGGCGACATGGGTGGCGCAGCTGCCGGCGGTGCGATCTACAACCTCGGTAGCCTGACGCTGACCGGCGGGCAGTTCGAGGGGAACCAGGCGCTTGGTGGCGCAGGCGGCGGCGAGATCAACGCGGGGCTGAACTACGGAGGTGTAGGCGGCCAGGGGGGCCAGGGCGGCCAAGGTGGACAGGCCGGCAACATCGTCGTGGTCAGCGGATGCAAGAAGCTTGGTAAGGCTGGATCCGGAGGGTTGGGCGGCCGTGGCGGTGCGAGTGGCTGGAGCGGACAGGGCGGAGAGGGCGCTCCAGGGGGTACCGGAGGTACGGCGCAGGGCGGAGCAATTTGGGATGGCTCCAGTCTGTCGCTCGAGGGCACGCAGTTCGGCGGCAGCACTGCAGGGGGCAACGATGCGCTGGGCGGCGCGGGAGGCCTGGGTGGAAACGGTGGCAGCGCCGCGACAGGTCTGAAGTCCAGCGGCGGTGGGGGCAGCCCAGGCGGCTGCGTTGGATCCTACGAGAACGTGCAAGGCGTCAGCTTCATGGATTGCTACGTCTGGGAAGCTTTCTTGTTTGGCTCGCCCGGCAAGTCGGGATCGAATGGACTGACATCGCTCGGCGCGGCGGGCGGCGTCGGCGGACAGGGCGGAGACGGTGGCGGCGCGCAGGGCGGAGCGATCTACGCGACTCAGACTGCAGTACTGCAGGAGTCGAATCTCGTCGTGCCTGGACAGACAGGGCAGAACGCAGCGAACGTCGCAGCCGGTGGCGCGGCAGGCCAAGGCGGGCTCGGCGGCTACTCGAAGTGCGACATCTATATGAATCCGGCAGGGCCGGACAGTCTCGAGTGTTCGGGACCGAACATCTATGCGAAGCGGGCGCAGTCCAACGGCAGCGGCAGCGCTGGCAGCGGGACCGGTGTGAACGTCTACCAGGAGGGGCAGCAGAGCTCGCTTGGCATTACGACGGCTGCGCTTCCCGGGGGCGTCGCTGGCGACTGGTACTCGACCATGCTGCAGGCGACGGGAGGCGTCGGGCCGTACCAGTGGTCCTGGCAGGGGAATATCCCACCGGGTTTGACCCTGGATGCCACCTACGGCAGTATCTACACGACCGCTACCACCGTCGCGGGCATGTATTTCTTCACAGCAACCGTTACGGACGCAATGGGGGAGACATCCAGCGAAGTCCTGTCCATCGACATCGTGCCGACCGCAGCGGGCACGATCATGGGCGGCAATGTCTTCAGCGGGTCGAGCGACGCGACAAGTACCACGACGAACGGGAGCGCGACAGCAGGAGGCCCGAACACAGGCACGCCTGACACCAGCGCAACCGCCTCCGGCGGCGTGGGCACTGTGGCGGTGTCCGACTACACGGTCGATCCGGTGGGTGCACCGAGTTTCCAGTCGGCGGGCGGGTACTTCGACATAGCCGTCTCGATGCCGAACGCAGGCGGGTTCCAAAGCGTGGAGGTAAGCGAGTGCGGCATGAGTTCCGGCGATACGGTTGAATGGTCACCTGACGGAGCGACGTGGCAGCCGGTCAACCCACAATCGTACGCCGCCAGCTGTGTGAACCTTGGCCCACTCACCCCCTACACGACGCCCTCGATCTACCAGCTCACGGGAACCGTCTTCGGCGTAGCGGCGCCCGCAGTCGGGCTTGTGGCGGGTGACCAGCTCGCCTTTTCCCTTCAGGCCATCGCCCCTCAGGGTTCCCTGAACCCGGGCGACACGGCGGTGACAGACGTCATGGCCGAAAGCGCCCAAGGTACACCCATCCCTGGAGCCACGATCTATCTCTCCCTTGCGAACGGAGCAGTTGGAAGCGCAGTCGCCGAGGGGGTCGCGCTCACGGCGAAGCCGGAGGCTTTCACCGCGGACAGCCAGGGTCAGGTTTCTGTCACCTATACGGCACCTTTGAATCTGCCCGACAGCGGCCTGGACACGGTCATTGCGCAGAGCGACGTGGGTGCGACGCCGGCAGTCACGGCGAGTTCGAGCTACAATTTCGCAGCCCCTGTCCCAGTGCCGGCCCGGATCACCATGACGGCGTCCCCAACCGAGGTCGCCGCGGACGGATCCGCCACGCTGTCCGGTTTCGTCTACGACGCCCAGGGCAATCCCGTCCAGAACGCCTATGTCGACCTGTCGTCTTCCTCCGGCAGCCTGACCGCCTACCAACTGACGACGGGCAGCGACGGTTCCTTCAGCTTGACCTGGCTGCCCCCACCGGGTGGTGGAAACGCGACGCTGACCGCGACCGTCGTCGGCAGTCCGGGCGTGACCTGTTCCACGGACGTCACGGCCCTTGTGCCGGCAAAACCGACCACGCCCATCCCCACGGGGCCGACCGGTGTCGGCGCGCTTGGCGGCACTCTGTCCACGGCGGATGGCAGCTTCAAGATGGTCGTCGCACCGGGCCTGCTGGCTTCTGGGGAAGAACTCCAGATCGCGCAGGGGGGTGCGCCGGCGGGCGGCGTGCCGACGGGCATGCGGGCGGTAAGCGGGGAGTGGGTGCTCTCGGGCAGCGCGCCCGAGCAGCCCGTCGCCGCGACGATCACGTACGCAAATTCTGAGTTGGGCGGCCTCTCCGCCGATCGCCTCGGTGTTTACGTCCTTGGTTCCGGCGGCAAGTGGACGTATCTGCCAACGCAAGTAACCGCCGCATCGGACACGGCGTCGGTCTGGGTGGACGGTCCCGAGACCCTCTTGCTTCTGGTTTCGACCCGTCCCGCGTCCGACGTCGCTGCGGGCTACTGGGCATCGCCGTACATTGACAGACTGCTCGCGGCAGGGGTGATGCAGGGCACGACGACCGGCGCCATCGAGCCCGAGTCGGTGATTACGCGCGCCGAGTTTCTCAAGATGCTCGTGCTGGCGACCATCGGCATCGCGGGCGATGAGGCAGCCACGCCATTCCGAGACGTCTCCACTTCGGACTGGTTCGCCCCGTACGTCGCAGCCGCTCTGCAGGCGGGAATCGTCCAGGGAACGTCGGCGACCACGTTCAGCCCCGCGGCGCCGATCAGCCGCGAGCAAATGGCGACGCTGCTCGCCCGAGCGTTGAAACTTTCGCCGCCCACCGCCCCTCCGCAGTTCCGTGATGCCGGCCAAGTCTCCAACTGGGCGACCCAGGACGTCGACTCTGTCGTGGCGGCCGGCTACATGTCGGGCTTCCCCGACGGCAGTTTCCGGCCGCTTGCACCAACGACGCGTGCCCAAGCTGCGAAGGTGCTGGCTCTCGTCCTCGCGCACCTGGCTCCATGAAGGGGCGGCCCTGATCGCCGATCACCGCTGGACGCAGGCATGCTCTGGCGCCAGGAGTCGCCCCGCGGCTGACGCCAGGACCACCATGGCTGCTTGGCCGCCGCCCCTGCAGGCTTTTTACAGCGCGGGCCCGTCCCCGGCATCCCCGCGCCTCGCCGCGGAGCGCCGCTCGCCCGATGTGCAGGCGTCGATCGCTCGCAGAGTGAAGTCGATCCAGTAGCTCCCGCCGCGCTGCTCCTCTCGGCGCGCGCCGTACGTGAAGCCGCGCAGTACGACAAAGATCGCCGTGGCTGCCTCGCCCGGCTCCGATGCGCCCAGAGCGATGGAGCCGTCGATGGTACCCCGCCGCAGACAACCCGCGATGATGCGCACGATGCCGTGCTCCACCCACTCGATCTCGTCCTCAAGGAACGGCGCATACATCCCCTTGTCGTCCCCCAGCACTTTGCCTAGGAAGGGGTTCTGGTCGAAATAGTCCCGCGTCAGGTGCAGCAGCATCTCAATCTGCGCCAGACCTGTCTCGCCCTGGTGCAGCTTCTCCGCAAGGTGGCTGCTGAACACCTGCGCCTCGTGCAGGAGCACCTCTGCGAGGATCTTCTCCTTGCTCGGGAACTCCTCGTAGAGCGTCCGCTTGGAGATGCCAACAGCTCCGGCGATCTCGTCGACGCCAGTCTTTCGGAAGCCGTAGTGCCCAAAGCGCTCCTTCGCCGCATCGAGGATGCGGGAGCGCCGATCTTCAGCCAATCATCCAACCTTCTCCTCCCACATTCTTGGCTGATCATAGCAGGTTTCCGGCCGGCTGAGCGCCGGCGGCCGCCTGGGCGGGCGGTCTTCCTCAGGTGGACCGCCTCATGAGAAAGCGCATCAGAAAGGTCATAACCGTCCGGTCCGCCTGGTTCACGACGCGGTAGCGCATGCTGGTGAGTCCGCGTCCGGCATCCCTCGTTTCGCGCTGCTCCGCGACCTCGACCTCGACGTGGATCGTGTCGCCGATGTGCACGGGTGCCGGGATCTCCATGGCGTCGACACCGAGCCAGGCGATCACCGCATCCTCCGCTACGCGGCTCAAGCCAACGAGGCCGACCGCCAGGGCGAACGTCAGAGGTCCGTGCGCGATGCGCTCGCCGAAGGGTGTCTTCGCGGCATACTCGCGGTCCATATGGAGCGGGTAGAAGTCCATCGTCAGTCCCGCCCAGCCCACGAGGTGGGCTTCCGTGACGGTGATGGACGGAGTCCCGAACGTCATGCCGACCGGGAAATCCTCCCACGTCTTTCCCATATTAGACCACCTCTCGCGGTCGGAAGAAAGGCAGGACCTGACCTCCAGGGGCCTTGCCGAACGTGAGGGTGACCGGCATGTCGCAGCGGACGTCCTCGGGAGCGCAGTCGACGATGTGGGTGAGAAGCCGCGGCCCCTCCGAAAGCTGCACGATCGCCAGGACGAACGGCAGGCTGTCCTTGAAGGCGGTAGGGGCGTTGTTGCGCACGACCGTGTAGGAGTAGACCGTGCCGCTGCCTTCCGCCTCCCGCCACAGGAGCTGGTCGCCGCCGCAGTACGGGCAGGCGGGACGAGGGTAGAAAATGGACTTGCCGCAGGCCTCGCAGTGCTGCAGGAGGAAGCGATCCTCCTCGAGTCCCGCCCAGAAGGGCATCGACCAGGGCTGGCTGAGGGGCAACTGGAATTCGCCAAGACTCATCGCGCGAGCCTCCTCCGTCAGGGAATGATGTTGCCGAGAACGGAGACGTGGGCGTCGACATAGGTGCCGCCTGTGCCGGTCTCGACCGCGAAGCGCGCGCCTGCCACCTGCCGCTCGCCAGCCCGTCCGAGCAACTGGCGCGCCCCCTCCACCAAAAGTGCGAACGCGCCGCCTGCACCTGTATGGCCTTGCGAGAGCATGCCGCCATTCGTCGTCAGGGGAAGCTTGCCGCCGGGCCAGGTGCCGCCCGACGCGATGAAGGCGCCTGCCTCGCCCCGCGGCAGGAGGCCAATCTCCTCGAGGGCGATCAGCTGGAAGACGGGATAGGAGTCGTAAATCTCCGCGACGTCGATGTCCCGTGGCCCGATCCCGGCCTCGCGGAAGGCGTCGGCTGCGGCCCCGGCGTAGCCGAAGCGCGTCAGGTCAGGCTCCTGCGACAGGGAGAAGTGCGTCACACGCGAGCCTTCGCCAAGCAGGTAGGCCGGCCGGTGTGTAAGCTCGCGGGCTCGCTCTGCGGATGTGACGATGAAGGCGGAGCCGCCATCCGCGAGCATGTTGGACTCCTTGGCGTGAAGCGGCTCCGAAAGCATCTTGGAGGCTAGCACCTCCTCGACCGTCAGCGGTTTCCTGAACATGGCGTTCGGGTTGATCTCGGCCCACTTGCGGTTTGAGACGCAGACCGCCGCCACCTCACGCTCGGACGTACCCGTCTCGTACATATAGCGGCGGGTGACGAGCGCCGCCACGCTGGAGTAGTGCTGGCCGTACGGCATCTCCCACTCGCGCGATATGCCCGCGGTGGCAAAGAGGTCGATGCCTCCCTGGTCCGTCACGCCCGTGCCGAGTTTGTCGGCGTGCACGGCCAGGACGCACCTCGCGACGCCGGTGGCGATCATGCCGGCAGAGAGCTTGAGGATCGCGCTGCTGCTCGCGCCCCCGGCGAAGATCTGAATGTTGTTGCGCACGCCGCGCAGGCCGAGTTCCTCGACGATGCGACCCGTGACGAGCTCCGTGTTGAACTGTCCGCTGAACAGGGCCGCCGTCGGCAGCACGGCGTCGATCTCGTCCTTGTCGATGCCGGCGTCGCGGATCGCTTGCCGGGCGGCCCCAAGAGCGATCGCGAGTCCCTCGCGCTCCGCGTAGCGGCCCGTCGGCACCTCGCCGGTGCCGACGATCGCCGCGATCCCTTTGAGAGAACCCAATTGGTGCACCTCCTAGGCTCAGTCTCGCGCGACCGGATCGCGCAGGCTCCGCCGCAGGCTCTCCGTCTCGTCCGTTCCGGCCTGGCTGAAGGCATCGCGCAGGTAGAGCTGCGCGTCCATCTCGAGCATGTAGCCCATGCCGCCCAGGGTCTGCACAGCCTGCAGCGAGGCGCCGCGCGTAGCGGCGGCTGCTGCGTCGCGCGCCATGAACGCCCAGTGCTGCCAGCTGTCCTGCCCCGGCTCCGTCTGCGCCTCCCAGGCCGCACGTTGCACGAGCAGCCTCGCCGAGGCGATTTCCGCCTCGCGGTCCAGCAGCCTCTGCCCGACTGCTTCGAAGCGGACGATTGGCTGGCCGAACTGGGTGCGCTCTTCGGCGTAGGCCCGCGCGTAGGCGGTGGCGCCGCGCGCAATGCCGACGGCGACCGCTGCCTCGGCGAGGGCGAGCGATCCCTCGATGCGGCGCCTGCCGGCGGCCTCTCCGCGCGCATGGCGCAAGACGTTCCCAGGGGGTAACGGCAGGCCATCGCAGCGCAGGCGGGCGTAGCCAGCGCCGCGATAGCCGAAGCGCGGCGCCGGCAGCTCTTCGATTTCCAGCGAGGGCAGCGGCAGGAGGACGCCCGCGGCGCCCATCCCTTCGGCCTGGGCGACGCACCATTGGGCGTCGTGGCAAAAGGGGAGGGGGCCTGTTTCGCCCGCGACGCGTGCCATCCCCCCGTCCTCGGCAAGCCGCAGCAGGGGCGCCGGCGCGAGCGCGATGGATACTTCCCCCGCCGCGATGCCGGAAAGGAGGCGATCGCGCGTGGCCTCAGCGGCGAGGGTCTCCAGCATGAGAGGCGCCGCGATGGCTGTGCGCGCGTAGAAGGAGCCGAGCGCCGGATAGGCGGCGGCCGTCTCCTCTGCCACAAGGCAGGCGGCGAGGGGACCGAGGCCGAGACCACCCAGGTCGCCGGGGACGGCGATGCCCCACATGCCGAGCCTGCCGAGCTCCTGTGCGATTGCCGCAGGGCTCCGTGCCGTCTCGTCGTCCGCCCGCCGCACGTCCCGCGGGCAGCTGCGGCGCACGAAGTCGCGGGCCAGGTCCTGTATCTCGAGCTCGTCCTGCGACAACGAGAAGTCCACGCCGCCGCCCTCCCTTATTCCGCGCCCGCGAGCCGCGCGCGGATCTCGCGCTTCACGATCTTGCCAACTGGGTTGCGCGGCAGCGCCGAGACCAGCATGAGGCGCTCGGGCAGCTTGTACCGGGCGATCTCGCGCTCTTGGAGGAAGCGGTTCAGCTCCTCGAGCTCCAGCTCCTGGCCCGATTTGAGGACTACGGCAGCGCAGACCTTTTCGCCCTGCAGCGGGTCCGGGTAGCCCAGGACGGCCACCTCGGCCACCTTCGGATGCTCGAGGATCAGGTTCTCAATCTCCTCCGGCGAGATCTTGCGGCCTCCGCGCACGATCAGCTCCTTGCAGCGCCCGCGGAAGAGGTAGCGGTCGAGTCTATCGGGTTCACCCTCAATGCTGAAGAGGTCGCCCGTGTGTAGGAAACCCTCCTCGTCGAGCGCTGCCCGCGTCAGTTCGGGCCGGCGGAAATAGCCGGAAAAGACGGTCGCGCCGCGGATGCACAGCTCGCCCGGGACGCCGGGCTCCGTGATCTCCTCGCCGCTCGTGGGATCGATGAGCCTCGTCTGGATCCAGTTCGAGACGCGCGAGCGCCAGGTGAAGCCGCCGGCGCCGAAGCGCGGGAAGTACTGCGCCCGCTCTTCGGGGTCGGGGAACTCGCCCGGGCCGCTTGTCAGCGCGACGCCTTCGTTGGAGCCGAAGATGTTGACGACGTAGATGCCGTAGCGCTCTTGATAGGACCGCACCATGCTTGGTGCCAGCGGCGCGGACCCCGAGCCGACGGCATCGAGCGACGAGAGGTCGGCCTGCTGCAGGATTGCCTCCTGCTGCAGAAGGATGTTGAGGAGAGTCGGCGGCACGACGGTGTAGCGGATTTTCTCCTCGGCGATCTGGCGCAGGAAGACCTTGAGGTCCAAAGGATGGTGCAGCGCGAACTTGCTCCCCGTCAGGAGCCAGGGGAGGATCATGCCGCCGATGCCGGCCATGTTGATCATCGGGAAGGGATTGAGGATGGCCGAGCGGTCCTCGATCCGGCAGCCGTCTACCGTGGCCCAGCCGATTGCAATCCACTCGTTATGGCTGCGCGGCACTCCCTTGGGCTCAGCCTCGGTGCCCGACGTCCAGCAGACGGTGACGATGTCGTTGGCGTCGGGCCTCGCTGCGGGTGGCGCGGCGCTCCCCGCCATCAATTCTCGCAGGGTCGGGACGCCAGGTGATGACGACTCGCCCGCGACTGCGATGACATGGCGAAGACTTCCGCTGCCACGCTGCAGCGCCCGGGCCAGGGTGAGGTGATCGAAGCTGCCGAAGCGATCCACCGTGATGAAAGCTTTTGGCTCGAGCACGTCGAGGATCGTTCGCAGCTCATGTTCGCGGTACTGCACCGCGACGGGGCTGACGATAGCGCCGAGGCGGGCTGCCGCCAGGATCACCCAGACGAGTTCGCTGATGTTCGGCAACTGCACGACGACGATGTCGTCCTTGCCGATGCCCTCCGCCGCGAGCCCGGCCGCCAGCCGGTCGACGGCGTCGCGCACCTCCGCCCAGGTCTGGCGCACCGCCGGACCGAGACCGAGATCGGGGCGGTTGGGTGCGTCGACGAGGGCCGTCGCATCGGGCTTGGTGTCCGCGTGCCGGCTAAGCAGATCGTAGAGCGTGTCCTGACCCCATGCGCCCACCTTGGTCCATTCTCGGATGCGTTCCTCTGAGACGAGACGCACATCGTTCCCTCCTCCAGCCCCTTCGCTGCTAGACCTGGCGCTCGCGGCCCGCCCAGAAGCCTTGGCGGATCCGCTTGCGATCCGGTTTGCCGAGATTGGTGAGCGGAATCTCTGTCGAGAAGTCGACCGACTTGGGCGCCCTGAGGCTCCCCCGCTCCCGCTTCACGTGTGCGATCAGCTCCTCGGCGCTCGCCTGCATGCCCTCGCGCAGCACCACGATCGCCTTGACCGCCTCGCCCCAGCGGTCGTCGGGCACCCCGACCACTGCAGCGGCCTGTACGGCGGGGTGGCTGAAGAGCGCGTCCTCCACCTCGCGCGGGTAGATGTTGTAGCCGCCGCTGACGATCATGTCCTTGACCCGATCGACGATGTAGAGGTAACCGCGCTCGTCTTGCCGCGCCAGGTCGCCGGTGTGCAGCCAGCCGTCGCGCAGGGTGTCGGCCGTGGTTGCAGGATCGCGCCAGTAGCCGTCCATGACGTGGGGACAGGAAGCCACGATCTCGCCCACCTCGCCTTGGGCCACCTCGCGGCCCGAGGAGTCGACGAGGCGGACGAACGTGCCGAGCGTCGCTCGGCCGCAGGACGAGAGCACCGAAGGCAGACGCGCCGGGTCGTGCTCCTCGCGCGGCAGGGCGGTGATGATCATCGGTGCCTCGGTTTGGCCGTAGTACTGGGCAAAGACCGGTCCGAAGCGGTTGATCGCCTCCTCGAGGCGGCCCGGCGCGATCGCCGCGGCGCCATAAAGGACGAGACGCAGGCTCCGAAGATCGCGTGACGACGGCGGCTCGTCGAGCAGCCGGTAGATCATCGTGGGCACCAGCATCGTCGCGGTGACACGTTCCGCCTCGATTGTTTCGAGCAGCCCGGCCGGATCGAAGTGGTCGAGGATGATAGCCGTGCCGCCGCGCAGAAGCACGGGAAGCAGCAGCACACCCGCAGCATGCGTCATAGGCGTGCAGAAGGCGAAGACCTCGCCGTAGCCGAAGCCGAGTTCGAGGGTCTCGAGCGTCACTGCGGCGACCCAGGCCCGGTGCGACAGCATCACGCCTTTGGGCCGGCCCGTGGTGCCGCCGGTGTAGTAGAGGCCGCAGAGGTCGCCGGCCGACACCTGCACATGCGGGAAGACGTCCTCCCGACCCTCCTCGAGCTCCTCGAGCCGCAGGTGTCCCTCCGGCAACTCGCCTTCGGCACCGACGCAGACGAAGTGGCGCACGTGCTGGAGTTCCGGCGCCATCGCCACGACCCGCTCGCGCATGCTCCAGTGGTAGACGAGGGCCTTCGCCTCGCCGTGGTTCATCATGTAGATGTGGTCGTCCGCAGCGAGCAGGACGGCGAGCGGGATGCGCACGGCGCCAAGCCGCGCCAGAGCATATTCCACGAAGACGTATTCAGGGCAGTTCACCATGAGGAAGGCGACATGGTCGCCGTGCTGAAGCCCGAGTGCCTGGAACCCTTGGGCGAGGCGCGCCGCGTGCCGGCGCAGCTCTCCGTAGGTATGGGATACGCCCCCCTGGCGCAGGGCAACCCTGTCGCCGAACGCTTGCACGCTGCGATCGTAGAGATCTCCGACCGTCATGCCGTTCACCCGTTGCCACCTCCCATGGCTTCCACGACGACAGCGTCGCCCTGGCCGAGGCCGCCGCAGATCGCGGCCACACCGCGGCTGCCGGCGCCAAGCCGGCGCAGTTCCCGAAGCAGGGTCATCACGATCCGCCCGCCGGACGCGCCGACCGGGTGGCCGATGGCGACGGCGCCACCATGGACGTTGAGCCGCTCGAGGAGCGACCTGTAAAGCCCATCATCTTCGCCCGCCAGCACCCGCGTCGCCACGAGCGGCACCGCGGCGAACGCCTCGTTGATCTCGAGCCGCGCCATATCGTCCAGGCTGAGCCCCGCGCGACCGAGCGCCTTGCGGATGGCTGGCGCCGGTGCCTCGGCCATGCGGTCGGGACGCAGCGCCACGGAGGCCACAGAAAGCACTCGGCCCAGCGGTGCCAGACCGCGTTCCGCGGCCGTCTCCTCGCGCATCAGCAGGATCGCCGAGGCGCCTGCCTCGAGGCCTGGGGCGTTGCCCGCCGTGACCGTCGGCGAACCGTAGATCGTCTTCAGCCGGGCGAGCCCCTCCATGGTCGTTTCGGGCTTTGGAAACTCATCCCGCGCGAAGCGCTGGGGTGGCCCCTTGGGCTGCGGCACCTCGATCGGCAGGATCTCCTCGTCGAAGAGGCCTGCCGTCAGCGCCGCCTGATAGCGCTGCTGGCTCCGCAACGCGAAGGCGTCCTGCTCCTCGCGCCCGATGCCGTGCTCGAGCGCCACCTCGCCCGCATCGACCGCGACCGGGTTCCAGTCCTCGTAGCCCAGCCGGTGCAGCGGGTCCGAGAGTGTTACGGGTCCAAGGCCCCGCCCGAAGCGCAGACCTGGCGCCAGGAAGGGCGTGCGGCTCATGTTCTCGGACCCGATCGACACTGCGCAGTCCATTTCACCGCTCGCGATCGCCTGGAAGGCGAGCGAGAGAGCGGTCGTTGAACTGCAGCAGGCCCGGTCCAGCGTGAGGGAGAGCGTCTCGGGCGGCAGTCCGGCCTTGAGCAGGGCCTGCCGGCCGAGGATGTTCATGTCGAGCGCGTGTTCCGCGGTGACGCAGGTGCCGTAGAATACCTCGCCGACCGCATCTTTGGGAACGTTTCCCCTCTCCAGCACTGCGGCGAGCACCTGCGCGCCGAGCTGTACGCTCGGGACCTCCCGGAGCGCGCCGCCGAAGCGGCTGAAGGCGGTGCGCAGCGCGTCGACGATCACAACCCTTTCCATGTCGTAGCCTCCTGCGCATTCTGATAGAACGGCATGCCGTAGCGGCTGTGGCTGAGCCCTGTGAGATCGGCCCACTTGAGCGGGCCGCCGCGAAACGATGGGAAGTCGACGCCCCAGAGCATCGCCCGGTCGACCGTCTCGGGCTCGCCGACGACTCCTATGCGCAGGAGTTCGTGGCCAGCGTCGAGGAGCGCGAGATAGAGGCGGTCCGCGATCTCTGAGCGCGCGGGCGCCTCCGCCCCAGCGCCGTTCGCCGGAATCAGCGCCGCAGCCTCCGGGTCGACGTTGCCATCCGGCAGGAAAAAGCCTTTGCCGGACTTGCGCAGGCCGAGCCGCCCGTCGGCCACCATGCGCCTGAGCGTGTTGGGAACAGCGATGGAAAGCCCCTCGAACGCTGCGAGCTGAACATCGAGCCCCACCGCGTCGATCAGGCGGACAGGGCCAACAGGCATGCCGAACTCGGTCATCGCTCGGTCCACCTGCTCGATCCCCACTCCCTGTTCCAATAGGGCGTAGGTCTCGAGGAAGTACGGCAGGAGCATCGCGTTGACGATGAAGCCGGGGTGATCGCGGCAGACCACCGGTCGCTTGCGCAGAGCGCGTGCCACCGTCGTGCAGGACTCGATGGTGCTCTCCGACGTCTTCGGTCCGCGCACCACCTCGACGAGTTCCATACGCCAGACGGGCGAGAAGAAGTGCAGGCCCGCGAACCTCGTCTCGTCCTCAACCGCGTCGGAAAGCTGGGCGAGCGGGATCGACGAGGTGTTCGTCGCCACGACGCAGGCGGGAGAGACGGACTGGCCCAGTTGCCGAAGCACCCCTCGCTTCACGTCAAGTTGTTCGAACACCGCTTCGATGACCAGATCGACGTCCCGAAAGGCATCGCCGAACTCGGACACCGGGCTGATGAGCGCCATCAGGTCGTCAACGGGTGCCGGCAGGGATTTCATGCCGGCGAGGATCTTGCGCACCGCAGTGAGCCCTGCCTCGAGCACCGCCGGTTCGTCCTTGACGATGAGCGGCACGCGCAGCCGGCGCAGCACCTCTACAGCGATGCCACGGCCCATCGTACCGAAGCCCACCAACCCCACCTTCGCCGGTAGGGCGGCCGACACGGGTGGGCGGGTGCCCTCAGAGCCGAGCAGAAAGCTGAAGAGGCTCCCCTGCGCCTCAGGTGTCGCGATTGCCTCGAGGAAAGCCCGGCGCTCCCCTTCTATCGCCGTCGGTAGGGGCAGCCCGGCGCCTTCCGCCATGGCCTGCAGTGCCAGTTCCCTCCCAGGCAGCATGCGCCCCTTGAAGCCGCCCGACCGCAGGGCCGCGATGGCTGTCCTGATCTCCTCCGGCGCGCGGGCGGGACGCTCTGGCAAGTTCCCCAGCAGCTCGCGCGCCGCTGGCACGAGCTCGGCGGCGGAGTCGAAAACGGCGTCGACAATGCCGAGCCGAAGAGCCTCGTCGGCGTCGACGGCTCTCCCCGTCAAGATCAGCTCCACCGCGGGCGCACCGATCAGCCGTGGCAGGCGCTGGCTACCGCCGGCGCCTGGCATGAGGCCGAGACTGCACTCGGGCAGGCCGATCACGGTGGCGCGGCTGCGCGTTGCGATGCGCCCCCGACAGGCGAGAGCCAGTTCGAGCCCGCCGCCTAGGCAGTGGCCGTCGATCGCGGCGATGCTGGGCAGGCCGGACTCGGCGAGTTCGTCGAGAGCCGCAACAAGCCGTGCCGTAGCCTCTCCGAGCGCCCTTTGGTCGCCCTGGCCGAGCAGGGCGAGATCGCCGCCTGAATGGAAGTCCTGCTTCTTGCCGGATAGGAAGATGACGCCCGCCAGCCCTGCGAGTCTTGCCGAAAGTCCCGCAAACTCCTCGACCGCCTCGAGCGTCCACGTGTTGACGCTGCGCCCGGGCACGTCGATCGTCACGAGCGCCACGCCGTCCACTTCAGCCACGCGGAATATCACGCTTCATCCCTCCCCTGAACCGGCACGGCCGGGAACCGGGCAAGCGTAGCCAGGCAGTCCTGGGCCATGGCCCGCACGATCTCGCCGGCTGGCAGGATGCTGTCGGCCTGCGCCACCGAGAGCCCTGCGCTCCAGATTTCCCGCCAGCGCTTCGAGGCCAGTTCCGGCGCGCTGTCGACACGCTCGAGACTTGCTCGCAGCCAGTTGACGGAATTGCCCGTGAGCCGGGTCGAGGAGACGATGTCCTCGGGTCGGGCCGCCACCACCGCCTCCTTGTAGGCGGTGGCGACGCCCGCCTCTACGCTCGCCACGAGGCGCGTACCGACGAGGACGCCATCGGCGCCGAGAGCGAGCGCTGCCGCCAGCTGGCTGCCGCGGCTTATGCCGCCGGCCGCCAGGAGGGGCAGGCCGGTCGCGTCGAGGATGTCCGGTACGAGCACCGGCAGCGGGATGTCGCCAGTGTGCCCGCCGGCGCCTGCGCCGATGGCTACGAGGCCGTCGACCCCCTTGGTCTTCGCGCGCAGGGCCTGACGCCGGCTGATCACCTCGGTGTACACGAGGCCGCCGCTATCGTGCACGGTGTCCACGATCAGCGCCGGGTCGCCGAGCGACGTGAAGAAGAAGCGCACACCGTGGTCGAGGCAGATCGCGAGCTGTTCCCGATAGGGAAAGCGGCCGGAAACATGGACGTCGACGGCGATCGGCCTCGCGGTGCGGCTGCGAATGCGTCCGAGGGCGGCCTCGAGCGCCGCCAGCGTGCGGTAGTTGGGCAGAGGGAAGGCCCCGAGCCCGCCCGCTTCGGACACGGCGACGACGAGATCCTCATAGGAGACGAGGAACATCGGCGCGCCGACAATCGGATATGTGATGCCGAGAAGACGACTGAAGGCCGTCTCAATCCGGGCCACGCCGCCACCTCCCCTGCGCTTCGCCCTTACGCCTCGCGTGGCACCTGTGCGATTTCCTCGACCAGTGCCTTCGCGTTTTGGAGGATGCGCCGCGCCTCAAAGAAGATCGTCATGCGCTGCGCCATCAGCGAGCCCTCGCCCTGCAGCACGATGGTCTCCAGTTCCGAACGCGTGAGGCGCCGGATCAGGTCGAGCATGCGCAGGCGCGCCTCCGTCGGGATGCCGGCCTTGCCACCGAGATACTTCTCGATGTCGGGCCGCAGTTCATCGCGCTGCCAGTCGGCGTAGGTGGTGGCCGTCACGAGCACTCCGCCCGCGAGGTCCTCGATGATCTTGACCATGTCGTGGTAACGGTCGGCAAAGTGGAACTTGGCGAGGTTCGTCAGCATTGGGCTCGGCACGGCGACGCCGTCGTGCAGGGTGTAGTCGAGGCAGGAGGCGCGCGCCAGACCCTTGAGCGTCTCGAGGTAGATGACCATGTCCGTGAGCTTTTCCACGACGTGCGGCGCCTTCGCGACGCCGTTGTACTCGGCGATCGCCTGGGCGACTCCGACCAGCTGCTCGCTCATCGGGATGCGGTAGGCGACGCCGGTGCGGCGGTGCAGGAGCGCGAAGCTGTGCACGAGGGTGTTGGATGCCTGCCACTCGCCGTCGAGGAAGACCCGCTCCCACGGCACGAAGACGTCGTCGAAGATCACGAGCGACTCGGTATGGACGCGCACCGGGCGTGTGTTGGGAAACTCGAGCGACGAGATCCTGGAATGGAAGGGCCGCAGGATCTGGCGCACCCCGGGCTGGTTGCACGGTACGGCGAAGGCGAGCGCATAGTCCTTGTCCGCCTCTCCCATCGTGCGACAGGGGATGACGAACATCTCGTGCGCATAGGCGGCGCCGCTGATGTGCGTCTTCGCACCGCGTACGACGATGCCGTCCGGCCTGCGCTCGACGACGTGAACGTAGTAGTCCTCGTGCGCCTGGCCGGGGTCCGAGGGCCGGAGCATGCGATCCCCCTTGACATCGGTGACGGCGGCGACCACGGCGAGGTCGTTCTGACGCAGGTAGCGGCCGTAGGCCCCGATGCGGTCGATGTAGTCCTGACTGCCCAGGCGACGAGCCGTGATTTCGATCGCGCTCAGCACGTCCGCGCCGATGTCCTTCGCGAACGGTATGAAGCCATCACCAAGGCGCGTGCCCGCCACGATCAGCTCCTGGTGCAGCAGGAGGTCATCGCCGTTGCGGGGGATATGGTAGTAACGACTCTGCTCCTCGCCGGTCTCGGGGTCGCGCACAACGCCGAGATGGCGCAGCTCCCCGTGCTCAGGCAGCTCGTAGTCGACGGCCATGGTGTCGACGCAGACCCTGATGTCGGGATCCAGGGTTACGTCCTCGATGCGACGCCCCTTGTACCAGACCTCGCGACCGTCGCGCAGGCGCTCCCGGTATTCGTCGGCCGTCATCAGTGCCACGATGCAGCCTCCTTAAAGGTCCTTGGGGATGCCCTGGTGGTAGGGCGGGAAGATCTCCTGCTCGAGGTTCGAGCCCATCAGGCTGTCGACGGCCATCACGCCGGAGAGGGTGGCGCCGTCGACACCGCCGCCGAGTAGCCGCCTGCCGTACTGGTCGCCGACCAGGTACAGGCCGTTGACGTACGGACTCCGGTTGTCGAGGCGCTCCTCCCCGACCGGTCGCCACTGCCCGTAGGCGTCGGGCGCCGGCGTCCAGATGCAGAACTCGACGTCCCGCTCCCAGACGCCCGGGAAGGTCTCCTTGAACCAGTTCTCACACCAAGCTTTGATCCGCCCGACACGCTCGCGACTGTGCATCTCCTGGTCGGTGAGGCCGATCGAGAACTCGAAGCTTCGCTTGCCCGCTGGCGCGCGCGTCGGGGCGCAGGCCCCCATGGCCCAGACGACGACGTCGACGTCGCCGATGAAGCCCTCGTTGCGGATCGCCCCTGGCAGGAAGATGAAGCTGCGTTCGTCGATGCCGCGTTCGGCCCAGATGTCTCGGGTGAGGCCGATAAAGGCGGTGAGGAGGCCCGCGCCCCAGTACCGCTGCTCGATCGTCTCGACGAGGTCGGGCGGGAAAAGCGAGCGGTCGAGGACGTGAAACAGCTGTTTTGGCATCATGTTGAGGAAGACCGTGGCGGCCCGCGCCGTCTCCGTGCCGCCATCTCCCCGCATGCGCACGCCCTCTACGCGGCCGCCTTCCACCAGCACCTCCGTGACGGTCGTCGAGCGGCGCACTTCGCCGCCCGCGGCGCGGATGACGCGTTCGAGCGCCTGTGCGATCGCGACGGCACCTGGCCGGTCGACCGTGCCGCAGGAGCCGTCGACGAGGTTCATGCGGATGTCCTTCGCCATCGCCATGTAGTAGAGGAAGTCCGCGGCCGGCGTCATCGAGAGATCGGCCTGCGCTGTTTGCGAGGCGGAGAGCGCCTTGATGTAGTCGTAAGCCTGCGGGTGGAGATCGAACTGCCTCAGCCAATCCTCGAGCGAGACATCCTTGTAGCGCGCCACCTCGGCGACGCTCATCCTGCCCATCGCGCGCATGGCGTTCATGGCCGAGGCGAAGGCTTCCTCCGACATCCATGGGTACGGCTGACCGCGCCCCACCTGATAGGGCACGTTGCCATGCTCGTGGTCGACGAAGCCGAAGCCGACATTGCACGGGATCTCCACGTGCTCGCCGACGTGGCCCAGGAGGTGGGCGATGCGGCTGCGGTTGCCCCAGAAGAGGCCGTGGCCGCCTGCCTCGTAGGTGTAGCCGTCAAGGAGGCCGCGCTCAAAGACCTCCTCGATCGGCGGCTCGCTGCTGAAGAGGTGGGTGCTGGCCACGCCAAGCGCCTTCTGCATTCCGGTCGCATCCAGTTCGAGGCCGTCGATCTCAACCTTCTGCCCGACGCCTACGAACGAGGCGAGCCGCCCCCCGATGAAGGGTGCGCGCTCCAGCACGAGGACCTTCTTGCCGAACTCCTTCGCGAGCAGTGCCGCTGACGTCAGGCCCGCGACGCCGCTGCCGACCACGATCACGTCGTACTCCATCCGCCTTTGCCTCCTTGCCTTTCCTGCGCGAACTAGAGAGAGCCGCCGCCGTCCATCACGACCGCCTGGCCCGTCACGTACAGGGCCGCGTCCGACACGAGGTAGAGGATGGTGCGCGCCACCTCGTCCGGCTGGGCGATTCGCTTCAGAGGTGTGTGGCTCAGCTCCTCTGCCATCAGATCCGCGTTGCGCCAGAGCGCTTCGCTGAACCGCGTCTGCACCACACCCGGCGCGACCGCGTTGACCCGGATGCCCTTTGGCCCGAGTTCCTTGGCCATCGCCTTCGTAAGCATGAGGATCGCGGCCTTGCTGACGCAGTAGATGCCAAGGCCAGGATCGGGGGAGATGCCGCCGATAGAGGCCACGTTGACGATGTTGCCGGCGCCCTGCTCGACCATCTTGCGGGCGATGAGCTGGCTGAGGAGGAAATAGCCCTTGACGTTCGTCGTCATGATCTGGTCGTACGTCTTCTCCTCGACATCGAGCAGGGGGGCCATCACCGGGTTCGTCGCCGCGTTGTTGACGAGGATGTCGACACGACCGAACTCGCCCAAAACCGTAGCCGCAAGTCGCTCGATGTCCGCCGCCTCGCGGTTGTGCGCCTGTACCGCGAGGGCTCTCCTGCCCAGAGCGCGGATCTCCTCCGCCACCTGTTCCAGGTCCGGAAGCTTCCTGCCGCTGATGGCGACATCCGCCCCGGCCCCGGCCAGGGCGAGCGCCGTGGCGCGACCGATGCCGCGGCTGCCGCCGGTGACGAGCGCAACCTTGCCTGCCTGTTCGAGATAACTGAAGTCCATGCTTGGTTCCCTCCCGCTTTCAGAGGCCGATCTGTCGCGCGATGATGTTCTTCTGGATCTCCGACGTACCGCCGCCGATCGTCAGCACGAGCACGTTGCGCAGGTGGCGCTGCATGTCGGCTCCCGATTCCGCCCCCTCGCCGCCGAGGAGGTCCATGCCCTGCACCGCGAGGCGCTTGCCCGTGTCGGTGGCGAAGTACTTGGCCATCGAGGCCTCGCGGCCGCACGGCAGCCCATCGGCTTCCAGCCGCGCCGCGGCGTAGGCGAGACTCCTTGCGGCCTCAAGTTCGGTCGCCATCTCGGCCACGCGGTGCTGCACGCCTTGCGGCGCGCCGCCGGGGAATCTGCGCCGCACATGCTCGATGGCATCCTCCAGCACTGCCCGGCCGATGCCAACGGCACAGGCGGCGAGCGTCAACCGCTCCTGGTTGAGCAGCCTGACCATGTGTTCCCAGCCGTGGCCGATGCCCTCCGGCCCGCCGAGGATGTGTTCAGGCCCTACCCGGACGCCCTCGTACGAGACGGCGCACGTGTTCGAGCCGCGGTAGCCGAGTTTCTGGAGCTCACGCGCGCTGTAGCCAACGGCCCGAGTGTCGACGATGAAGGCGGTGATCCCCCTGTAGCGGTCCTCGGAGGTGCGCGCCATTGTCAGCACGTAGTCGCTTACACCGGCGCCGGTGATGAACATCTTGCGTCCGTATATGCGGTAGCCGTCCCCGTCCCGCTCCGCTCGCGTCTTGAGGCTGGCGGCGTCGGAGCCGGAATCCGGTTCCGTGAGGGCGAAGCCGAACTTGATCTCGCCCCTTGCCAACCGCGGCAGGTAGGTGCGGCGTTGCGCTTCGCTGCCGCTCTTGCCGATGATCTCGCCACCGTAGAGGCAGATGTTGCCGACCACCCACGCGAGGACCGGCAGGCGACGCGAGATCTCCTCGTAAAGCGCCATGGCGTCCAGGATGTTGCCACCCCAGCCACCGTACGCCGGGTCGATGTTGATGCCCATGTACCCCTCCGCCACGAGCGCCGCAAGCGGTTCGGAGGGGTAGCGGTCCTCGGCGTCGATCGCGCGTACCAGTTCGAGCGGGAGGTGCTCCTCGACGAAGGACGCGGTCGTTTCGCGGATGGCTTTGAGGGCCTCGGGCATCAGAGCGACGCCTCCTTCCTGCGGTACCATCAAACTGGATTGGTTTTTTAGTTTCACTATAGCGCGGCCCTGCACTCTGTCAATAGCTTGGGCGTGTCCCGTGCAGGAGCGCATCGTTGGTCCCTTATAGCGCAACGGTGGCGACGCAGACGGCTCGCCGCTGGCGGGTATCAGCCGTGGAAGAGCCAACCGCAGATGGCCTTTGGCAACTGCGAACCACGCGAGATCGGGTGGGCACCATCGCAAACGGGACACCTGTCCACCCCCGGCTCCGCCCGGAGGAACGCGTCGCCACGCAGCGGGTTTGCCGCGGGTGGGTCAGTTCCCAAACGACGCCAATGGGACGGCTGCAGCCCGCTGTTGACAATCAAGCCCTTCCTGCGCGCTGGGCGAACGCGCCGACGTGCGTAAAGACGGCCTGTGCCGACCCCGCGTCTTTTTGTCCTGCTTTTCGCCGGATGTAGATTTCGGCGCAAAACGGCACCCCAGGGTCAAGACGAGAGGGACCCCATCTATCCGACCGGCTTGTGCGGCGATCCCCCTTCAGTCGACGTCCAAGTCGACCAGGGACGAAAGCCAGAGCCGTGTCCAACAGGAGGGTCCCTATGCGTACTATCCGGAAGGCAACGAAGGGCCCATGCTGCACAGCATGGGCATATCTGCCGTTCCCGGGCGACTCGGGATGGGAGATGCGAAACTCCGGCACGGTCGCCGCCGGGCCGATCACCGTTCTACAGTTTCTGCTGGGCGGACGCACGCGCGGCTATGGCAGCCCTCGTTACCCAGGTAGCCGATCTGGCCCTATTCGCGCCGCCGACCCCGTAAATTGGTGAGATACAAATACAGCATCGCCAAATATGCTACAGCTTGCACCAAAATCAATGTCGACACCGGAATGGATCGCATTGAATTGCTGATTACGCCGAGAATCAGGGCGATGATTGGTCCAATCCAGATGGCCACTCGTCTGCTCACGTAACTTGTCTGTGCGGGAGTCGCATTACGGCGGATCACCAACTGGTCCGGCATAAAGAACGCAAAAACTTGTGCAGTGACAAATTGCAGCAGAAAGAAAAGCGGCATGGCCAGCCTTGTGAACTCCAAGATGTGGCTCCCTCCATCCACCTGCACATGTTTAGCATGCACTGATCTATCCAAGGTCGCAACTGCTCAGATGCGCCAGCCCCCAAAGAGGCAGCGCAACGGTATCGATTCTGTTGCCTGACGGCATTTGCCGATCGGCCGGTGCCACGAACCTATCCTTTTATCTCGGCGGCGGTGCTTGCGAACGTGGGCTCCCGCTACTGGCCGAAGTCGCCCTGCGCGTCACCGCGTGCAGCTCCTCGGGGTGCAACGAGTCCAATATGCCCTTGGGGCGGAAGCCTTGTCCAGGCGGCTTGGAAACGGTGGCAAACACAGCTGCTCGCAGGTCTGCGCGCCGTCCGACGGGGCACCTTGCAATCTCGACGAGGTCGAAGCGATCCGGGCACAGAGGCGATGGGGGCTATTGGATGTCGGGGCTTTTGCGGTAGCTGGTTCAAGTCTGGAACTTGGCGTGCTGAGTCCAGACCGCCCTCCCGTTCCCCGGCACCCAGCAGCGCCATACCAGGCCTGAGGCAGGTCCAGGCACGGCATGAAGTCGAACCTGCAGAGCATCCAACCTGACAGGGGGCCGGAAAGATGAGCAGGATCACAGTCCTCGCGGGCGGCACCCTGGTCGACGGAACAGGAAGCGCGGCCCGTCACGCGGACGTCTGGCTGCAAGGCGGAGAGATCGTCCGGATTGTCGAGGGCGGCGGGGGGCACCCAGAAGGCCTGGACATCGTGGACTGCACGGACCTTGCCATCGCGCCCGGCTTTATCGACGTGCATTCGCACGCGGACAACGCCGGTTATCTAGCGACGGCGGACACGAGCAAGATCCTGCAGGGCGTGACGACCGAGGTCGTGGGCAACTGTGGCATCTCGCTTGCTCCGCGGACCTTGCCCCATCGCGTAGACCTGGACAATTACGCACAGCGCCTGTTCCCCGTGGTGGACTGGCAGGGCGAAAGCTTCACAGAGTACTGGGCGGGCGCCGAGCGCGGCCTTGTGACCAATGCCGCTCCCCTCGTCGGGCAGGGCACGCTGCGGATCGCGGCGATGGGCATGGAGAACCGGCCCCCGTCCGCGGCGGAGAAAGCCAAGATGCGCGACCTGCTGCTTGCGGCCATGGAGGCGGGGGCGTTCGGCCTCTCCACGGGGCTCATCTATCCCCCGGGCAGCTTCTCAGAAACCGAGGAGATCGCAGAACTGGCGGGCCACATGCCGGACGGGATCTACGCTTCGCACCTGCGGGACGAGGGTGAGAACGTCGAACGGAGCGTCGCAGAGGCGATCGCGATCGGCGAGGCGGCAGGCTGCCAGGTGCAGCTGTCGCACCACAAGGCGGCAGGCAAGGCGAACTGGGGCCGCACTGAGGCCACGCTGGCCATGGTCGACGCGGCTCGCGAGAGGGGTGTGCGGATCCACCTCGACGTGTATCCCTACACGGTAGCCTCGACGGTTCTGACGTCGTGTGTGCCGCCGTGGGCCGAGGCGGGCGGTGAAGCGGCCCTGCTCCAGAGGCTCGAAGATTCCGGAGCGCTCGGGCGGCTGCGCCGGGATATCGAACAGGGCCTGCCCGGTTGGGAGAATGAGATCGCCGCAACGGGCGCGGACGGCATCCGGATCGCCTCGACGCAGGACCACCGGTTCGAGGGGTCGACGCTTGCGGAGATCGCGGCCACCATCGGCGGCGACGGCATAGACGCACTGTTCCACGTCCTGCGGGAGGAGCGGCTGCGGGCCAGCATCCTGCTCTTCTCGATGACCGAGGGCGACGTGCAGCGCGTCCTGCGCCACCCGCTGGCCATGATCGGTTCGGACGGCCTGCCGCCCGGTCTGGGCGGCAGGCCGCACCCGAGGCTCTACGGGACGTTCCCGAGGGTCTTGAGCCGCTATGTGCGCGAGATTCCCGTGCTCACGCTGGAGGCGGCGGTGCACAAGATGACGGGCCTGCCGGCCGCGGCGTTCCGACTCGCCCGGCGCGGGGTGGTGGCCGAGGGCAACATGGCGGATCTTGTGGTCTTCCGGCCCGGGAGCGTCAGGGATGGGGCGACGTTCGAGGACCCGGTGCAGGCCCCGCTTGGGATTGAGCGCGTTTATCTTGGCGGCAGGGCTGTCGTGGTGGAGGGTCGGTATGTGGGCAATCGCCAAGGCGAGCGCCTGCGGCCGACAGGCGGCCTACGCTGAGAGGGGCCGGGGCAGGGTGTTCCAGATGAATGGCAGGAAGGGCGAAGCGTCTGTCCAATTAACCTAACGAGCGTTCGGCAGGGGGGCGGAATGCTGATGGAGGAGCCGCAGGTTGGCACCCGCGAGCGACTCCTGGAGCTGTCGGCGCAGCTGTTTCGAGAGCGGGGCTTCCACGCCACCTCGATGCGCGACATCGCTCGAGCGGCACACATGCAGCCGGCCTCGATCTACCACCACTTCCCTGGCAAGGAAAGCATCCTGCACGAGCTGATGCGCGGGTTTCTCATGGAACTGCTGCACAGCGCCGCAAACGCGTCCGACCAGGCCGCGGACGCCACCGGGCGGCTTGCGGCCTTCATGCGAACCCACATCCGCCTGCACGCCACGCGGGCCATGGTCGCACTTGTCACCGATTCGGAGCTGAGGGCACTCAAGGACCCAGCGCGGCGGGAGGTCGTCATGCTGCGGGACCGCTATGAGCAGCTCCTGCAGGACATCCTGCGCCAGGGCGTCCAGGAGGGCCTGATGCACGTACCCGACGTCAAGATTGCGAGCTACCAGCTTCTGGCCCTGGGTACAGGCGTCGTGTTCTGGTGGCGACCGGATGGTCGCCTCAGTCTTGAGGAGATCGTCGAGCAGCATGTCGGGGCCGCTTTTGGCATCTGCGGCGTGGGTCGGGGCAAACGTGGATAAGGGGAGATGCCCGGTGGGGTTGCCGTTCGGGATAGCCAGGTCGCTCAGTCCGAGAGGAGCTCTGCCGATCGATGCGGAGCGGCTCGACAGTAGTGGAGATGCCCGCGCGGACGAACTCGAGATCGCCGTCGCGGAGCTCCTGATCAGCTCGACCGCGTTTCGCCAGCTCATGGGCGCCAGCGATCCGGCGCAGCGCATTCGCGACATCGTGGCTGGCGAAGGCCGCTTTCGCGATCCCGTGACTGGGGCGGGCGGCGTCCTGCTGGGACGCATCGCGACCGTGGGAGAGAGCTTCCGCTCGGATCCCCAACCGCGCGGCGGGGAGCGGATTGTGACGCTGCTTTCCCTGGCGTGCACACCGTTGCGCCTCGATGCGGTGCTTGGCATCGACAACCTGCGCATGGCCGTGCAGGTTCGGGGGACCGCATTCCTGCCGCAGGGCGCGCCCTGGATCGAGCCGCCCGCCGCCCTGGCGGACAACGTTGCCCTCGCCACCCTCGACGTCTGCGGTGCCCCCGCGCACGCCCATCGCCTGGCGCGCCCGGGCGAAGACATCCTTGTGCTCGGGGCGGGCAAGGCTGGGGTGCTCACGGCACTGGCCGCTATCGAGAGCGGGGCCAACGTGATGCTCCTTGAAGGTCGCGCCGCGCGGCTCGAGGCGGTGCAGGCCGTGTTGCCGCTTGCGGGGGCCGCCGTCGTTGACGCGACAGAGCCTTTGGCGGTGCATGAAGTGGTGGGTCGCTTGACTGGCGGCCGTGGCGCCGCGCTCACCTTCTCCTGCGTCAACGTCGCGCGCGCGGAGGCCTCGGCCTTCCTTGCGACGCGTGACGGGGGCACCGTCGTCTACTTCTCGATGTCGACCGACTTCGCGCGCGCCGCCTTGGGGGCCGAGAGCGCGCAACGCGACGTCACCATGGTGATCGGCAACGGGTTCGTGCCTGGCCACGCCGCCTACGCGCTCGATCTCGTGCGCCGTCATCCCGAAGTCCACCAACTGCTCGGTAACAGTGGGAAGGGAGGCGATGCGAACTAGGCGGTGCGAACCGGCTCAAGGATTAGGGGAGGTGTTCTTTGTTGTCGGTACAGGGGGGGAAGCTCCGCAGGGAGCTGCGCATCCGCGATCTCTTCTTCGCGAACATGGCGGGCATCATCGGCTCAGGATGGCTGTTCGGGGCCATCTACGCCGCCAACATCGCCGGCCCGGCGTCGATCCTGGCGTGGCTGATCGGCGGGCTGCTCATGCTGGTGCTGGCACTCGTCTATGCAGAGCTGGGCGGCATGCTGCCGAAGCCGGGCGCGCTCGTCCGCTACCCGCAGTTCTCCCACGGTAGCCTGGTCTCGTTCATCCTGTCCTGGTCCGTCTGGATCGCGTATGCCACGGTGGCTCCGCTCGAGGCGGAAGCGTCCGTGCAGTACGCGTCCTACTATTTCCCGGCCCTGGTGCATGGTAGCTCGCTGACTCCGGTCGGGCTGGTCACAGCGGCCCTGCTCGTCGTTCTCTTCTTTGTCCTCAACTACTTCGGCGTCAAGCTTATGGCGCAGATCAACGGAATTGTCACGGCGCTCAAGATCATCGTGCCGGTACTGACGATCGTGGTTCTGCTCTTTGTCGGCATGCATCCGGCGAACTTCGGCCACTACGGCGGCTTCATGCCGGGCGGGACAGCCTCCATCCTCTCGGCCATCACGGTCAGCGGCATCGCGCTGTCCTACACGGGTTTCCGGCAGGCCATCGACTTGGCCGGCGAGGCGAAGAACCCTGCCCGCGACGTGCCGCGGGCAGTCATCGCCTCGATCCTCGTGACGATTGTGATCTACACCTTGCTCGAAGTGGTGTTCGTCGGCGGACTCACGCCCGCCGCGCTCGCGCACGGCTGGGCGAATCTGAGCCTCTCGTCGCCGTTCGCCGACCTTGCCCTGGCGCTGAACCTCGGCTGGCTCGCGACGATCCTGTTCGGCGACGCAGTCGTCTCGCCGTCCGGTACCGGCCTGATCGCCACCGCCAGCACGGGGCGCGTCGTCATGGCGATGGTGGCCAACGGCTACGCTCCATCGAAGCTGGGTGAGACCCACCCGCGCTACAAGGTCCCGACTCCCGCGCTTTGGGTGAACCTCGTGATCGGCATCCTGTTTCTTCTGCCGTACCAGGGCTGGGCGTCGCTCGTGACGATCGTCTCATCGAGCACGATTCTCAGCTATATCCTCGGACCGGTCAGCGCCGCCGTCCTGCGTCGCACCGCCGCCGACATCAAGCGGTCCTACACTGTGCCTGGCATGTCCTGGATCGCCCCGCTCGGCTTCGTCATCGCCACCCTGATGATCTTCTGGGCGGGCTGGCCGCTTGTCGGGCAGCTGCTGATCGCGATGGCGGTGGGCCTGCTGGTCTACGCGTACTACTTCGCGCGCGGCAGCTTCCCGAGCGCGCACCTGCGTTCGGGCGCCTGGCTCGTCGGCTACCTGGTGTTCATCGGTCTCATATCCTGGGTTGGTTCTTTCGGTAGCGGCTTGAAGGTCATTCCCTACCCTTGGGATATGGTGGTTGTCATCATAGGATCGCTCGCCTTCTTCTACGCGGGTGTCCACAGCGCGCTGCCGCTGCCGGCCGACTCGCCGTACCGTAAGGAGCTGGCGACAGGCGAAACCCCTTCCGACTGAAACGCCCCGCCGCCGGGCTGGCCCGTGCCAACCCGGCGGCCTGGGCCGGATGGAGGCTGTGCTTTGCAGGTCAAGACCACCCTGCGCATCGGGGCCGCGGACGCGCACTATGGCGGCGGCCTCGTGGACGGTGCGTATCTGCTCAAAGTGTTCGGCGATCTCGCGACCGAAATCTGCATCCGCCACGATGGCGACGAGGGGCTCTTCCGCGCCTACACCTCGGTGGAGTTTCTCGCGCCACTGCGCGCAGGCGACTTCGTCGAGGTCACTGCGGAACTCGTCTCTGCCGGGCGCACCTCGAGACGCCTCCGCTTCGCAGCGGTCAAGCTGATCGCGGCCAGACCGGATCTCGGCCCATCCGCGGCGGATGTTCTAATGCAGCCTGTCCAAGTTGCGACGGCCGACGGCGTCGTTGTGGTTCCGCTGGCCTGTCAGCGCCTGGGAGGCATATCATGACATTATGGATCCCCTGATCATCACAGTCGCCCTGACGGGTGCCGAAGTAACTCCCGCGCAGCAGCCGCATCTGCCGGTGACGCCCGCCGAACTGATCGATGCCGCCGTCGCGTGCCGCGCGGCCGGAGCCGCGATGGTGCACCTGCATGTGCGTGCGGCGGACGGCACGCCCTCCTCGAACCCCGACCTGTTCCGCGAGGCGGTGGCTGGCATCCGGGCCAGGACGGACCTCATCGTGCAGGTGTCGACGGGTGGCGCCGTGGGCATGTCCGAGGTGGAGCGCCTGAATGGTCTCACCGCGCGCCCCGATATGGCGAGTCTGACACCGGGCACGGTCAACTTCGGCACGGAAGTGTTCTGGAACCCGCCTGATCTGGTGCGGCGCTTCGCCGAGCGCATGCGGAGCCTAGGCGTCGTGCCCGAGATCGAGATCTTCGACCACGGCATGCTGGCGACCGCCGTGAAGCTGCAGGCGGAAGGTCTCCTGTCCTCCTCGGCGCATTTCGACCTTGTTCTTGGCGTGCCGGGCGGGGCTCCGGCCGATTTCGAGACAGCGATGCTGCTTATGCGCAAGCTGCCACAGGCCTCCACCTGCAGCATCGCGGCGGTCGGCAGGAACCAGCTGCCGCTCAACGTCTTCGCGATCCTGTCTGGCGCACATGTGCGCACAGGCTTCGAGGACAACATCTATTACGCCCCCGGACGCAGGGCGGCGTCGAACGCCGAGCTCGTCGCACGCATCGCACGCATCGCCTTCGAGCTCGGACGCCCGCTGGCGACCCCGGCCGAGGCGCGCTGGATCCTGGGATTGACCGGCAGGTAGCCCGGGCCTGCGCTGGTCGGCAAGAGGATCCGGCCCGGAAACGCCTTTGCGGCCTCGGGGACGTTCCCGGTCGTTGCGCCCTGCGGCGCTTGTCCGCTGGCTTCGACGATCACGGATCTCGTCTGCGCGGCAAGCCTGCCGATGCGCGCGGGAAACGCCAAAGTGCTGTATTCGTCCCGCTCGCCGGGCATGGCAAGAACCAGCGCGGGCAGGCGGCGCCGAACTCCGTCGAAGGTCCAGTCCGCGCACTCGGGGGAGAGTCGGTTCGGTCCAATGCATCGGGGATCCGCCGAGCCTTGTCCCACTGGTAGCGGGCAAGAGTCGCGAAGCCGGACCCGGTGTTACCGTGCGCGCGGCGGGGACGAAGTCCGCCCCAAGTGCTCCTGGCCTTAGGCGCAGCCAGCCGAAGCGCAGACCACGCTCTTGTGGGCCACAAGTCCAATGACAATCCGGCAAGCGTTTGGCACGGGCGCATCGAATCCCACGTGCATCTTCCGGAGGCTGGTTGCCAGGCGGCTCGGCTTGCGTGTTTGCCATGCCTTCGGCCGGTTGCGCTCTGACAGTCAGACAGTCAAGGCGTCCGGCCACGTTCGTCGAATGTCCATGGTGGCTTACGAGAGTTCCGAACCGTGGCGACCCGCCGGTACTTCGCGCATCGTGCAAAGGGGTGCGGCTTCCCACGAACTTGCAGATTGCGAACGTTCGCTGGCCACCCTTGCGCTTCTGGATCTCATCGCTCTGCCTCGCCCTCGAGCTCCGCTTTCTCGAAAAGGCATCGAGCATCAGCTCGGGCGGTGCGTCCGGCGTATCGCTTGCCCTCTACCACTGGACGCACCTGCCGCTCGGCTTTTGGACCTTCGCCGTGAAGATCCTCATCCTTGTGCTGGTCTGGCGCGTTCAAGGGAGCCGCCAACTGCTCTGGACCGTAGTCTCGGCTAGTCTTGGCTCGGTGCTCATCTACCTTGCGGAGCTGGTGCCGTTCCAGCCGCTCCCCTTGCCACTCGCCTTGCCGCTCATCCTGCTGTTTTCCTACCTGCCGTCGGCGCTACTGCTCTCGTGCGGCTACTCGTCAGGCGGATTCTCGTCGATCGCCCTGATCCTCGAGAAGCGAGGTGTGCCCACTGCAGTCACCTTCAGCGGACTAAACGCGCTGCCGCTGTTGCTCATGTTCCTCGCCTACGGACAGGTGTCGGGTCTGCTCTCGCTTATCGCCATGCTGTTCGCCGGCGCATCCAACTGGATCTGGCTGACACTCTTCCGACGTTACCTGAGGCGGATCCCGGCCTTACCGGCCGCGGCCGGCCTGTCGTGAGGCAGGCGTTACGGCGGGATACGAGGCGCCGGAAGGGCTTGGCGCGACCATCGGATGTCTCATCGCCGACAGGCGGGTGGCTCAGGCCCTGACGGGGGCGCGTTCCCTGTTCAGAATCTCGCGCAGGAGAAATTCCGCGGGGAACTCGTCGGCATCTACATCTCGAGGGCATCAGGCGCTACCTCCGGGAACTGGCCGTGCGCTCCCGCGACATCCCCGACGATTACACGGCCGCCACGCTCTTCAACATCGCGCGCTGCATGTTCGGCATCCAGACAGACGGGGTGCACGAAGCGGGAGGCGGCGGCTTGGCTCGCCCTGCGTCAGCCGTCGCTTGGGCCCGCGCTGCAGGTTGCCATCGACCTGCGCGATGGGCGGACGGCGTCCCAGGCCGAGATGACGGTGCTGCGGGAGGGACTCGCCCTGGCCCAGGCGATGGCCCCTTTCAGCAGCTGAGAGGGCAGAGCCGACCTGGGCGGCGAATGCAGGGGAGGATGCGAAACCAGGGCCCGGCTGCTGTAGCGGAGGAGTGGTGTTTTTCTTGCGCATCGCGCTATGCCAGATGGATCTCGTCAAGGGCGAAGTCGAGGAGAACCGCAAGCGGACAGGGGATTGGCTCGGTCGCGCCGCCGACGCAGGGGCGCAGCTCGTGCTTCTGCCCGAACTGGTCACGACGGGCTACACCCTGGGCGAAGCTTTCGTGGAGCTCGCCGAGGAGGTGCCAGGCGAGACGAGCCGCCTCTGGTGCCAGATCGCCGCGGAGCGGCAGATCCACATTTGTGGCGGCATGGCGCGCGTCGCGCCGTCGGGGCTCATTTACAACTCCGCCCTGCTGATCGGGCCCGCTGGGCTCATCGGCGTCTACGACAAGGCCGTACCGCCGCTCTACCTGCACGAAGGCGAACCGGGCGGCGGCGCCTGCATCGAGGCGGAGATCTTCCGCCGGGGGGACGCACTGCCGGTCTTTGCGACGTCTTTCGGGCGCGTCGGGGTCCAGATCTGCCAGGACGCGGTCTATGGCGAGTTCGTGCGCGCGCAGGCCCTGCAGGGCGCGGACCTCATCCTGCAGGTGAGCAATTCGCCGCGCATCAAGACGCAGCATGAGGATGACATCACGCCGCTCACGACCCGCGTGCACGCGTTCGATACAGGGACGGCGATCGCGTTCTGCAACCGCGCGGGCGAGGAGGAGTACACGTTCCACGGCGGGCACGCGACCGCGCGCTTCGGTGTGGCCTCACACATCTGCGATGCCGACGGCAACTTCCTGGCCCTGTCGGAGAAGGGCGGCGAGGAGGACCTGCTCCTGGCGGACCTGGACCTCGCGAAGTCCAGGCGGGCGCGGTGGCAACAGAAATTCCATCGCGACTGGCGCGGCGACCTCCTCGGCCCACTTGTGCGCCTGCCGTAGTCAAGGCTCCGGCACGAGGCTCGAGATGCCTTGGGCATCTCCCAGGTTGCCGTCCCAACAGATGCAGTCGGCCATGACCCGCGAAAGGCATGACGGCATGCCGCACCCGCCCGCCGAGGACCTGCTCGTGTGTCATATCCATGTGCCTGCGCGAGAGCCGTCTTGCGGCGGGTCGACTCCAGATACCCGTCGACCGGGCGCGTGAACGCGAGCGGCCAAACTTCCTGTCTGCCATTAACGTCGACGGGTCTGCCCGCCGCGCGTGCTTGAATCATGTCGTACGGCCATAGCCCCTAGTCCACGCCAGCCAGGTACGCGTGCGGGCGTTGCGGCCGGCAGTGGGGGGAGCCGGTCCACTCCATCGCGTGCGGGCCGTCGCCCACAACGAGAGCGCAGGGCGGTTCAGGTCTCGCAGCCGCCTTCGCGTAGAGCATTCCAGTCCGCGATGAGCACCGGCACGAGCCCGCCTGGGGTGCGAAGGGTCCACGGCGCCTGCGCGGCCGCGAGCCGCACGAGCGCACGCGCGATCTCGTCTTGCGCTACCCAGGTCCTGCATGTTGGCGGGTGGCCTTCGATCGTGCTCGCGCGAACGGCATGCACTTACTCGGGACAGCGGGAGGCGACCGCATGCCCCTGCGACGCTCCCCGCCGTCGGCCGACCCGCGCGGCCGTCCTTTCCTCGGCTGACGGTGCGCACCCGATCCGCTGCGCCGCTTCGGCTGCCAATTAAACGTCACGCCTTGCATGTGCGCTACATCACGGCGCGCGGGCCGTGATGGGACGACGCTGGCAATTGGGGGCGGAAGACCGCCTGGGTGCGTCAGCCGACCGAATGGGGAGTGAGGTCGCATGGTTCCGATCGAGGGACGGCAGCTTGCCATCCTGCTCTTGTGGATCTCCTTGTCGGCCATCGTCACAGTGGCGTTTTTGTGGGTGGTGCGCAGCACGCGACGGCCCCGCGACTTCGATGCGGTGCAGTCGGACGGATACCGCCTCAGACGCGGCTGGGGCTGGGTGTACGGCTCGCTTCTGATCATCTCGTTCGCGGTCACGATCTGGACCATGCCGTACGCCTGGGCCCAACAGGCCGCCGCAAAGTCCCCGGCCATAACCGTCGAGGTCGTGGCACACCAGTTCTCGTTCACGATGCCGAGCTCGCTGCCGGCAAGGCGCCTGATCAAGTTCGTCGTCACGTCCGCGGACGTGAACCACGGCTTCGGCATCTACAGCCCCCAGGGCGTCCTCCTGGCGCAGGTCCAGGCGATGCCCGACTACCACAACGTCCTCTACTTCACTTTCCCGGGTCCGGGGACGTACATCATCCGCTGCCTCGAGTACTGCGGCGAGGGCCACTCGGCGATGCAACAGCCGCTCAAGGTCTATGTTTCCGGCAGCCAGGCGACATCCGTCAGCAAGGAGGCCTAGGCGATGGCCAAGCCCGTCAGGGTTCAAGAGCCTGTCGCACTGCACGCCGCCGACATCGGCCTCACGCCCAGGCGTCTCGTGGGCATGACGCTTTCAGTCGGCCTTGGACTCATCTTCGTGCTCGGCATGATCGGCGGCATCATGAAGGCTGCGCAGGGCAACCTCATCCAGCTGCAGCCTGGGACCTTCTACGCGCTCCTGACACTGCACGGCGCGGGAATGATCTCGACGGTCGTCCTCCTGACCGCCGTCGCGCTCTGGTACGTGCTGCACGATCATCTGAGCCTGAGGCCCGACATGCTGGTGTTCTCGGTCGTCGCCATCGTCTGGGGGCTTGTGGCGGCGACGGTCGCCGTCCTGGTCGGCGGGTTCGGTCCGGCCTGGACCTTCCTCTACCCGCTGCCGTTCATGGGCACCTGGCCCAGCTGGTCCACAGGACTCTTCTTCTTCGGCGTGCTGTTCGTCGGCGTCGGCTTCGCCATTTTCTGCTTCGACCTGATGGCGGGCATCATCCGCACCTACGGCTCGATCTGGAACGGTCTGGCGTGGGATACCTGGATTCCCAGGCTGCGCCGTCCCGACGGCAAGGTGGCCCCGCCCTCGGTGATCGCCGCCAGCATGGTGGCGATCGACGGACTGATCACGGTTGCGGCGGGCAGCGTGCTCGTCGTCGCACTCCTCGCCCATTGGTTCTCGCCGAAGTTCCCGATCGACCCGCTGTGGATCAAGAACCTGACCTTCTTCTTCGGCCATACGATCGCGAACCTCGCGATCTACGTCTCGGCGGGCGTGATCTACTACATCCTGCCGAAGTACACCGGCCGCGCCTTCCACACGAACAAGGTCTACGCCCTCTCTTGGGCGATATCGCTCTTCTTCGTGCCTTGGGCCTGGCCGCACCATCTCTACATGGATTTCGTCCAGGCCCCGTGGCTGCAGGTCGGCGGCGAGGCATCGACCTACATCGCCACCATCCCGGCGACGGTCGTGACCATCTTCGGTTCGCTGCTGCTCGTCTACCGCTCGGATATGCGCTGGCGCCCCGGCTCCACCCTGTTCCTGGCGGGGATCCTGGGCTGGCTTGTCGGCGGCGTCGCGGCCATGCTGGACGCCACCATCCCGTTCAACGCCGTCCTGCACAACACGCTGTGGGTGCCGGCCCACTTCCACACCTATCTGCTCGGCGGCGTCTTCCTCTTCGTACTCGGCTTCACCTCGTACTTCGTCGGGGAGCGACAGACCCCGGGCCGTCTCGTGAAGGCCATAGAGTGGACGTTCTTCACGGGTCTTGTCGGCTTTCTCCTGATGTTCTACGCGGGGGGCATCGAGGGTGTCCCGAGGCGTGAGGCAGTGCAGCCGCCACCTGGACCGATCCTCGCGGACATCGCCACGGGCTTTGTCGCAATCCTGCTGGTCGGGCTCGTGGCCATGCTGATCGAGTTCTGGGTACGAGCCAAGAGAAATGCGGCGAATGGGGAGGCGGAAGGACTGTGAGAGCTCTGCAAAGGGCCTGGCCGCTTGCGCTCGGCCTGCTCGTCGCGATCGACCTCCTGGGACCGCTCGCCTTCGGCGCGGCGGCGCCGCCACTCGCGCTCCACCACCTGGAGCACGCCTTCCTGCTCGTATCCGGCGGCCTCTTCGCAATGGCCTACGTGCGCCGGCGCCCGAAGCCCTACGGCGATCCGCTCTGGATCCTGGCCGTCATCGGGCTCGGCACGCTCTCGCTCGTCTTGATGCTGCCGGACGTGTACGGCATCGTGGACGCCGAGCCTGTCCTCCATACCCTCCTCCACGTCGGGTTCCTGGTTATCGGCTGGCTTGGCGGATACGCCGCGGAGCGCTACGCCCCGAAGCTCGGCTTCGGCTGGCAACTGCTGGTCATCGTGATGGGCGTCATCACCGCCACGGGCTTTGGCTCTGGGCCGCCTGTCGCCTGAGCCGAAGCATCGCATCGCCCGCTTTGGGTCACGATGTCACAGCCTTGGTGCACCATCGGTCACATGGCACGCCCGGACGGCGTGCCATGCTCTCGTCAGGGGAGGGGAAGCGAGTGATCCGCGATGTGACGAACGACGCCGAAGCGCGGATGCTGCGGGAGGTCGCCCATGAATTCGCCGTGCGCAACTTGCGCGCGGCGGGCGAAGAAGCGGACCGGACGGGCGAGACGCCCTGGCAGGCGGTGCGCGCGGCTGGCGAGATCGGCCTCTTGGCGGCCAACGTGCCTGCGTCCCACGGCGGGCCGGCCGTCCGCCCGACGGCGATGGCCGCAGTGATGGAGGAGCTCGGCTGGGGGAACTTCGGCATCGCAGCGACGATCGGTGCCGCTTCGCTCGTGGCCGAGGCCTTGATCCGCGAGGGCAGCGAGGAGCAGAAGCGGCGCTATCTCAGCCACCTCTGCGACGCAGAAAACCCGTGGGTCGGGGCCTTCGCCCTCACGGAGCCAGAGTCCGGCTCGGAGCTCGAGATCTCCCTGCCCGGGGCATCGCAGCACCTCGCCAGCTTCGCCGAGCGCACCCAGGACGGGTATCGCCTGCAGGGTGCGAAACGCTTCATCACCAACGGCGGCAGGGCAGATCTGACGCTTCTCCTCGCCCGCAGCGGTCCCGAAAGGGACGGCGAGGGCTGGAGCCTCTTCCTGCTCGAGAAGGACACGGCCGGCCTGAAGGCGGGGCGGCAGATCCCCACCATGGGTCTGCGCGGTTCCTATACCGGGGAACTCTTGCTCGAGAACTGCGAGGTGCCCGAGGGGGCCAGACTAGGCAAGCCGGGCGACGGGCTCAGGATCGTGCTCGAGGTGCTGCAGGTTGCCCGCACCATGATCGCGTCGGCCGCGGTCGGGCTCGCACGGGCTGCGTTCGAGGCGGCGCGGGCCTACACGCTAGAGCGCAGGCAGTTCGGTCGGCCGATCCGCGAGCACCAGCTGGTCTCGGGTTCGCTCGCGCGGATGCGTCTCGACATCGATGCCGCGCGCCTTCTGGTGCAGCGGGCGGCCCTGGATCTCGAAGCCGGGCGCGACGCCGCACTGAGCGCGGCGGAGGCCAAGCTCTTCGCGAGCGAGATGGCGGTGCGCGTGACGCAGGATGCCCTGCAACTCCACGGCGGCTACGGCTTCACGCGGGAGCTGCCGCTCGAGATGTGGGTGCGCGACGCCATCGTCAGCCGCATCTTCTTCGGGACGAGCGAGATGCAGGTCCTCGAGATCGCGCACGGGGTCGACCGGGACTTCTAGCGCCAGGGCGAAGCCCCGCGGGCGGCGGCGAAAGCGCCCAGGGCCAACGGCCCGAAAACATATGGGAAGGTGAGATGGATGGACCAGAACGAACGGGCGATCGCTAAGATCCGGACGCATCACGCGGCCTTGCTCCAGGGTCTTCGCGAGCGCTGCGAAGGGCTGCTCGGGGCGGCCGCGGCAGGCGGCGCGACGCAGGAGCCGCAAGGCGAGCTGCTCATGTACCTGAACGGCGAGATCGTGCCGCACGCCGAGGCGGAGGAGGCCACGATCTACAAGCGCGGCCTTGAGGTGCCGGAGCTTGTCCTGCTGATCCAGGCGATGGTCGCCGAGCACGAACGCCTCCGCTCCCTGACAGGTGCCCTCAGGGCGGCCAGGCCGGCTGTGTCCGCGGCGGCGCTCGGGCTCGCCATCACGGAGCTTTTCGCGGTGCACGCCGACAAGGAGAACGACCTCCTGCTGCCAAGGCTGGCGCGCGAACCTGGCGTGAGCCTCCACGAGCTTCTGGGGGACATGCACGCCAAGCTGGAAGGCTGACGGTCTCGGCGAGGACTTGGGATCTGCCCCGCGGAATCGTGCATCAGAGAGCCGGCGTGCCGGGCCTCGCCTGCGCGCAGTCACCGTCTTTTTGGGGAGGGGATTCGCCGTGGAAGCGAGGATCGATTACCGTACTGCGGCGCCTTTGGCGCTCAAAGCCATGCTGGGACTCGAGGAGTACGTGCGGGGAAGCGAGCTCGAGCCGGCGCTGCTTGAGCTCGTGCGCACGCGCGCGTCACAGCTGAACCGCTGCGGCTACTGCCTCGACATGCACACGAAGGACGCCCGCGCAGGTGGCGAGACGGAGCAGCGCCTCTATGCCCTGAGCGCCTGGCGCGAGACGCCTTTCTACTCGCCGCGCGAGCGTGCGGCGCTGGCCTGGACAGAGGCGCTCACGCTGATCTCGCAGGATCCCGTGTCGGACGAACTCTACGCCGAGGTACGCGCCGAGTTCGGCGAGAAGGAGCTTGTCGATCTCACGATGGCCATCGTCGCGATCAACGGTTGGAACCGCCTGGCCGTCGGCATGCGCACCGTGCCGGGCAGCTACCGGCGCAGGGATGGCTAGGGGGCGGCGGAGCATGTCCGAGGATCTCGACTTCCGCATACAGGTGCGCTGGTCCGGCAGCGGGCGAAGCGGCCTCGGCACCATCTCCTCGGGCGGGCAGAGCATCACCTACTCGGCCCCGGCCGCCATGGGCGGACGGGGCACAGGCACAAGTCCCGAGGAACTCCTGATCGCCGCGGTCGGCTCATGCTACAGCGGTACCCTGGCGCGCATCCTGCAACAGCGCGGCCTGCCTGTGGACCGGCTCGACCTTGGCGCAAGCGGCGTTGTCACTGGCTACCCGGGCGACACCCGCTTCGCGCGCATCGTTGTCGAGCCATCCATCGAGGGCGGCGACAACTCGCGCGTGCAGGAGTACCAGGAAGCCGCCGAGGCTGCCTGCAGGCGCTGCTTCATCGGCGGAACGCTCAAGGAGACAATCGAGTACACCGTAGGCGAGGTCCGCGTTTCCTGAAGGCCCGGCATCCAGCGCGGAGGCCCTCCGTCGGGATCAGGCATGGGGCAGCCGTATCCACCGGACGCCGGCCGGCGTGACGTAGGTCAGGAGGTCGCCGTAGAGCTCAGGCATGAAGCCCGGGATCCGATAGAGCTGGTCGGTGCGCAGGTCGAGCAGCTCGGACCGCTGTGCCCACCAGCTGATGTAGCCGTTGCCGATGCTCGGGTTCGAGGGATAGTCTCCCGGCGCGGTGATTCTGATCATCGTGCGGTCCTCGCGCAGATAGAGTCCCTCGTCGACGCCGAAGTCCTCGGTGAAGGCGAGGCCACCAGGTCCCCGCACCACCGACGTGAGCACCCCGGAAGTGCGCCAGAGCGTGTGCGGTTTCCCGCCGGTCAGCGGGACCGACACGATCTCGCCCTGCACAGGGTCGGCGGGATCGGCCGGCTTGATTGCGAGGTAGGCGTGGCTCTTGCCCGTGTCGAGCGCGATCACGTCGAGCGAGGAACGATCGCTCGCCTTGCGGTACAGGTCCCGGCACGCGTAAGTCCGGAGGTCGCAGGCGACGACACTCGTCAGATCGTTGCCGCCCTCGGTGCGCGTATTCAGGAAGATCAACTCGTGCCCGACGAAGTGGAACGAGGTATCGATGCTGCCACGGTCTTCTGGCGGCAGGCGGAGCAACCTCGCCGGACCTCCCGAAAGCGGCTCAAGTTGCACGGGAGCGTCGCGCGGACCGGACTCCGGCCCCACCTGGAAGGCGACGCCGTCCAGACCCACCGCCGCCGAGGTGGCGATGTCGCGATGCTTACCTGGAGAGATCGAAACGATCAGGCCTTCACTGCCCGTCGCCGGCTCGCCGAAGTAGAGCCCGTCCGCCGGACCATTCCGGCTTGGCAGGACGCTCAGGAGCACGCCCTTGCCAGGCAGGTATCCCGCAGCCGCCTGGCCGACGCCCGCAAAGAGCCCCTTGGGCCAGGCGGAGGGCAGGTTTTGCGGCCTGAGCGCGCGGTAGAGATTGATGACGTCCGCGGGCGGCGCAGGTCCTGCGGAGGGCAGAAAGGTCGGTTCGGGATAGGTTTTGCAGCCGCTGAGCAGGAGGCCGAGCATGGCGGTCAGCGCGAGCCGCGGCAGGATGCCCCGCGTCATGGCGATGGCACCTCCCTTGCAACCGCACTTTAGCATCTCGCATGGCCATCGCGAGGGAACTGGATCACACCGAAGAAGGTCATACGGACATCGGTTTGACTGCAAGATCGGAAGCGACCTTGCCGAGGTTGCAACGCAGGCAGCGTGTCGCCGAGACGTTGCAGTGCTGTCCATGCCGCACTTCCGCCGTGCAGACGGAAGCGGGAGGACCCGCCGGAGACTACCGGCGCATGATGGCGCGGATCAAGGCCTTCAGCCATTCCGGACCGCGGCGCGGCGCGGCATCGACATCGTCGGGAGCCACCAGCTCCTGCTTTTCGCGCTGCCTCTGTTCCAGCAGGAGCTCTTCCGCCTGCAGCGTGTCGAATTCACGGGACCTGTCGAAGCCGGTCATCCGGATCACCTCGTCCCGGACGGCGCCACGCCGCCCCTCTTTGGCCAGAGGATAGATGGAGCCGCCAGGAGTTGCAAGTTTCCCGGCGCCGGGGAGCGTGTGGCCGCAAGGTGGTCGTATCCTGGTGCCGCAGGACATCTCGTGCTACGTTCATTGCGGGAAGGGGTGCAGTCGTTGGTCCATCCGCAGGCTCCCGCGGCATCGGCCGCCCTGGCCGAGGTGACGCCGTTTGCCGAACTGCCCGGGGCGACGCTGGCCCGGCTTGCCGATATCACGAGCATCCGGCGCTATCGCAAGGACATGTACATATTCGGCGAGGGCGAGCCGGCGGAGATGCTCTGCTTCGTGCACCGCGGCGTCGTGAAGGTGTTCAAGACCACGTCGGACGGCCAGGAGCAGACGCTGCACCTCTTGCAGCAGAACGAACTCTTCGCCGTGACGGGGTTTGTCGTCGGGGGCATCTACCCGGGCACGGCGCAGACGCTCGAGGACAGCTGGGTCGGCTGCATCCGCAACCAGGCCCTGCGCGGGCTGGCGCAGAGCGATGTCTCGCTCGCATGGTCCCTGCTCGCCTTTTTCGCACGCCGCCTCACCGGCACCTCGCAGCAGGTGCTGGACCTCGGCACGCGCGACACGGCGGGACGACTTGCGGCCGCGCTCTTGCAACTCGCCGGGGTCCGGGACCGCAGCATGGGCAAGCACGTCAGGGTGGGGCTGCAGGTGACGCATCGGGAACTCGCGCAGCTCATAGGCGCGTCGCGCGAGACGGTGACGCGCCTCCTGGGCGAGTTCCGCCAGGAGGGCAGCATCTTCGTCGATGCGGACGGCCATCTCGAGATCACGCCCGAACTTCTGCAGAGCCGGCTCGATTAGCGGCTTTCAGCCCATGCCGAGCTCCTCGCGCGCGTAATCGTTCATCATGCGCGGATCCCAGGGCGGGGAGAAGACCAGTTGCACCCGCACGTCGCTGACCCCGAGCGGCAGCATCGCGCGCTCGATCGAGCGTCCGATGATCGCGTGCAGGGGGCAGCCGGGCGTCGTCAAAGTCATTGTGACGTCGACGACGCCGTCGTCCGTCACGTCGAGGCTGTAGACGAGGCCGAGCGAGACGATGTCGACGCCGAGCTCGGGGTCCATGACTTCGCGCAGGACGTCGACCACCTCGGCCTTGGTCGGTGCCGGGCCGGTCATGAGCCCGGGGTCCGCGTGAAGCGCACGCGGTAGTCGCCGCCGCCGAGCGACTCGGTCGTGTGGCTGAAGCCCTTCGCGCCGAGAACACCGAAAAGAGGCACCGGCTCGAACGGCGCCAACAGGACGAGCTCCTCGTCCACCTCGAGTTCCGCCACAGCCTGCATGATATCGTCAAAGGGTTCGCCACCGGCCCGGATCGTCGCGCGGACGTCGAGCAGGCGTTCCTTCGCCATTTCGCCACCTCCGCTCGGAGTCTTGCGAATCTGCCCTGAGACTAGTCGGCCGACGGTGCGTGGATTGTGTCCTGCGACACCAAGACGCGGCTCGTCCGTCACAGCACGCCAGGGCCGGGCACGCTACGCTCGTGGCGATCGAGTTCGCGAAGGAGGGTATAGCATGCCTGGTGACCAGACCCTTGACGTGCGCCAGATGGCTCCCGCGCAACGCCATGGCACGATTTTCAGCATGTTCGATCAGTTGAAGCCGGGTCAAGGCTTCGAGCTTGTCAACGACCACGACCCCAAGCCTCTCTACTACCAGTTCTCTGCCGAGCATGCCGGACAGTTCGAGTGGTCGTATCTCGAGCAGGGTCCGGAAGTCTGGCGGGTGCGCATCGGCCGCACGCAGAACTAGACTATGCTGCCGATGGCGCCGGGCGGCGCCGATGTGCGACTGCCGCTCGCGCATCTTGCCTTCGGCCTTCTGGCGAGCGTGGTGCTGGCGGCGTGCCTGCTCGAGCCCGGCTGGGCCACATACGGTCTGCCGGGCTCGACGTCGACCGTCGTGCTGACGCATCTTTTCACGCTCGGCTGGGTGACGGCCACCACGATGGGGGCGATGCTGATGATCGTGCCGGTGGCCGGCGTGGCCAAAGTGCCGGCGGGACGGTTTGCGCTGCTCGTCCCAGGCGCGACTTTGCCCGGCATCGTGCTGATGCTCCTCGGTTTCGGCCTGGGCCTGAATTCGCTCCTGGCCGTGGGCGGCAGCCTTGTCGTGATCGGCGTGCTGGCCTTCTACCTGATCCTCTGGCGCACGGTGGCGGGGGTGACCGTACCGTCCCCGACCCCCGCCGGAGCGCTCATCGCATCCTCCTTTCTCGTGCTTACCGTCCTGCTCGGCCTGACCGAGGCCCTGAACCTGAGCTACGGCTTCTGGCAGTTCCCCTTCATGCGTTTCCTGGCGCTCCACGCAGCCCTTGGCGGCTTCGGCTGGGTCGCGTTCGCCATACTCGCTGTAAGCTACAAGCTGGTCGCGATGTTCACCCTGTCGCACGAGCACGAACGCTATCCCAAGGCCGTCTTCGCGCTTTGGGGCCTGGCTGTGCTCTGGGCGGGCGCCATGGCGATCTGGGGCACCGACGCCCTCGCGGCGCTGGCCGCGCTGCCGGCGCTCGCCGCCTACGCCCTCTTTATCGCGGACATGCGCCTGCTGCTTTCGGCCAGGCAGCGACCGATCGAGCCGGGCATCCAGCAGGCGATCGTGAGCTGGATCGTGCTCGGCATCCTTCTGGTTGCCATTCCGCTGCAGCTTCTCGGCGTCTTCCAGGTCTCGATCTTCGCCTTCGCCTGGCTTTTCGTCTTCGGCTTTGCCGGGGCGAACCTCTGGGGCTTCCTGTTCAAGATAGCGCCGTTTCTCATCTGGTTTCACAGCTACGCCGAACTCGCCCCGGGCAGGCGGGCGCCGAAGCTGACCGAAATGGTCGGTCCCAGGTACCTGCGTGCCGGTAGCTGGCTGCTTTACCCTGCGATCCCGCTCGGCGCGATCGGCCTCGCGGCAGGGTATCCGCTCGCCGTTCAGGCGGCAGACCTGCTCGCGCTCCTCGCCGCTCTCGCCTTCGCCGCGTCGGGCTGGCGCCTTACGGTCCACTATCTCGGCCGGGCGCAGGCGGGCCGGTGAACAGCTCGCCCCTGATCGTCACGCCGCGCACCGCGCCGCCGCCGCACGTCGTGCTGCGCCCGATCGCGGCAGGCCTGGGGGCGCTGATTCTCGCGGGGAGCTGGGTGGCATGGCTTGGCCTGCCGACGGGCACTCCGCTCCTCTCGCTCATCCACCTGGGCTTTGTCGCAGGTCTCCTCACCTTGGCGAGCGCCGCCGCGACCCAGCTCGGAGCGGCGACCACAGGCCAGTCCCATCCGCGGCCGGGGCTGCTCGGCGGCTTCGCACTCGGGGTTCCGGCCGGGGGCGCGCTGCTCAGCGCGGGCTTCGCATTTGGCGCGCCAGTCCTTCTGGCCATAGGCGGGGCCTTGGCCTTCACGGGCGTTGCCTTTGTCTTCGGCCACGCGCTGCGCCGGATCGGACGAAGCGGGTCCCTGCGCCCGCTTCACGTCGGCCTCCTGCTCGGCCTCGTCGGCTTCCTGGCTGCGGCCGCCATGGGGTTTGCAATGGCGCTGGGCCTCACCCTCGGACACCCGTCGCTCCTCGGGCTCCTGCCCTGGCACCTCGCACTCGCCCTCGGCGCCGGCTTCGGTGCCTTGCTCGCGGGCGTCTCGTGGCAGCTTCTGCCGATGTTCGGGCGTGCCCGCCAGGTGCAGGGTCCACTCGGCTATTTGCCGGCTGGGGCGTTCGCCGCGGCGGCCTTGCTCGGCGCCATCGCCTGGGGGCGGATCGGCATTGGGGCTGCGTGGCTCCTGGCGATTGCGGCGGCCATACACCTTGCGATCACCGTGTGGTCCCTGGCGCGCGGCGCAGGCGCAAAACTGCCGCCCTTCACAGGGCTCGCCCATCTCGCATCCGCCGCACTGCTCTGCCTGGCCACGCTGCTCTTCGTCAGGGGTCTCTACGGCGACGCGCTGCTGGCCGCGTTCGGCGGCTACACCATCGCGATCCTGGGCTATCTCGAGCGCATCCTGCCCTTCATCGTGTTCGAGGCCCACCTCAACCGCCGCACCGGGCGGACGAAGGTACCGAAGCTGCAGGACATCCTGCCCGCTAAAGGCCGCCATGTCCTGCTTGCCGCATACCTCGCGGCACTCGTGCTGGCTTTGGCCTCCAGCTGGGGGGTCCGTCTCTTCGGCGTCGCCCTTGCTCTCATGGCCCTGCGCCTCCTTCTTGCCCTGCGGAACCTACCGCCAGGCACTTCAGGATCCGCAGAATGAAGACCGCAATATTTACGGTTTGGCAAGGCAAAGAGGGATAGGTTACCTGTGATGGTGCCCCATGGGGACTGCTTTAGGTTCTTCGGCTCTTCATGATAAAAGGAACTTTCCGACCGAGGGCGAACTCTCGCATCTGTATTTTCTACTTCCTGTCTCGTTATCGGAATGAGGGGCCATCGCAGTTGCGGGGGGGCGAACTGCTTCTTTCCCCACATGGACGCCGACATTTGGTTGGAGATTCGGGAAGACATGACCCTTGCCGCCGTGTTTCAGCCCATCGTCTCGCTTGCGCATGGGCGCGTCGCGGCGTATGAAGCCTTGAGCAGGCCTACGCTCGGGCGGGAGCAACCGCTTGCGATCCTCGATGTCGTGGAGTCGGCGAGGGCAGCCGGACCGCACGCCGAGGCCGAGCTCGATGGCCTCGCCATTACCGCGATCGCCTCAGCCGCCCGCCACCTGCCGACGGGTGCCATGCTGTTCGTCAACGTGGCGCCGGTCACCGTGCTCGAACAGCCGGAGCTTCTGCAACCCCTCGCGGAGCTGCCTTGTACCGTGGTGCTCGAGGTGACGGAACGCTCGACCGTCCCGGACACCCGCTGGCACGTGTTCACGCACTCCCTCGACATACTGCGCTGGCGCGGGTTCCTTGTTGCCATGGACGACTGTGGTGCGGGCTATTCCGGACTCAATCGGCTGGTGGCGCTCAGGCCGGATTTCGCCAAGGTGGACATGGAGCTCGTGCGCGGTGTCGATCGTGACAGCGCCAAGGCGCAACTGGTGGCAGCCCTGGTGTCGTTCTCGCGGCGTGCGGGCATCACGGTGATCGCGGAAGGCGTGGAGACCCGGGCGGAGCTCGAAACCCTGAGCGAACTCGGCGTCGACTATGTGCAAGGTTTCCTGCTCGCAAGGCCGGAAAGTGGCTTCGCCGAGACAGAGGTCATGGTGGGACGACAGGGCAAGCGAAGAAACGCGAGCGATGCAGGCGCCGCGCTCGGCGCCGCCATGCGTCTCGCGCGCATGGCCGTGCGCGGGCTGGGCGACGCGCCGGGTCTTTACGAGGCGATCGTCCATGCCGCGCGCGACGCCACCGGGGCTGACGCGGCAGTGCTCCGTAGGCGCGTGGGGCAGACGCTTGAGCCTGTGGCCACTTCAGGTGCGCCACTGCGGCCGCGCGCGATCCCCCTTTCGTCCGGCGACCCGCTGGCCGCCGCGTTCGGCGCGGAGCGCAGCGCGACGCGCCAGACGCACCCGCCGGACGGCGCCGACAGTGCCTACGGCTCCGCATTCAGCGCTCCTGTCGTCGTGGACGGGGTTGCCTGGGGAGTGCTCACGGTCGGGTTTCAGGAGGAGAACCGCATCCGCGGCGAGCTGGCCGACCTCGCGACGGGCCTTGCCGATCAGGCAGGCCTCATCCTGGCGGCCAATCAGGGGGGACTCCTGCCGCTGCGGACCGACGCCATCGACACGCTTCGCTATGCGGTGCAGCACCCCGGAGACATCTCGGACTTCCTTTCGCGTATCATCCGCGACGTGGAACGTTCGACAGGCTCCCACGACTGCTGGATCGGCATCGCCCGCGACGGGCGGTTCGATATCATCAGCGGTGACGGCGACGTGGCGGAGACCGAGCTCGCCCAGTGGCTGGATCCCGAGAGCGAGATGGGGCGCATGCCGCCTGGCGTTTCGCTGCGCGAGGCCAGACGCGTGATCGTCGACGACATCCGGCTCGAGCCGTCCCTCGCGTCGCAGCTTGAGGACCTCCTGCAGCAGGCCATCATCTCGGCGGCGGCGATTCCGATGATCAGCCACGAGCGCGTCGTCGGCATTCTTAAGGTCTATCACAGTACAGTGGCGGCCTTCACCGAGGACCAGCTGACCTTTCTGGAAGAAGTCGCGTCGCTGCTGGCCGACTACCTCGGCCGTATGGCGGCATAGGGCAAACAGTCCAGGTCTTTCAGGGTCCTGTCCGAGGCGAGTCGGGCAGGACCCCGTTTTTGCGCTTTACCGACAGAATGCGACAAACAGCCCATGACATATGGACCTTGTCGCCTCTACCTTACGGGATATAGGGCATAGTCGCCATTGCCCGGAGCGGTTGTGGAGGTCAAGTATGGCCGCAACGGATGGACGAGCCCCGAAGGGTGCAGACAAGGCCGAGATCGAGCGGCTCGAGAAGCGGATCGCGGAACTTGGCAGGAGCCATGCGGAACTTCGCCGGCAGCTTGAGGAGAAGGAGCGGGCCGGTAGCCCGTCGCCGGGGCAGGGCGATGTGTACCGCCGGATCGTCGAGACTACCTCGCAGGGCTACTGGCTCATCTCGCCGGACCTAAGGACGGTCGACGCGAACCGGGCCTTTTGCGAGATGCTCGGATATACGAAGGAAGAGATGCTCGGCAGGTCGATCCTCGACTACTACGACGAGGAGAACAGACGGATCCTGCTGGAGTCTGTGCGGAACATGGGCGACAGGGAGCGCGGCAGCTACGAGGTTGCCCTGCTCCGGAAGAACGGTCAGCCGCTGCACTGTCTCTTCAACGTGGCTACCCTCTTCGACGAGGAAGGGCGGATCGAGGGCTCGTTCGCCCTTGTCACCGATATCACGGACCGCAAGCGGACCGAGGAGGCACTGCGGGAGTCCGAGCGCCAGACGTCGGACATCATCGAGTTTCTGCCGGACGCGACGTTTGTCATCGACGCGAGCGGCAGGGTGATTTCGTGGAACCGGGCCATGGAAGAGATGACGGGCATCAAGGCCGAGGACATGGTCGGCAAAGGCGACTACGAGTATGCCCTGCCGTTCTACGGCGAGAAGCGCCCGATCCTGATCGATTACGCCCTGCTGCCGGATGAGGTGCTCCAGCGTGATTACAAGGTCATCCGCAGGGAGAAAAATTTCATCGCGGTCGAGACGATGTTGCCGCTGGTAGGGCGCTATGTGTTCGGCGCGGCGTCGCCGATCTACGACCGTAACGGCAGCGTGGTGGGTGCGATCGAGTCGATCCGGGACCTCACGGTCCGCTGGCGGGCGGAAGTCGCCCTCAGCGAGTCGCAGAAGCGCATGGAGGCCATCATCGACTTCCTCCCCGACGCGACTTTCGTGATCGACGCCGAGGGCAGGGTGATCTCCTGGAATCGCGCAGTCGAGGAGATGACGGGCATCAAGGCCGCCGACATCGTCGGCAAGGGCGACTACGAATACGCCCTGCCCTTTTACGGCGAGCGGCGGCCGGTCCTGGCGGACATCGTCCTGAGCTCGCAACGCGCGATGCCGGAGAACTACGGCCTGATCCACCAGGATCAGGGGTTCCTTTCGGCCGAGACGCTTGCGCCGTCACTGCCCGGTGGCGGCCGCTGGGTGTTCGCCGCCGCCGCGCCGATCTACAACATTGAGGGCGAGGTGGTCGGCTCCATCGAGTCGGTGCGCGACGTGACGGCCCGCAAGCAGGCGCAGGATGCCCTGCAGGAGAGCGAAGCCCGCTTCAGGACGCTGATGGAGCAGTCGCCTGTTGCGACGCAGGTTTTCTCTCTGGACGGAACGCTCGTCGACGCGAACAAGGCCGCGGAGGAGCTGTTCGGCTACAGCACGCCGGCGCTCATCGGCAGGTACAACGTTCTTGCCGACGAGCAGATGCGGCGGACCGGCGCCCTCGCGCTGATTGAACGTGCGCTGAAGGGCGAGAGCGTGCCCGCGTCGGAGTTCGAGCTGGCCACCGCGGCGAGTTTTGGCGGCGCGGACCGGCGCCTGTGGGTAAAGAGCCACTTCTACCTGGTGCGGGATGGCCAGGGCGACCCGAGAAATTTCGTCATCCTGCACGAGGACGTCTCGGTGCTGCGGCGCTACCAACAGCACCTCGAGGACATGATCGCGGAACGAACGGCGGAACTTCGCCAAGCCAAGGCGCAGGCGGAGGACGCGACCCGTGCCAAGAGCGAGTTCCTGGCCAACATGAGCCACGAGATCCGCACGCCGATGAACGCCATCATGGGGTTCGCCTCGCTGGCGCTCAAGACTGAGTTGACGAATAAGCAGCGGGACTACCTCAGCAAGATCGACACCGCGAGCCGTGCCCTTCTTGGGCTCGTCAACGACATTCTGGACTTCTCCAAGATCGAAGCCGGAAAACTCGAACTGGAAGAAACGGAGTTTCGCCTGGACGAGGTGATGAACAACATCGCCACGTTGGTCTCAAACCAGGCGGCGCGCAAGGGCATCGAACTCCTGAACGCCCTTGCGCCGGACGTGCCCGTCAACCTGGTCGGCGATCCTCTGCGCCTTGGCCAGGTGCTGCTGAACCTGGCGAACAATGCGGTCAAGTTCACGGAACGGGGCCACGTGCTACTGCGGGGCGAACTGGTCGAGCAGGGCGGCGAGCGGTGCAGCGTCCGCTTCAGCGTTTCCGACACCGGCATTGGCATGACCGAGGAGCAGGTGGGAAGGCTCTTCTCCGCATTCACGCAGGCCGACAGTTCCACGACGCGCAAGTACGGCGGCAGCGGTCTGGGCCTCGCCATCTCGCAGCGCCTCGTCGAGCTCATGGGCGGCCGGATCACCTTGGAAAGCATGCCGGGGTCCGGCAGCACGTTCAGCTTCACGCTCTCCCTCCCGCGCCAGGCATCCGAGCGGGATCCGCGGCTTGCGTATCGCGGGGGACTCGCAGGACTCAAGGCGCTCGTCGTCGACGACAACGAGCTGGCCAGGGACATCCTGCTCGAGCAACTCGCTCCGTTCGGCATCATCGCGAACGCGACCGCTTCTGCCGAGGCGGCGATGCGGGAACTTCAATCGGCCCTGGCCGACCCCTACGATGTCGTGTTCATGGATTGGCAGATGCCCGGCACCGACGGCGTTGCCGCCTCTAGGGAGATCCGCGACGGTCTTGGCCTTCCCAGGCCCCCGGTGGTCATCATCGTGACGGCGTATGGCCGCGAGGAGATCATGGATCAGGCCAAGGAGGCGGGCATCAGCGGCTTCCTGATCAAGCCCGTCAACCAGTCTCTCCTCTTCGAGACGCTGACGCAGGTTCTTGTCCAGGACGGCGCCCTGAGGGTGCTCCCTTCCGCGGAGGGGTCGACAGGCTTGCCGGACCTTGCGGGCGTCCGTGTGCTGCTGGTCGAGGACGCGCCCATGAACCAGCAGGTGGCGAGCGAGATGCTGGCGGGGGCGGGGGTGGCCGTGGACATCGCCGAGAACGGGCAGCTGGCGGTAGAGGCGGTCGCCCGCGACCGATACGATCTCGTGTTGATGGATGTGCAGATGCCTGTCATGGGCGGCTACGAGGCGACTCGGCTGATCAGGGCTCTGCCAGGACAGGCGGATCTGCCCATCATCGCCATGACCGCCCACGCAATGCGCGGAGCGCGCGAGGAGTGCCTCGCGGCCGGTATGAACGACTACGTCACGAAGCCGATCGACCAGCAGCGGCTCTTCGCGGTCATGGCGCAGTGGCTTGGGCGCGACATTCCGTCGGCGAGCGAGGGTTGGCATGGCAAGGCGGCGGGGCTGGGCGAAAGCCTACAGGACAGCGTGCCCGACATACCCGGCCTCGACACGGCGGCAGCGCTGCGGCGCCTCGGTGGCAACCGCAAGCTCTACCTGGACCTGCTCGAGACGTTCGGGACGAGCTACGCGGCGGCGGCGGGCGAGATCAGGAGACTCGTCGCCGCAGGAGAATTCGAAGGGGCCGAGCGGCTGGCCCATACGGTGAAGGGCCTGGCGGGCAACATCGGCGCCGGCGGCGTCGCCGAAGCCGCCAGGGATGCCGAGACCGCCTGCCGCGAGCGCCGGCTGCCCCAACTCGAAGCCTTCCTGCCGAGGCTCGAGGCGGAGATCGGGCAGGTCATCCGGTCGATAGATGTTCGGGGAACGGGGGCGAGGCCTGACGCGAAGGCGGCGCAGGACCCCTCGGACCCCAACCCCCTGCTGCTCGAACTCGAGGCCCAGGTCCGCGACCAGAACCTCGCCGCATGCGACACCTTCGAGCGGCTCGAAGGTGTCGTGGCGCCGGGCGAACCGGCGCTTGAGCGCTTGCGGCAGTGCCTCGACGCGTTCGATTTCAGGGCGGCTCTGGACGCCATTTCCGCGCTGCGGGAGCGCATCGGCTAGACGGTTTGGCCCTGCGCCTGCGCCGGACGTCTCAGGCGCGGCGGGTGTCAAGAGAAGCAGGAATCAAGAGATGCACAGCTCTGCTCAGAATAGAGCGGCACGGTGCAGGTTGAGAGGAACGGTCGAGCGTGCAGAGGATACTGATCGTCGACGATGTCCCAGCCAACATCAAGATCCTGCGCGAATTGCTGGTGGGCAATTACGAGCTCTTCGTGGCCACGAACGGCAGGATGGCCGTGGAGGTGGCGGAAGCCAAGCTGCCCGATCTCATCCTGATGGATGTCATGATGCCGGAGGTGGACGGCGTTACCGCATGCGGCATCCTGCGCGGCAGGCCCGCCACTGCCGAGATCCCGGTCATTTTCCTCACTGCCAAGAGCGATGTCGACGACATGGTCCGGGGGTTCGACGCGGGCGGGGTCGATTATGTCACGAAGCCGTTCAACCCTTCTGAGCTGAACGCCCGTGTCAGGACCCATCTCGAGCTGAAGCGCGCCCGTGAGCAGCTGCAGCGGTACGGGCGGCAGCTCGAGGAGGCGAACCGGCAGCTCGAGAGCAGGAACGACCAGCTCAACGAGGCGATCGATCAGTTGCACACGGCGGCCATGACCGATTCCCTTACCGGGCTGCGCAACCGGCGCCACATGACCATGCAGATCCAGCAGGAGATGGTGCGCTTCAGCCGGTCCCAACGCGTCTTTGCCCTTGTTCTGGCGGACATCGACCACTTCAAGCAGGTCAACGACCGCTTCGGTCATGATTGCGGCGACGAAGTGCTCCGCACTGTGGCGGAGGTGCTGCGGCAAGGCTTGCGCGAACAGGACAACGTCGCGCGATGGGGCGGCGAGGAGTTCCTGCTGCTGCTGCCCGAGACGGACGTGGACGGGGCTCTGCTGGTCGCTGAGAAGCTGCGCGCCCAGGTCGAACTGTCGACGATGCACTGCCAGACGCAGGAGATCAGGGTCACGTTGACGTTCGGGGTGACGTCCTACAACGGGACCACGAACATGGACGAGGCCATACGGGAGGCGGACAGCGCTCTCTACATGGGCAAGAAGCGCGGGCGCAACTGCGTCGTGGCGTTCTGAGCGCCGTTGCGGGATCCGGATCTTAGGGCACTGGGACGGGAACCCACGCGGCCAGACCCGGTCCGCGCGACAGAAGGGCACGGCGCCGCGGTTGGAGAACCGCGGGGTGCGGGGCCCTGCGGCGCGAATGCCCGCCTAAGGCCAGCTTGCCGAACTTGGAGGTGCGAAACGGCGTGCACAAGGCTTTCCTGAAGCAGATGCAGACCCTGTTGACGACGGCCTTCGGACTGATTGCCGCGCTTGCCTGGAACACGGCGATCACCACCCTGGTGCACACCTACCTGCCCGCAGGATCCGGTCTCGTGATGCTCTTTGTCTATGCCATCGTCATCACCGCCCTTGCGGTCTTCGTTGGCATGACACTGGCGCGTGCTGCGACCAGGATCGGGCTCGACGAGTAGTCGCGGCGTCGGCGGGAGGGGGGCGGGGCGACTTCGCCTTCAGGCGCCGGCCCGCATAATAGCGGCCGCCTCGCGGCAGGTGGCGATGAAGGCGGCCGCCGATCGGGACAGGTAGGCTCCACGGGCAGTTACAATCTGCAGCTCGCGATGAGGTCGCTGGCTCAAGCGGAGCGCGCGCAACAGGCCGAGGTGTTCTTCCTGCTCGATCGACATGCGCGGAGCGATGCTCACTCCCATGCCGATCTCCACGAGTCCCTTGATCCCTTGGATGCTCGACATCTCCTGTGCGATGCGCGGCGAGAAGCCGGCACGAGCGCAGGTTTCCCAGAGCACCGCCCGCAGGCTGAAACCTGCCTCGAGCACCACGAACGGGCGATCCCTCAGTTCGCGAAGGTCTATCTCCTTGCGATCGGCCAAAGGATCGTCCACCGGCACGATGGCGTAGAGCTCCTCCGACAGGAGGTGCTCTACGCCGATCTGCGGGCTCTCCTCGGCGTTCGTCACGACGCCGAGATCCAGGCGATGGGCCGCAAGCTGCTCGAGAATGCCAGTGGCGCTCGACTCGACGACGCGCAGGTCGATGGCGGGGTGCCGGCTCCGGAATGCCTTGATCGCCGTCGGTATCAGGTGCGCCGTGATTGTGGGCATGGTGCCGAACACGAGCCTGCCGCGCTGCAGGCCCGAGAGGGCGTCGACCGTGTCCGCGATCTCCGCCACGTGGCGCAGGACCTGCCGGGCGTGCGGCAGGACGGCGTGGCCCACCTCCGTCAGGCGCACGCCGCGTGGCAGTCGGTCGAAGAGCGGCAGGCCAAGCTCTTTTTCCAGGGCCAGAATCCGTGCGCTCACGGACGGCTGGGCGACGTAGAGCGCCTGCGCCGCCGCGGTGATGCTATGTCGGTCGGCGGCTTCCACGAACATCTCGAGTTGCCTCAGCTCCATCCAGGACCCCATCCTCCGTGAACCTGTGTTGACACACCCATAGGGTAAAACGATGGCTCATAGCAGAAGTAGATATTAGACATATGGCATGGGCGATCCTACCTTGGAGGCGGGAACGCAGAGACCGGCCGACAGCCTTGCCGGGCGGCAGGGAGGACATCGGATATGATCCAGAGGCACGCGGTTACCCTGGGGAACATGTCGCGGACGACGGTCAAGCATGGGGAGGGCCACCTCGAACTCGAGCAGCTTGGACGCTGGGTTGGCCACACGTGGACACGCCTTTGGCAGCAGGACTCGCTTGAGCGGCGGATCGGCTCGGCGGTGCACTTCCAGTTGCGGCGCAGACCCGAGCCAGGCGACGAGATGCTCGTCAACCGGATCGTCGAGGAATTGTCCCGCTAGCGTCCGCTGCCGTAAGGCGGACCAGGCATCGAGCGGGGACGGGTGGCCTTGGCCGCCCGTCCCCGCTGGCATCTTTGCAGCCCCGCTGCAACCGGGGAACGGCGGACCGTGTTGCTTGGCTTCGTCGGAGGCGTCCGTACCGGCCCCAGGGGGCCTCACGCGTTGCTTTCGTTCTAACCCTATGCGCCTCGTGAAACGCTCCATTTCGCCGGCTCTTTCGCTTGTGGCCTGCCGCGGGAGGCGTGGGGCGACTCCCCGCGGTTCGTCGGCCACGGCCCATGGGGGAGGATGGTCGCCACCCGTGCAAAGGGGTTCCGAGAACTCATGCGGCTATCAGGTCGCAGTGCCCCAGCGCGTCCGTCCCCTCGCCACGTCGAACCTATGCCAGGTCGCGAGCTGCGCCGATGATCGCGTCCACCGCCTCATCCACGCGATCCTGATGGGTGCGGTGCGCGAGGATGGCGAGGCGCACCGTGAAGCGGCCGCCCACGACGGTGCTCGAGAGAAACGCGCGGCGGCCGAGGTTGACCCGCTGGAGGAGCAGGCGGCTCAGTTGGTCCGATTCGGCTTCGTCACGTCCCCGCATGCGCAAGCCGACGACCGTCAGAGTGGGGGGGACAGGCAGTTCGAGTGTGCCTTCCGCAGCTAGCCGCCGGAAGGCGTGTTGTGCCAGGTCGAGCTTCTCATCGAGAGCGTCGCGGAACGCACCGACGCCGTAGAGGTGCAGCGGCAGCCAGATCCTGAGTCCCCTGAGCTCGCGCGTCAGCTCCGGGCCGAGGTCGGCAGCGTCTGGTACCAGTTGCTCGTCCAGGTCCTGCAGATAGTGGCCCGAGACGGCATGGGCCGCCCGCAGCGTCTCGACGTCGCGGACGACGAGAGCTCCCGTGCCGTACGGTGCGAACAGCGATTTGTGGGGATCGAGCGTGACCGAGTCGGCGCGCTCGATGCCTGCGAGGAGTGCCAGGCCGCGTGCCGTGAGGCGGAAGAAGCCGCCGTAGGCCCCGTCGACGTGCAGCCAGATGCCGTTGCGGGCAGCCACGTCGGCCACGGCCTCGAGGGGGTCGACGACACCGGTGTTCGTGGTACCGGCCGACGCCACCACCATGAACGGACGCAGGCCTGCGCGCCTGTCACTCGCAATCATGCCTTCAAGTGCGGCGACGTCCATGCGCAGATCGCTTGCGCACGGCACGACGCGCAGCGCCCGCCGCGGCAGGCCTGCGAGGCGGACCGCCTTCGCCACGGACTGGTGCGCTTCTTCGGTCAGGTAGACGACCCCAGCGGCAAGATCCTCCTGCAGCCGCTCGCGGGCTGCGACGACGGCGGCGAAATTGGCGATCGACCCACCCGAGACGAGGATGCCGCCGCCGCCGTCCGGCATGCCCATGAGGTCGGCAAGCCAGCGCACGACGCTCCACTCGAGGGCAGCGAGGCCCGGCGCGGTACCGGCCATGCCGACGTATCTATTGGTCGCGCGTGCGTATAGATCGGCGACAGCGCCGGCGAAGAGTCCGCCGCCCGGGATGTAGCCGAGGTAGCCTGGGCCGGCCGTCTCGACGGCCAGGTCGGTCGCGGCTGCCATGCGCTCGAGGATGTATTGGAGGTCTTCAGGGTGTTCCGGCGGGGGAGCCAGGAGACGCCGCTGCAAATCGCGGATCTCGGCCTGAGGAACGCCGGCGAGACTTGCCGGGCGCTCTTGGAGTTCGTTCACGAAGCCTACGGCGCGTGCGAGGACGGTCTCGGCCAAGCTCTCCATCTCGGTCCGGTCCGGTTCGAGGGGGTAGCGCAACGCAAAGCCTCCCAGCGGTCGGTGCCGCCCTCCTTCGCCTAGACGCGGCGCCGCACCTGCGGGAGGCTATGGCACCACGGCGGGGCTTGGCCGCAGCGGCATCGGTGTCGCGACGAAGGCTAGCATTCCCACCCCCACCGTGACGAGCGTGCCGATCTGTATCTCGCTGTAGATCGTCGCCGCATCGTGCAGAGGCACCTCCACGCAGCCGAGACTCTGCGGGTAGCCGTAGCCGGACCGCCAGAAGCCGTGGACAGCCTCACCGCCGAAGAAGTAGCTGATGTTGTACACCGGATCGGCGTAGGCGGTGCCGTCGAGGTTCTTGCCACGCATCACCTGGAAGGGCAGGCGAAGGAAGACGGGATGCGTGCCAAGGGCGGTGGGCGCACCGGGCACGCCGGTGTTCGCGGGCACCTCCTGGAGGACGCCGTGCAGCGACCAGACAAGCAGCGACTCGGGCCGGTGCTCGCTGACGTAGACGTAGGTGAACGGATGCTTTGCGTGCCAGCCTCTGTGCAGGTCTGCGGCAAGGTGGCCGAGCAAGGCCGACAGGCCGAGACTCCCCGGCTTCAGATTGACATCCGCCTCGTAGCTCCACTCCGCGCCCTGCAGGAGTACGGTCGGGACGCCCGGCTGGAGGAGGGACCGCAGGGGCTGCGGCATCGAGGGGCGGGCGAAGGTGAATGCCTGCCCGTTCCAGCCGACAGGGAGGTAGCCCATATGCGCGAGGTCTTCCTGGAGCGTGAGCACCTGCAACGTCTGGGGCGCCGGTGGCAAAGAGGCATCGGCCTGCTGTGCCTGCCAGTGGTTGAGCCCTGTTTGGGCGCGGGCGGTTGGTTCTATGGCTGCGGGTAGGCCGACACTGGCCAAAAGGAGCAGAGCGGCCAGGGCCGCGCTGGACCGAAAGCTCTTGGTCCGCATGCCTTCGGTATATGCGCGAACGTAGGCGACGGGTCACGCTACGTGTCGAGAGCGCCGGGAAACTTACGCGTCGCCCAGTTCGCTGAGGTAGGTCGCCGCAGGCACGCTGCGGTGCGACGCGTGCAGGCTTTCGCCGTTGTCGTAGGCCTCCTCGCCGTGCATCGCCCGATCGCCTGCCTCGATTACAGGATCGGCTGCCCGGAGCGGCACGACGAGGCCGACGAGTCTCAGGACGACGTAGGTCGCGCTGGCGTCGTAGGCCACGATTGCCACGAGCGCCAGGAACTGTGCGAGGAGAAGGCGCGGGTTGCCGTAGAGGAGGCCCGCGACGCTGGCGCCGCGCCTTGGCCCGACGCCGAGGTAGACGAGCACGCGCGGGTCCGCGAGGACACCTGTCAGCAGGCCGCCGAGCGCTCCGGCGACTCCGTGTGTGTGGATCACGCCGAGCGCGTCGTCCACCCTGCGAAAGAGGCCGCGCCGACCAAGGAGGTTCATGGTAAGCCAGGGAACGGTCCCGGCAAGGGCGCCGATCACCAGCGCGCCCACGCCGTCCACGTAGCCTGCGGCTGGCGTGATCGCCACGAGACCAGCGATCAGGCCGTTGATCGCTCCGCTCAGGGACGCGCGTCCGGTCGTCCACACATCCAGCGCGAGCCACGCCAGCAGGGCCGTCGCGGCGGCGAGGTTCGTGTTGAGCACGGCAACCGCGGCGTCGGCGTTGGCGAAATAGGGATCTCCGCCGTTGAAGCCGTTCCAGCCGAGCCAGAGAATGCCCGCACCGACGAGCGCGAGCATCAGGCTGGCGGGTCGCGCTGGACCGCGGTCCTTGGCGAGGCGCGGCCCGAGCATCGCTGCGAGCACGAAACCCGACACGCCCGCGCCCAGATGGATCACGTAGCCGCCGCTATAGTCGACGGCGCCCATCTGGGAGAGGATCCCTCCGCCCCAGAGGGAGAAGGCGACGACGCAGTAGACGAGGGTCGTCCAGATAGGGACGAAGAGCATCCACGCCTTGAAGTTCATCCGTCCGAGCGCCGCGCCGGCCATGAGCCCGGGCGCGATCGCCGCGAAGGCGAACTGGAAGTAGATCATGGCCGACTGGGGGAAGCGCAGGGCTGGCATGGCGGACACGAGCAGCGGTACGCTTGCCGGTACCTGCAAGGCAGAAGCCCCTAGGACCGGGCCCGGCCTCCCAACGATCGCGGACAGCGCCCCAGCACCGAGCCGCAGCGCTGGCCCGAAACTCATTTGGTAGCCCCAAAGCACCCACACCAACAGCACGGCGGCGAAAGCATAGAGGACCATCATGGCCGAGTTCACGGCGAATCGCCGCTGCACGAGGCCGCCGTACAGCACGGCGAGGCCCGGCACGGCCATGAGGCCCACCAACGTGGCGGAGATGAGCTGCCAGGCGACATCGCCAGGATTGAGATAGACCGCACTCGGGACCAGCATACACGGCCGCCTCCCTTCCCTTCGCGTGCCACCAGACAGGGTCCGCCAGGTCAAACCTGACAAGATACCTGACAGGGCATCGCTGCTGGTTGACGCGATTCTACCAGGGATGGCGAGATTCCGTATGCTTTTGTGAGGTATGGGTTTTTATGCGACAATTCCGCATACCAATGGTGACAGAGTGCGGCCTAGGCGATCGAACCCTCCTCGGGTTCCTCCTGCGCGAGTCCGGCAGTGTGGGGTGCGAGGTGCAGGAACCTGGGACGCCAAATGGCCCAATGCCGCAGGATCTCCCGTGCCTTCGCGCTTGAGGTTGCCGCCAGGAACTGCTCGAGCAGGGCGAGCAGTCGCTCTTCATCCGGGCCCGCAACTTCGCGCGGTTCGCCCACGTCGGGGTTTATGCGGTCCGCCATGCGCCCATATTCGTCGAGCAGGAAGGCCTCACCGCCGGTCATGCCCGCGCCGAAGTTGTATCCCGCCTCGCCCAGCACCACCACCGTGCCGCAGGTCATGTACTCGCAGCCGTGCTCGCCTACTCCCTCCACGACAGCCAGGGCGCCCGAGTTGCGGACGGCGAAGCGCTCACCCGCCCGCCCCGCAGCCAGAAGCACTCCGCCGGTGGCCCCGTACAGGGCGGTGTTGCCCAGCAGCACGTGCTCGTGGCTCGAACCGCGCAGGGTCGAGTCGGGACGCAGAACGATCTCCCCTCCCGCCATCCCCTTGCCGACGTGGTCATTGGCCATGCCCGTCAGCACGAACCGGACCCCGGGTGTCATGAAGGCCCCGAACGACTGACCGGCGGTTCCGTGGAAGTGGACGAGAAGGCTGCCTTCCGCAAGTCCCTGGTCTCCGTGGACCGATGCGATCGCCCCGAACAGGCGGGCGCCTACCGTGCGATCGGCCGTCTGGATCGGCAGGCGGAGTTCGACCGGACCCCTCCCACCGCCGAGGAGCGCTGCCGCCCCCGCGAGGAGCGCGCGGTCCAGGGGCGCGGCCTCAGGCACCGGGATGCGGCTCTCGTGCCGCCTGGGCTTGTCAGGGGCGGTATCGCGCGCCAGAATGGCGCCGAGGTCGAGACGGGGCGAGGAGTCCGAAGATCGCTGCCGCAGGAGATCGCTGCGGCCGATCAGATCCTCGAGACGGTGGTAGCCGAGATCCGCGAGGATGGCCCGCACTTCCTCGCCGAGAGCGAGGAAGTAGTTCATCACCCCTTCAGGCGTGCCTGGATACTTGCGGCGCAGGCTTTCCTTCTGTGTCGCCACCCCGACAGGACAGTTGTCGGTGTGGCAGATGCGCATCATCTTGCAGCCCGCGGCGATCATGGCGGCGGTACCGAAACTGAACTCGTCTGCGCCGAGCAGAGCGGCACGGACGACGTCCTGGCCGTTGCGCAGGCCACCGTCGACGCGCAGCGAGACGCGGGCGCGGAGGCCGTTCGCCACGAGTTCCTGCTGGGCCTCGCTCAGTCCGATCTCCCAGGGCAGGCCCGCGTTCTTGATCGAGTCGAGCGGGGAACTGCCTGTGCCGCCGGCATGGCCGCTCAGCACAATAATGTCGGCGCCGGCCTTGGCGACACCGCACGAGATGACGCCGACGCCGCTCTCCGCCACGAGCTTGACGGAGATCTCCGCTTCCGGGTTGACCTGACGCAGGTCGTGGATGAGTTGCGCCAAGTCCTCGATGGAGTAGATATCGTGATGCGGCGGTGGCGAGATCAGGGGAACGCCCGGCGTCGTGTGGCGCAGGCGCGCCACGAGCTCAGTCACCTTCGGGCCGGGGATCTGGCCACCTTCGCCTGGCTTCGAGCCCTGCGCCATCTTGATCTGAAGTTCCCTAGCATGTGCCAGATAGCCCGGCGTGACGCCGAAGCGCCCAGACGCCACCTGCCGGATCGCGCTCTCCCGCTCCGTGCCGTTTCGGGCCGGGTCTTCCCCTCCCTCGCCCGATCCCGAGCGGGCCCCGAGCCGGTTCATGCCGATGGCAAGGGCCTCGTGAGCCTCGGGCGAGAGCGAGCCCAGGGACATGCTGCCGGAGGAGAACCGACGCACGATACTCGAGGCTTCCTCCACCTCGCTCTGTGGCACGGGTGGCCGGTCGGATTGCAGGTCGAGCAGGTGGTGCAGCTGCATTGGAGGCTCCGCCTGGAACGCGTACGCGAGAGCAGCCGCGCGTTCACGCGCTGCGGCTGAGCCGGGCGCCGCGAGCGGCCCTGCGGCCAGGCCCTGCACCGCCGCCACCACCTCAGGGCTGAAGAGATGTAGCTCTCCGTCGGAGCGATGCTTGTAGAAACCGTGGAGCGGCGGCTTGCCCGATAGCGCAGGGAAGGCCCGCTGGTGCCAGCCGAACATGAGGTGGCCGATGTCCTTGAAGCCAAGGCCGCTGACGCGGGAAGGAGTGCCCTGGAAGCAGCCTTCGATGACTTCCTGGCCGACGCCGACCGCCTCGAAGATCTGCGCGCCGACGTATCCGTCGACGGTGGAGATGCCCATGCGCGCCATCACCTTGCGCAGGCCCTCTTCGAGGGAACGGCGGTACGCGGCCAGGGCCTCGTCCCGACCGAGGCCCCGCAGGCGTCCAAGGACCGCGAGTTCGGATATGCGGGCGAGCGCGATCCACGGATGGACCGCGTTGGCGCCGTATCCCAGCAAGGTTGCAACGTGATGCACCTCGCGCGGCTCGCCGAGTTCCGCCACGAGGGAGCAGCGCATGCGGCGCCCGCTTCTTACCAGGCGACTGTGCACGGCTGCCACGGCCAGCAGGGCCGGCATGGGCACAAGGTCCTCGGACACGGTGCGGTCGGACAGGATGAGGATTCCTGCGCCGCCGTCCACGGCAGCCTCCGCCGCGGCCGTCAGGCGATCGAGCGCGGCCGCGAGGCCGTCTGCGCTTTCGGCGCGCGAAAATACGGCGGGAAGGGTTTCTGATCGCATGAGGGGGTTGCGCACGCCGTACTGGCGGACGGCGGCCAGTTCGGGCCCGAGCAGGATGGGGCTATCGAGCGCTAGCAGCAGGGCGTGCTCTGGTGTTTCCTGAACGAGGTCACCGCGTGGCCCGAGCAGGCTCTCCAAGGAGAAGATGCGGGCCTCGCGCAGGTGGTCAATCGGTGGGTTGGTCACCTGTGCGAAGCGCTGCTTGAAGTAGTGGAAAAGCGGGCGCTCCATGCGGGACAGCACGGCCAGCGGAGTGTCGTCGCCCATCGATCCGACCGGTGGGTGTCCGTCCTGCACCATGGGTCGTATCACCGCCGCAAGTTCCTCCGCGCCGTGGCCGAAAGCAGTCTCGAGCTGCTCCAGGAGTTCGCCCATGGGCCCTTCGGGTACGTGCGCGGGCGTGCCGAGGTCCTTGAGGCGCCTGAAGCCGCGATCCAGCCAGGTGTCGTACGGCTTTGCCGCCGCCACTTCGGCCTTGCACTCGTCGGACTCCAGGATGCGGCCTTGCGCCAGATCAAGGACGAGGATGTCGCCCGGTCCGAGGCGCCCGTAGCGGCGGACGTGGCGGGGCGGAATGTCGTGGATGCCTGCTTCGGAGCCGGCGATCACGAGACCGTCGTCACAGATGGCGTAGCGCATCGGTCTGAGCCCGTTGCGGTCGAGAATGGCGCCCACCAGTTCGCCGTCGCAGAACGAGATGGCCGCGGGTCCGTCCCACGGTTCCGTACGGCAGGCGGCGTAGCGGAGATAGGCCTCGCGCTTCGGGTCAAGCGTGCCGTCCCCTCCCCCTGCGGCGCGCAGCAGCGTCAGCAGCGTATGCGCCGCGGGAAGAGGAGTACCATCGCCCTGCCGCTTCGCCAGGGGGTCAAGAGAGACGAACTCAAGGGCGTTGTCGAGCATGCCCGAGTCGGACGTGGTGCGGTCCACGAGACCCGGATAGCGCGCCTCGAGCCACTGCACGTTGCCCGCGATCGTGTTGATCTCGCCGTTGTGGCCGAGAAGGCGAAAGGGTTGCGCCCTGGACCACGACGACGTGGTATTGGTACTGAAGCGCTGATGGAAGAGCACCGCCTGCGCGGTGAACTCCTCCGCGGCGAGGTCGGGGTAGAAGCGGCAAAGGTCGCGCGGGGCGATGAGGCCCTTGTAGACCACCGAGCGGCAGGAAAACGAGGCGATGTACGCGGCGTCGTCCGTCAGTTGCCGTTCTAGACGCCTGCGGGCGCGCCAGAGGCCTTGATCGAAGGTTGCCGGGCGTATACCCGCAGGGCGCGGCACGAGGTACTGCCAGACGTGCGGGGCACTCGCGCTTGCCAGCGGTCCGAGCACTCCGGGCACGACCGGGACCCGCCGCCAGAGGCCCTTGGGCAGATGCTCCGCCTGCATAGCCGCTTCGAGTGCCGACTTCCAATGCTCGCGCTCTGCGCTTACCCGCGGCAAAAAGCACATGGCTACGCCGAACTCGGTGTCCTTGTCGGCATTGCCGCCAAGTTCCCGATATTTCAAGTGAAAGAATTCATGTGGCATGGCGGCAAGAATGCCTGTGCCGTCGCTTGTCAGGCCATCGGCTGCAACCGCACCGCGGTGGCCGAGGCGCCCGAGCGCCTCGAGTGCGAGGTCGACGACGCGGCGCGACGGTTCGCGCACACTGGCGACGAAGCCCACACCGCAGGCGTCGCGCTCTCGGAGAGCATCGATCTGGGATCCGGAACCCGCAAACGCATACTCGCTTCCCAGAGACATCGATGCCCCTCCTCTCTGCGGTTCGGCGCAGATCTCGAGGAGAGGCACGGCTTTCGGCGTATGACCGTACGCCGCGCAGACCGCCTGTTCAGGTGCGGTCGCCGAAGGCCGGATCCTTGAGATAGCGCTCCACCGGTGAACCGGTGACAGCCTTGCACCTCTTCGATGCAAGTCCAACGGTACGGGCTGGGCGCCCGGTCCGTTTCGGCGGAGGTCCCTTTCACGGCGGGTCGTGGCTGCCCGGCTCGCCGCCGCTACTCTTGGCCTTCGCGCCTCTATCTGCCCTCCGTGGCAACGGAGGGAAGCACAGGTTTTAAGCCAATACTCTACGGCCTGGAAGGCATGCAGTCAATGGCCCAATGTACGCATTGTTATGCAGTTCCGGTTGTGACGGAGGATACCGGCCGCAAGCCCCTGGCTTCAGCCAGGCTTCAGCATTGGGACAAGTCCGACTCAAACCGGGGGTGCCAGTAAATAGGTATAAGCAGTAGAGTTGAGGTATAGAGCGGCAGTTCAAGTCCAACCGCAACGTTGTCTACTCCTGCAAGTACCACGTGGTCTGGTGCCCCCAAGTACCGCCGCCGGGTTGTTGCCGACGGGGTGGGCAGGACCATGTGCATCTGCTGGTCGAGGTCGACCCGCAGTTCCTGGCTTCAGCCGTGGGGAGAACGTCAAACTGCAGCGAGACGCAGCAGTTTGGGTGCAAAGTGCAGCATTAATCTTCGGGCTGACGGCTGGAACACGACGCGACTTGGCCGGTATTTTGCGGCCGCAGCGCCTCAGACCTCGCTCCTCTCGCACTTGCGCACCACAAAGAAGCCTGACCGCGATGCGGCGAGAAAACTGCCGTCACGCGTTATCACCATGTCGATCCGCTTGCCGACTTCGGTGAGCACGCGTTCCCGAAGCGACGTGGGCGCACCCGCCTGATCGAGGGCGGCGTCGATCGGGCCGGACGAGAGGAACAGGAGCGCGGGCTCCACGGCGTCGAAGCGAAAGCCGGCGGGGAAACTCAGGAGTTCAGGCGGCGCAGGCGTGAAGTTGGCGCCGTTCTCGAGAGAGAAGCGCATTGCGGGGCTGGCGATCTCCCCGATGCGATAGCCCAGCGACGTCAGGCTCTGCGCCATCAGGTCGAACAGCGCCTTGTACGGCCGCTCGGTGGTTGTCGTGGCCAGCAGGAGCCCCTCGGGACGCAGCACGCGCCAGGCTTCTGCGAGTGCCAGGCGGATGTCGGGCACGTGGTAAAGCATGAAATGGAGGCCAGCCCAGTCAAAGCTGCCGTCTGGCCAGGGAAGGCTCTGGGCGTCCCCCAGGAGAGCCTGGGCATTCGGATCGCCGCCCACTTCCGCCTCGAGGCGGGCAACCATTCCCTCGGACCGGTCGAGGCCGACGTAGCGCACCGACGGGCCGAGCAGCCGCCGAACCGCGTGGTACCAGCTGCCTGTGCCCGCTCCGATGTCAAGCACCGCCGCGGGATGGCGGCGGCGTGCGGCCTCGCTCGTGATCGTCGCGAAGATGTCATGCGGCTGAATGCCATACCTGCGATGCGTTTGCGTGCGCACGGACAGACCTTGAGCGTCCCCGTACGCTTTTGCGAGAAAATCGGCTTCATCGAAGCGCATTCGAAGATCCCCCTCTGCCATTGTCTGACATGTCAAGTATGCGGCGGGCCTGCCGCCATGACGAGGGGAGTCGCTGTTTCACCGAAAGAAGGAGACCTTTGGACCGCACGCCCAAGCCTCCGGCCATGTCGCTGGACGTCACAGGAGACCAGCTCGAGACCTAAGCGCACCCTTTGGCGACGCGTCACCATCCGAGGGCGATGGATCGGGATGATGCCGTCGCACTGATCCGGAGCAACCAGGCCGGGTACGAGCAGGATGGGACCGGCTTATGGTCGTCGGGCGCATGGAAACGCGTGGTTCGTCGCAAACCGGTGGAGCGATTGCCGCAAACCGTCGACGAGGCGCCGGAAAAGACGCCCCCTGCCTTACGTGAGGCGCTTGCGGGAAACGACTACGCCACGGAAGCAGGGTCTCATGTCGCGAATGGTGGCGTCCGCAGCAGGACGGGTCGCGATTTGTCTCCTTTCATTCACGCCTGCGACATGCCGTCCACGAAGGTGGCGCAGCGGAATGGCATTCCTTGCGGCGTTGAAACTGGCGGAACCAGGGCGCGTGCCGCTACAGGTGCGTGCAGTTGCGCGCGGATGCGGCTCGGCGCTGAAGGTTTGCTGGGCGCTTTGCCATCACTATCGACGTCCACACGCTTGCATCCGGAGCCGGAATGTGCCGCTTTCGCGCATGGCGGGCTGCGACGGCGACCTGCGGCCTTGGACCACAAGGAGTGAGAATCCTGCGCTCTAGAACAACACTTCTGGCTGGTCGCGATCTTGCACAGACGGCAGGTCTCCACTAAACTAGTTCTGCCGCGTAAGGCGGGCTCCAACGGGCGCCTTACGCACGTGGCACACGCCCCTGTAGCTCAGGTGGATAGAGCGGGGGTTTCCTAAACCCTGTCTGCCGGGGGTTCGAGTCCTCCCAGGGGCGCCATTTCCATGTTCCGGGGGTGTCGGCGCTGCACAGCACGTTCATGCAGTTGGCGCTGGCAGAGGCCCGGGCGGCCTTGAGGGTCGGCGAGGTTCCCGTGGGCGCGGTGGTCGTGTCGGCCCAAGGAGAGGTGCTCGCAAGGGCGTACAACTTGCGCGAGACCGAAACGGATCCCACGGCTCACGCCGAGATCCTGGCCATGCGCGAGGCAGGCAGGCGGCTTGGCAACTGGCGGCTCAGTGGAGCGACGCTTTACGTCACACTGGAGCCGTGCCCGATGTGCGCCGCGGCGATCGTTCTTGCGCGCGTGCAGCGGGTGGTGTTCGCGGCCCAGGACCCGAGGCTGGGAGCGGCCGGCTCGCGGCTCCAGCTGTTTGCGGAGCTTGCGGGAGATTGGCCGGTGGACGTCATCGGCGGTGTCTTGGAGGAGGAGGCCTCCACGCTGCTCAAGGACTTCTTTGCCGGTCGGAGGTAAGTTTCGGAGGGGTGTCCGAGCGGTTGAAGGAGCCGCACTCGAAATGCGGTAGGCGGGCACAAACCTGCCTCGTGGGTTCGAATCCCACCCCCTCCGCCATCATTGACAGCTTTCGGAGAGGTGTCCGAGTGGCCGAAGGAGCATGACTGGAAATCATGCAGGCGGGCTGAAACCTGCCTCGTGGGTTCGAATCCCACCCTCTCCGCCAGTTTTTCGGTTGGCGAAATGGCCGCCGAACCTTTGCAGAGCTTGCGTCCGGGTACCGCGCGACGGTCAGCCCCAAACCCCGCCAGGCCCGAGAGGGAGCAACGGTACAGGGTGGAGCCGGGCGATGCGGTGCGCCTGGGCGCAAGGCCTTTCAGACGGAGAGCTGTGCCACGATGCCGGCTCTCCGTCGGCCTACAGGTGCCCGGCGATCCCGGGGAGAATAACCTGCCGGAGGTGACAGCGTTGTACCGTGCCCTCTACCGCAGCTTCAGACCCGCTCGCTT
>JAJZVM010000068.1 GCA_021845645.1 Bacillota bacterium
GCGTGGCCACAAGCGGGCCGATCGCCCGCCCGAACTCACCGCCGATCATGAAGGTCGACATGGTGAGACCGGGCCGCTTGCCCGCGAGGCTGCGCGTCAGGGCCATGGCCTGGGGGTGGAAGAGGGTCGTGCCGAGGCCCGACAGAAAGAGGCCGATCGCCATGCCGATGTAGGCGGGCGAGAGCGCGACCAGCGTGACGCCCACGGTCGAGAGGATGGGGCCGCCCAGGACGAACCAGCGCCCGCCGACGCGGTCGGCAAGCAGTCCAGCAAGGGGCTGAAGCGCCTGGCCGAACATCAGGATGGTCACGAGGGACGTGAGCAGGACAAGGGGAACATGGCGCTCCACCGCGATCAGCGGCAGCAGGCCGGGAAGGTAATTGGCGAGCGCGTCGTTCGCAAGGTGGCCCCAGATCAGCGCCGGAAAACCGGTGGGATGGGCCGGGGCTGTTTCCTGCCTCGGAGCTGGGATCGTCGTGTTGGCCATGGGCGCCTCCTTGATTACCACGATCCTACGGCGGCCGGTGGCCGTCCTCTAGGCGCAGGCGGAGTGTAACGAGCCGGTCCAAACAGACCAGCGTCAGTTCCGTCGTGGCATTGAGGCGTCCACGTGCAGGCCTAGGCCGTCGTGGATGCGTGCCACGCCGTGAGGAGTTCCTGTTCCCGGGCGGCGCTGATCCCGGCGCGACGTGGGACGTCCGCTTGCCGCGAGCGCTCCCAGGCCAGGGTGTCGCGCACGGTGTCTCGCAGGGGGCGCAACGAAAGGCCTGCCGCGAGCGCCTTGCGGATCGACACGGACTCGAAGCCGACCGCGTCCGGTTCGCTCGAGGGCACGTAGAGGGGCAGCTCCGTCCACGGCGCCACGCCTTGAGCGGCGAGGAATTCTTCTGTGACCCAGGTGGTGGGCCCTTGGCCGCCCCCGACCTCGCGGCAGGCGGCGAGAACCTCGCCCATGGTCAGGGGCGATTCGGGGCCGGCGGCGTTGTACGTCCCGGACGCGCCGTGCTCCACCATGGCGAGCGTCCATGCGGCGAGGTCGCGTACGTCGATCACCTGGACCGGCCGATCGGGTCGGTCCGGCGCCAGCATCTCGCCGTCACGCGCGCCGCGCGCGACCCAGTAGGTGAAGCGATCGCTCGCGTCGTCCGGACCGACGATCAGCCCGGGCCGGATCACGAGGGCGCGAGCGCCGAAGGCTTCCTCTACGTCGAGTTCGCATCGCGCCTTGAGTGCGCCGTACCAGGTGGAGACGTCCTCCTCGGTCTCGGAAGGAAGCTGCGCGCGCGGGGCGTCTTCCGTGACGCCGATCTCGACCAGAGAGGCGTACGCGTTGATGCTGGAGATGAAGGTGTAGTGCGGGCACGTCCCCTTGAGCTGCCGCAGGGACTGGCGTACCACGCGCGGCAGGTAGCCCGACGTGTCGATGACGGCGTCGAAGCTTTGTCCGGCCAGCACCCCGAGCCCACCGTCGCGGTCGCCGAACACATGGCGCGCGGTGGGGAAGAGATCCCGTCCGTGCTGCCCGCGGTGGAACAAGGTGACGTCATGGCCAGCCGCGAGAGCGGCTTCCGCGATGTGCTTGCCGAGAAACACGGTGCCGCCGAGGAGCAAAAGACGCACGGGTGACCTACCTCCCTAGAACTCGATCACTTCCGCCCTGTCCGATCGAATTCCTTGCGGAATCCTGGCATCGCCACGGCGGCGAAGCCTCAAGGGTCGCGGTCCTCTAGGACGCCGCGACCAGATTCGCCAACGATGCGGGCGTTCGCGTTCATCTGCCGGCAGGCCGCTGCTGCCAGAACACGCCAGAAACCGAACGAAGCAAGCTGGCGTTTTCTTGGGTGGACCCGGAACCAAGGGACTTGCCCCAACCCAAGGAGGACAAGAACACATGCAGAACCTGCGACGGATCGCCGTCGTTGCCGGAGTCGTGGCATCGCTGTCGCTGATCGCGGCCGGATGCGGCGCGCTGACCGGAGCGTCCGCATCGAGCCAAGGCGCGACACATCATAAGACGAGTACGTCGTCTTCATCCGGTACGAGCGGCGCTTCGACGACGTCGCTCAGTTCGGGAGGATCCTCGACTTCCACCACGGGCTCAGGGTCGAGTTCCGCGTCGACGTCCGGTTCAGGGTCGGCCGCATCGCCCGGTTCCAGCACCGGGTCCACCGGCTCCGGCGCCGCCACGGGCCCTTCCGCGACGGCCGCCCCGTCGCCGTTCCCGACCATCATCCGCATGGCCATGTCGTCGCTGCCGCAGTCGGTGCTGACCGGCGCGATGGCCCCGACCGTGCTGCCCTTAGACGCCGCGGGTTCGGCGGACATGTACTACAAGCCGAGCTACTCGACCGCGCCGATCATGGGCTATGCGGGCTTTCAGTCGACCTACAGCGTGACGCTCTCGTCGCCTGAGCACCAGCTTGCGGCCTTCACCCGCTCGCTCTTCGACTCTTCCGCGCACGCGCAGGACGCCTTGATCCAAGGATTCGGCAACCAGCAGGTGCCGGCGAGCGCAGAGACCGTGGACCTCGGCTACGGCATCACGGCCAGGGAGTTTCCGAACGCCCTTCTCGGCACGACCGAGATCGTCTGGCAGGAAGGACGCTGGACCGCGCGGGTGAGCGGGAGCAGTTCGGCGCCAGTCGCGGAGGCTTCCCAGGTGGCGGCCTTCCTGCACCGCTACTTCATGCCGGTGCCGACCACCTCGGGCGGCATCTCGGTCGATGTGGCGTCCGCCGGAACGCAGGCGACGGTGACCTGGACGAGCGGCGACGACCTCCTGGTCGTGCGTGCCTACCCAGGGGCCGCGTCGCCGGCGCAGACCGCCATGCGGATGGCGATCTCGATGGAGAGCTATAGGTAAGCCCTCGGACCCGGTTCCGCACGACCTCGCATAGAGCCAGGGTCTCTCCTTAGCGGGAGGGGCCCTGGCTCTCTCTTACCGGGTGGCCGCCGGCAGGCGGGCGGAGCGGAGGCACGCACAGCCTCCCCTGAATAGGCTGTAGAAGCAGGGTCCATGAGGAGGAGCTCCATGGCACGTTTCGAGGACACGTTCCCGCCGTACGTGGCGTTCGGCAGCCGCACGCTGTCGTTGCAGTCACCGAACCTGCGCGGTACGGACGTGGCCATTGCCCAGGCGATCTACAATCTGATGCTCACGACGATGAACCCGCCCGAGGGCCCGATGGGCACTCCGATCACGGTGGACGGCATCTTCGGCCCGCAGACGCAGGGCGCCGTGCGCAACATCCAGAGCTTCTTCGGGCTCTCGGTCGACGGCGTCGTCGGGCCCAACACCTACTTCGTCTACGGCCAGGGCGTGGGCCCGAACACGACCTACGGCGGGCCGGTGTACGGCAGCCGCAGCCTGAGCCCCGGCCTCACGGGCGGGGACGTGACGATCCTGCAGAACCGGCTCAACTGCTTCGGCTACGCTGCCCTGATCGGACGTCCGGCCGATGGCAACTTCGACGCGGCGACCGCCCAGGCCGTGCTGGCGTTCAAGCGCGACGCCGCCAACAACGGCGCCACGGGCCTCGACAACACGGCGACGGTCGGCAACGGCTCCTTGGACGCCAGCTGGCTCTACACGTTCGCGGGCGGGCGCGCGATCCAGACAGGGCGCAACGGCTTCGACGTCGTCTTCCTGCAGACCATCCTGCAGCGCCTCGGCTACTACAGCGGTCGCGTGCAGGGGTACTACGACGCGGCGACGCGCGCGGCCGTCATCGCCTTCCAGACCGCGAACGCGATCTCGGCGGACGGCGTCGTGGGGCCTGTCACGTTCCACAAGATCGGTCTGCACAACCAGATGGCGGCGCCAGGCCCGCTCATGGTGGCCTGGCCGGTGGCGGGTCAGCCCGAACCGGAGCCGGCACCGGAATGCAAGGCGAGCTTCTTCGATACGGCGAGCCCGCTCACGCCGACGTTCATTCCCGGCGGATCGCTCTGGCTGCGCCAGGGCCCGGGCAGCGGCTCGGCGATCGTGATCACGGGCATCAATCTTCCCAGCCCGTCGACCTTCGGCCCGCAGTACGACCGGTACTGGTACACGATCCAGGGCGAGATCATGCGCCAGATGGTCGAGGTGGACCCGAACTTCCACATGTGGCAGGGCATCCATACCGGGACCGACATCTTCCTGCCCGTGCCGCCGACGGCCAGGGTCTACGTGCAGGCCGGCGACCATGCGGAAGCCACCGGGCCGATCGTTCTCCAGGGCACGGTCGGCCACTGCATCGCGGGCAGCGACATGGAGCCCGCGGACGATCAGCCGGAAGGCGAATGAAGCGGTCGGGAGCGCCACCCAGCGGTGGCGCTCCCGGGCTTTTCGGAGGCGGTTCGGGTCTCGGCGGGCGGCGAAGCGAAACGGACCTAGCGGGCGCCCTCCACGTACGTTCCGGGATCCGCGGCCGCCAGGAGGGGTGAGAGGTCTCCCGCCGTGTAGAGGTGCAGGCGGTGCATCGCCCGGGTGCAGGCCGTGTAGAGAAGGCCCAGTTCCTCCGGGCCACCGTACACCTGCGCCGAGGCGTCGAAGATGATGACGGCGTCGAATTCGAGTCCCTTCGCGAGGTAGCCGGGCAGGACGAGGACGCCGCGGCTGAAGGACGACGCGTCCTTCTCGATGAGCTGCAGGTCGACCCTCGACTGGAGCGCGGAAAACGCCTCGCGGCTCTCGCGCGCCGTCTTGCAGATCACCGCGATCGTCTCGAGACCCTCCCGCCGCAGGCTGGCGATGTCGAGCGCGATCCGCTCTCCGAGGTCCTGGCGGTTGGCGACGCGGACGATCTGGGGCTTTTCGCCGCGTCGCTCGAACGGCACGATGTCTGCGCCGGTGGGGAGGAGGCTCCGCGTGAACTCCACGATCTCGCGCGTGGAGCGGTAGCTCTGACGCAGTCGCACGACTTCCATCTCCCCGGGGCCGACGTGTTCCTGCAGGTCCTCCGGTGAGGTGAGCGCGGACGGCGCCGCCGACACCGTCTGGTGCGGGTCGCCGAGCAGTGTCAGGCGGGCGGAGGGGAAGAGACGGCGCAGGACCTCGAACTGGAGCGGCGAGTAGTCCTGGGCCTCGTCCACGATCACGTGGCGGGCGCTGCGGTTGACGCGGGCGCCGCGCACCAGCGTGTCGAGGTAGAGAAGCGGCGTCGCGTCCTCGTAGGGCAGGATCGTCCGCTCGAGGCGGGCGAGCGTGTCGCGGCGGATCGCGTCCCAACGACGCGGAAGTGGCTCCTTCGCTGCGACCGCCGACAGTAGGTCCCGGTCCTTGAAGAGGCGCAGGTAGAGTCCTTCGAGATCGACGTACTGCCGCTGCTCGACCCACTGCTTTGCCGATTGCAGGTTCCTGTGCACGATCTTGGCGCCAAGGTGTCCGCGCACCGCCTCCACCTGGTCGACGGGTGCGCCTGTGCGCCTGCGCCCGACCTTGAGATCGGCCCGTTGGAACTCCTCGGGCCCGAGCAGCTGCACCTCCTCGTCCACCCAGTCCTCCTGGGACTCCCGCTTCTCGAACGCCGCGACCTTTTCGACGATCCAGTCATGGATCACGCTGACGCGGGTCGAGACGGGGACGTCAGGGCCGAAGGCTTCGAACCGCGACTGCATCGCGCGTGCGGAGACGATCTCCTTGCCACGGAAGCGGACGGGCACGAAGACGAGACCCTCCCGCCGCAGGCCTTCCGCGTAGCGGTCCAGGACGTGCCGGAACGCGGGCGACGACTTGTAGCGGATCCCTTCAAGCCTCACCGAACGAGCTTCCTGGTCCGGGGTGGCCATGAGGTCTTCGAGCTGATCGTAGGCATCCTCCAGGCGGTAGGTCCGGCCGAGCCTGTGCCCCGGAAGCTGCTGGAAGGTGGTCTGCTGGAGCGGCTCTTCGCCGAGTTCCGGCAGCACCGTGGCGACGTAGCTGTTGAAGAGGGCGTTGGGGGAGAAGAGCACCATCTGGTCCGCCCGCAAGGTGTCGCGGTGCCGGTAGAGCAGGTAGGCGACGCGCTGCAGGGCGACCGACGTCTTGCCGCTGCCGGCGGAGCCGAGGACGATCAGCAGGCGATGCCGGTCGTCGCGGATGACCAGGTTCTGCTCGCGCTGGATCGTCGCCACGATGGCGTGCATCGCGGCGTCCGAGTGTCCGCTGAGCGCTTCCATCAGGAGTTCGTCGCCGATCGTGACGCCCGTGTCGAACATCATGCGGAGCTGTCCCTCGGAGATGACGAACTGGCGCTTCAGGTGCATCTGGCCGGAGACCTCGCCCATCGGCGACATGTAGCTCGCGGTGCCGGGGCCCTGGTCGTAGTAGAGGCTCGCGATCGGGGCGCGCCAGTCGTAGACGAGGAAGTCGTCGTCGGCGGTGCGCAGCGACGCGACCCCGATGTAGATCTTCTCGGGTTCGCCCGCTCCGCGCTCGGCGAAGTCCACCCGACCGAAGTAGGGGGAACGCTCAAGCCGACCGAGATCCCGCAAGGTCTGGGCGGCCTGCCGGAACCGTCGCTCGCCCTCCGCTAGCATCTTGTTCTGCTGCAGGACCGCACCGAGGGTCTCGTAGAGCTCGCCCGGCTTGAACCGGAACTCATCCCAGAACTCACGGCGATCGCGGACCATGTCCTCGCGTACGTCGCTGAACTCGGCACGCGCGCGATCCTGCTGGGCGCGCACCTCGGCCAGGACAAGATGGAGGCGTTCGGTTTCCTCGATCCAGTCGCCCTGCTCCAGGACAACTCCTCCTTCAGTGGGTTGACTTCCGAAGGCCACCCGGTGTAGAATCAAGTTGGATGGGTCTAATCATTGGGGTGACTGCGTTCCAACCACTATAGATTCGCGCATGCGTGGTCGTGCTGTCAATGGGCAGCGCGGCTTTTAGTTTGCTCGGGGAGGTGCCCCGGTTCACGTTTGCAGAAGTCCGCTCGGCGCCGGGAATCACGGCTGGCGGCGACGGCCGGACGGTCAGTGGCCCAGCGTGGGCATGGGCGTCGTCCAGGAGAGCACGATGATGGCGCGGATGAGAAAGAGGCCGACCACGGCAAGGCCCACGCTGGCGATGCCCCAGAAGACAAGGCCAACCCTATGTAGCCGCCGGTTGCGAAAGCCCTTGCGGCGGCGCTCGTAGAAGAGCTCGTCTCGCAGAAACTTCACAAGCCCCCACTCGAGCGCCACCACCACGGCCAAGAACATGCCGGTCGCCGCGACGAACATCTTGCGCACCCGCCTCGTAGGCACTCTCTAGGTGGAAACTTCCGCCTGGAGATACATATTCCTTTCCGCGAGCGGTGAGGCCAGTTCGGTACCATTCCCGCCACAAGGGAGCGTCGCCGCTTGGGGACGCTCCCTTGCCGTTGGACTCTAAGGACTCGTCGGATGGCGTCTGGGATGAGTGCGGCGGTAGAAATACACCACGTACAGCAGCACCGCGAGGTTGACGATGAGGGTGCCGAGGCTGAGCAGGTGGAACTTCTTGACGAGGTCCCAGATTTCAATCGGCAAGAACGAGGCCGTTTCCACGATGACGAGAAGCTCAGCCCACGTGCGCTCGCGCCAAAGACCGATTCCCTCGACGGCGTACAGCAGACACCAGAGGGCCAAAGCGGCTGCCACCCATGGCCCAACGTATGTGGTCAGGTGAGGGGCGTGCGATATCACCCAGTGGAGGTAGACGTCGTGCGGGTCTTCCGTGAGTTCGTCGGCGAAGAGCAGGTGCAGCGGATCGACCACCCGGCCGCGCACCACGAACGCTACCACGGCCGCCGCCGCAAGAACGACCGCTACGATTGCCTTCTCCGCGATGATGAGCATCAGGGGCAGGGGGCGACCCAAAAGCTTAATGCCATGAAGCCGCGATCGCGTGGACTTGCCAGCGTCACTCACGCGTCTGCGCCCATGTTCCATGCGTTATGCTGCGCCTTTGCGGCACGAGGAAGGCGACGGCCTGCTGGCGGTGTTGACGGTCCGCTGCCCGTCCGGCGCAATGCTGCATTGGCCATCACCTTCTTTCCCTGTTCGTGAACGCGGCCGTAAGCCCGCGTCATGCGCCCTTGGCCCATTCCCGACGGCGCGAACTCGGCGCGTTGGTCCTGCCTACGGGCGACCGAGGGAACTTGGACCTTAACAGCAAGTATACGCGGTACGGTGAGGCAGGCGTTAAGAGCGTGGCGCTCGAAGCTGACCCCGGCTCATCCGAGGGTCTGCTAATAGACTTTATTCGGCCTGCTAAGGAAGTCTATGGCAATCTGCAGGGCGTTTGCCCGCAGCCGCTCGCCCGAAGGGAGAAGGGCAAGCCCCGCGACCTCTTCGCTGAAGTGAGCACGCATGCTCTCAAGATGCCCGAGGATGGCCGGTAGCTGGGGGGCCCAAAGCTCAGCGAAGCGTGCCAGATTCCGCGAGTCCGCCAATGATGAACACACCATCGCCAAGTCGATCACGTCACGACTCCGCAGCCGAGTTCCGCGGTAGCGGAGCTTCTTTGCGACAATCTCAACGGGAGTCTCCACGGCGATATTACGGCCGCGAAGCTCGCCAACTACGGCGCCAGGATGGGTCAGTAATGGCGCCACGATGAAATCGATTTCACCTTCGCTGAGGGAGAGCTTCAGGAACCGGGTGTCTTCTACGTAATCTACGCAGAAGCCATCGGTCACATCGTTCAAGCGTGGCGACAGAACCGTCAACCATTCCGGTCTGTCAAGAAAAATATCGATGTCCCGGCTGATACGATGGCGATAGGTGAGCATTAAAGCCGTCCCGCCACCGAAGGTCCATTGTGGCTTTGGCAGGAGACTGCGATCCACGCTGTCCAGAGCCTCCATGGCTCGATCGAATAGGTACTCCCAGCTATCCATCTAGCCATGCCTCAACTTCGGGATTCGCGTCTCCGCGCTGTCCCATGTAGAGAGCGAAATACGCACTCAGGTCGGATCTGGACAGTTGATGCCGTTCTGCAAAGCGCTTCAGTGCGGACAGCGGGACGTCCGAAAACAACTGAGCTACAGGACCTATCCACCGCCCGGGATCCTCACGTTTCTGCAAGAGACTTAGAAGTGTCGGCAGGTCAATGGGATCTCGCCAGCATGTGTTGGCGGAGCCGAGCACTAGTGTGTCGATGTCGCCTTTGGCCACGTCCGGTGCCCCTCCTCGATGATCGTCTGCGTACTACCCCCAAGAGATACCTGTGACGTCGTCCGCGACTTCTGCAATTAGGTCCTCGAGATTGTGCGATGGTTGTGTCTCGTAGTCTTCGCGCCAGCGACTATTGCGATCTGCCCAATAGACTGTCCATAAGCTCGACTCCACAGCATACCGGAACTGCGCCACCGGGATCTTCGTCCACTCTGGATCCAGTTGGGGTTGCCAAGGGGGTGCCGCTCGTAGAGTATCACCGACATGGCACGGAAACCGAATGCAAGGCGCAGGGCACCCCTGCTGTGTTGTGGAACCTGACTCCCGCGGAACGCCCGTAGCTTGGTAGCGGCGAGTTCCTTGATCAAAGCGGGAAGTGGCAACCCGATCACCTAAAATCTTGAGTTCTGGGAGTGCACGGCATCTTCCTTTACGGTCCTCGGGAGCAGAGCAGAGCTGCGACTTTGTGACCTCGTGATGTTCGATCAGGACGTCACGGGAAAAGCTGCAACCATTGGCCGGAGTCGCCCAAAAAGTGTACAATCCGTTCATGCGTTACTTGGAAACTGAAGAAATTATCGACATTCACGATCTGCTCGCTCAAGAATTCTCGCTGTCAAGCGATCCCATTAGCCCACCAGGAATCAAAAGCCTTTCCATGTTGGAATCTGCGGCCGCAAGGCAGTCTACTGGCTTTGGCGGCTTCGTGAAATACGAAACCGTGGATGCTGTGGCTTCCACGTTGTTGTACGGGATCGTGAATAATCATCCATTTCATAACGGGAACAAACGAACTGGGTTGGTGGCTACTTTGACATTTTTGGACAGAAATGACCGAACCCTCGAAGACGTTTCGCACAATGACCTCTACGGCGTTGTAACCAAAGTCGCATCTCATACACTATGTCGCGGCGACCGAGCGCAAGCGGATGCCGAAGTTGAAGAGCTCCGAAAGTGGATTCGCAAGCATTCTCGGGCTCAGACGAGAGGCGAACGCGTGATAACGTACCATCAATTACGGCGGATCCTTAATCGGTTTGGTTATGAGATGCAAGACCCGAAGGACAACACCATTGACGTAGTGAAGGTGACCACCGAGCGCAGGTTCGGTATGATGCGGCAGGTAAGGCATCGCACAAACATCGCTTACCGTGGTGAAAATGCCGAAATAAACAAGCAGGCGATGAAAGACATTAGAGAGAAGCTCGGCCTATCAGAAAAGGATGGATTCGATGCGGATGCCTTTTACGACCACCGCACAAGGGTGGACATGTTTATAATTACCTACCAGTCTTTGTTGCGCAGACTGGCACGAGTGTAGAAACGGATTCCCGATGGTTGGATAGACCCCTTGACTAGTGATCAAGAGGTCCTGCGTCGTTGACTGGCGCAAGAGGATTGAAGGAGTATGAATCTACGGCGGCATCCCGGATTGGGGATGCCGCCGTAGTTTTGGGTTGCGTTGCGGCGAGTCGGCAGGAAGAAACGCCTCGTCGGGCGGCGAACGTTCGAGGCGATCAGGCCCTTGGCCGTCCAACCAGATGAGTCATCGGGCCGTACCGCTCCAGAAGTAGGTCGTAGTCCTGCTGGTCGTAGAAGGCGACGCGGCCCTGTCCAAATCGGCGTGCCGCCTCGACGCAAAATCTGCTTGTGGACTCCAGTGTGGTCGGCGTGCTTGCCATGGTCGCGGAGCCGCGAACGACCGCTGACGCGACGGTGGCGACTCCAACGAGAGGCCCCTCGAAGCATTGGCCAGGCTGCATGATGCTGTTGATGTGGTAGACTCCGTTACCCGACGGGCTGACGTCTCCCATGGTTACCGGCAGGATCACCGGCGGGTCGTTGGTGACGTCGGTCATCACGTCCATGAGATCTTCGCTGACACGTAGGATGTAACCGTTGTAAAGCGTCGGAGTGATCGCAAACCCGGTGTGGTTTAGGATGCGGTGCCCACGGGTCGTGTCCACGGACAACATGGCTGCTGCGGGCGGGCACTCGTAGGGCAGGAGATCTTCGAAAGGGACCGGGCTGTTCATCTGGCCCGGTACGGGGTGTTCCTTCGTGGGCGCATTGGGACAGATGTGGGTCACGACGCGCACGTCCCCGGGCGTCGCGTCACCGAGCGCCGCCGCGCGCCACAGTTTGATCGCAACTGCGAGCGCGACGACGGCCCCGTCGGCGTCAGAGACGGTTCCGATTCGTGATGGCCGCGCCCCTACTCCGCCCAGCCGACCGACGATGGCGAGCGTGGGTGCTGTTCCTCCGCGTGCCACGCCCTTGGTTCCGGGAACGGTCCATGATAGGACGTCGGTGGCGCCGTCGGTGGACTTCAGCGACGTCACCCGGGGCGCGGCGTGCGGTCCCAGCTTGTCAGCCATCCAGTTGGAAACGTGCCTGCCTGATGCGTCGGGCCGGTCGATGAGTTCCCAGGCTTCGGTCACTTCGCGCATCAGCACGGGATCTCACCCTCCCAAACGTTCCGCAGTTCCTAGCTTTGGGTCGTTTCGCCGACGCCTGTGTACACCTTCGTACCCATGAGCGCGCGAATCACGGCGTACACCACAGCGGCAAGAACCAGGGCGTTGATCGTGGCGATTCCCCAGTGCCAGAACTCACCCACCAGGAAGCCGATCGCCCAACTGACCAGCGCAGCGGCATTGAGACGCGGAGCCCAGTCACTGGCCGGATCCTTGAGGGTGTTGAGGCGTGATTTGGAGTAGGGGAAAAGGTAGTACTCGACGATCATGATGCCGGCGGCCGGTGGAATGAGGACACCAAGGATGTCCAGGAAGGGTACGAAGGCGTTCAGAATGCCGACGGCCGACAGGACGGTGCCGGCGAGCCCGAGGATCAGCGCGACCGTGCCGCGATTCCACTTTGTCCGCCAGAGCACATCCACGAAGTTCGCCACGCCCAGCGACGAGGAATAGAGGTTCCAGTCGTTGATCTTGAGCGTCGCCGTTACGACGAGGAGCATCCCGATGGCGCCGCTCGAGGTCAGCAGGATCGCCGTGATGTTGTTCGTGTGCGCAATGTGGGCCATCAGAACGCCGATCAGCGCAACGGGGTATTCGCCGAGAGTGATTCCGATGACGGACTGGCCTATGACGTCCCAGGTACTCTTGTTATAGCGGGCCATATCGGGCGAGGTGATCGCACCAACGATGGTGCCGCCTGCCACGGCGGTCACCGCCGTCAGGAGCGTGAGGCCGTGGCCGCCGCCCGTGATGGCAATCAGAGACGACAGTGCATGGCCACGCATGGCGACGTCAAACGAGTACGCCATCACAAGGATGAAGATGGGGACCACGATGTAAGCCAGCCACTGCATCACGCGGAATCCGTAGGCAACGACCAGCGTGACCGCGACCCCGGTGAGGATGCTCCAAACGGCCACCCCGACCCCCGGGAACACCTCGTGCAGCCCCTCCGCGAAGATGCCGTTTTGCACGCCGAACCAGCCGATCAGGCTAAAAGCGATCACCAAGGCCAGGATGCCGCTGCCGATCTGCCCAAGCCCCGTCCACCGCGCCAACAGCGTAGTGTTGAGGCCCTCGCGTTGCGCGATCAGGCCTGTCAGCACGGAGACGATCTCCAAGATCACGACGCCGATGGTAATGGCCCAGAATGCCGGCCAAAAGGCAAGACTGAAGCCGAGCGTGGCTCCGAGCAGGAACTTGGCCAAGGCTGTGAACGAAGCGAACCTCTGAATGATGATGGTAAGCACCGAGTAACGCTCACCGTCGGGAACCCGATTGAGCGAGTAGTCGTCGCGGAGGCCGAGACGGGCGGGAGCAGCGCTAGAGGCCATGATCGATCCCCTCCTTTGACCCGATGCAGGGCGGCATGAACTCTGGGCCAAGACCGCCAATGCGTTCCGTGATCTGACGGGTGGCGCCGACAAGGCGCAGGCCATAGCTCTTGATGGTGGATGGCGCCATACGGTAGATCGGCGCGCCGATGGAAACCCCTGCGATCGGGGACCCCGAGGGGCCGAAGATGGGAGCTCCGACGCCGCATGCGTCTTCCTCGAAGTCCCTGTAGCCGACGGCGTAGCCTTGGCTGCGAATCAGGGTGAGTTCCTCGTGGAGATCTTCAGGGCTCGATACGGTCCAGACCGTATAGCTCGGCAAGTGGGGGAGTTGCGCCGCGACCGCCTTCTGCACGTGGTCAGGCAGGAAGGCTAGGATCGCTTTGGGCACGGCTCCCGCGTGCAGGCCGCTTCGCTGCCCGACCTCCGTGCGCACGCCCACGGTATGCGTGCTGGGCAACGTGGAAAGGACAACGGTCTCAAGCTCCGGAAGCAAGACGGTCAGCGTGACGCACTCGCCCGTAGCGCAGTGCAGATCCTGCAAAACATCACACGCGGCTGGAAACAGCGAGACGCGTCGAACGGCAGGCAACAACTGTAGGACCTTGGGCGTCAGCACGAAGCCGGACTGGTCTTCCGCCACAACGCCGAAAGCCAGAAGGGAACGGATGCTCCGATACACCTGGTTTCGTGGCAGACCCGCCCGTTGCGTGATCTGGGATAACGTCAACGGTCCCCGACTGGCGGCGAAAGCAAACAACACCGCCAGAGTCTTGACCGCGCCCTGAATGGCGTATCGTTCACCTTCATCACCATGAACGTAAGGTTGCGAAGCTGTCCCCACTGACTTCCTCCCCCCCGGCTGAAAACTTGGCCAATCCCTTTCGCATCCTGAAGGATGGATCCTGCCCGCCGAATGCTTACTGTTTGATGGTGTCAAACAGTAAGTTCAAATCGGTGATGTTTGCGGTGTACACTGCATGCTAAGAGGTGAGTGTCCAGGAAAACGGGCTGGTCTCGGCTGGATTGACGCACGGGACTAAATATTTGTTGGAAGGTACTTTGTTCGCCGAGGAGACTTGCAAGCGGGGGAGTGACTTTTAGCATGCGGTACAGTTACCTTTCGCAGATCGAGTGTCCTAAGTGCGGAGCCACTTATGATGCGGCGGCGGTCCAGACCCTCTGCACCTGCGGCGCGCCGCTGCTCGCCACGTACGATCTCGACGCCCTGCGCCGGGACATGCCCGACCCCGGCGCGCTTGGGGCCCGCAGCCAAAGCCTATGGCGCTACCATGAGCTCCTGCCCGTCCAGTCCGAGGATGGCGTCGTAAGCCTGGGCGAGACCATGACGCCACTTCTGCCCCTGCCGCGCATGGGGGAAGCGATCGGCGTCCCTGGTCTGCTGCTCAAAGACGAGGGACTCCTCCCCACAGGCAGCTTCAAGGCTCGCGGCGCTGCCGTCGGCGTGTCGCGTGCGCGGGAGCTCGGGATACGGGAACTCGCCATGCCCACGAACGGCAACGCCGGCAGCGCATGGGCCGCCTATGCGGCCAGGGCCGGACTCGGCATCCACATCGTGCTGCCGAAGACGGCTCCCGCTCTGCCGCGCAACGAGTGCCTGATGACCGGTGCGGACCTCTACCTGGTCGACGGGCTGATCAGCGACGCGGGCCGCATCGTCGGCCGGGCGGTGCAGCAGCGCGGCTGGTTCGACGCCTCGACGCTCAAGGAGCCCTACCGCATCGAGGGCAAGAAGACGATGGGCCTCGAGATCTACGAGGCCCTCGGCTGGCAGGTGCCCGACGTCATCCTCTACCCGACCGGCGGCGGCGTCGGCCTGATCGGCATCCACAAGGCTCTGCGCGAACTGCAGGCCCTGGGCTGGCTCGGGGGCAAATCCCCGCGGCTCGTCTCGGTCCAGGCATCCGGCTGCGCTCCGATCGTGCGGGCGTTCGAGGAACGGCGGGAGGAGTCGAGCTTCTGGCCGGACTCCGAAACGCTCGCTTTCGGTATCAACGTCCCGAAGGCGCTCGGGGACTTCCTGGTGCTGCGCGCCGTCTACGACACGGACGGCTGCGCCATCGCGGTGGACGACGAGGAGATCCTGCGCGAGCAGGAGCTGGTCGGGCGGCTCGAGGGCACCTATGTCTGCCCGGAGGGCGCCGCGACGCTGGCCGCGGCCAGGAAGCTGCGCGAGCAGGGGTGGATCGGCGCCGGGGAAACCGTCGTCGCCATCAACACCGGAAGCGGCGTCAAGTATCTCGAGGCTGTGCGCAAGGAGCCGAGGAGCCTGCTGCCGGTCGACGGGGAACTCGACGCCGACTAGCAGAGCCGTGCGCCTCAAGCCTCGGAGCCAGCAGGGATTGCACTTAGCCTGGCTGCCGTCTTAGCAAGTACACAGACAAGCTGTTGGTGGCTAAGGTTGGGATCCGACGACACTTGCGATTGGCTGAGTCGGGTGGCCACTGGCCTGCCGGCTCCGCCAGTCGCTGTTAATCTCAAGCTTGCTGCATGGGACCAAATGCGTCTTATAAAAGGGAGACAAAGGGGAGCACCATCCAGACGGTTTGGAGAAGTAGCAAACATGACCTACTCAATCCATTACGTGGGTTACTGCTACAAATCTATTGAAATTGCACAATCCCTTCGCCACTGCGGGATATCACGCCTCTAACGGTGGCCAGGAACAATTCTGACACCTGACATGAAATCGAGCTCCCACCTAGACTCCAACCATGCTCAATCGCGGTAATGCCGCGACCGGGGGACCCAACAGTGGGGTGAATTCGGTTCATCCGATAGGGCTTGCCTCGAGCCCGAACCCGTCAGCTAACCTCGGAGGCATAATCGAGGGGGAACGTGTTTGATGAGATCGAGGTTTACCTGGGCGCCCATTGTCGGAGGTCTCGCGATGAGCGCCAGCTTCGCGCTTGCTGCGCCGGCGGTAGCCGCGACCAACACCGGCCAGGCGATGACGTTTGAGGCCACCGCCTACGCGCCGACGGCCCAAGACAACTACCCGTATGGGGCTGTCGACTTTTACGGGAGGCCACTCACCAGAGGCGACATCGCCGTCGACCCGAGCGTCATCCCGCTCAAGTCCTGCCTGCTGGTCACGGGTTACCACTCGCCCTATCTCCCTTCCGGCGGGTTCATCGGCGAAGCGGACGACGAGGGCGGTGCGATCAAGGGCAGGCACGTCGACATCTACATCAACGCCTCTGAATCGCAGGTCAACAATTTCGGCATTCAGAGCGTGAAGGTCACGGTGCTCGGCAAGGCCACAAACCCCTCGGCGGCTGGAACCGCAGCCTGCGCAGGTTACGAGAACGGGCAAGCCTCCACGGCATCCGGCGGCACGGCCGGTTCGACGCAGCCCTCGCCTGGCAACAGCGGGGCCGGATCGAACCAGTCCGCTCCGACCACGAGCGGAACATCCGGCTCGACCGGTTCCACCTCCGGCAGCGGCGTGACCTCGACGTCCACGGGCGCATCGTCGTTCGGGGCCTCCGCGGTGAAGCTCGCCGAAGGAGAGGTGGGCATGCCCTTCCTTTGGGGCGGCACCTCACCCGCAGGCTTTGACAGCTCCGGCCTCACGCAGTGGATCTTCAACCACCTCGGGGTGCAGCTGCCACGTCTCTCGGCGCAGCAGTACCGGGCGACGGCGCGGATCACCAAGGCCGAACTCCAGCCTGGGGACCTGGTCTTCTTCCAGACCTACAAGGCGGGGCCGTCCTTCGGCGGCGTCTACGTGGGCAGCTACGACGGTATCCAGCACGCGTTCATCGCCGCCAACAACCGCAACGTCGGCGTGGTGGTCAACAACCTCGACAGCGCCAAGTGGACCCGCCTCTACTATGGCGCCGGCCGGGTGACGCAGCCGTCTGGCTCCTCAGCTCCGGCGCAAGCGGCCTCTGGCAGCGGATCGGCATCCGTGTCGTCGAGCGCGCCTTCCGCGAACGCGTCGTCCCTGGGAGCCTCCGCGGTAAAGCTCGCCCTTTCGGAAGTGGGCAGGCCCTACGTCTGGGGCGGCACATCGCCAGCCGGCTTCGACTGCTCGGGCCTCGTGCAGTGGGTCTATGACCACCTCGGGGTGCAGTTGCCGCGGCTTTCGGGCCAGCAGTACCGGGCGACGACCCGGATCACGAAGGCGCAGCTCCAGCCTGGGGACCTGGTCTTCTTCCAGACCTACAAGCCAGGGCCGTCGCACGTCGGCATCTACATCGGCAGCTACAACGGCATCCAGCACGCGTTTGTGGCTGCCGACAACCCGCGGGTGGGTGTGGAGATCGACAACCTCTCCACCGCCAAGTGGACAGGCCTCTACTACGGCGCCGGCCGCGTCACGCCTTAGGGCAAACCCCTTAGCCTGGGACGCCACGTCGGTACGATAGGATCACGCAACGCCCGGGCCTTGGTGCCCGGGCTATTGCACTCTGCGGGCTGAAAATTGCACGGGTGCGGCAGCAGTTCCCGTGGTTCTTGTTTTCAATTTCACGTTGTATTGACATGATCTTGGGGGTACTGCACCCTGGGTACAGGATGCAGGAGGTGCCTATGTCCACGCGACTGGTCCGTCCGCAGCATTTGTACCAGGCGGTTCGAGAGCACCTGCGCGAACTCATTCTCAGCGGCGAACTGAAAGCCGGAGCACGCATCACCGAGGTCGATCTGTCGCTGAGCCTGGGTGTGAGCCGGACTCCCGTACGGGAAGCCATGAAGCAGCTCATGATCGAGGGCCTGGTGCAGCGAGAGTCCCTCGGCTACAGCGTCTTCCTGCCGACACCGCAGGATGTCGCCGACATCTACCTCTGTCGTGCTGCGCTGGAGAGCCAGGCGGTGGCCATCTGCTCGGAGGGGATCTCGGTGGAAGTGCTCGAGGAACTGGACCGGGTCGTTTACGAGACAGAGCAGGCGCGTGGTCGGGGTGATCTCCTGACGTTCCTGAGGCTGAACACCCGGTTTCACGAGATGCTTGTCCGGGCATCGGAGAACCGGTCCCTGATTGCGACGTACGACGCCGTCGGCATCCGTGCGATGCTGTGTCGCACGCTGACCCTGGAGAACGTCAGCGCGCGCGAAGGTTCGGCATTGGAGCACCGGCACATCGTGGAACTTCTCAGAGAGCGCCAGCCGGCGGACGGTTACGTCCGGGACCATGTCTGTCGGTCAGCGCTCCGTTCTATCCGCACCTTGGACCCGGGAGCGACGTTCTCATCGCCCAGCATGCGCTATCTCCTGCGTTGGGAGGAGTGATGCCTGACAGGCAGGGGTAGTCCGTAGGGCTCGCGGCACCGGCGTCCACTAGGGGGAGGGATTCGGTGTGATCAGGCGCCAACGGTCGGGAGTGCTCTTCGGTCTCGTTTCCGTAGCCATCCTCGCTGCAGGATGCGGCTCGTCACAAGCGCCCGCACAGAGCAAGAGCGCGTCTGCCAAGCCTATCGTCGCCAAGTTTGCGCTGTTTACGGGCGCGACGTCGCCGCAGACACTGGCGGCGCAGCGCCTTGGACAGATCCTTAAGAAGGATACCGGCGGCAAGATTACGATCCAAACCTATCCGCTCGGCGAATTGGGTTCCACCAACACGGTGCTCTCCGGGATCGAGACTGGCAGCATCCAGATGACGGTCACGGGCGGAGTCGCGTCCCTCGTGCCGCAGTTCGAGGCGATGTACCTGCCGTATCTCTTCCCGTCGGAGAAGTCCGTCATGGCGGTATCGAACGGGCCGGTCGGTCAGGAGATCTGGAGCCACTTCAGCAAGTACCACATGAAGGTCATCGGCGTCTGGCCGTTCGGCTACTCCGACTTCCTGACAGACAGGCCGGTCACGAGCGTCGCCTCGCTCAAGGGCATGAAGCTGAGGGTGTTCGACCCACCGGCAGGCGACTACACCGACAGGGCGCTCGGCGCCAACCCGACGCCGTTGGCCGTCAACCAGGTGTTTACCGCCCTGCAGACCCATACGGTGGATGGCATGGATGATCCGATCAGCTCTCTGGTCTCCGGCAAGGACTATCAAGCCGTCAAGTACCTCGCGATCACGCAGCACTTCTTCGTCTTCGGCCCGGTTCTGGTCTCCGAGAGCTTCTGGAAGCAGCTGACGCCCACGGAGCAGAAGGATCTGATCTCGGCTGAGCGCCAGGTCGAGCCGTACGAGTGGCAACTCGCCGTGCAGCAGCAGACGGCCGGAATCAAGACGATGCAGCAGGCGGGGGTCGTGGTGACGCACCCCAACCTGCAGCCGTTCAAGGCCGCCACCAAGGTGGTCTACCAGCAGCTCGAGTCCGTGGTCGGCAAGAGCCTGGTGCAGCAGATCCAGAAGGCGGTGCAGCAATCGGGCCAATAGGCTCGTCGCTCGGGCGGGCGGTCCCTTCAGGGGTGCCGCCCGCCCGAGCCCTCTGCAGCGAGTCGCGCCGAGGGGAGGGTGCGGCATGGATCGCGCCAATGAGCCTGGGGTAGCACGCAACCGCCTGTCCAGGGTGGCGCAGGGAATCGGCGACCGCCTGCACGGCGGCATCTTCGCCGTACAAACCGCGCTCCTGATCGCGGTCATCGTCGCGATGGCGGCGGAGGTACTCTTCCGCTACGTCCTCAACGACAGCATCTCGTACTCCGAGGATCTGCTGGTCCTGCTCTTCACGTGGATCATCTTCCTGGGTGTGCCGCGCGCGCTGTGGACCGACGGCACGCCGCGCATCGAGCTCTACTCCTACCTGCCCCGGCCCTGGCCGGCGGGCTTTCGCGGTCTCGCCTGGGGCGCGACCGCGGCCTATCTCGCGTATATGGCGCTGTCCTACGTCGGCATGGTGCCAGGCGACCTGACGATGCAGATCACGACGTTGGGCATCGCGCAGATCTGGGTCGACATCGCACTGCCGGTCGGTATGTTGCTGGGGCTGGTCATGCTGGTACTCCGGCTTCCACTGCACCACGAAGGAACACCCTTCTTTCTCGGCATTCCAGTCGGCGTCGCGGTCGGGTTGCTGATCTTCGCGTCGCCGCTGGCGCCACCGATCACGGCGCTCGTTTCCGTGGTCGGCTTCCTGCTGCTGGGCGTACCCGTCGCGGTGGCCCTGGGGCTTGGCGGCAGCGCCATGATCATCTCCGGGGCGCTCGGCAGCTCGTCCACACCCGCGCAGCAGGCGCTCGGGGGAGCGACCAACATCGTGCTCCTCGCGATTCCGCTCTTCATGGTGATGGGTGCCTTGATCGCGCAGACAAACCTTACGCGCCGCCTGGGACGCCTGGTTCAGGCCGCCCTGGGCTGGTTGCCTGGCGGCGTTGCTGTCGTCGATGTGATGACGAGCGCGCTGTTCGCCAACATGTCCGGCAGTGCCATCGCCGACACCGCCGCCCTTGGCACGGTGTTCATTCCGCAGTTGGTCGACAGCGGCGACTACAAGCCGGCGGAAGCGGCGGCGCTGCAAAGCGCGGCGGGCGTGATCGGTACCGTGTTCCCGCCGGCCATCGCCCTGATCCTGTACGCGACTGTAGCCGACTTCAGCGTGATCGACGTCTTCAAGGCGGCAATCGTGCCCGGCATCCTGATTGTTGTGACGATGGCGGGCATCAGCGTGGTCCTCGCGAGGCGCAAGGGCGTTCCAGGCCGGACATCCTTCCGCCTTTCCAACCTGCTTCGCGCGATTCCGCCCGCCATTCCCATCTTGATCATTCCGGTGATCCTCGATGGCGGCATCATGAGCGGGGTCTTCGCGCCGGCCGAATCGGGAGCGGTCGCGGTGGTCGTCGTGGTGGCGATGATGCTCCTGATGCGCGAGCTCAATCTCCGTCAGACTGTGCGCGTGTTGCGCCAGGCCCTCGACAATACCGGCATGACAATGTTCATCCTCGTCAACGCCGTGGTGCTTGGCTGGGGATTCCTGGTTATTTGACGGAACGAGTGGCCAGTAGCCTGTCAAGCGGATAGAAGAGCAGGAAGATCATATTGATCATGTTCTGCACCCGACGGTAGCCGCGGGCGCGGCTCT
>JAJZVM010000002.1 GCA_021845645.1 Bacillota bacterium
CCGTAGGAGTCTGGGCCGTATCTCAGTCCCAGTGTGGCCGTTCACCCTCTCAGGCCGGCTACCCATCGTCGCCTTGGTGCGCCATTACCACACCAACTAGCTAATGGGCCGCGAGCCCCTCCTTCTGTGGGTTTCCCCTTTCCTCCCCAGGCCATGCGACCCGGAGAGCGCATCCGGTATTAGCACCACTTTCGCGGTGTTATCCCGGCCAGAAGGGCAGGTTGCTCACGTGTTACTCACCCGTCCGCCACTAACCGTAGCCCCGAAGAGCTACGATCCGTTCGACTTGCATGTCTTAAGCACGCCGCCAGCGTTCGTCCTGAGCCAGGATCAAACTCTCACCAATTTGCTTGGTTCGAGCCGTTTGGCTCTTTACATTCGTACGTTCGCTCGCAAGTTCCCTACTGTTCGGTTTTCAAAGACCGAGCCGGTCTTCACCGGCGTCCCGCTCTCGCGGCGACAAGCGATACTATACTACGCGCTTCGCCGCTGTGCAACAGGAATCTTATGGATCCCGCAATCAGGATCGGCGCATGCGCCGACCACGCGGCGACAGCTTCGGCCGCTCCGCGCGACGCGACAGACTGCCGATCGCCTCGCGGAGCAACTCGGACTGGCGTCCATCCCGCTCGTCGACCTGGCGCAGCGCTTCGCGCAGCAACGGCAGCGCGCGCGCGTCGCCATAGTCCGCCAAGGCGCGCACCAAGGCACCCTTGCCTTCCCACCACGACGTCTTGCGGAAGAGCGATATGAGGAAGCGAAAGACGCGCTCGTCCTTTTCCATGCGCGACAGCACTTCGGAAAGATAGATCGCCGTCTCGGCGTCCGCCTCGCCCGACGCGAACGAGAGCACCTGCGGCGCGACGGCCGATCCAAGCTTGACGAGCGCCGTCTGCGCGGCCGTGAATAGTTCGTCCTGCGGATCCACCTCGGCGACGATGCGCAGAAGCGCCGGCGTCGCCTCGACGGCCTGCAAGGACACGATGGCCTCGAGCGCCCGCACGGGCGCCAGGTGCTCGCGTCCCTGCTCGTCGTCGCGCAGTTCCGGCGCGCCGAGGATCGTCAGCAGCACCGGCAGCACTTCGGCCCCGCGCTGCTGCAGCACACCGTAGCTCTCCTCAGAAAGCTGTCCCTGGCCCGACATGATGTCGCTGTAGAAGCGGTCGACCTCGTCCTGCTCGCGCCACACCTCACCGCCCGTCTGGTTCCAGCGACGATGCTGTGACAGGTCGCGGACGATGCCGCGCGCGCCGCGGCGCAGCCTCTCTTCTGCGATCGGTCGCAAGGGGTAGCTGAAGTCATCGTCGTTCGCGACCGCCTCGACGGCGGCGTAGAGCGCATGCAGCCAAGGCTCCAGCGGTCCGACGATGCGGCCCCAGACCGGCCGGACGCGCCGACCGCAGAGCGCAAGCGCGCCGACCCGTCCGATGCGGGCTAGAGCCTGGCTTTCGTTGCTGCGCTCCAGCAGGCGCCGTGCCTCGCTGAGCAGCCGGTCGCTGTCGTCGTCCTCGCCGAACTCCTGCTCCACATAGACATGCAGGATGGCCACCCAGGCCGGGAAGGCGTCGTAGATCGAGCGGCCACCGGTCTCGAGGAAGCGCTCCGCCAGAGCCTGGATGTCCATCGGATATTCGCGCAGGTCGAGGTTGTGCGGCATGGCGCGGATGAGCGAGCGCAACTCCTCGGTCGCCGTCTGAAGTTCCTCCTGAGACCGGATGGCGGCGTGCAGCAGGACGCTGAAGGCAATGCCCTCCACGACGCCCGTATAGGCGCCGATCAACACGTCACGATCGTAGAACAGCATACCGTCGCGCAGGTCGCGACAGGTCTCGACAAACCCTTCCGGACTCAGGGCGTCGACCAATTCCTGCAACAGGTCATCCCTTTGTGCCGTCAGGCCCACCCCCTTGCCACTCGGAACCGTTCATTCGCCCCAGATCATGAGCGACACGAAATCAAGGCGCAGGACGTCCTCCTGCGAGCCGCGCAGGGTCAAGGAGCCGTCCAGATACGGCTCGGTCGGCGTCCGTTCACCCTGGAAGATGCCGATGAGGACGTCGGCGGGTGCCGTCAGCACGATATGCGGGTCGTCGCAGCGCTGGCGCTCCCACTCCATCTCGCCTGCGCGCATGCGGATCCAGGCCTGCACGTCCGGCAGGTCCTTGGCCACGACCGAGATGTCGCGGTTCCAGTCGCGGTTCATCTGGCGCAGGCGCTGGTTCTCGTTCACCTTGCCGCGGAAGTGGTCGAGGGCGGCGTACAGGTCGTCCGGGGTAGCTTGCGTCACGAAGCGGAGCCTCCCTGCAGGTTCTCGATGCGCGGCTGGAGGTGCAGCCGGCGCAGCCAGTCGGCGTAGCCCTGATGGCCGAGTTCCTCCGGCCGCTGGCCCGAGAGGGCCACGATCATGGCCTCGATGACGTTGGTGCCGAAGCTGCGGCCAGCCATCTCCGGCGTCGTAGTGACGACATGCGAGGCACCGCGCTGCCTCAGCTCCTGGATGTCCTTCGCGGTCGTGGTGTTGGTGAGAATCCATTTGCCATCGACGCGCTGCGGCAAGTACTTGCGAATGAAGTGCCAGTCGCCGGCGATCACGTCGGCCCCGTCGTAGTACTCGTGGAAGCGCTCGCTCGAGCCTTCCTTCTCCTGCTCCTTGCCGGTGGGGTAGAGCATCGTGAAGGGCATCTTGGCCATCTCGGGCAGGATGCGGCGCGCGATGTCGGCGAGCTCGTCCAGGGTCGTGATCGGATACGGCATGCCGGCCGAAAAGATGAGGTCGCCGAAGACGATGGGACAGCCGATCTCCACGAACGCCTCGGCCATCCCGAAGCGGTCCACCGCCGAGACCATCAGCACCCGCGTGGTGGGCTTCAGCAGGTCGGTGTGGTGGAGCAGGTACTGTACCGCGTCGCGCTCCAGGGTGTCCTTGATGCCCGAGCCGTCCACGGCGGGCGTCACCTGCGCCGCCTGCATCAGGCGCAGGCCGTCGCGCACGACGTAACGTTCGCCGCGCGCGAAGAAGTACACGTCGATGCCCCCCAGGCCGATGGCATCCACCTTGCCATCGTGCTCCCGGATGAGCTGCTCGGCGCGGTCGAGGTCGCCGTCGGTGCCCCGCCGGCTGAGCTCGATCTCCTCCCCGAGCATGGACACCTCGACCGTGTGGTCGCGCTGCGACGATCCGAGCGAGACACCGAGGACGCGCTTCATGGTTCTAGCCTTCTTTCTGGGGCTTGGGGCGCTGGAGGGGGAAGAGGATCACCTCGCGCAGCGAAGGAGCGTCGAACAGCAGCATGCACAGCCTGTCCACCCCGAGTCCGAGCCCGCCCGCCGGCGGCATGCCGTACTCGAGTGCCAACAGGAAGTCGTCATCGAGGCCATGTGCCTCCTCGTCACCAAGTTGACGCTGCCGCGCCTGCAACTCAAAGGCAGCGCGCTGGGCCTGGGCGTCGTTCTGCTCGCTGTAGGCGTTGCCAAGCTCCATGCCGGCCATGAACGCCTCGAAGCGCAAGGCGTAGCGCGGATCCGGGGCTGCCTTGGCCAGGGGCGACATCAGGGAGGGATGGTCGAGCACGAAGACAGGCTGCCTGAGATGCGGCTGGGCGTAATGCTCGAAGATATCGTCCATGATCTTCGCGAGGGGCTGTCCGGCGTCGATACCGGCCGCCACCGCGGCGCGGCGCCAGTCCTGCTCGCCAAGGAAGCTGTCCAGGTCCGGACCTCCGAACTCGTGCACGAGCTCCGCAAAGGTCGCACGCCGCCATCTCGGGCCGACGTCGATCTCCTCGCCCTGGAAGGTGAAGCGCGTCGCCCCCAGGGACGCCTGGGCGGCGTCCCGCACGAGTTCCTCCGTCAGGTCCATCATGACGTCGCGGTCAGCGTACGCTTCGTAGCACTCCAGCATGGTGAACTCGGGGTTGTGCCGCGTCGAGATGCCCTCGTTGCGGAAGACGCGGCCGATCTCATAGACGCGCTCGAATCCCCCGACCAGCAGGCGCTTCAGGTGCAGCTCGAGCGCGATGCGCAGGTAAAGCTGCATATCGAGCGCATTGTGATGCGTCTCGAACGGGCGTGCGGCGGCCCCTCCCGCCAGGGTGTGCAGGACGGGGGTCTCGACCTCCAGGTAGTCGCGCCCGTCCAGCGTGCGGCGCAGCGATCGCAGCACGGCGGAGCGCCGACGGAACAGGTCGCGCACCTCGGGATTGGCGATGAGGTCGAGATAGCGCTGGCGGTAGCGAAGGTCGGTGTCCTGCAGCCCGTGGTACTTCTCGGGCGGCGGCCGCAGGGCCTTGCCGAGCGGACGCAGCGTCTTCGCGTCGACCGACGGCTCGCCGCGGCGCGTCCGGAACACTGCGCCCTCAACGCCCAGGAAGTCGCCCAGGTCCAGCAGATCGAGCAGCGCGAAGGCGTCGTCGCCCACGCCGTCCCGGCGCACATAGACCTGGATCCGCCCGGACTCGTCGTGAAGATCGAGGAAGGCCGATCCGCCATGCAGGCGTACGGCCCGCAAGCGCCCGGCGATGCGCACCTCGCGCGCCATCAGCTCGTCACAGCGGCCCATGATGTCGGCGGCGTGCGCCGTCACCTCGAAGCGCTCGCCATAAGGATTGATGCCCAGGGAGACCAGCTCCCTGAGCTTCTCGAATCTTTGGGGTTCGGGCCAGCCTTCAGCCCGTGGCTCTTCGGGGGTCACCTAGCGCCGGACTCCCAGCACTTCGACCCGCAGGGTGCCTGCAGGCACGCCGATGGCTACGACTTGGCCGACGTGTGCCCCGAGCAAGGCCTTGCCAACCGGCGACTCGTTCGAGATGCGGTTCTCCGCCGGATCAGCCTCGGTCGACCCGACGATTTCATACTCGTAGGTCTCGTTCTCGTCCAAATCGCGCAGCGTCACCTGGGTCCCGATCGTGACAACCTCAGGATCTCCGGCCGGCTCCTCGATGATCTTGGCGTTGCGCAACATCTTCTCAAGCGTCAGGATACGACCCTCAATGAAGGCCTGCTCGTTCTTCGCGTCTTCATATTCGGAGTTCTCCGAGATGTCGCCGAACTCGCGCGCCTGCTTGATGCGCTCGGCCACTTCACGGCGCCGCACGGACTTGAGGTGTTCGAGCTCCTGTTCGACTTTCCTGAGCCCTTCATTCGACAGGAGTACTTCCTTCTCCAAACACGGCACCCCTCTCAACCGTCGTGCACAACGAGCGTTCCGAAAAACGGACGGACAGCCCCGCGCGGGGTGCCCGCCTGCTGAACGCTCGCGCGTATTATATTCCGGGTAGTCTAGGCTGTCAACGCGTGCCAAGGCTCCCTGCAGGAGCGCGTCCGGCATCAAGGGAATCGAGGAGGGCCTCGAGTTCCGCGAGATCGACCGCACGGTCCTCGGTCATCGGCGACAAGCCGAGCTGCAGCCCGGCGACCTCCCGTCCGAGCAGGGCGGCCGCAAGCGTGAACCAGTGGTCCGAAGTCACCAGCACCACGTGGTCCAGCGTGCGCAGCCGCGCCACCGTGCCGAGCACCTCGTGCAGGAGGGCCATGCCCGACCGCTCACTCAGGTACGCCTGTCGCTCCGCCTCCGAGAAGAGCAGCACGAAATCGACGCCGCGCTTCTCGCAAAGCGCCCGCACCTCGGCGCGATTGGCGATCGGGAAGCCGACGAGGCCGATCGACCCTCCCTTGTGCAGCTCCGCGAGCGTCTCCAGGCGGGAGACGAAACTGCGGTCCACCGAGAAACGGTCCGCCGTCGCCTGCTGCGACAGGCCCGCGCTGCGCAGGCGCAGCATCTCGTCGAGGGTGGCCTGGAGACGTCGGCGGCTGAGCGTCTTATCCCCTATGTGAATGAGATCGTCCATCTGCCTTGTCACCTCCAGAGCCAGAACGGCCTCACGGGGTCGTCCAGGCAACGATAGCACCTTCGTGCGACCCCCGCGAGCATAGGCCCGTGCTATACTCGTTCTGCCAGAAAGATCCGCAGGCCGCAAGGAGGCACGATGTCGTGGAGCTGACGTTTCTGGGCCATGCGACATGGCTTGTCCGTACCGGTGGCAAGTCCCTGCTGATCGACCCGTTCCTCACCGGGAACCCCGCGGCGACCACGTCGGCGGACGAGGTCTCCTGCGATTTTGTGCTCATCTCGCACGCCCACGGCGACCACATCGGGGACGCGGAGGCCATCCTCAGGCGCACAGGAGCCACCGCGATCACGACGAACGAGATCGGCTCCGAGCTCCAAGGCAAGGGCCTGGACGTGCACCCGATGCACCTCGGCGGCAAGCGGGAGTTCCCGTTCGGGAGCGTCAAGCTCGTCTTGGCGCTGCACGGCTCGGGCATCGCGGGCGGACACGCCTGCGGATTCCTGATCGAATCCGAGGGCAAGAAGCTCTACTTCGCCGGCGACACGGCGCTGACGACCGACATGCAGCTGCTGCGCGACGTCTGGGGACCGATCGACATCGCGCTCCTGCCCATCGGGTCGTACTTCACCATGGATGCCGACGACGCCGCGGTGGCATGCCGCTTCATCGCGCCGCGCACCGTCGTGCCGATGCACTACAACACGTTCCCTCTGATCGAGGTGGACATCGACCACTTCAAGACGCGGGTGGCGAAGGAAAGCCCCTCCACCGAAGTGGTCGTGATGGCGCCCGGAACCTCGCGCACATTCTAGCGTTCCGAGAAGAGAAGCCCCGCCGCGCGCGGGGCTTCTTCATGTGCGCCTCCCGTCCGGCTCAGTAGTACGGATTGAGGCCGTGGTTCAGGAAGTACGTGTCGAGGGTTCTGCTGACAGATGTGTTGAGCGGCGCATGTCCGCCAGGCACGACGTCGAGTGTGACCTGCCGGTCATACTTGCGCAGATCTCCGTACATGTCGCGCATCAACGCTGTCGGCAGGATCGGATCGCTCGTTCCTGCGACGATAAGGACCGGGATGCGGATCCGGCTGTAATCGAACGAGTTGAGCCCGTACGACCTGCTGCGCGTGTCCTTGCCGAACGCTTGACGGAAGGCCTTCTCATAGGCGAGGTCCACCCTGTCGAGCGCGTCCGGCGGCTGCGAGAGCAACCACTGCATGAACAGCGCATCGCCCGGATAGGGACTGAGGAGGGCAGCCACGCGCACCTGAGGATCGTTCGCAGCCAGCTTCATGGCGACGTAACCGCCCAGGGATGTGCCTTCGACGAATGTCCCAGCCGTCGCGATGTGGAGCCCGCGGATGTTTCCCAGGGCCTTCAGGCCGTTCTGGACATCGAGGTAGTCGTCGTACGGATCCACGACAGGTCCCGGACTGGGCCCGTAACCCTGGTAGTTCGGCAGGAAGACGACGTCCGCCGGCAGCGCGAGGTCTGCCGCGATGTCTCGCGTCCAGGCGTGCTGGCCGATGTGCCTGGCCGGGAACACGGACCCGCCGTGCAGGCCCACGAACAGCTGGAACGGGCCCTTGCCGGGCGGCACGTCAAGGTAGCCCTGAACCACATGGCCGCGGCTCCCGTACTTGAGGCTGTAGAGCGTACTTCCCGCCGGCACGGACGGGGGGAATGTCGGGTTCCTCACCTTCGTCATGGCCATGATCCGGCCGTCCGCCGGCGGGCTTTGGTTTCCGCTCGTCGCGTTGCCGGCCGAGCAGCCGGCAGCGCCGGCAGCGACCAGGGCGATGGATAGGTACAGGATCAGGCGTCGCCATGCAGACGTCATCACGTCACGTCCCCTGCGCCGCGACCCGGCTGCGGCCCCAAGGCGATCCTAGCATACTCCCAGCCAAGATCCACAATTTCGGGAAACCGGAATCGGCTCAGGCCGCACGGAACAGCACGAGCCTGTCGCTCGTGTCCTCGACCACACGGCCGGCTGCTTGCAACGCGTCCAGCTGACCGAGCGTCTCGGAAATCGCGAGAAAGGGATCCGCGCCCCGGGACATGGGAAAGAGCTCCTGACTCAGGTCGAAGGCACTCTTCGGACCTGGCGTCAGGAGACGGCGCACCCTCTCCTGTCGATCCGACATCTGCCGCTCATATCTCGCGATGAGGGCGAGCGGATCGGCGATGTCGTCGCGGTGGCCCGGCAGCCATGGGACGACGGGCAGGGTTCGCACGCGCCCCAGGCTCGCGCGGTACTCCTGGAGCGAGGGTCGGCGGCCCTGAGGTCCCACCTCGAAGATGGGATTAGGCGTGATGCCCTCGATCAGCAGGTCGCCGCCGAGCACGTGGTCTTCCGCCTGGAGGCAGAGGTGACCCGGCGCGTGGCCCGGCAGGACAAGAGCCCTCAGTCGTTCTCCGCCCGCCGTGACGACACCGCCCTCCTCGAGGGGAGTGTAGCAGCCGAGCGGTGCCATGAAGCTGATGATGCGGCCAAGTTCCTTGCGCATCGCGGTGAGGATGTCCTCCGGTACGCCATGGCGGCGCAGCAGGGCCTCGCTGGCCGCCAGGTCGCCTTGGGGAGAGGCCGTGCGTTCGGCCGCCTCGGGATGCATCAGGAGATCGGCGCCACTCGCCTCGGCCAGGATCGGCGCGTATCCGACATGATCTGGATGATGGTGCGTGACGATCACCTGACGAATGCCGCCGGCATCGACCCCGGCCCGCGCAAGTCCCAGGGCAAAAGCCTCCTGCGCCGGAGCGTAGAGTGGACCCGGATCGACGACCGTGACGGGGTCCAGCGCATAGACGTAGGCGTTCACAGGTCCGACCGCAAACGGTGTCGGCAGCACGATGCGCGTGGGCCGCAAGCAGAGATCGCCCCCTTGCGGAGCCATTCGCGCCGCCCGCCCGCGTCACCTTGTCAGCGTCGTCTCCTGCCGTGCAGCAGCGCGAGCAGCAGCGGGCCCGCACCTGCGACGGCGAGGATGAGGACGGCGAAGAGGATGATCATCACGAGCACGAACACGCAGCCGTCCCCCTTCGGCGGCCCGAGCCGCCCAAGAGGAAGCATCCCTCGCCGCACAAGGCCTATGCCGCATAGCGCACCGGCGCCGCGCGCAGGCTAGCAGCGCTTGGAGGCGACCCCATTTGGGCAAGCTCGTCGAACTGCGGGCGTGCGACATCTGCCAGCGATTGACGCTGAGGCGCAAACTCCGCCTCTACTGCGACATGCTGCTCTGCCGTGACTGCTTCCACCGCTACGGCTACTCCTGACGCCCCAACGCAGGAGGCGGGCAGCGCGGGGCGAATGGCATCGGCGGAGTTGATCGCTTGGCCGTCGTCCTCGTCGCGGGTGGAGCGCTGAAGGGAACCGTGAACTGCCGCGTCGCGACCCGCGCACTGGCGCAGGGCGTGCGCCGTGCGGGCCACGTTCCGATTCAATTGCCCGTCGCGGACGGAGGCGACGGGTCACTCCTCGCGCTTGAGGCCGCAGGGTTCCGCCCCCGCCGGGCCGAGACGCACGACGCCCTGGGCCGGCCCGTCCAGGGACGGCTCGCCTTTCGCAGCCGCGACCGGGTCGCCGCTGTCGAGTTTGCCGAAGCCGCAGGCCTCTGGCGCGTCGGCGGGGTCGGCTACGACCCATGGACGTGCTCGAGCTACGGCGTCGGAGAGCTGCTGCTTGCGGCACGGCATCTGCAGCCCGCCCGCATTCTCCTGCTGCTTGGCGGCTCGGCCACCCAGGACGGCGGCCTCGGCATCCTGCAGGCGCTCGGCGCACGGCTGCAGCCGGCGCCCCAGGGCCGCTTCGCCGCCGCCCGGGACCTTCTCGCGCTCACTGCGCTGGACGTGCAGCCCGCCAAGGCGCAGATGAACGGCATCCTTTTCGAGGCGGCGCACGACGTCGGCCATGTGCTGTCGGGCCCGCAGGGCAGCGCACGTGCCTTCGCTCTGCAGAAGGGGTTCCTGCCGCAGGATCTCACCCGCCTGGACGAAGCGCTGCACGCGTTCGGGGATTTGCTGCGACAGGCGAGCGGGCTCGACCCGGAGGTGCCGGGCGCGGGCGCGGCGGGCGGGGCGGGTGCCGCCGCGCACGCGGTCGGCGGCCGGCTGCGCCCGGGCGCCCAGTGCATCTTCGACCTGCTCGGCGTCGACGCGGCACTGGCGCAGGCGGATGCGATCCTCACATCGGAAGGGCAGGTCGACGCCTCCACCTGGACAGGCAAGGCTCCCGGCATGCTGGCCCGCCTGGCCGCCGCGGCAGGCAAGCCCGCGGCCATCATCTGCGGCCAGGTCCGCGCCGAGGCGCCCGACGGCACCTGGCTCGAGACGGCGGGACGCGGCGATGCCGCAGGACCGGCCGATCTGGCGCGCGCCGCCACGCGCGCCCTTGCCCATCTCCTCGGATGACCGCCGCATACGCAAGGGCCGCGCCCAGTGTGGGGCGCGGCCCTTGCGTATGCGGCTCTCAGCTCAGCCGGCGCACCTCTTCGATGAGGTGCGGCAGGATCTCCAGCGCGTCGCCGACCACGCCGTAGTCCGAGATCTTGAAGATCGGCGCCTCGGCGTCGCGGTTGATCGAGACGATAGTGCGGCTCGCGAGCACACCGGAGATGTGCTGCACGGCGCCAGAGATGCCGACGTTGATGTAGAGGGCGGGAGCGATGTTCTTGCCCGTCTGGCCGATCTGCTCGCTGTGCGGTCGCCAGCCCGCGTCGACGGTGGCCCTGGTGGTGCCGACGGCGGCTCCGAGGAGGTCTGCAAGCTCCTCCACCAGGTGGAAGTTCTCTGCCTCCTTCAGCCCGCGCCCGCCGGCCACGACGACGCTGGCCTCGGTGAGCTCCGGCCGCGTGGCGGCCTGGCGGCGCACTTCCCGCACGCGGCAGTGCACCGACGCCGGCGCGACGTCGACCGCGAGTGCGCGGCACGGAGCCGCCGCGGCGGATCCTGCCGGCGCGAACGCGTTCGGGCGCACCGTAGCGACCGTCACCGCACTCAGGCTCGCAACCTGTGCCAGCACCTTGCCCGAATAGACGCTGCGCTCGGCGAGGAGGTGCCCGCCGTCGAGCGACAAGTCCCCGACGTCGGCCAGCAGGCCTGCGCCCAGGAGCCCCGCCACGCGCGGAGCGAGATCCCGGCCGAACGACGTGGAGCCGAACAGGACGACGGTGGCCGACACTTCCTTGGCCGCCTCGACGACGGCGACTGCCCAGGCCTCGGCCGCGTAGGCCGAAAACGCCTCGCCCTGCACCGTCAGGCACAGGTCTGCGTCCAGGGCGGCCGCGGCGCCTGCAGCTATGGCATCGGGACCGACGAGAAGGAGCGCGACGCCATCCGCGCCGACGAGTGCCTGCGCCTTGCGGGCGGCGGCGGCGAGTTCGGCGGAAATCTTCTTGAGCGACCCCTCGTGTGCTTCCAAGACCGCGAGAATCACCGGATGACGCCTCCCTAGATCAGCTTGGCTTCCTCGTGCAGGATGCGTACGAGCTCCTTGGCTGCCTCCGCAGGCTCGAGGCCGCTGAGGATCTTGCCCTGGCCGCGCGGCGGCGGCAGTTCGAGAGAACGGGTCTCAAGCACAGGCTGTCCCACCACAGCCGCGTCGACGGCGATCTGGCGAATCTCCTTGCGCTTGGCCTTCATGATGCCGGGCAGCGACGCGTAGCGCGGGGTGTTGAGCCCTTCCTGGGCCGTCACGACGACCGGCAGGCTGAACTCCAGCACCTCGACGCCGCCCTCCACCTCCCGCTCCGCGACGCCCGCGCCGCTGGAGAACTCGAGCTTGGTCACCTCGGTCACATGCGGCCAGCCGAGCAGCGTCGCGACGAGCGCGCCCACCTGGCCCTGCTCGTCGTCCGCGGCGCTGCGCCCGGCGATGACGATGTCCGCCGTGATCTCGCGCACCGCCTGCGCCAGCGCCTTGGCGGCGGTCAGGGGATCGCTGGCCCCGGCCGTCACCCTGGCCGCCTCGTCGGCGCCCATCGCCAGAGCCGTGCGCAAGGCCTCCTCGGCCTTGGCCTCGCCCAGCGTCACCACCCAGACCGTCGCTCCATGCTTCTCCTTGATGCGGAGCGCCTCTTCAACGGCCATCTCGTCATAGGGATTGACGATCAGGCTGGCGCTCTGCCGATCGATGTCCTGCTTTCCATCCGCAAGCTTGATGCGCGCAGCGGTGTCCGCAACCTGCTTCACCAGCACGACGACCTGCAAGAACTGACCCTCCTCCGACCACAACACGCCAAGGCGATTATACGCCAAGGTCCGCGGGTCAGGGCGCCAGAAGACCGAGGTAGGTCTCGATTGCGGCACCGGCACCGCCTTCGCGAACGTCGCCCGTCACGTAGCGTGCCACCTCGCGCACAGGGCGCGGCGCGTCCGCCATGGCGACGCCGAAACCCGCTCTGGCGATCATCTCCCGGTCGTTCCAGTCGTTGCCGATGGCGACCACCTTCGACCAGTCCAGGCCGAGCCGCGCCAGCACGACATCGACGGCGCTTGCCTTGTCCACTCCCGACGCAACCAGCTCGAGCGGCCCGAGCGGCGCCGTCTCCTGCACGCCCTCGATCTCGCCTGCAAGCCATCTGCGCGCCTCCGCGGCGCCTGGACCGAAGAGATCGATCTTGTAGACGGTCGGCGCATCGGCAGGGTCGAACCGGTCGCGCACCAGGCGTCGTTCGCTGAGATCCCAGAGCGCCCGACGCAGGCGGCCTGGCGAACGCAGGGCGCCACGCCGCCAGAGGTGGCGCCAGGGATGCAGAGCGACGGCGCCTGCCTGCACATAGAGGCCATGCCGCGTCGAGAAGCCGACGCTGACGCCATGGCTGCGACAGAGTTCAGCCACCCTGGCGACCTCCCGCCGCGGCACCGCGACGGCGCGCCAGGGCGCAAGACCGTCCGGATCGAGTACGAGCGCGCCGTCGCAGGTGATGAGGGGGCAGTCGCCGAGGCCAAGGTCCCGTGCGAAGCGGCGGCTGGTCGCCACCCTGCGCCCTGTCGCCACGACCGGCAGCAGGCCCGCCTCCCGCGCAAGCCGCAAGGCCTGCAGGTCGCTCCTCAGGATCACGAGCCCCCGGTGCACCAGCGTGCCGTCGAGGTCGATGGCCAGCACACCACGGTAGTCCAACTCTAACGGGCACCCCCCGCGAGAAATGCGCCGATGGCCTGGCTGAGTTCCCTAGGCGCCTCCAGCGGCAGCATGTGCCCTGCGCCAGGAATGACCTCGAGCCTGCCGCCGATAGCCTCCGCGAGCCTGCGGCCGTGCTTTTCGGGCGTCATGCGATCGCGATCGCCCACCAGCACCAGGGACCTCATGCGGATCTCACCGAGACGCCCGAGCACGTCGAAGGCGTCGCAGGCCAGAAAGTCGCCGTACTGCACCAGGGGGTCCGCCGCCGGCAAGGCGGCGCGCGCCTCGTCCGGGGCTCCCGGTGCGAACATCATGTCCAGGAAGGCTTGCGGCATCTCGCCGCCCTCGAGTGCCGCAAGCAGATCCGGGTGGACCCGCAGGCGCCCGCCCGTGGCGATCAGGACGAGGCCGTGCAGCAGGCCCGGCTCGGCCAGAGCGGCGCTCAGCGCGATGGCGCCGCCCATGGAGTGGCCCCCAAGGCACACGCCCTCCGGCGCATGGCGCCGGATGACGTCCAGCACGAGGTCCCTATAGTCCGTCACGTCGCGGAAGCCGGTACCGGCCGAACGGCCATGCCCCGGCAGGTCGACCGCCCAGACGCCGTCCAAGTCGGCCACCAGAGCCGCGAAGATCGAGGCGTCCTCACCCGCCCCGTGCACCAGGAGGCAGGGTCCTCCGACGGCTCCGTAGGCCGCCACGCCGCCAGCGCTCGTCTCAATGCGCGTCGGGATCCACGCCACGATCGCACACCCCTCCCGCCGTCACTTGCCGCCCAGGAAGCGGGCCACCGACGCATGGTGCCCCTTGCCGCGCCAGAGCCGCTCGAACTCGCGCCTCGCCTTCTCGGTGCCTTCCTCGTCCTGGCGCAGCGACGCGACCACCGCCACGCCGAGCCGCCTGTCCTGGAAGGCCGGCTGCTGGAGATAGGCCGGTAGGTCGGCCGGAATCAGCACGCGGTCGACAAGCCCCAGGCTCCGCGCTTCCGCAGGGCCGATGCGGCGGGCGGTCAGCAGAAGGTCCAGGGCCGGCCCCCGCCCGACGCGCTGCGCCAAAGCCGTGCCACCGCCCCAACCGGGACTGAGGCCGACGTTCGCCTGGAGAAACTGGAAGGCGGCGCCCGGCGTGGCGCATACGAGGTGCGCCGACGCCGCGATCTCTGCCCCGCCGCCCGCCGCGAGCCCTTCGATGTAGGCGATCACAGGCACCGGCGACTCTCTCAGCATCGTCACGGCGGCACGCATCTCGGACATGACCGCGAGGGCTCGGTCGTCGTCCTCCGCCAGGGCGGCGAGGTCGCCGCCGGCGCAGAAGACCGGCCCAGCACCACGCAGGCAGATGGCCGATGCCTCTCCCAGCGCCTGTTGCACGGCGTTCGAAAACCTGCGGGAGAGTTCCTCGTCAACCGCGTTGCGCACCTCGGGGCGGTTGAACGTGAGGATCACGACGTTGCCCATGCGCTCCTGCAAGAGACTGGCCAAAGGCCTCCCTCACTTCAGCGGCCGCGACTCCGGCGCCAGGCCCACCCGCTCGCCGTCGTCGCCGCGCTATTGTTCCACGTACGCCTCATCACGCTTGAATACCTCCTGACCCTCGCTCAAGACGAGGACGGGCTCCTCCCCGGCCTCGGGGCCTGTCTTGTAGAGGGCCAGGTCCGCGCTGGCACCTGGGGCGATGCCGTCGCACCGCATCCCGACGCTGGCGTAGACGCCGTCGCGATAGCCGCGGAGGGCTTGCGCGAGATCCAGGCGGTGACGGCGCCCTCCCCCGACCACGTCGGCCTGGAGCGCCCAGTGCAGGCCGAGCGCCGGCGACGGATCCTCCACGGGCTCGTCCGACCCGAGCGCGATGCGCGCTCCTGCTGCCGCCAGTTCGTGGTAGGGATAGGCCCGGTCGAGGCGATCCGCCCAGGCCCGCCGGGCGTCATCCAGATCCTGCGCAAGGTGGCAGGGCTGCAGCGAGGCGGTGACGTCCGCAGCCTGCAGGCGTCGGGCGAAGCCGCGCCCCACCAGCTGCAGGTGCTCGATGCGGTGGGGCACGTCCGCGGGCGGGAGCGGCGCGAGAAGTCCGAGGGCCGCCTCGGCCGCTGCGTCGCCGATCGCGTGCACCGCCAGGGAGAATCCCCGCTGCGAGAGGCCCCGCATACGGCGTTGCAGGTCTTGCGGCCGATGTCGCGGCAGTCCCGCGCCCGGGGCGTCTGCATACGGCTCCCGCAGCCAGGCCGTGCGCGACCCGAGCGTTCCGTCCAGGAAGAACTTTGCGCCGAGCAGCACTGCGCGGCGGCCGAGCCGGTGCGGGGAGACACCTTGCCCCAGGGTATGGGCGGTCTGGTACACGAATGCCTTGAACGGCAGCCTGCGGGTGGCGGCAGCGACGGCCTTGACGCCCTCGGGCGTCTCGAAGGTCACCGCGCCGACGATGCCGTGGCGCCAGAGCCCTGCGATCGCGCGCTCCACGGCCGCCTCCGCACCCCCTTCGTCCTCATCCGCCGCCTGTGCGAGCGGCAACGCGGCGGTCTCGCGCACGAGTCCCGTCGGCAGGCCGTCCGCTCCTCGCTCGACCGCCCCTCCCGCCGGGACGTGGCGGTCGAGCCCGAGCACCCGCACGCTCTCGGGATCGCTGAGCAACGTATGCAGGTCGTGGGCCCAGATCCGCAAGGGCGCAAGTCGCCGCACGAGTTCCGGGTCGGCGGCCAGCTCGGCGAGCAGGCCGGCGTGCGCGCCGCGTCCGCGCAGCCAGCCGACGCGCCCTGCCCGCGCCGTCAGAAGCGCCTGCCTGGCCGCGGCAGCCTCGAGCCCTGTCAGGTCGAGCTCGCCGAGCGCGCGCCCGTATGCCAGGAGGTGCAGGTGTCCGTCGAGAAGAGCAGACCGGAACGACCCTGCAACCTGGCGCGAGATCGCCTCAGGAAACTGGCGCTCCATCTCCTCCCTGCTCCCGAGCGCAAGGATGCGCCCCTCGCCGACCGCGACCGCCCTCTGCCCTCCCACCTCCGCGCCATGGTAGATCACCACCCGCGCCATCGCATCAACTCCTCCCCGCCCTGGCGGCCGCAGCGGCCCTTCCCGCGCCGGCCTGCGGCTGCCTGCGCTCCTGGTGGCAGCCCGCATCGTCTGGTCGCGGAACCGAAGGGGATCGCCGCCCTCTCTGTCCGAGCATAGCATCCCGGTACCGGGAGCGGCGTCATGGCGCCCTTTACACCCCGCCGAGCCTTGTGCTAGCGTCCCAGCAGAAAGGTGGGTACGTCATGCCGGAGCCGGCCTCCTGCCCGCTCGCGCGTGCCGCAGCCATCGTCGGCAGTCGCTGGACGCTCCTCATCCTGCGCGAGCTCAGCGTAGGCAGCCGGCGTTTCGGCGAGTTGCAGGCGTCGCTCGTCGGAATCTCGCCGAAGACCTTGTCGGATCGCCTCAAGACACTGGAGCGCCAAGGCATCGTGCGCCGCAGCGAACATCGGGGCGCACCGGTACGGGTCAGCTACGAACTCACGGTGAAGGGCACGGGCCTCCTGCCGGTTCTGGATAGCCTTCGCACCTACGGTGAGACCTACCTCTAGCATGTCCGGCGCTCCGCGCGTTGTGCCGAGAGTGGGGGGGTTCCGTGCAGCCGAGCTACCGCCGCCTCGTCGTCCGACGCGCCATCTCCGTCATCGTCATCCTAGGCGTGCTCGCGCTCGGCCTCGTCGCCCGCCTCTTCTACCTGCAGATCGTCGCCGCGTCGATCTACGACCGCGGTGCGCTCGCCGAGCAGTATGCACGCCTGCCCCTGCCGCCGGTGCGCGGCACCATCACCGATCGCAAGGGCCAAGTGCTCGCCCTGGAGACGCCTGGGGAGGCGCTCTGGGCCATGCCGCGCTCGATTCACGACCCGCATGCCATGGCGCAGTCGCTCGCGCCGATCCTCGGGGAAAGCGGCGCGAAGCTGCAGAAGGTGCTGTCGTCCCGTTTGGCGTTCGTCTGGCTCTCCTACCACATCAGCGTGGAACAGGCGGCGCGCATCCAGGCTCTCGGCACCTACGACGGCCTCGGCCTGCAGCCCGTCTCCTGGCGCATCTATCCCCAGGGCAACCTGGCGGGCTCGGTCATCGGCTTCGTCGGTGTGGACCAGAACGGCCTCGCCGGCGTGGAACTCAGCTACAACAAGCAGCTCAGCGGTCGGCCCGGCAGCGAGCTGGTCAAGGTGGACGCCCTCGGCAACCCTCTGCCGCAGTATGGCGTGCACGAGTCGGCCGCGGTGCCCGGCGACGGACTTGAGACCACCCTTGACCTCTCGATCCAGGCCTTCGCGCAGCAGGACCTGACCGCGGCCATCAAGCTGCGCCACGCCTCCGGCGGGCGCATCGTCGTGCTCAACCCCGACACGGGCGCCATCCTCGCCCTCGCCCAGAGCCCCGAGCCGAGTCCGGCGAACTGGCAGGCCTATCCCCAGACCGATTGGGCGGACGAACCGATCCAGTACGCCTTCGAGCCGGGGTCGACGATCAAGCCCGTCACGGCCGCGGCAGCCCTCACCACCGGTGTGGCGACGCCGAGCTGGTCGATCATGGACAAGGGCTCGATCGTCATCGACGGCATCCGGATCTTCGACTGGATCCCCACGGGCTTCGGTCGCCTCACGTTCGACGGCATCATGGAGGAGTCGTCGGATGTCGGCTTCGCCACCTTGGCGATCGACATCGGCGCCTCCGAGCTCTACCACTTCTACAACCTCTTCCATCTGGACCGCCCGACCGGCATCGACCTGCCGGGCGAGACCGCGGGTCTCATCCCGCCGGAGAACCAGGCGACCAATCTCGACCTCGGCGAGATGGGCTTCGGACAGACGATCGCCATCTCGCCCATCCAGCTCGCCGCAGCAGTGGCCGCCATCGCCGACGGAGGCGTCTGGCACACGCCGCACATCGGCAAGGCCCTGCTCCTGCCCGGTGGCGGGAAGAAAATGCTGACGTTCCCCTCGCAGCGCGTCGTCACGCCCCTCGTCGCAAGCGAGGTGCAGACGGCCATGATCAAGGTGGTCTCGAAGGGCACAGGCAACCTGGCGCAGGTGAAAGGCTACGAGATCGCGGGCAAGACCGGAACGGCCAACGTGGTAGGAAAGGCCGGCAAGTTCAAAACGGGAGACTTCCTGGCGTCGTTCATCGGCTTCGGACCGCTGCCCAACCCGAAAGTGCTGATCCTGGTGCAGCTGGACGACCCGAAAGGCCTCTTCTACGGCGGCGACGTCTCCGCTCCGGTCTTCTCGCAGCTCTTCGGCCAGATCATGGATTACCTCGGCGTGCCGACGAGCACCGCCGTCCTGAAGCCCCAGCACGTAGCCGTGCCACGGCTCGCCGGTCTCACCTACGCCGAGGCGGCTCTTCGGCTGGATGCCCTCGGTCTCCTGATGCAGAGCCAGGGTAGCGGCGCGCAGGTGGTCGCGCAGTCTCCGGCGCCGGGCGGCGGCGTCGCCCCGGGCACAACCGTGGCGGTGCAGCTCGGCGGATCGAAGGAGCCTGCCGGTGTCCCCGACGTACTCGGCCTGACGGTCCAGCAGGCGGACGCGGCACTAGCCGCGCGCGGGTACCGACTGGTGCCGAGCGGTTCCGGGGTCGCCGCGGAGCAGAAGCCTGCCCCCGGCACGGCCCTTGGGTCTGGACAGAGCGTGAAGGTGGTGTTCACGGCGCCGCCTTGATCCGAGAGCCTGCAATATGGTCCGCTTGGCCGGGTTGGGCATACCGGATGAGGCAGGGACAACTTCTCCCTGGAGGGAATGTCGCCATTTGATGTGTGATGCCCTTCCAGGGAGATGATACTCGGTGTGCTACCGTATTGGCCGAGGCATCGCGGTCAGGGCCGTGCTACCGCTCCTGGTGGCCGTGCTCGCTGCCGGCTGCTCGGTCGGCACGGCATCCCGGCAGCTGCCAGGTGGGCTCTCGCTCGAGATGGCGGGCAGCCGTCGGGCAGACGGTACGCCGATCGCGCTCGTCCCTGTCCAGGTGCCGGACGCCTACAGGAAGAACGTGCCGCGCGGCGTGCACATCTTCAGTCTGACCTACTGGAGCCGGGGCCTGCGCTGCCAGGCCCTTCTCGACGTGCCCGGCGGAGATCGGGCGTACCCCCTGCTGGTCGAGCTGCACGGCGGCGACATCTGGGCGTCATACAGCCATTACTCCGGCTTTCCCGTGAACACGCCGGCTTACGCCGCTGTAGCCTCCCAACCGGATGCGATCGTCTTCCTGCCCAATTACGGCGGCTACGGTCCCAGCCAGGGCGACGTCGGCGACGGCCACGACGACTTCGTCGACGTGATGCAGGGGCTTGCCGCGTTGAGGCACGTCTCGGGGCTGCGCATCAAGAGAGACGCGACGTACCTCTCCGGCGCATCGCTGGGCGGCATAGTGGCACTGCTCGTGGCGACCCGCGACCCGCAGGTGCGCGCCATCGGCCTCCTCAGCCCCTGGCCGGGCGCGGCGGTGGCCATGGCGTGGCTTGAGGCCCAGCCCACGGACCTCCTGACGAGCAACGACCTGCTCACCGACATCTACCTGGCGCAGTCGTGCGGGCCAAAGCTTGCGTCGACCTGGTGCAGGGAGAACTCCGTGCCGTACCGCGACATCAGGGTGCCGGTGCTGCTCGTCGGCGGCACGCGGGACCCCATCATCGCGCCTGGGATGCTGCGTGCGATGGCGCAGCACCTGCGCCGGTACGATCCGCAGGTCGCTCTCACCTTCGTCCCGGGCGGGCACGCCCCTGAGACGCCTCGGTCCTGGGCGGTGGAGCAGTCCTGGTTCAAAGCGCGCGGATTGGACCTGGAGTGACGGGTGCCATCGCGGAAAGCCGGGAGGACCGTGTTGACCACGCGTAGACGATCGCTTGCTGCCGGTCTGGCCGTCTTCTACCTGATCGGCCTCCTGGGCGGTTGCGGTACCACGAAGGCGATCGCGCGGCCCTTGCCGGGCGGGCTCTTCCTTGGCGCTACGAAGTCCTGGCGCGCGGACGGGACCCCCATCAGGCTCGACCTCGTCCGACCGGGTCCGTCTCTCGTCTCCTACATGGCGCCCGGGTCCCACGTGTACAGCCTGTACTACTGGAGCCGCGGACAGCGCAGTCAGGCCTACCTCGACGTGCCGCCCGGCCGTGGGCCGTTTCCGCTCCTGATCGAGTTGCACGGCGGCTCCTTTGGCGCAATGTCCACGCATTTCCCGCTTCCCGTGTTCTTCCAGACCACGACGACCGCCGTCATCGCCACCCAGCCAAGTGCCATCGTCTTCCTGCCCAACTACGTCGGCTACGGTCCGAGCCGGGGCAAGGTGGGCGACGCGCATCAGGACTTCCTGGATGTACGAAGCGGCCTCGCCGCCGTCGCACAGGTCCGTGGCCTGCGCGTGAAACCGCACGCCACCTATCTCTTCGGCGAGTCGCTGGGAGGCGCCATCGGGGCGATGCTCGCCAACTGGGACCCGAGCATCCGCGCTGCCGCGTTCGTCAGCCCTTGGCCAGGCGCGACGCAGGCCCTCAACTGGTGGCAGGCGCATGCCACAGCGCTGAACGCCGACGAAAGGTCCGAGTACCAGGCGCTAGCCGCCTTCGAAGCGCCCGGCTACGGCGAGGCTTGGTTCCGCGCAAACTCCTTTGGCTGCCGGGGCCTACAGGTACCGGTCCTGCTCATCGGCGGCACGCAGGATGATGTCGTGCCGCCGGGCATGCTGGCGGCCATGGCCGTTCGCCTCAAGGGATGCGGCGCGCGCGTGGAGCTCAAGTTCGTCCCGGGCGCCCACGCACCCTACGGCGCCAACGTACAGGCCCTCATCCAGGCGTGGTTCGCCAGCCAGGGCGTCGCCCTGCAGTTCTAGCATGACGCGTCTCGTGCGGCGTGCGGCGCCGATAGCGCCTCGGCCCGGTGCCGGGTCAACTCGCCCGCCTTCACGAAGATCGCGGTAGCCGTCCTGATCATCGGGGGCACCAAGCACCAAGGACCCGTTGATCGTCAACGGCATGCTGAGGGCCATGTACAGGGACCTCAGCCGGTATGACGGGCAGGTCGAGTTCAGGTTCGTTGGGAGGGCACCTGCCCGAGACGCAAGTGGTGCCGTACCTCGCATGGACGTTCTTCGCGCTGCATGGCGCAATGCTGCAATGATGTGGTTCGCGACGCCCAGGCCAGAGGCGGCACGCCAGGACCACGGCCTGGCAGGCAGCCAGCTCTGGACTCAGCCGGCGGACCTGCCGGCAAGCGCCGCCTCGATGCGCAGGCCGAGCCTGCCGTACCGGACGTCCCGCCCCTCCGCCCGCAAGGCCTGGCGCAGGGCGCGCGCCGGCGCCACGACGGTGATGCGTTCGCGCGCCCGCGTCACGGCCGTGTAGAGGAGGTTGCGCTGCAGGAGCATCCAGTGCTGGGGCGAGAGCACGAGGACCACCCCCCGGTACTCGCTGCCCTGCGCCTTGTGCACCGTCGTCGCGTAGCCGAGCTGGATCTGGCGCAGCTCGTCGGCTTCGTAGTCCACCTCCCGCTCCCCCGCAGGATCCGGAAAGACAACGGACAGGCCTCGCCCCTGGGCAGAGAGGCGGCTGATCCTCCCCACCTCGCCGTTCAGGGCGCCGCGCTGGTAGTCGTTGCGCAACTGGACGACGCGGTCGCCCAGGCGGAAAACGCGGTCGCCGAGCTTGAGCTCGGGCTGGCCGCGTGCCGGGTTCAGCCTGGCCTGCAGTGCCGTGTTGAGCGCCTGGACGCCGCTCTCGTGCTTGTGCCCGGCCGAAAGCACCTGGATCTCGTCCGGATCGATGCCGAGACGCGGCATGGTCTCGGTCGCCGCCTGCAGTGCAAGGCGCTGCAGCTCGAGCGGCACCTCCGCCTGCAGCCAGACGAAGTCCTGGGCCTGCTGCGGCAGATAGCCCTGGCGGATGCGGTGCGCCGCCTGCACGATGCCGCTTTGCGCGGCCTGGCGGAAGATCTCGATGAGCTCGGCGCGCGGCACCTCCCGGCGTGCGAGCAGATCCGCGAACGGCTGGCCGGCGCCCACCGGCGGCAACTGGTCCGGGTCGCCGACGAGCACGAGTCTCGCCGTGCGTGGCAGCGCGTCCAGCAGGCGGTCGAACAGCCAGAGGTCGATCATGGACGCCTCGTCCACGATGACGAGATCCGCCGCCACCTCCCGCACCTCGCTCAGCGGGCCGCGCAGGCCAAGCAGGCGGTGCAGGGTCTGGGCCTGCAGGCCGCTCGCCTCCTGCAGGCGCTTCGCGGCGCGGCCCGTCGGGGCTGCGAGCTCGAGCCTGATGCCGTGACCGATCGCCGACCGCGCGATCGCCTGCACGGTCGTGGTCTTGCCGGTGCCGGGACCGCCTGTGAGCACGAACAGTCCCCGCCCGAGCGCCGCCTGCGCGGCCTGGGCCTGCGCCGGCGAGAGCGTGCCGCGCCGGCGCAGCTCCACCTGCACCGGCCTGGCCTGCAGCCGCACGGCCACGGCGCGCGCCACCCTCTTCTCCATCTGGTGGTTGCGCGTCAGGTAAGAGAGGTCCTCGTCCAGCACCAGGAGTCCGCCCGAGGCGAGATCGCCCAGGGCCTTCTCCGTCCTCTCCGCGGTGCCGCCAAGGCTTTGGCTCCGCCGCACGACCTCCTCGCGCGGCAGCGCGACGTGCCCCTCGTCCATCGCCGTCTGCAGCAGGTACAGGACGAGCGCCTCCATGCGCTCCGGCGCATCCTCCGCGATGCCCATGGCGCGCGCGACGCGGTCGGCCGTGAGGAAGCCGATGCCGCCCACGTCGCGCCAGAGCCGGTACGGCTCGCGGGCCACGACCTGCTCGGCCTCGTCGCCGTAGCGCGCCTCGATCTTGCGCGCGACATGGAGTGGCACCTGATAGGGCTTCAGGGCCACCACGAGCCGCTCGAGCCGCACCTGCTGCTTCGCGGTGCGGTTCGCCTCGACGATCCGCCGCCGGCCGATGCCCGGCACCTCGGAGAGGCGCTTGGGCTCCCGCCGCACCACCTCCAGGCTCGCCTCGCCGAAATGCTCGTAGATGCGCTGCGCGAGCTTCGGTCCGATGCCCGGAATCAGGCCCGAGCCGAGGTAGGCGACGATGCCCTCCGGCGTCACGGGCAGCAGACGCTCAAGTTCCTCCACCTCGAGCTGGGGGCCGTAGCTCGGGTGCATCTTCGGCTTCCCCTTGGCGGCGATCCGCTCGCCCGTCGACAGGGTGGGCAAGGCGCCGACGAGGGTCACCTCGCCGTCGCCCACCTTCACCTTGACGACGCTGAACCCGCTCTCCTCGTCGCGGTAGGTGGTGCGCAGCACCTCTCCCCGCACCTCGGGTCCAAGGGTGAACAGGCCCGCCTGCGCGCGGGGGCGCACGTAGGCAGGTCGCGGCTTTCCCCTGCTGGGGCCTGCCATGGCTAGGTCCGCCGCCCGAGCAGGACCGGGCCGCGCGGGTAGTCGGTCAGCACTTCCGGCGGGCCCTCCCGGATGATGAACGAGTCCTCGACACCGACGGCGCCCTGGCCGGGGAAGACGAACTTCGGCTCCACCGCGACCACCATGCCCTCCGCCAGCAGGCCCTCCGCGTTCGGCGTCAGGACGGGCAGCTCGTCGAGCTCGAGCCCGATGCCGTGGCCGAGAAATCGCACCCGGTCGGGCCCGAAGCCCATGAAGTGCTCCGCAAGCCCTTCCGCGGCCGCGTGCTCCGCCGCCTGCCGGAAGAGCGCATGGAGCGGCGCGCCGGCGCGCAGCGTCTCCTCCGCCTGCCGCAGGATGTCGACCGCCACGGCGGCGGCCCGCGCCAGCGCCGGCGGCAGGTCGCCGAGACAGAACGTGCGCGTGCCGTCGGCGACATAGCCGCGTACGCCGACGCCGAAGTCGGCCAGGACGGGCATGCCGGGCTCGATCGTGACGTGTGCAGAGCCCTGCCCGATCGCGGCATGGGGCCCCTGCCCTCCCGTCGGGCCGTCGAAGTGCGCCGGCACCGCGCCTGGCGCTCCCGCCAGGGTGTGCGGCGCGAAGTACTCGAAGTTGAACCCGCGCGTGCGCATCAGCCCCTGGCCGCCCAGGTTGCGGCCGTAGGCGTCGACCGCGATCGAGAGCAGGTGGTCGTCGAGGCCAGGCCGGATCTGCCGCGCCGTCTCCTCCATCATGCCGCGCCAGACCTTGCCGGCCGCCCGCATCTCGTCGAGCTCGTACGGGGTCTTCACCTGGCGCACGAGCCGGAGCGGCAGGCTCGCGTCCACGAGCGCCTGCTCGGGGAACAGCCGCTGCATCTGCTGCCAGAGCTGAACCGGCAGCACGTCGGCCTCAAGGCCGATGCGGCCGTCCAGCGGGAATCCCGCCTCGCGCACGAGGTCCGGCAGGTCCTTGGGACGCTCGAGCGGCACGACCGCCCAGGGCGTCTCGCCCCGCGCACGCTCCACGCCTTTGCGGCAGAAGAGCACCGGTTCCATCCCTGGCGCGACGGCGAGAAACCCCTGCTGCACCGTCCCCGACAGGTAGTACTTGTCCGTGGTCTGCTGGATGAGGGCGAGCCCTACATCCCCAGCCGCCAGGGCCTCTCCGAAGCGCCTCGCGCGGCCCAGAAGCTCCTGGCGCAGCCCGTCTGCCTCCCGCATCATCCCGCCCCTCCCGTCCTGCGTTCGTAGAGTCGCAGGAGCCCGCGCAGCGTCAGATCCTGGTCGATGCGGCGCACCGTCTCGGTGTGCGGCGCGATCAGTTCCGCGAGCCCGCCCGTCGCCACGACCTCGGCGCCGCCGAGTTCCTCCTGCATCCGGCGCACGAGCGCGTCGACCTGACCCGCGAACCCGAGCACGATGCCCGACTGCAGACTCTCCTCGGTAGTCCGCCCCACCGCCCTCCCGGGCGGCTGCAGACGCACGCGGTGCAGGAGTGCCGCGCGCTGGAAGAGCGCGTCGGTACTCACCGAGATGCCGGGGGCGATCGCTCCGCCGAGATAGCGGCCTTCACGGTCGATCGCGTCGAATGTGGTGGCGGTGCCGAAGTCCACGATGATGATGGGGGGCTGCATGTCGCTCAACGCCCCGACCGCGTTGACGATGCGGTCGGCGCCGAGCTCCTCCGGATGCTCGTACGCGATCTCAAGCCCCGTGTCGAAGCGGTGGTCGACCAGCACCGGCAGGACGCCGAGAAACTCCCGCACACCCTCGCTTACGGCGTTTGTGGCGGGCGGCACCACCGACGCGAGGATGGCGCCCGTCAGGTCGCGTTCCTGGATCCCGCGCTGGGAAAGCTGCTGCGCGATCATCAGGCCCCACTCGTCAGCAGTCCTGTCCCGCTGCGTCGATACGCGGGCGCGCAGTCTGAGCCGGCGCTCGGCGAAGACGCCACCTGTGAGGTTCGTGTTGCCGAGGTCGAGTGCGAGCAGCAAGGGCCAGTCCTCCCGAGACCCGAGTGGGCGCGGGAGGCCATGCGGCCTGCCACGCGTGTCCAGCCTCCAAACTGCCGCAGCGGCGGCAATTTTGCAAGACTTGGGCAGCCCCGCCACCGGACCGGCAGGCGCGGATCAGGCCTCCTCGGCCGTGGCCTGGCCGAGCGACGCGACGCGCGCAAGGGCCGGGGCGATCGCCCAGGCCACCAGTACCTTGAGCAAGTCGAACGGCAGGAACGGGGCGGCACCGGCGAAGAAGGCCGCGCGCCAACCCATCCCCTGGCTGAGGTGCAGGCCGGAGATGCCGCCGGCATAGATCACAAGAAGCGCCGCCAGGACGGGCAGAAGACGCAGAACGGGCCCCCGGCCACGGCCGAGTCCCGCGATGGCCGCGGCCAGCGGCCAGCTGAGAAGGTAGCCGCCGAGCGGTCCGAGAATCACGCCGAGTCCTGCGCTGCCGGCGGCGAACACCGGCACCCCGAGCGCGCCGAGCAGCAGGTAGACGAGGATGGCGAGCGCGCCGAGGCCCGGTCCAAGCACGAGGCCTGCCAGGACCACGACGAGCACCTGCAACGTGAAGGGAACATCGGTCAGGGGCAGAGCGAAGCTGACGTAGGAGGCGACGGCGAGGAGCGCGGCGAAGGCTGCGGCATAGGCGACGCGACGGGCGCGACGCAGGTCCTCGGACATGGGGTTCCCCTTTCGTAAACCTTCTGCGCATTACTGGTTTACAATCGAGGCAATCGCGTCCCCTGTCAAGTCCGATACTGGAGGTGGATCTTGTGGCCACGCACGTGCTCTTCTCCGATCTGCCGCTGGGTGCCCGCTTCGTCGTGGACGGCGAGGTCTGCGAGAAGATCGAGCGGGAGCTTCGGGGCGGCATGCTGCACTGCTCGAACACCAGCACGGCAGGCGGGCACTATGTCCTGCTGGACGAGGACCTGCCGGTCGAACCGCTCGACCCCGGCGCCGCCTGAGTCAGGCTGATCTCGCCGGCCGAGAACGCCCGCCGCTCGCCGTCCGGCCCCTGCAGCACGATGCGCCCGAGGTCGTCGACGTCCACGGCAACGCCCCTCGCCGGCCCCTGCAGCCCAAGGATCTCCACCTCGCGGCCGAGGCTGACGTTCAGCGCCCGCCACTGCGCTCTGAGCTCGGCAGGTTCCTCTTCCAGCCTTCGCACGGCAGCGACGACGGCGGGCACGAGCGCCGCCAGGAGCTGCGCGCGCGTGCCGCGGTAGCCGAACGCCTGCAGGAGCGACGTCGCGCGCGCAGCGATCTCGTCCGGAAACTGCGTCTGGTGCACATTCACCCCCAGCCCCGCCACCGCGTAGCGCACCTCCTGCTCGTCGAGCGTCAGCTCGACCAGGATGCCGGCCAGCTTGCGGCCCTCGTGCAGGAGATCGTTCGGCCACTTGATGCCGGGCTGGACTCCCGTCGCCTCAGCGATGGCCTGCGCCGCCCCGACCGCGACCGCGAGCGGCAGCCAGCCCGCCTCGCCGGCCGGGAGGCCGGGGCGCAGCACGATCGATGCGAGCAGGGCCTTTCCGGGCGGGTCCTGCCAGGTGCGGCCACGCCGACCGCGCCCTTCTGTCTGGTGGTCCGTCACCACCGTCGCACCGGCAGGCGCGCCGGCGCGGGCCCATTCGCCGGCCAGTTGCATCGTCGATGCCACTTCGGGCCAGAAACGCACCCCGTACGCGTGGCGACCGTGCCAGAGCGCCGCCATCACTTCGGGCAGCGGCGCGTCAGGCAGGGCGAGCAAGCGGTAGCCGCGTCCCGTCACGGCCTCGATGCGGCAGCCCGCCGCTTCGAGCGCCGCGACCTCCCTGGCGACCATCGTCCGCGAGACGCCCAGCCGGCGGCCGATCTCGGCGCCGGACACGAATCCGCCTTCGCGCAGGAGCGCGAGGATCAGTCCGCGATCCGCCACCACCAGCACCTCCCCGCCACACGCCGCACCTGCTGGCCCAAGGTGGCCCTGAGGAACGGTCCGAGCGGCAGGCCGTCCGGAAGTGCGGCGTTCGGCCGCACCTCGAGCAGCGGCTCGAGCACGAACCTGCGGCGCACAAGGCCCGGATGGGGCAGGGTGAGACCCGGCTCGTCCAGGATCGCCCCGCCGAAGAGCAGCAGGTCCAGGTCGAGGGTGCGCGGCGGCTTTCCGGGCGCACGGGTGCGCCCGAGCGATGCCTCGATCGCCAGAAGCCGCCGCAGCAGGTCCTGCGGGGCTGTCGCCTCTGGCACGAGCGCCACGGCAACGGCGTTCAGATAGTTCGGCTGGGCGATCTCGGTCTCGACGGGCGAGCTCTCGTAGAGCGACGACACCGCGAGCAGCGGCAGCCCCAGCGACCAGAGACCGCGCCGCAGCGCGGCTTCCCGCTCGCCGAGGTTCGCTCCGAGCCCGATCGCCGCCTCAATCATCCCGTCCGATCTCCACCTCGGCCTCGACGCCGTCGGCGGGCCCGCCGAGCGGCGCGTGCGGCTTGCGCACATGCACCCGCACGCGGTCGGCCTGCGGGAACTGCTCCAGAAGAGCCTGGGCCGTCCGCTCGACCAGCGTCTCGAGCAGTCTGAGGCTCGGTCCTTCGAAGATCGAGCGCGCCGTGCGGTAGACGTAGCGGTAGTCCACCGCCTGCTCCACCGCGTCGGTCTGGGCCACGTCACGGAAGTCATAGGTGATCTCCACGTCCACCAGGAACGGCTGGCCGAGCCCACGCTCGTGCTTGTAGTTGCCGTGGCGGCCGTAGAACACGAGCCCGCGCAAGGCGACCTGCCTTTTCATCCCCGCACCGTCCGATCCGCGACGCGCACCGCGTCCATCGCCTGGACGACATCGTGCACGCGCACAATATCCGCGCCGAGGGCCACCGACAGCGCCACGGCTGCCACCGTCGCCTCGAGCCGCTCGTCGATCGGGCGCCCCGTGGCAGCGCCGAGGAAGCTCTTGCGTGAAGGCCCGGACAGCACCGCATAGCCCAGCGACCTGAGGCTTGGCAGCATGCGCAGCACTGCGTAGCTGTGCTCCGGCTCCTTGCCGAATCCGATACCCGGGTCAAGGACGATCGCATCGCGCGAAACGCCCTGCGCCTCGGCTTCCCGCGCCCGCTGGCGCAGGTGCTCGCGCACCTCCCTGCCGACGTTCCCGTAGGAGGGCTCGTCCTGCGCGTGCATCAGGACGATCGCCGCTCCGCCTCTCGCCGTGCCGCGCAGCATCTCGGGATCCGCGAGACCGGCCGTGACGTCGTTCACGATCTCCGCGCCGAGCTCGATCGCCGCCTGTGCGACCGGCCACTTGTAGGTGTCGATCGAGATCGGCACCTTGATCTGGCCCTTGAGGGCCTCAAGCACCGGCACCACGCGGCCGAGCTCCTCGTCGAGCGGCAGGCGCGCGTCCGCGCTGCCCGCCTCGCTCCGGTGCGCGCGCTGGTACCAGCGCGTCGACTCGCCACCGATATCGATGATGTCGGCACCGGCCGCCTGCAGCTCCAAGGCATGCTCGCACGCCCTGTCAACAGCCTTGTAGCGACCGCCGTCGGAGAAGGAGTCGGGCGTCACGTTGACGATGCCCATGACATATGTGCGCGCTCCGAGGGGCAGGCCTCCCCGCGGCAGCTTCAGCAACCGCGGCACCGGCTGGAGTGCCCGCAGGCCGAGCGTCCGCCAGGGCTCCCCGAGGTCGGCGAGAAGGGCCTCCATCGCGGCCGGGGGGGCGCTCAAGAGCGCCCCCCCGTTTCCGCGGGTCAGCTGCGGCAGGTCCGGGCCGTCGTACCCCTCGAGGAAGAGGTGCAAAGGGCGCGCCGTGCCGAGACCGACCTCCTCGAGGACGTCTGCCCGCCAGGGCGGCTGCGGCACACTGAGCAGCCAGGCGTCCGCCATGTTAGAAGAGCCCCTTGATGAGCCCGTCGGCGGTCAGGTCGATCTTCTCGGCCGCCGGAGCCTTCGGCAGGCCGGGCATCGTCATGATGTCGCCCAGGAGCGGGACGACGAAGCCGGCACCGGCCGACAGCCTCGCCTCGCGCACCGTGACGCGGAAGCCCTTCGGGCGGCCGAGGAGCTTCGGGTTGTCGGAGAGCGAGTACTGCGACTTCGCCATGCAGACCGGCAGGTCGCCGTAGCCGAGCTCCGTGTACCGCTCGATGCTCTTCTGCGCGGTCGGCAGGAAGTCGACGCCGTCTGCCCCGTAGATCTCCTTGGCGACGCGCTCGATCTTCTCCTTGAGCGGCAGCGAGCTCTCGTAGAGCGGGTGGTAGTCGCCCGGCTGGTTGGCCGCGCGCACGACAGCCTCTGCCAGTGCCACACCGCCTGCGCCGCCCTGCGCGAAGACGTCCGAGAGCACCATCTCGACGCCGAGCTGGTGCGCCCGGCTCTCGAGGAGGGCGACCTCGTCCTTGGTGTCGCTCGGGAAGCGGTTGATCGCCACGACCGGGTTGAGCCCGAACTTGCGTACGATCGCCACGTGCTGCTCGAGGTTCGGCAGCCCACGCTCCAGCGCGCCGAGGTCTTCCTGCGTCAGGGACTTCAGGTCCGCCCCGCCGTGCAGCTTGAGTGCCCGGATGGTCGCGACGAGCACCACGGCCGACGGCTTGAGGCCCGCCTTGGGCGCGACGATGTCCATGAACTTCTCTGCGCCGAGGTCCGAGCCGAAGCCGCCCTCGGTCACGACGTAGTCGGCCAGCTTCAGCGCAAGGCGCGTCGCCTGGATCGAGTTGTTGCCATGGGCGATGTTGGCGAACGGCCCGCCATGGATCAGGGCCGGCGTGTTCTCGAGCGTCTGCACGAGGTTCGGCTTGATCGCATCCTTCAGCAGGGCCGCCATCGCACCGTCCGCCTTGAGGTCCTTCGCCGTGACGAAGCTACCGTCGTAGCGGCTGCCGACGACGATCCGGCCCAGGCGCTCCTTGAGGTCCGAAAGGCTGGTCGAGAGGCAGAGGATCGCCATGATCTCCGACGCGACCGTGATCATGAAGCCCGACTCGCGCGGCACGCCGTTGGCCTTGCCGCCAAGGCCAAGAACGATGTTGCGCAGGGCGCGGTCGTTCATGTCGAGGACTCTCGGCCAGGTGATCGCGCGCGGGTCGATGCCGAGCTGGTTGCCCTGGTGCAGGTGGTTGTCCAGCATGGCCGCCAGCAGGTTGTGCGCCGACGTGATCGCGTGGAAGTCGCCGGTGAAGTGGAGGTTGATGTCCTCCATCGGCACCACCTGCGCGTAGCCGCCACCGGCGGCACCGCCCTTGATGCCGAAGCAGGGGCCGAGGGACGGCTCGCGCAGGGCGATGATCGCCTGCTTGCCGATCTTCGCCAGGGCCTGACCCAGACCGACCGTCGTCGTGGTCTTGCCCTCGCCGGCAGGCGTCGGGTTGATCGACGTGCAGAGGATCAGCCGTCCGTCCGGCCTGTCCTTCAGGCGCTCGAACACCTCGAGCGGGATCTTCGCCTTGTGCTTTCCGTACTGCTCGATGTCGTCAGGCCCGAGATCCAACCTCTTGGCGATCTCGGTGATCGGCAGCATCTTCGCCGCTTCGGCGATCTCGATGTCACTCAGCAACCTTGGTCCCTCCATAGACGGGTTCTGCCCGCCAGCATTGGCCACACACGCGACCAGTATATCTCTTCACGCCGATGGTTGGCTCAGGCCCGAACGGACCATTTGACGCGAGGGGGTATGGTGCCTGAACCTCTCCCGCCATCCGGTTTTCGGGACCTCACCGGTCGATGGGTCATGCCCCGCTTCGCCCAATGGCCAACCGCAGGTCCCGCGCGGGAACGGCAAAACCGATGCCCTTGCCGGCCGAAACGCTATAGGTGGACATGCCGACGACCCGGCCTTCGAGATCGAGCAAGGGACCGCCGGTGTTCCCGGCGTGGATGGACGCATCGGTCTGCAGCAGGCGTCGGGTCGTGCCGTCCGGCTGAGCGAACACGCGCGCCTCGGCCGAGACGACGCCGAATTGGGCGCTCTCGCCGCCCAGGGCCACGACATAGCTTCCCGCGGCGGGGCCTGCCGCGGGGCCCAGGCGCAAGGCGGCCAGACGCCGCGGCGGATGCACGCTCAGGTAGGCGACGTCCCGCAGCCCGTCGAGCGTCACACGGGTGACGGGCAGGGGTGAGGCGCATCGGCGGCAGCGCACCTCGATGCGCTGGGCACCCGCGACGAGTCCGGCGCTCGTGAGGACGCCGCCGCGCGCGTCCACGACAAAGCCGCTGCCCGTCACCTTCACGGACAGCGGCCGCCCCCAGGACGTCCGAAGCTCCGTCGGACGCAGTACGGTCACGCGGACCACGGCGGGCAGCCCGCGGCGCACGACCTGCGCGACGCTGCCCTGCGACAGGGCCTGTCGGGGCTGGTCGCTGCGCAACGGGCGCACGGCATGGAACCCGGACACGCCGAAGAGGACCATGGACAGGCCGAGCAAGGCGGCGGTACCGCCGGCCAGCAGATACGGCACGAACCTGCGCACGCGGGAGCCTCCCTCAAGCGGATGCCCCTAGTATGGTCAGGCGCGTGTCAGGGTTTCGCGAAGTCCACGCACGGGACCCCCGCAAACATCCCGTGCTCGGGCCGATCCCAGCCTGGCGCCCTGTCAGATGCCGCCTTCAACGATCGACACCGACCGGCGAGGGGAGCCGAACTGTTCTTGCAGGCGCCGGCCGATGTCGTCCGGCGTCAGCGTCTGCAGAAGATCGTAGACGGCCATCAGGTCCAGTCCGCGCATCGCGTACTCGCTGAAGGCGTGCGCGACCGCCTCTGGCGCGTTGAAGAGCGCCACGAACTCCCCGAGCGAGCGTCGGCGGCTGCGCTCCACGTCGGCCGGGTCGAGTCCTGCCTGCACCGCCTCCGCCAACCGTTCCTCGACGCTGGCCAGCAGGCGGTCCGGGTCCTTGGTCGGCCCGCCCAGCACCGACGCGGCGTAGCCGTCGCCGGAGAAGTAGCTCGCGGAGAACTGCTGGCCGATGAGTCCCTCCTCGTAGAGGTGGCGGTGGATCTCCGACGACGGGCCGAAGAGCACGTCGAGCAGGATCTCCATCGTCACCTCGCGCAGCAGCCCCTCGGACGACGGCGCAGGATCGTCCTTGAAGCCGATCGCGATCAGCGGCACCCCGACCGCCATGCGGCGTCGCACCATCGCTTCGCCGACTGCGGCGGGCTCCTCGGGGTAGATGCGCCGCGCGGGCGGCGGTCCAGCCACGGGCACCGCCCGTCCAGCCATGGCGAATACTTCCTCGGGGTCGACGTCGCCGGCCACCATCAGCACCATATTGCCCGGATGGTAGAACGCCTGGTGGCAGAGCAGGAGTTCCTGTGGTCCGATGCGCTGGATCGACTCCAGCGTCCCGCCGATCTCGACCCGCACCGGGTGGCGCTGGTAGAGCGCGGCGAGCAGGTTCTGGAACACCACCGAGCGCGGATCGTCGAGGTACATGCGCAGTTCCTCGGCGATGATGCCTTGCTCCTTGCGCACGTTCTCCTCAGTGAAGTACGGCTCCTGGACGAAGTGCAGCAGCAGATCGAGAGACTCCTTGAAGTGCTCCGTCGTGGAGAACAGGTAGCTCGTCGCGCCGTAGTTCGTGTAGGCGTTGGCCATCGCACCGAGCGCGGAGAAGCGCTCGGAGACGTTGCCCCCCTCCTCCTCGAACAGCTTGTGCTCGAGGAAGTGGGCGATGCCCGCCGGCGTCTCGCGCAGCCGGCCGTCGGCGCCGACGAACGCCTGATCGCAGGAGCCGTAACGCGTGGCGAAGCTGGCGTAGCGCGTCGCGAAGCCCGGCTTGGGCAGCACGTAGCAGGCGAGGCCCGATGGCAGCACGTCGCTCCAGATCTCCTCGCGCAGGGCCCGTGCCTCAATCCGCGTCGCCATTGCCGTCCCCCTCTGCGTCCAGGAAGTAGACCGTGTCGAGTGTCAATCCCCTTGCGGCCTGCGCGATCTCCTCCGGATCGACGGCGGCGAGCGCGGCGATGCGGCGTTCAGGGTCGGTCGGGCGGCCGGACGCGCGAAGTTCGAAGTCGGTCATGATCGCCTCGCTCGGCGCGTCCTCCGACTGCTCGATCTGCGTGGCGATGCCTTTGAGCGTGTCCTGGACCTCCTGGGGCCGGAACGCGCCGCGGCGCACCACGTCGAGCTGCTGCAGGACGAGCTCCTGGGCAGCCTCCCGCGCCGAGGAGGCGATGCCGAGATGGACGAACAGCAGGCCCTTGACGCCGTCGATCTGGGACTGTGCGTAATAGGCCAGAGAGTGACGCTCGCGCACCTCCTGAAAGAGGCGCGAGTGGCTGAAGCCGCCGTAGATGCCGTTCATCATGGCGAGCGCCGGGTAGCCGGGGTCCGCCGCCCGCAGGTTCGTCGTGAACGCCATCGCGAGCTTGCCCTGGGCGATCGCCTGACGCTCGTGCACCTGGCGTGGTACCGCAGGTGCGACATGCGGCGCGACGCCCGCGGGCAGCCGCACCTGGCGGCGGCCGACACGGGCCAGGAGCCGCCGCGCTTGCTCCTCCGCCGCCGCGGGCTCGATCGAGCCCACGATGTAGATCGCCATCGGCGCCCGCAGCAGGATCTCCTGCCAGCGGCGCCACAGGCTCTCCCCAGTGTGCCGCTCGAGGTCCTCCAGGCGGCCGAGTCTGGGAATGGCATAGGCCTCGCCTTGGCACATTTCCTCGACAAGACGCAGCTGGGCGTAGTGGGCCTTGTCGCTGTAGATGCCCTGGATGCGGCGGCGAAGGTTCTCGCGTTCCTGGGAGACCCAGTCCTCGCGCAGCCCGCCGCCCTCCAGCGGCGGCTCCGTGAGCACGTCGCCGAGCAGTGCAAGGGCCTTTGGCAGCGGGTCTTCGCCGGGCAGGTAGACGGCGTTCGCCACCTCGAGATGAAAGACCGAGACCTGCTCCTCGCCAAACTTGAGCACGTCGGCGCGCAGCTCCGCGCCATAGAGCATGTCCAGGTGGCGTGCGAGTTCGATCGTCTGCGGCAGAGTCTTCGTACCACGCTGCAGGATCATCGGCAACAGGGCACCCGCGCTTGCGTCGTCGCCCAGGGGCGTGCGCACGAGGACGCGCACCGTCGTCGTCTTGAACTTGGGCGTGGACCACAGGAAGAGCGACGCGCCGCTCCCGAGCGGCGTCTCGATGAACGCCAACAGTTCGGCCGGGCAGAGCCCGGCCTCCCTCCCTTCGCCTTCCGATGCGATGACGCCCCTATTCTTACCGGCCCGCTTGTTCTCCTGTCAACGCCCGTGCTGCAGGACCCGCACCGCGCCGTTGGTCGTGCCGAGGTCCGCCACCAGGTCGCCTTCGCTGCCGGTCGTGCGACCATGGAGCCGGCGGCGGCTGAAGTCCCGCACATCTTCCTCGATCGACAGGCCTGGCATGTCGACCGAGATCGGGCCGTGCACCGTCTCCGCTCGCAGGTCGCAGGCAATGCCGTTGGCCAACTCGAGCTCGACGGCGCCGTTGAGCGTCTCGAGCCTGCAGCGCCCGTTCTGCACGGGCCTGAGATCGGCCTCGATGCGCCCGTTGCGCGTCATCGCCTCGACGTCCTGCAGGGCGCCGCGCAGCGCGACGCGCCCGTTGTAGGCGTCCACGCGCACCTTGCCGCCCTCTTTCGCCGCCACCTCGATCGAGCCGTTGCGCGAGGTCACCTGCAAGTCCTTGAGCCGAGGCACCTCAACCTGCACGCGCCCGTTCTGGGTGTCGAGGTGCATGTCCTCGAGCGGCAGGTCGTCGATGCGCACGCGGCCGAGCCGCTGGGCGATGCTACCCGCAAGACGCGTGCCGGGCGGCAGATAGATGTCGAGCGCATAGCCGCCGAACGGCAACCCCAAGCCGAAGCCGTAGCGCGCGCGCCCCTCGACGCGCAAGGTCCTGCCGTCGAGCCGTACCTCAGGAGGCAGCGGCACCTCACCGAAGAACGGCTTGCCGACGCTCCAGACGGCCCTGCAAGCGCCATCGTCGCCAGGCAGCAGTGCGAGGCCGAAATCGCCCGCGATGCGCAGTTCGAGCGGCTCGTCGGACGCGGGCAGCTCCGCCCGCAACAGCTCCTGCACGTCCGGCTCGGTGTGCTCGCGCACCACGCGCCCGACGCCGGACAGGCTCTCCTCCACCACCGAACGCAGGTCGCGCAAGCTGCCCCGCTCATGCGAGCGCAGGAGTTCCTCGCCCTCCTCGGCCGTCAGCTTGCCCTCGGACACCAGCCGCAGAACGCGGCGTTCGAAGTCTCCCATCGACGAAGCCTCCTTCAGCGATCCTTCGCATCCTCTCCCGGCGCCTGTCGCTCGAGCAGGCGCAGAGCCTCGTCCGCGCGCAGCTCGCCGCGCCGCAGCCGCTGAAGCACCGCCTCGCGCCCGCCGCGCGGCGTCGGGGCCAGAGCGCCCACGATCTCGTCCAGCTGTCCGCGCAAGGCCTGGTAGGAGATCGAAAACTCCCGCTCCAGCTCCTTCAGGTTGCCGCGCGCGGCGAGGAACCGCTCGGCGAACAGCTGCTGGGCCGGCGTCAAGCCAGCGAGCCCCGGCCGGAACTCCCCTTGCACGCGGGTCGCGCAGCGCGGACAGCGGAGCTCGATCACCTGCATGGCAGCCCCGCAACCGGGACAAAGCGGCAGGCCTTGGATCTCCACGTTTTGCTCCCCTTTCGGCACAATCTTGCCACCCATAGCGTCACTTTTCAAGACGTCGCCATGGTACCCAGGTACAATCCGCTAGCAAGCAGGGAGCGCACCGGGCGTGACGACCCGATGCGCTCCCGACGGTACTGCTGCCTCAGATGGCGAGTTCCTTGCCCTCGATCATCGCTTCGAGTTCCGAACCCTCGATGGTCTCCACTTCCAGCAGCTTCTCCGCGATGCGGTGCAGCGTCTGGCGGTTGTCCTGCAGGAGCTGCTTCGCGCGCTGGTAGCACTCCTGCACCACCCGGCGCGTCTCCCGGTCGATCATGGCAGCGATCTCCTCGGAGTAGTTGCGGTCCCGCATCAGGTCGCGACCGAGGAAGACCTGGTCCTGCTTGGTGCCGTACGTCATGGGCCCGAGGGCCTCGGACATCCCGAACTCGGTAATCATGCGCCGGGTCATCTTGGTGACCTTGTCTAGGTCGTCGGCCGCGCCAGAGGTGATCTCGCCGAAGACGACCTCCTCGGCGGCCCTTCCCCCCAGCGCGCCCGTGATGCGGTCGAGGATCTCTTCCTTCGACACGAGGTAGCGGTCCTCGCTCGGCATCTGCAGCGTGTAGCCCAGGCCCATGCCGCGCGGGATGATGGTCACCTTGACGATGGGGTCGGCGTGCGGCAGCAGGTGGCCTACGAGCGCATGGCCGACCTCGTGGAAGGCGACCTGCCGCTTCTCCTTCTCGTTCATGATGCGGCTCTTCTTCTGCGGCCCCGCGATGGTGCGCTCGATGGCCTCATCGAGCTCCGACATGCCGACGCGCTTCTTGCGCCGGCGTGCCGCGAGCAGCGCCGCCTCGTTCAGGGTGTTGGCAAGGTCGGCGCCGGTGAACCCCGGCGTGCGCCTGGCCACCTGCTCGAGGTCCGTGCCGGGCTCAAGCGGCTTGTTGGCGGCGTGCACCGCGAGGATCTCCTTGCGTCCCTGCAGGTCCGGGCGGTGGATCACAACCTGCCGGTCGAAGCGGCCGGGCCGCAGCAGCGCGGGGTCCAGGACGTCCGGCCGGTTGGTGGCCGCGATGACGATGATCCCCTCGTTGACGCCGAAGCCATCCATCTCGACGAGCAGCTGGTTCAGCGTCTGCTCGCGTTCATCATGGCCACCGCCGTAACCTGCGCCGCGCATACGGCCGACGGCGTCGATCTCGTCGATGAACACGATGCAGGGCGAGTTCTTCTTGGCCTGCTCGAAGAGGTCGCGCACGCGCGACGCGCCGACGCCGACGAACATCTCGACGAAGTCGGAGCCGGAGATGCTGAAGAACGGCACGCCGGCCTCGCCCGCCACGGCTCGCGCAAGCAAGGTCTTGCCGGTACCTGGCTCACCGAACAGCAGGACGCCCTTCGGGATGCGGGCACCAAGCTCCACATAGCGTTTGGGATGCTTGAGGAAGTCCACGACCTCCGCAAGCTCCTCCTTGACCTCCTCGACGCCAGCGACGTCATCGAAGGTGACGCGTTTGCGGTCGTCCGTATGCAGGCGCGCCCGGCTCTTGCCGAACTGCATCACACGGTTGCCGCCGCCCTGCGTCTGCTGCATGAGGAAGAACATCACCGCCGCGAGGAGGGCGACCCAGAGCAGCGTGTTGAAGATCGGGCTATCGTACCACGGGGTCTGCGAGTTGGCGTAGCCGAAGTTGACGCCGTTCTTGTTGAGTAGGTCCTGCAGGCTGCTGGTGGCATACTGCGAGATCGTCGTCTGGAATGTCTTCCCGCTGGTCAGCTTGCCGGTCAGGGTGTCGCCGTTGATCGTCGCACTCTTGACTTCGTGGCGCTGCACCACGGCGACCATCTGCGTATAGGTGTACTGCGTGATATTGGCCGGCTGCGCCGTGTGCACGTACTCCAGGACCATGAGAAGCAGAACGAGCATCACGAGGGGAAACGTGATGCGGCGGAAGATATTGTTGTTCACCGACGCCCGGCCTCCTTTCGCGGGCTCTTGCAGGCGGGCCACGCGAATCGGTTCATTCTAGCACACTCCAAAGTTGTGCAACAACTTCCGCCGACCCGACCCAGACCGTCCTGCCGGCCCCTGCGTCCGCCGCCCGTACATGGCCCGGAAGCCACACGGGCCGCCCTTCCAGGCAGACGACCGGCAGCGCGTCGCGCAAGGATCGCGGGACCTTGGCGTCCACCAAGATGTCCTGCAGCTTGCGCGTGCCGCCGGGAAGGCGCATGCGGTCGCCAGGTCGCCGCGCGCGCACCACGAGCCGGCCTTGGCCCACGTCCGCGCTCAAGCTGCCCCCAGGTGGCGGGCCTGCGCCGAAGCGCAGCCCGCCCCAGAGCAGCTGCCCGCCCGGCGGAAGGCTGCTCCATGGCGGTGGCGGCGACGGACGGTAGAGCATGCCATGCTCAAGGCGCAGATCCGCAGCGGTCGCTGACCTGGCCCCCGCCTGCAGCGCCTGTTGCAGGGCCATCAGGCCGTCCGCATCGAGGGCCGCGCCCAGTTCCGCCAGCGCCTGGCGAAGGACCCTGCGCTGCAGCGGCACAGGTTGCGTCCGCAAAGGGCGCAGGTCAAGGCCGTGGGGAAGGCGGGGCATGGCATGGAGCAGGGCGGACGCCTGTGCCTCGAGCCAGTCGTCCTCCTCGCGCCGCAACGCCGCGAACCGGCCGATCGCCTCCGCGGCGCGCGGGTTCTCGCGGCGCAGCAGCGGCAGAACCTCGAGCCGTACGCGGTTGCGCGCGAAGGCGGGCGAAAGGTTGCTCGGGTCGCTGGCGAACGCGATGCCGCGCTCCTCGCAGTAGCGGGCGAGCTCGCGGCGCGGTACCGAGAGCAGCGGACGCCAGAGGGGCGGCCGCCAGCCGGCCATGCCGCCCGCGTGCGCCGTGCCCCGGACCAGCTGCATCAACACCGTCTCCGCCTGGTCGTCCGCCTGGTGGCCGAGGGCGATGGCTTCGGCACCCACGCTCTCGGCGACGCGCCGCAGAGCGGCGAATCGCGCCGTCCGGGCCTGCGCCTCGCTGAGCGTCTTGGGTGCGGGCAGGTGGATGACGCTCCAGCCGACGCCGGCCCCACGCGCGAGGTTCGTGCAGATCGCAGTCTCGTCCTCCCCAGCCTCTGGCCGCCAGCCATGATCGACATGGCAGAGATGGAGGCCCAGCCTCTCCTCGCCGGCCAGGCTTGCGAGGATGTGAAACAGGGCCACCGAGTCTGGGCCGCCGGACACGGCCACCAGGACGCGGCGGCCGATGAGGCCCGCCGCCTCGGTCTCGGCGCGGACATGCGCCTGCAAATCCAGCATGGCGCCCCGCTTCGACGTCAGGAAGCGCGGTCCTGCCGCTAGTGCTGCGACAACGCTCCGATGGCGCGCACCACGTCGCGCAGCCGGCGTACTCTGCGTGTCCACGCGCGTGGCGTGAAGCGTGCGGCCAGCGTCTCCTGCAGCAGTCGCCAGAGCCGGCGATCCTCCCTTGCCCACGGGGGCTCCTCTCCCGGCACGCTGCCGCCTGCCGCGAGCATGGCCACCGCCAGCCAGCCGAGGTCGAGCGCACCGTCGCCGCAATTCTGCCACCGGCCGGGCGCCGTCAGACGCCAGCGCCTCTCGTGGACGCTGTAGATGAGCTCGTCCGAGGAGACGGCCGTCAGCTCCACCGAGTGCCGCGCCAGCACCTCGAGCGCAAGGCCGATGTCAAAGCCCAGAGCGCGCAACTCGCTGGAAGAGAGGCGACGCCCCTCTTCCAGGAACGTGGTCAGCGTATAGCCGGCGAGCCACTCGGTGACGAGGAAGGACAGACGCCCGCCAGGCATGTCGCCGCATTCGCGCACCTGCGGCAGGACGCCTTGCGGCAGCCGCTCGGCCAGAGCGGCGCGCGCGTGCAGGACCTCGCTCCGGCCGATCTCCACCGTCCAGGCGCGCCCTGACTCGTCCAGCGCCCAGAAGGTGCGCTCACCGAGCGCTGCCCCGATCTGGTAGCGATGCGCCTCACCCCAGATCACCGGCCGGTCGACCGCCTCGCCCATGGCACACGCCTCCTTCCGCCAGCATTCTTTCCCTGGCCGGCCAAGGCTATCCCGGCCGGCGACGTGCGGCGCCGCCAGGGCAGGACCTCTTGTTCGCCCTGCTGCGGGTAAAACGCCGCCACGAGAACCGTGGCGTCGTCCCGCGGCGACGAGCGCCTGCCGATGGCGGCATCCAGGATTGCCTCCGCAAGGAACTGCGGATCGCGCCCGCCCAGTGCCGTCAACACCGCTTCCAGCCACGCGCCGCGCTGCCCCGGCATCGTCTCGATCACCCCGTCCGACACCAGCACCAGGCGGTCGCCCGGACGCAACGACAGGTGCTGGACCGTCGCCTCGGCCTCGGGCAGTACGCCAAGCGGCAGGGACTCGCCACGCAGCACCTGCACTCCGCCCCCGCGCCAGAGGTAGGTCTCGGGAGCGCCGATCTTGAGCGACGCAACCTCTCCCGCCACCAGGTCCACGAGAGCGACGTCGAGGGTTGCGTAGCTGTCGCCTCCGAGAGCCCGCCGCACGGCGTTTGTGCTGCGCACAGCCAGCACGGGATCCATGCCCGTCGAGATCAGTCCCTCCAGCGACTCGAGCGCGCCGGCGCTCTGCTCCGCCGCCGCGTAGCCGGTGCCCATGCCATCGGAGATGGCAATGAGCAGCCGGCCTTCGTCCAGCTCGCGGACGAGGTAGCTGTCACCGCTCAAGGTGCCCTGCCCTTTGGCCAACTGGGCGATGCCGCAGCCGAAGCAGAGCCTCGGCGGCGCGGGCATTGCGGTTGACGTGAAGGCCCAGCCGAGCATCTGACGGACCCCGAGCAGCACGTCGTGCGCGAGGGCGCGTTCCGCCTGGAGCAGCCGCCGCACGTTCGCCTCGGCGCGCAGGCGGTCGCCCGCAACCGATACCGCCGTCGCCACCTGATCCGGTTTGGGACAGCGCTGGCGCAGTTCTGCCGGCAGGTCGCCACCGCTGGCCGGCCCTCCGTCCTGGCGCAGCATGAGTTCGCGCACTCCGGTGTAGGTACGGTAGAATCCCTGATCCCAGCAGGTGCGTTCAAATGGGCAGCCGCTGCAGACGTGTTCGCGCACGCTGCCGAGATAGCGCGCCACGTCGGCCTCCGCCGCCGACGACGCGGCGACCTCCGGCGCCAGGGCGCGGATCAGCGTGTCGAGCTGGCCCAGGGCACTCTGCAAGCGTTCCTCGGGTCCGCTTGGCGCCGGCGGCGGCGCAGGCTCGAACATCAGGCGCAGCGCCGCGAACGCCTTCTCCGGCACCGCCTGCCCGATCACCAGGAGGCCGAGCAGGCACCCCACGACGGCCTCCCCGGCCGATAGCGGCAGCAACGGCAGCGCAAGACCCATGGCAACCGCAAGGCCGAGCCAGCCCCAGAACGGACCGTAGCGGCGCAGCGCGGCGCCCAGGGCTCCGCCTGCCGCCAGCCAGAGGCCCGCCTCGTGCGGAGCGAATCCCCCCAGTGCGAGCACGGCACCCAGGGAAACCGCCAGCGGTGCCACCGGCAGGCGGCAGCGCAGGGCGCCGAACACGATGACGAGCGCAAGCAGCAGGCCTGGGTCGAGGAAGAGGAACTGCGATGACTGCAGCGACCAGACGGACGCTACGGCTAGGAGTCCTGCGGCCAGGCGGCGCTGCTCAGGGCTGTCGCCCTGTAGCGCGCGCCACGCGAACGAAACGGTCCAACCGCCGAACATCGAGACCGGCACGAGCAGGAAGCGTGCGAAGCCTCCCGGCAGCGCAAGGGCCAGCGGCAATGCGAGCCCGCCAGCCATGAGCGGACCGCCGATGCCGCGGCGCAACCGCGGCCACAGGCCCTCCGAGACCGCAAGAGGCAGCAGCGCGAGGCTCAGCAGCGCGGCGAGCGCCGCACCATCCACCCCGCGAAGCACGATGCCGATTCCTGCGGCGAGCACGCCCACCGCGCCGAACGGCAGCTCCGCGAGCCCGCCTGCCGCAGCCAGACCCAGCGGCCAGGCAGGGTGCCCGACCGACGCTTGTCCCAGCACGAGTCCCAGAAGTGCGATAAGAGCGAAGCGAAGCCAACGTCTTCGGTCCGAAGGCGCATTGCCGCGTCCCGGCCGATCAGTCAATCAACCGCCCCCAGGCCGCAGGCGCTTGGCGCTGCGCAGGTCGTGCGTCGCGGCCAGTATAGGCGCGTCCTGCCGCCTGGCCGTGGCGAACCTGGGCGAGCACCGTGCGACACGATCCGAGCGCCGAGCAAGAAGGCAGGCGCCGGGCCTTCCCCCTTGATGGGGGCAGGCCGCGGCGCCGTGCATTGCTACCTTATAAGGTCATGCGTCAGCTGTCCTGCGCCTCGCAGAGCGCAATGGCCTCCTGAGGACCCATGCGGCCCTCGGCCACCCCTTCGATGCCTGGCAGATAGCGGTCCAGCGTCGCGACATTCACGTGCAGGAGCCTGCGCAGGAGGGTCGTGTTCGCGTCCGTCTGCCCAAGTTCGACGCTCGTCTTGAAGCGCGTCTCGCCATCGCTGAAGTCCATCTCGAAGTTGCCCAGCACGAGGCCGAAGTTCGCACGCGTGAGGAAGTCCGCCATGAGCTGCCGCCCCTGCTCGGGAACCGCCTTGGCGGTCACGGAGTAGATGACCAGTGCCCCTCGCTCGTCGTCAATATGGGCGTAGCACATCCAGCTGCCGTGCTGGCCGCGGAATCCCATCGCCAGGGTGGACTGGCCTTCCACTGGCGCGAACTGCCAGCCATCCTCCTGCAGCATCGCCTCGACCATCGCCCGAAGACTCATGCCTGCACCTCCAAGCCTGCCTGCGCCACGCAGTACAGCACCTCCAAGCTGATTCCCTGATCGTTCCCTACATCACGGAATGGCTGCTTCACTGCGGCCATTGCGTTTCTTTTGGCGTGAGGGCGCGTAACTCCTGGGCCGCTTGCAGATCCACGACGACCACCAATGCATGATGTGGTGTGTTGTGGTTCTCCACGATCAGTCCGCGAACCGACGCACCCAAGACGATTGCCGCTCCTTTCCACGGCAATCCCATATATACCGTTGTCCTGCTCCCCGAGAGATGAAGAGCGAGCTGAGCCCTCTGCCGCGGGTTTCGTCGCATCCCCACTACAACCAGCTTGCCAAGCACTTCGCCGTTCTGCACTCGGGACGCGTCGATGCCCGCGAGGCGCCCAATGACAGCATTGGAGTAATAACGCCCGTGAAACGCGGTCGTCAACGTGATTCCTCTTGCGCTGCGCGGCAAGGAACCAATGCCTGGGATCCCGTACGCCAGCGTTGGCCGCACGAACGCGGTCCCGCCTGTCGCAAGGTTGTAGATCGCAAGTTGGCTGAAATCGGGGGAGCTCAAGACTACGTCCAACCCGTCTCCGCCCAGAACGTACATAGGCCCGCTCATGCTGTTCACGGTCTCACGCAGCACAGGGCCGCCAAAGGTCGCGATAAATTGGGACTTGCTAGTCCCATTTAGACCGGCAACGAAACCGTCGCTGGACACCTTCCAACACGACGTCACCGCGTGCGTGACGAGGTGAGCCACGCGTGAACAATAATCGGACGATATGAAGTGCTGAACCTGCTGAGCCGGGGGGTCTGCTGTTGGCCGAGAAGCCTCCCGAGGAGAGGGCCCTGCCCCACAGGCGCTGAGGGCAACACCGATGGCGATTACACCGATGAGTCGTGCGACTTGCCTCAAATGGTGGCCCTCCCTGTTGGGCCGCACCACCACCTTGCACCTATGCGTTACCCACGAATGATCCGGGCCCAGCCTCGTGGCACACCGGCAGCTGTTCCCTCGGCCCCAGGTTCTCGAGCAGGTGACGCACCTTCTCTGCCTCGTTGGCGATCGCTCCCCAGTTCCGGGCGCGCTCCCGTCGGCCCCTTTCGCTTGTGGCTCTGCGCCCTGCGCGTCACGCTGAGCGTAACCCACGCATCGCGAACTGTGGACCGGCCTTGTTCATTATGACTAGATGACTAGCCCTGGCGCAGTGCTTCGATGGGGTCGAGGCGGCTCGCGCGCATTGCGGGCCACATGCCGAACACGATGCCCACGACAAGGGAGAAGCCGAGCGCCAGCACGATCGAACTGCTCGCGACGCCACCGCTCCAGCCGAGCGCGCTGGCCATGAGCTTCGCGCCCAGGCTGCCCAGCGCGGCGCCGATCGCCCCGCCGAGCAGGCTGAGGATGCCGGACTCCACGAGAAACTGCGTCAGGATGGCGCCACGGCGCGCGCCGATCGCCTTCCTGAGGCCGATCTCGCGCGTGCGCTCGGCGACGGTCACCAGCATGATGTTCATGATGCCGATGCCGCCCACGAGCAGGGATATGCCCGCGATGCCGCCGAGCATCAGGGTCAGGGTGCTGGTGATGGTGGATAGCGTCGAGAGGATCTGGTCCTGGGAGACCACCATGGCGGCGTTCTGGTTGGCAAAGCGCGTGTCCATCACGGCTTCGATCTGTGCCACGGCGAGCGGCGCCACGCTCGACGAGCGCGCCTCGGCGATGATCGAGCTGATCCGGTTCGTGCCGAGGATCTCCTCGGCCGTCGTGATCGGCGTCAGGATCACATCGTCCTCATTCGCCCCGAAGCTGCCGCCGGCCGTTTTGAGGACGCCGACGACCGCCAGGGGAGTACCGTTGACGTAGATCGTCTGTCCAAGGCCAGAACGTACGCCGAAGAGCTGCTGCTCGACGGTCTGGCCGATCACGGCGACATCACGCCGGTAGTTGACGTCCGAAGCGATGATGTAGCGCCCTGCAGCCAGGCTGCGTCCCTGAATCTTGAGTGACGGCGGAGTCGTACCCATCAGCGTCGTGGAGTAGCTCTGCGCTCCGTAGTCCGACGTGACCGCACCCGTCATCAGCGGGGCGTCCGCACTGATCTGAGGCACCACCTGCTTGAGCCAGGCCACATCCTGGGGGTAATAGAGGACGGCGCCGTTCATCTGGAGCGGCGTTACCGTGATGAGGTTGGAGCCGAGGGCCTGGATCTGCGACGTGACCGATCCCGTCGCCGCCTGGCCGATCGAGATCAGGGCGATCACGGCACCGACGCCGATGATGATGCCGAGCATGGTCAGGAATGCGCGCAGCTTGCCCAGCATCAGGCTACGCCACGCCATGCGCATGCTCTCGAAGATCATCAAAGTCCCTCGACCTCCCCCAGGGTGCGGCGCCGCGAGCCGGAGACCGGCTCATCTGTGGTCACGAGGCCGTCGCGAAGGTGAATGATGCGCTCGGTATGGAGCGCAACCTCCTCGTCGTGGGTGACGATGACGATGGTGCGCCCCGCCTTGTGCAGCTCGAGGAAGAGCCGCAGAACCTCCTCGCCCGACGTGGAGTCGAGGTTGCCGGTCGGCTCGTCGGCCAGGATGACGTCAGGTTCACCGGCTAGTGCCCGGGCTACCCCGACGCGCTGCTGCTGACCGCCCGACAGCTCCATCGGCCTGTGGTGCCGGCGCTCCGAGAGCCCGACCGCCGCCAGGGCCGCCTCAGCCTTCTTCCGGCGCTGGGATCCGCCGAAGCCGCGGTAGACGAGTGGCAGCTCCACGTTCTCTAGCGCTGTCAGCTGCGGCAGCAGGTTGTAACTCTGAAAGACGAAGCCGATCCGCCGGTTGCGCACATCGGCGAGCGCGTCGTCCGACTTGCGCCCGACCTCCTCGCCGCCCAGGTAGTACCGGCCTGACGTCGGCCTGTCGAGGCAGCCGAGGAGATTGAGCAGCGTCGACTTGCCTGAGCCCGACGGGCCCATGATGGCGACCATCTGGCCCTCTGGGATGGCGAAGTGCAGACCGCGCAGCGCCGATACCTCCACGTCACCCATGCGGTAGGTCCGGCGGAGATCCTCGACGCGGATGACATCGGCCATCTTACTGGCCTCCACTGCCGCCGGTCGTGCCGGAGCCGCCGCCGCCGTTCGACCTGACGCCGGACGATCCGGAAGACCCGCCGCCGCCGCGACGGAAGCCGCCGCCACCAAGGCCGCCAAGGCCGCCGCCGCCGAAGCCGGAGGTCGTGCTCGAACTGGAGACCGAGGCGGTGACCACCTTCTCACCTGCGCTCAGCCCAGAGACGATCTGGATGGCGACATCGTTCGAAAGGCCCGCCACGACCCTCTGCGTCGTGATCTTGCCGTTCTTCACGACTTCCACCGTTGCTGCCTGACCCGCGCCCGTGACCGATTCCACCGGGACGAGCAGCGCCTGCCGCACAAAGGCGACGCTGATCGAGACGCTGGCCGACATCCCCGCCAGGAGCCCGCCCGGCTGCGCCACGTCGATGATCACGTTGAAGTTCGCCACGCCCGACGAGTTGGACCCTGCCGGCGAGATCAAGGCCACCGTCCCGAAGAAGGTGTGCCCGGGCAGTGCGTCCGACGTCACGATCGCCCTCTGCCCGACCTTGACCTGCGCGATCGAGACCTCGCTGATGGGCGCGACGATCTGCAGGGAGTTGGGCGCCTCCACGGCGAACGGCGAGGTCGATGTGGACGTCGTCGTCGAGGAGCTGTTGGAGCTCGTCACGCCGCCGCCCTGGACGACCGTGTCACCCGCCTGGACGTTCACGGCCGTGATGATGCCGGAAATCGGCGACGTGATGTTGAGGTTGGAAAGCGCCTGCTCCGCCCGCTGCACGCTCTCCTGGTCGACGGCGATCTTGGCCTTGAGCGCCGACACCTGCCCGGAACTGGGAGGCGTCGGGTGTTGGAGCGCCGAGAGGCTCGCCTCATCGGAAAGCAGCTGCGCCTGATCCGACGCGAGCTGGGTTGTCAGCGAAGGGCTCGAGAGCGTGACGGCCGGCGCTCCTGTCTGGATCGTCTGTCCCGCCTGCACCGCCACGCTCTGCACGGTTCCGGCGATCTGCGCGGTCACGGCCTGGGTGTCCGCGAATGCGACCGTACCGGCCTCGGACAGATAGTCCTCCGTGAAGTTGGCGGTGGCGGTCATGCCGGCCCGCATCCCCGATGGCGGGTTCTCGATGGTCAGCGTCACGGGGAACAGCGCTCCCTGGCGGTTCGAACCGCTCGACGCAACGCCGATGGAGGAGACTGCAGCGTTCATCGTCCCCTGGTCCTGCGTCCAGACCTGGACGCCCTCACCGATGTAGATGTTGGACAGGTCGATCTCGGGGACGCTGGTCTGCACCTCGATGCTGTCTGGCTGGACGACGGTGTACAAGGTGGTGCCCTGTGCGACCGACTGACCTGCGCTGACGCTGACCGTATACACGAGCCCGGACTGCGGCGCCATCACGTTGAGCTCCTGGATGTCCTGCTGGATGGTTGCGATGTTCTGCTGATCGACCTGCACGCGCTGCTGGTCGGCTTGGATCTGGGTGGACGAGGCCGGCGTCGGATTGAGGAGCTGCTGCAGGCTCGCCTCGTCCGATGCGAGTTGGGCCTGCGCGGAGAGCAGGTTCGACTTCAACGTCCCCTGCGTATCGCTGACGTAGGCCAGGACCTGGCCAGCCTTGACCTGGCTGCCCACCTGCACGGGTACCGAGGTCACCGTGCCGGGCTCCTGGGCGTTGACGTTCACGGATGTCGCAGCCTGGACCGTGCCGCTCCCCGTGACGTTAACCATGAGCGGGCCGTTGTACGCAGTGGCGATGGCGTAGTTCGGCGTCTGCGACTTCCGGCCCGCGCGCAGGGCGCGCAATCCAAAAAAGCCCCCCACCAAAACAATCACGACCACCAAGATGATGGTCACAGCACGACGCATCCGGGTTCCTCCTCTGGTGCTGCGAATCTGCACGGTGCCTTGATTCTGGCCGCCGTTTCTTTCTCCAGCATTAGTTCTCGTCCAAGATTTCCTAAGACAGCTAAGGAACTCGTCTACGTCTGTTGCGGTGCGCCTCCCATCCCTATGGCCCGCAGCCGGTACAGAATGCGTAGCAGCGCCTCGCGGTCCTGCGGTTCAAGCGCCTCGACAAGCGCCTGCACCTCGGCCCTGCGGCGCCGTCTGTGCTCCGCGAGCACTTCCTCGCCTGTCGGCGTCAGGCTCACGAGCACGACCCTGCGATCGCTTTGGTGCCGTGCGCGCTGCACGTAGCCGCGGCGCTCGAGCTCCGCCACCAGTTGCGTGATGGCGGCCGGCGTCAGTTGCAGCGCCTGTGCCAGGTCGGAGACGCGCGAGGGTCCGTGCGGCCACGGCGAGCCCGGCCGGGCGCATGGCTGAAGACGCCAAAGCAGCATGTGGTGGCTCGGGCCGAGCCCAGTGCCGGCGTCCCTGCGCTGGCGGCGGAAAGCTGTCAACGTCTGGTGGAGCAGTGTGATCAGCTCGTCGACATCCGGTTCTGGCACGCGATTCCACCTCCACATCCATTTAGACGCTTAACTATTGCCTCATGCCATGGCACTGTCAAGAGAACGCAATGGCGCGAGGGAGGATCAACTTCCCTCGCGCCGCACATTTGGTGGCCCCAACGGGATTCGAACCCGTGTTCCCACCTTGAAAGAGTGGTGTCCTAGGCCTCTAGACCATGGGGCCGACAACGGCATTATACGCTGTCGGCGCGTCGCTGGCGAGGCGGTATCGGTCGGCGTTGGCAAGGTTGGCGACAAGGGCGTTGACCTGCCACCTCCGCGACTCATCGGCACGGGCGGCTACGGGGAGACTCTTGCTGAGGAGGTGGCGCAGGATGCCGGGTCGCGATGCCAAGAAGACACCGGAAGAGGCGCTGGACGACCTGAAGATGGACGTGGCCGACGACGTCGACGTGCCGCTCGAGGAGAACGGCGACAACGGCGACCTCACCGCTCGCCAACTGGGCAAGGTGGGCGGGCAGATGGTGCGGCGCCTCGTGCAGCGCGGCGAGGAGGCCCTCGCCCAGGACGAGGCTGGCGAAGACCGCCAGGAGTAGCAGCGACCCGCGCCATGAGGCGGCGGTTGCAGGGATGGTGACGCCCGGACGTCCCCCCGCGACCGCCGCCGGCCTTTCCCCCTTGCATGAGACCACGCAGCCCGAACTCGTCACGTCCGCAGCGCTTCCGTGCGCGGACCGTGTGCACAGGCATCTTCTGCCGTCGGCACAAGGGCAGGGATTATCTTGCGCCAGGAGGAATGAAGGCCTACGTGCGGCATATGCCGCGACATGTTACGAGCCTGTGAAACAACTTGGCACGATTTGCGTCTAAGTAGTTGCAGCGGGCTCTATGGAGGGACAGGCGGCTGTCGGTCAAGGAAGACCTCGCCAGCTTGGACGACCGTGAGCTCGTGCGTCGCGCCCAGGAGCAGGATGCACGTGCCTTCGCCGTACTCGTCGCGCGCTATCAGGTCAGGGTGAGGCGGCTCTGCGCCGCCCTCACGGCAGACCCGGACGCGGCCGAGGAACTGGCCCAGGTCACCTGGGTCAAGGCGTTCGAAGCGGTCGGCCATCTCAGGGACGGCGAGCGGTTCTTCGGCTGGCTCAGGCAGATCGCGGTGAACCACCTGCGCGACGGCTGGCGCCGGCACAAGCTGCCGCAGCTCCCATTCGACGACGCGCTGCACGACCGCCCGGATACGGAGGCGCTGCCCGACGAGCAGTTGCTGCGCGCCGAGCGCCAGGTCGAGATCGCGCAGGCACTCGCGTCGCTGAGCCTGCACGACCGTAGGATTCTTGCGCTGCGCTACGAGCAGGACCTCTCATACCACGAGATCGCGGGCATGCTCCACACGACCGAAGGAACCGTGGCAACCTGGCTCTACCGCGCGAAGGAACGGCTTCGCAAGGCAATGGACCAACCGAAGGGCAGGCAGCGGTAATGGTCGCACACATTTCCGGCAGGGACATCGGACGCTACGTCGACGGCGAGGTCGCTCGGGAAGAGGCATTGCGCCTCAACCGTCATCTCTCCGCGTGCGCATACTGCCGCGGCCGCCTCGAAGCAGAGCAGCGGCTGACCCTCGATCTCACGTCGTACTTCGCCATGTCGCTGCCCGCCGGCGCGCATGCGCGGGCGTCGCGCGGTCGATTGCCGCTTCAGTTCCCCGCTGCAGCCGCGGCCGTGCTTGCGGCGTTCCTCGCCTATCCCGCCTTCAGCCACGACCTGGTGCCGCCGCCTACGACCGGCGCAAGCAGCGTGATGCCGTTCGTGCTCGGCGTACGTGTCGACGGAGGTCTGAACTGGTCCCAGCTCTCGACCTGGACCGGCTTCGTCGTCGAGCGCCAGAGCCAGTCCCTCGATGTGCGGGTGGGCGCGGACGTGTTGCGTGTGGAACTGCCGAACGGCACGAAGTCGGACGACTACCCTGTCGGTTCCGCTGTCGTGGTGCGCGGCAGCCTCGTTGGCACGGGCGTCGTTTCGGCCGCGGCAGTGCAGCAGGTGGCGCCGTAGTCGTCAAAGTGGCAGGGCCCGGCCGTCAGGCCGGGCCCTTTTCGCATCGTGCCCGCCCGCGGACGGTCGGACGGTCCAAGTACTCTGCACGACGTCCGCGTACGCCCGGATCTGGGCGAGGCGCGCCGCAGCATCCCTTTCGGGCTGGGAGCCCGCGAAGCATCGCCTGCGCCATCGTCCGGTTTCAGAGCGCGTGCTCCACGCAAGCCGCCAGTCCGAGGCAGCTCCTGACGGTTACATGAAGTGCGGTACCCAACCCGCGGATATCAGAGCATACACCGTCACGTTTGGTTGCGGCGCCGAGCCAAGTTGCAGCCTCGCGATATCAGAGAAAGGCCCGCAGGGCCGAGACGAACGCCTCGGGCTGCTCGAGGTGCGGCGAGTGGCCGCTGTCTGCGATCACCACCTCCCGGTAGCTCCCCCCTGCCTCGGCGTAGTGGTCAAGCAGGCTGCGCATCTGGCTGACCATCGGTTGCGGCGGGAAGACATCCGCTCCCGGCCAGCCCGGCACGGCACCGAGCTGTCCGAGCGAGCCGAAGTCGAGCAAGGAGAAGTCCGCGACGATCTGGTCGTCGGCGCCGCGCAGCCAGAGAACAGGTGGGCGCGGCGAGATCCTGGCGAATGCCGAGATGTCGCAGTAGCCAGGAGCCATGGCGTTGTTGATGCCGTCCACCCCGGGCGCCACGCCGGGCCAGTTCTCCGACGGCTGCAGGCCGCCTGGGTAGAATCCTTCCCCGATCCGCATGGCCAGGACCGACGAGACGAGTTCCTCCTCTCGGTCGGGCGGCACGCGGAACGGCGGCTTGAAGTAGAAGGAGTTCATCACGCTGCGCGGCGAGAATGGGCTCTCGTCGCTGCGGTCCTTCTGCGCCAGCCGTCGTACGTACTCGGGGTTGGCCGCACCGCCGCCGCTGCCGGCCCGGTCGGGCCAGCAAAGACTGCCGGCAACGTCCTTGGTGCCGCCGAAGCCGAACGGAGAAAGGGGGCTCTCGAGCACGAGCGAGCGCACCCTGGTCGGGTGGTCGATGGCGTATTGCATGACGACCCCCGCGCCCATCGACCAGCCGAGCAGGCGGATGTTTGCGTCGGACGCGAGACCCAGGGAATCCACCAAGGCTGCAATGTCGTCTGCAAAGTCCCGCATGCCCCGGCGGGCGTCGATCGGTCTGGGCTCGCTCTCGCCATAACCGCGAAGGTCCGGGGCGATCACGCGGAAGTCGCCGGCCATGGCCTCGATCAGCTCGTCGAAGAACACGGACGACGAGGCGTTGCCGTGCACGAGCAGAAGAACATCGCCGTCGTCTCTGCCCGCGCAGCGCACATAGGTCTCCAGGCGCCCTGTCCTGTACCGCCGCGTTCTGATCGCCATACGCCTGCCCTCCCCCACCTGACATCATCGTCATGTTTAGACGTGCGGGCTGGCGTCCCCTGCATGTCTCGGGGCCTCGAGGCCGCCGTCTCGGAGTACGCAAATGTCGCCAACTCGTCGGCGCGGGATGCCCGCGGCACCATCGAGCCGCTGCGGTCCATCGGCCGGCTCCATGTCCTGACCTGGTCGTCCGGCACAGCGTCGTCCCGCTCGGCGCAGGCAGCGCCAGAAGTGCGGCGAGCGGCGCAGAGCCGGCTGCAACCTGCGTCAGCCGCCAAGGGCCCGCCTTGCGGCGAGCCCTTGGGCGGATATGGTCTTCGCAGGCCTGGCCTCAGAGGCCGATGCGACCCATCCAATAGGAAAGCGTGCGGCGCGCGTCCGCCTTCGGCATGCCGGAGATCTCCTGAGCGACCTGGCACGCGACCAACTCCGCGCCGACCCGGCTCAGCGCGCCGCGCATCGCGGCGATCTGATGCAGAACGCGCTCGCACGTATCGTCTTCGCTGATCATGCGCTCCACCGCGCGCGCCTGTCCCTCGATCCGCCGCATGCGCGCGACGAGAGCCTGGCGCTGCTCGGCATCGAGGTGCGGACCGTCAGCGGGCGGCGTCGTCGACGATGGCACGAAGCTCCTCCTCCACAGCGCTGGCAAGCCCCTGCAGGCGACCTGAGGCCTCGCCCTCGTCCGCCAGGCTGATGAGACTCTCGGGCCGCAGGATGCCGATCTCGCTGCCGGTGCCGGTCTGGCGCACCAGGAGGCGGCAGGGAAGGAAATAGGCACTCTCTGGACTTATCTTCAGCAGTTCATCGGCGCGGGAGGGGTTGCATATCTCGAGGACGTGCATCGCCCCGTGGCCCGGGAACCCCTTCGCATCGAGCGTCGCACCCATGTCGGTCTGCCAGAGGGCACTGAAGCGGTGCGCGGCGAGCGCATCCCGAACGGCTTCAAGCGCCTCGTCGACGCTCTTGGCACTCTGCATGCGGTACGCAAACGGCAAGGCGCATCCTCCTTCATCTCGCATAGCCATACCCTACCGTGTATGCTACCGCTCTGCGAAGGATAAGCAAGTCTCTGCTCCCGCTGAACCGTCGCCGGGCACTGTCTGCGGCATCGCCAGGCCTTATGGCACCAGTCCAGGCGTGCGGTTCCTGCCGCTCGCAGGCCGTAGAGACCTGCCGGCAGTCCGCAGCCGGCCATCCTCGGCGCCAGTCGCCACGCTCATCCCGCCGGATGCACCGCCGATCGCCGCACGCGCGCTGCTCCCGAGGAGGGTGCCAGGAGGTCGTCGGGCAGTGGCGAGCCCCGGCCAACGGTCTGCAAACACTGCCGAGGGAGGGATAGGACGCCCAAGGTGGAATCGCCCGTATGGGTGAAGGTCATGCCGGTCGTGTTCAGAGCCATCATGCCCCACGGTGACGAGCTTCTTCCGTACACTGCGGCAGATTCCGGCCTCGTCGTCCTGCGCCAGAGCATGGCCGCCATCGGAGAGGCGCTGCGCCACGCGCGACCGGATCTCATCGTCATCGCAAGTCCACACCATCTGCGCGTCCCGGGCCATCTGGCCATTGCGGACACGTCCTACGCCGAAGGGTCCGTCGCTGCAGGAGACCACGTCTTCAGCCGGCGGGTTGCGTTGGACAGGGAGTTCAACCGGACGCTCGCCGAAGCCTCGGCGGCCGCGGGACTGCCCCCCGCCCGCGCAGGTTTTGTGACGGTGGAGGGTCCCCTCTCCACGCTGCCGCTCGACTTCGGATCCCTCGTGCCGCTGTACTATCTCATCGGCCGCGAGGGCGGACCGAACGTCTCAATCGTCGGCCCGCCGCGAGATCTCGGCCTCAGGCCGCTCGTGCGCCTCGGCGCGGAGATCGCGCGGCGCTGCGACGGGCGCCGCGTGGCGTTCATCGCAAGTGCGGACCTCGCGCACGCGCATCAGGCAGAAGGGCCGTACGGCTTCGACCCCGCCGCCGCCGCCTACGACACGCTGGTGCAGCAGGCCGTGCTCCGCGGAGACCTGCAGGCGTCCGTCGACATCCCACCCGCCCTGGTCGCCAGAGCCAAGCCAGACGCGCCATGGCAACTCGCCATTCTGCAGGGGCTGATGGGCACGCCGGTCAGGACGCTTGATGTCGCGTACGCACGACCGACCTACTTCGGCATGCTGGCGGCGCGCTTCGACGCATCATGAGGAATTGGCCCGGGGTACAATCGGTCGCTTGGTCCCAGGTGCGCTGTGGATCGGGGCGCCCGAGCCTATCCTGATAGCAGGTCGCGGTATCCGAACTGGGAGTGGTCGTGGTGCGCATGCGTCGGCAGTACTATTTCCGTGATCTCTGGCCAACGGACGAGGGCGGCCGTCTCCTGGGCGGCGCCCTGCTGCTCGTCTGGGGACTGTCGCTCGCCGTGTCGGGGCTCGGCATCCAGAGCGGCCCCATCGCCACGGCATTCCAGCTGTACTGGCCAGCGCCCTTCGTGCTCTGGGGCGCCTTCGGCTTTCTCTGGCACCTGGTGCGCGGGACGTCAGGCATGACCTTCTACCTGATCGTCGCGGCGCTTGCCGCGCTCGTCGAGGTGGACACGCTGCATATCGCGCACGTCGATGTCGGCACCCTCTTCGTGGCAGTTCTGCTTGTCGGCTTCGGCCTGAGCTTCCTGCGGCGCCTTGGTGGTCACGGGGGGTACCGGCCATGAGCGACATGGGCGACGGCCGCATGCGGCACGGCGCCTGGCACGAGTTCAGCTTCCGCGCCTTGATCGGCTACCTGCTGCTGGCATGGGGCGTCATCCTCGCCGTGCACGGGCTTGGGCTCGCCACGACCCAGGCGGGCCAGTTCGTGCAGCTCTACTGGCCGCTGCCCATCATCGCGTGGGCGCTCTTCGGGCTCGTGTACCGGCTTGTGACGTCGTCCGGCGGTGGCCTCGTCTACCTTCTGGTGCTGCTCTTGGCGGCTCTCGTCCAGTTGAGCGCCCTGCACATCGGCCACTTCGACGCCGGCACGATCTTCTGGGCCATGGTGGTGATCGCCTTCGCCTTCGAGGTGCTGCGCGGACCGAACTGGCGGCGCGAATGGCAGCGGGACTGGCAGAGGGGCTGGCAGCGGGAATGGCGACGGGACTGGCGACGCGGCCGGCACTGGCGCTACGGCATCGGCGACGTCGACGTGACGGTCGACGCGAACCAGAGCCGGCGTCTCCTGCACGAGGGTCATCTGATCGGAGACATACGCCTCGACCTTTCGCAGATCCACCTCGAGGACGGAGAGACCCCGTTCGAGCTCAACGCCCTGATCGGCGACATCACCGTGCTCGTGCCTGCGGATTTGCCCGTGTCCGTCGTGGCGGAAGTGACGGTGGGCGACATCCGCATCTTCCGCCAGAGCGCGGACGGCATCGGCCGTCGCCTCACGTACGAGACGCCGGGCTACGACACCGCGACGCGCAAGGTGCGCATCATGGCGCACCTGCTGATCGGTGACATCACCGTGCAGCAGTTCTGATGGCAAGCCAGCCAAGGCGTACGGAGGGCGGATCCCTCGGCATCGACTGGCAGATCGCCGGCTTCGGCCTCGTGATCGGCGCCGCCGCCGCGCTCGCCGCGCTCGCACTCGCACACGCGCCGTTCGGCCTGCTGCTTGAAGGCGCTGGCCTGGGGGCTGCCGTCGGCGGCGCCGCCGGCTTCCTTCTGGCCAGGCCTTTGAAGCGGGACCTGCGGGAACTCTCGCTGTACGCGGCACTCCTGGCCCACGGGCAGCTCGATGCCCGGCTGCCGGGCGAAGGCGCAGGCGAGCTGCGCTACCTGATGCGGCAGCTCGATGCCATGGCTCTGTCCCTCGCAGAGCAGGTGGCCGCCGTGCGGCGCCTCGCCGCCGAACGACAGTCCCTCGCCCAACAGGCGGAGCAGGTGGCCGTGCTCGAGGAGCGCCAGCGCCTGGCACGCGAGCTGCATGACACGGTCAGCCAGGAGCTTTTCGCCTTGGCGATGATGCTGGGCGCCATCCGCAACATCCTGCCCGAGGCGAGCGGCGAGGCACGCGAGCAGCTGAGCCGCGCCGAGGAAGTGGCTCGCCGCGCCCAAGCCAGCATGCGCGGCCTGATCCGCGCCCTTCGCCCGGTGGAACTCGGCAGCCGCAGCCTTGCCGCGGCTCTGGAAAGCCTGCTCGACGAGGTGGGCGAGCGCCAGGGCATCGCGACGGAGCTGCAGGTGCAAGGCCGCGATCCCCTGCCCGCCGGCATCGAGGACGCCCTCTTTCGCATCGCCCAGGAGGCCGTCTCGAACGCGGTGCGGCACGGCCAGCCATCGCGCATCGCCGTTACCCTGCGCCGCAGCGGCAGCGAGCTCGCCCTGACGGTCGCGGACAACGGCCTTGGATTCGATCCCCAGACAAGCGCGACGCACATCGGCCTCGGCAGCATGCGCGAACGGGCCGCGGAGATCGGCGGCCAGCTCGTCATCCAGAGCCGTCCTGGCGCCGGCTGCAGCGTGCAGTTGCGGCTCGCCGGTCTCGCGTCGGCCAAGGAGGAGGAAGAGTCGTGAGCATCCGCATCGTGCTGGTCGACGACCACGCCGTGGTGCGCCAGGGCCTGGCCGCGTTGATCGCGACCCACCCGAAACTCGAGGTAGTGGGCGAGGCGGCCAGCGGCGAGGAGGCGGTGCCACTCTGCCATCGCCTGCAGCCGGACGTCGTGCTGCTCGACATGATCATGCCGAAGATGAACGGCGTGGCGGCCGCGTCGGCCATCAAGGCGGCCGCTCCGAACAGCCGCGTGCTCCTGCTCACGAGCTACACCGAGGGGGACCTCGTCCAGCCGGCCCTGGCGGCGGGCGCAGACGGCTACCTCCTGAAGACCGCGTCCGCCGAAGGCGTGCTGCAGGCTGTCCTCGCGGTGGCCGAGGGCCAGCAGGTGCTCGACGCGGTCGCCGTGGAGGCCCTGCGCCAGCCCAAGGTCTCAGACCTCAGCCTGCGCGAGCAGGAAGTGCTGCACCTCGTCGCACAGGGCCTGAGCAATGCCGAGATCGCGGACAGGCTGGCCATCACGGTGCGCACGGTGAAGGCGCACGTGTCCAGTCTCCTCCAGAAGCTCGACCTCCAGGACCGCACGCAGCTGGCGATCTACGCGCTGCGCCGCCAGACCGACCACTAGGCGCGGCGGCGCCGGAGGGCTTCGCGCAGCGGCTGCGCCGCCACGCCTTCCCTGTCCGCCAGGAACAGCACTGCGCCGGCCACGGCGTCCAAGCGGCCCCGGGGCTGCGGGCCTGCGGCGAACTGTCGCCGCAGAGCCCTTGTGAAGGCCTCGCGGTACGTCGGCGGCCCACCGAGCAGCAGCGAACCATAGCGCGCTACCGGCGAACCCGGCGTGAGACCCTGTGCCGTGAAGAAGCGGCCGGCCACCCGACCGAGCTCGGCGCCCATGCGCCAGAGAACCGATCGCGCGCCGGGGTCCCCGTCGGCGGCCAGCTCGGTGCAGAGGGGGGCCACGAGCAGCGCGACCTGCCAGGAAGGAAGGTTCGCTCCTTCTGTCGCGCGCGCGAGCGCCACGTGGTCGGGCAGGCCGAAGAGTGCCAGGATGCGCTCGGTCAGGCGGGTGGGCGGGGCTGCGCCCTGGGCGGCGAGGATGGCCTCGCGCAGGGCGAAAGTGGCGATGTCCCCTGCCCCGCCCTGCGGTCCCGTGACATCGTTCAAGGCCAGGATGCGTCGCACCTCGCCCGCCTGGCGCATGGCGATCGCCGCGCCCGTACCGCTCGCGACCACGCCGACCGCCTCGCCCGGCACCGCCCAGAGCGCGGCGGCGATGTCGTTCTCGATGTGGACGCGGCTACCGAGGGCCTGTGCAAGCGCGCCGTGCAGAAGCCCAGGGTGTTCCGGCAGGTCCACGCCCGCGAGGCAGGCAGCCACCGCGTCAGGCCGCCTGCCTGACGACGCGGCGAGAACCGCCTGATGCACCGCTGCGACGGCGCCGTCCACGCCCACGACCTGATGGTTCGACGGTCCCGCCTGCCCCTGGCCCAAGATCTCCCCGGAAGCGGTGACAGCCAGGGCGCGCGTGTAGGTCCCGCCGCCGTCGACGCCGACGAGGAGGCTCACCGCAGGACCGGCCAGTAGGCCCGGTTGGCGGCCTGAAGGTCGCCGAGCAGCCGCTCGGCCACGTCCGCGCCACCTACGAGCGGATGGCACATCAGGGCTTCGAGCGCCTTCCTGCGCGATCCTTGCACCGCCGCCTCCACCGTCAGCCTCTCGTACTCCTTGACGGCGAGCGCGATGCCCCGGAGCAGCCGCGGCATCGCTGCCTTGCGCGGCACCGCGCGGATGCCCGCGCGGCTCACCTCGGCGTTGCGCTCGACCACGTCGTCGTCTGCAAACTCGCGGAGGGCCCCCCGGTTCGGCAGGTTCAGCACGAGCTGCCTCGGTTCGTCCGCACCGAGCGCGGTCATGACGTCCACCGCCACCTCGGAGTAGTACGCGCCTCCGCGCTGCTCGAGCTCCGGCGGCTTGCCGGTGAGGGACGGGTCCCGGTAGCGAGCGAAGAGCCTTGCCTCGATGGCCCGTACCTGATCGGCGCGCGTGCCCTCGGGCGAGGCGGCCGCCTGCTCGGCGTGCCTCAAGGTCGGGCCGGGAAAGAAGAAGTAGTTGAGGTAGGGATTCGGAAAGAAGCCGAGATCTGCGAAGAAGCCTTGCGGCGGCTCCATGCCTGGGGCCACGTGCCGCAGTTCCTCCTCCAGGGCACCGCTTGCCAGTACGGCGGCGGTGGCATCCGCGCCTCCGATGCTGATCCAACTGCCGGTGAGGTGGTTGAGCCCGGCGGCCTCGAGCGCGACCGCCTCGGGCGGCAGGCCGGCAGCCTGTGCGACGCGCCGTTCCGTGATGCGCGCCACGTTGCAGAGCCCCACGACCCGCGCGAAGCCGGCGGAGCAGAGCGCCTGCGTCACAAGGCCGGCAGGGTTGGTGAAGTTGAGCAGCCAGGCCTCCGGCGCGAGCGTTGCCACGTCCTCCGCCACCTGCAAGGCCACGGGGATGGTGCGCATGGCATTCGCGAAGCCACCCGCTCCCGTCGTCTCCTGGCCCAGCAGGCCATGGCGCAGCGGTATGCGTTCGTCTTCGGCACGCATCGCGAGGCCGCCGACGCGCATCTGGCTGAGAACGAAGCTCGCCCCGGAGATCGCCGCGCGCCGGTTCTCGGTGACGGTGAACCTCGTCTCCTTCCCCAGGGCCACCGCCATGCGTGTCGCGAGGCCAGCGATGGTCTGCGCCTTCTCGCGGCCCTCGGGCACATCGACCAGCCAGACCTCCTGCACGGGCAGGTTCCGCGTCAGAAGCCCCTCCACCAGTTCGGGCGTGTACGAGCTGCCGCCGCCCAGCACCGCGATCTTCATGCTTCGGCCGCCGCTGGATTGAAGTGCAGGAAGAAGGGGCGGAGCACCTTGAAGGCCTCGAAATACCCGTTCTCGTCCTCGGACATGCCTTCGACAAACGCCCTGAGCTGCATGAGCCCCTCTGGCGGGAACTGCGTTCTGTGCTCGGCGAGCGCCTGCCACTTGCGCTGCCAGTACGGTCCGGCGGCGACGCGCACGTTCGGTTGGCCGCTGCCGTAGAAGGCCACCACCGGCTGGGCGGGCGGGTCCTTTGGCGCGCCGGGGACATGCGGGAACTGCAGGAAGCTGACCGCTTCCGCCACCGCGAGTCCGACGGCGCGGTGGTCCGGGTGGGATTCGTAGGGCAGCCACGGATCGCAGGTCAGGACGAAGTCGGGCCTGAAGTCCCCGATCTCGGCCATCAACTCCGCACGCAGGCCGGTGAGGGGACTGTCCAGCAGGTCGCGGTGGCCGAGGTGGCGGTGCTCCGCGACGCCAAGCGCGGTCGAGGCGGCGTCCGCCTCGGCCTGTCGCAGGCGGGCGAGTTCCGAAGGAACGAGGTTCGGGTCCATGGTGCCCATGCTGCCGTCGGTCACGGTCACGTAGCGCACCGCTCTGCCGAGATCGCGCAGCCGTGCGATGAGGGCACCCGCACCGATCTCGTTGTCGTCCGGGTGCGGCTGTACGGCAAGGATGCGCTGCGCGGACAGGATATCGGGCCTGGGTGGCATCAGGGGCAATCGCGCCATCTCCTTCGCGGCTCCCGGCTTCGCGGGCCTCAGCCCCGTTTCCTGCGGCGCCAGGGAGACGGCGGGGACATGGCGAATTCGTGTCGCATCCGTCGGCGCGAGGGGGAGCCCGCGTGTCCTATATTTTGCGTCCTTCGACCCCTTCCGACGCCGAGGTGCTCGCAGCCCTCGGCCTGGATCCCAACGCGCAGCACGGTCTCAACGAAGCCGATCTGTTCGTGTATCCGCTCCATGAGATCTGGCTCGCGGAGCGCCAAGGCGCAGTCGTCGCCGCCGTCCGCCTCTGCCTGGCACCCCACTCCGGTCTGGCTCTGCTGACCGATCTCGTCGGGGAAGAGGGCGCCGTGCTCGCACTCGTCGGAGAATTGCGCCAGCACGCTCTTGGCGAGGGCGCTGAGACCCTCCAGGCCGCAGCGCCCACGAACTCCGCCATCAGCCTGGCGCTGGTCGCCCGCGGCTTCTCGGTGCAGCGCCGCGTGGTGCATATCCACTGGCAGCTGCCCGCGCCGGTGCCGGGTGATCCACCAGCCGGGACCACGTTCGCCGAGGAGATCCCTGACCCTGAGGAGTACGCGCGCCTCGCCGTCGCTGCCTACCGGGGCTCCTGGGACTGGCTGTTCGATCATTGGGGAGGCGACATCGCCGCACGCCGCAACTTTGCCCGGCTCTTCGAATCGCCGCGCGACGAGCGCTTCATCGGCGCCCGGCAGAAAGGCGAGCTTGTCGGGTTCGTCAGTTCCGGCAGCGGCGAGGTGGTGCCCGGCGACTTTTCCACGTTCGGCGTGCTGGTGCGGCCTGCCCTGCGCGGGCAGGGCATCGGCAGCTACCTCCTGCTGCGCGCGCTCCAGGCGCTCTGGACGCGGGGCGTCGGCAGCGCCGAGATGCACACCACGGCGCCCCCCCAGGGCGATCCGCCGGCCGTCCGCCTCTATCTCCGCCACGGCGTGCGCAGAGGGGACATCGCCATCCTTCGCCATCCGGGTCCGGGCTAGGCGCCCGCACCCCCGTTCCGCGCACCCCGGGCGTTGCGGCGGCGTATGCTGGCGCAACAGGACCCGGTGCGCGACGCCGGGCAAGGGAGGTCACCGTCGTGGCGCAGTGGCTCGCCGACAAGGCGTACGCTCTAGGCCGCTGGCTGGACCGCAGGACCGCGACACATGAGAGCAACTCCGCACCGCGCGTCGTCGTCTCCGCGAGCGTGCCCGCGACGACGAAGTCGGTCGGAAGCCAGCGCATCCTGGGCATGACCAGCACGTTCAGCCCCGTGACAAGCAGTGTCTTCGGCGCGCCGCAGTTGCCCCGGCCCATCGCGGCACCCGCTCCGAGCACCCACGTATTCCACCAGTGGCCGAGTCAGGGCGTGAAGACCAGCAGCACCGTGAACCAATATCCCTGACGCCACCGCTGACCTGCGGTCGGCAGGTCTACAGAAGGAAGGAGCCCGAACCCTCTGGTTCGGGCTCCCGCAGTTCACGTGCACTGGGGCGGGAAGAGCGGGCTCGGCGGGCAGGGCGGCAACGGCTGGGTCACGCACGGCGCCGGCGAGCAGTAGCCGTAGGCGGGCACCAGGAGCTGCACCGGCGCAGTCGATGTGAATGTGGTGCAGATCGTGACCGTGGTGCAGACCGTGCCGTCGACGATGGCTGGCGGAGCGCAGGACCCGCTCAGCACCGTGCAGGACTGCACCGTCCCCGCGGGGCCGCAGAGAGTGACCGTCTTCAGCAGCGTCACGCTGGTCGATGCGGTACACGTCGTGACCGTGGTCGTAATCGTAAAGTCCACCGTGGCAGAGATCAGGAACGTGGCGTTGATGAAATCGGTCGTCACAGCAGGAGTGCTGCTCTGGAAGCTGCATGTGGCACCGGTCACAGCGCAGCTGATACCGGTGACGGTCCCTGTGCACACGAAGGGCGTGCAGATCGTGCCACTCGTGTCGGCCTGGAAGCAGTAGTCGAACACCTTGTCGACCAGGATGCAATCGATCTCGGTGGGCGCCGGACAGCCGGTTGGCGGGCACGGGCCCGGTGTGACTGACACGGAATAATCCCTCCCCTGAGCGGTCTCGCTCCTTTCTATGTAGAGACGTTCCGTTAGGTGACGCGGCCCATGGCCGGGCACTCTCGCCTGGACGGGCCGCGCGTCGGCGCTCGCCTCGTCAAGGCGGCGCAGCGGCTCCCGGGTGCAGTTGCGCGCCATGGCAGTCGAGCCGGCAGGCCGGCGCCGGAGAGCGCGAAGCGACGAGCGCGTCCACTTGGTCCCGCCAGACCGTGTGCCCCGCTTGCGGGCTCCGACGATGGCTTAGCCCGCAGGTGGCGCGGATGTCACAACCGCAGTGCTGAGAACCGCCGCGCGAACATAGTCGGTGGTTGCGGCGGGGGTGCTGCTTTGGTCGTTACGTCGGGCCGCCGTCGATGCGCAGACGATGCTGGTGGCCGCCTGGGGGCGCCAAGTGTGCCCCCAGGCGGCGTCGGCCCTGCCGTCTGGACGGCACAGGTATCATTCCGGGACGGCCGGAACGCGGTCGGTCCCTGGCGGTTTTGCATGGCCCGGGGGCGGGCAGGCGTCCCGGGCCGTCGACCCGGCCTTCCCCACCCGGGTGCCGCCGCGCCGCTCGCCACCGCGTTCCGCCGCAAGGTGGCCCCACGATGAGGCCGCAGCAACTGGTGTGGCCGGAAGGCGACGTGTGGCTGGGCCAAGGTGCCAACGGCTTCGTCTACCGGTTGGGCGCGCGCCGCGGCGATGCGCCGGCGGGCACCGTCTTGGGCCTCCTCGGCCCGCGGGCGGCCGGTGGCCCCATCCTATGGCTGGACGCCCGGGGAACGCTCGCCGGGCCGTGCGGGGACCCCTCTTGGCAAGGGGTGACGCTCGCCGCCGGCGACCCCGCGCTGCTAGCGGCCGCCGACGGGCATGGCGTCCTGTTTCTCACGTCGGACGTGGCCTGCACAAGTGTCGTCCTGCCCGCGCCACCCGTGGCGATGGCGGCGCTCGGATCGACGCAAGGTCGCCCTGCGCTGTGCCTCGTGGCGCTCCCGGACAACGTCAGCTCGCTCATCTGGCAGGACGACCATGTCTCGCGCCAGCAGCTCGCGCCGGGTGCCGCACGGGAGGTGGTCCTGCTCGCTGGCGAGCCACCCGCGGCCGCGGTGCGCCTGCCTGGGGGGGACCTCGACCGCCTTCTCACGTTCCTGTACGCAGCGGCGCCCTGGGCAGGCTGGCGGCCTCTGCCGCCTCTGCTACTCGGGCCCGACGAGACCCTGCGCCTGCGCCAGGCGGAGCAAGGTCTCTACGTGCGCGCTGGGCCTGGGGTCTGGCTCCTTCACCGTGATGGCCGATGGCACGAGACGGCGCTCCTGGATCAGGTCGGCGTGACGACGCAACGCTACGGCAGGTTCGCGTCGCGGGACTTCGAGGCATGGTCTGAGAAGGAGCACCTTCCATCCGCAGGAAAGTTGGCGGTTGGCCGCAACCGCCAGGGCATCCAGGCGCCCAGCGGGCCAGAGAACGCTACCCAGAGCCGTGGCGACTTTGTCCGAATGCCGCGCGGCGTCTAGCATCGGACACGGGAGGTGGCCTCTTGCAGAGTCTGCGCATCCTGCCGCTCGCCATCGCCGCCGGACTTCTCCTTCCGGCAGTGCCCGCGCTTGCCGCCCCTACGTACACAAGCGAGGGCAGCATCACCTACTTCGGGTCGGGCATCGGCTCGCCGCTCTTGATCCTGCCTCTCACGACCGTGCCGGCCCAGACGACGCCTCCGAGCCCGACGTTGCCTGCGGCGACCGCGCCTGCGACGGCGATCGGGGCCTTCTCCTCCGGATCGACCACCTACTTCGTGCCCGGTCTGGGCCAGTGGGTGGCACAGGCGGCCGCCTCGACCGGCTCCGTCCCCGGCGCGTCCTCAGGCAGCGGTTCTGGCGCGAGCGGCACGAATGCCGGCACGTCCGCATCCGGAACGGGTACCAGTCCCGGCGACGTGGGCAACAACGCGTCGCTCTCGAGCCAGTTCCTGTCCCTCGTCAACCAGGCTCGACAGCGGGCCGGCCTCGGTACCCTCGCCGACAGCACGATCCTGGACCAGCTGGCCCTTGCCAAGGCCCAGGACATGGTCAACTACGACTACGTCGACCATTACTCCCCGCGGCTCGGCTGGCCGATCAACCAGGAGCAGGCCGCCGGCTTCGTGGCGCAGTCCATGGGAGCCGAGAACATCGCCGAGGCGGGCAGCATCCAGCGGGCGATGATCGACCTGATGTCGGACGCGGGCCACAAGGCCAACCTGCTCGACCCTGCCTTCACGCAAACGGGCATCGCCGTCCTGCCGGTGACCGGCGGGGTGCTGGTGGAGGAACTCTTCGCGGGCCCGAGCCTCTGACGGAGCCCCGAGCCCCCGCCGCGCATAGCCTGCGGCGGGGGTTTTGCCATGTTGTTGACACTCTGCATGATCGTGCGCGACGAGGCGGGCGAGCTCGCGGAGTGTCTGCGCTCCGCGCAGGCTGCCGTCGACGAGATCGTGATCGCCGACACGGGATCGCGCGACGAGAGCCGCGAGATCGCCCGCTCGTTCGGCGCGCGGGTGGTCGAGTCACCGTGGCAGGAAGACTTCGCCCTGGCGCGCAACGCATCGCTCGCCGAGTCGCACGGCCGCTGGGTGCTGGTGCTCGACGCCGACGAGCGCCTTGAGGGCGATCCAGGCAAGCTGCGGCGATGGCTCAGGCGCACGAACGCCATCGCGGCCCAGGTGCCGATCCGCAACCTGATCGTGGACGGGCGCGAGGAGCGGCACAGCGCGGTGCGGCTCTTCCGCCGCCTGCCCGGCGTGCACTACGAGCGCCGGCTGCACGAGCAGGTCCTTGGCAGCCTGCTCGCCCAGCGCCCGCAAGGGCCCATCGCCGTGGCGCCAACCGTCATCGCCCATCATGGCTACCTGCCCAAGCTGGTGGACGAGCGCGGCAAACGGGAGCGCAATCTGCGCTTGGCGTTGGAGGAGGTGGCAGAGCGGCCCGACGACGCGTTCGCGGCGTACGCACTGGGAGTGGAGCAGCTGTCGCAGGGCGACTTCGCGGCGGCGGCCGCCGAACTCAAGCGGGCGCGCGAACTCACGGCCGTGATCGAACCATGGCAGAGCAGGCTCTTCAAGCTCGAGGCATCCGCCCTGTGGCAAGCGGGGCGGGAAAGCGACGCGCTGCGTCTCGCGCTCGAGGCCCTGCGCCACTTCCCCAGGTTCACCGATCTGCACTACTTGGCGGGGGTGCTGCTCGCGCGCGCGGGCCGGCCGCGCGACGCCGAACGCCACCTGCGACGTGCGATCGCGCTGGGCCCCGCTGAGACGCCGCCCTACGACGGAGTCGACCCGAGGCTCGGGGGTGCGCAGGCCTGGCGGATGCTCGGCATGCTGCTCGGGGAGCTTGGCCGGCGGGACGAGGCCGTGGCTGCCCTGAGGCAGGCTGTACGCCTTGAGCCCAGCGACCTCGGGCATGTGCAGGCGCTGGTGGAGCAGCACATGTCGGCGGACTTCGCGCCGAGCGGGCTCTGGTGCGATCCCCCGCCCGCGGCGCTCGAGGTGGCGGCAGTCCTGTACCGCCTGCGCCGATGGGGCGAGGCGCTGGAGGCGTTCGCCGCGGCGCGGCAGGACCACCCCTCGCTGCCCGGTCATCTCCATCTCCTCGAAGCCCTGTGTCACACGCGGCTGCGGCAGGCACCGCAGGCCTGGCGCCAGCTTCATGCGGCGCTGCCCCTGTCCACGGCCGCCCACCGCAACGCTCTCGAACAGGTTCTCTGGGCGCTCGGCCTGCGCAGCGCGCAGGAACTGTCGGAGGCCAGCGCGGCCGACGATCTCGCGTCCGCCCTTGCGGCCTTCAGGCAGGAGTTCGGCGATTCCGACCGCCTCCCGGCCGCTCCGCCTGAAGGGATTGGGACCTGCAGCGCCAATCCTTCGCCCATGGCGCACGGGGAGGAATACGCTTGATCGCGGAAGACAGCCCTTACCTCGGTTGGCCAGGACATCCCAGACTCCGCCTCGGACATTTCCTGCCGCTGACTTTCTACTGGTTCTCGAACAACACGCTCTGGACCGGTCTTCTGCTCATCGTCATGCCGGTAAAGGTGATGCAGCTGGTCGGCATGGCCCAGTCGACGGAGCACCTCTCGCTCATAAATCTCGCCGGCACGATCGTCGCGGTGCTCGCCGCACCCGTCTTCGGCGCGATCTCGGACCGTTGGCAGACGAAAACCGGGCGGCGCAGACCACAGATGGCGGTCGGCGTCATCGGCAACATCGTCTTCTTTCTTGTCATGGGGTTTGCGACCAGCTTCGCCGTATTCCTGATCGGATTCGTCGGCGTGCAGCTCTTCAACAACATCGCAGGCTCATCGTACACCGGACTTATCCCCGACCTCGTGCCGCACGCGCAGCGCGGCACGGCCTCAGGCTTCATGGGAACCTGGAATCAGATCGCCGTCATCGTCGGCGCACTCCTCGCGACATCGCTCGCAGGCATGGGCTACTGGTACGCCACGGCCTTCATCATGCTGCTCGGCCTCATCGTCACGCTGGTCTTCGTACGCGAGCCGGTGCCGCCCAGCGTGAAGCCCTTCGACCTCTCCGCGTTCTTGCGCAGCTTCCTGATCGGCGGTCCCGGCTACCGGGACTTCTGGTGGGTCTACCTGACGCGCTTCCTCGTCATGATGGGTCTCTACGTGCTCGAGTTCTACCTCGCCTACTACCTCGAGTTCGTCATGGGGATCAAGAATCCGAGCGGCACCGTCTTCCTCATTCTCATCGTGCTGACCGTGACGGCCCTCCTGTCGGTCCTGAGCGCCGGCTACCTCTCGGACCGCCTGGGCAGGCGCAAGTTTCTGGTCACCTGGGCCGGCATCCTGATGGGGCTCTCGTCGCTGCTCTTCGTCTTCATGCACGCCATGGTAGGCATCTATGTGGCCGCGGCCCTGTTCGGACTCGGATACGGCACCTACCAGTCGACGGACTACGCGCTGGTCGTCGACACGCTTCCGACCAAGAACGCCGCCAAGGACATGGGCATCTGGGGCACCTCGACAACCCTGCCGCAGGTTCTCGCGTCGACGATCGGGCTCGCCATGGCCTCGCTGATCATCCCGCACTGGGGATACAACCTCGGTTACCGCTCGCTGTTCGCAGTGACCTTCGTGCTCTTCCTCCTCGGTTCCATCCTCGTCCGCCAGGTGCGCAAGGTGGCCTGACGCGCACGTAGCGTTGCCGTGCTCCGGCCCGCCGCGTGCCGCAGCCATGCCATAGGATGTGCATAGCGGCAGCGTGACCAGAAAGATCCCGCCCGAGGCCGTCCATTGGGCCGTCGCGCGCGGAGGGATCGCCGGGCGGCGGCGCGAAGTGGATCACGAGCATCGACACGAGGAGGATCCACTTTGCGTCAGTCCCGCCTGTTGGCCATCGGCCTAGCCGCCGCCTTCCTGATCGCAGGCTGCGGCACCCAGAACGGCCCGAGCACAGCGGAAAACCGCGCCCTCGGCTCCATCCCGGGCGCCCAGAAGGTACTCAGCTATCCGATCCCTCTCGCCGGTGTCGTGACATACCTGCCCGGAGCGGAAGGCACCGTCGGCGCGCCGGCCTACGTCTTCACGATCCGGCGCGAGGCAAGCCGCAAACCTCTGTGGGTGGTCGCAGGGTCAGCGGGCGCCAAGGCTCTTGCGGTCTACCCCGACCTGGCCGCCGCATGGCACGCCGCGGGTCGGCTCCACGTGTCCGCGGCCGCGTTCGCAGCCGTCGGCAGCGGCCCTCTCGGCCGCCTGAAACTCCAGGTGATCGGCGCGCATCTGCAGCGCGTCGCGGGGGCGCGCCTGCGCAAGCTCGGTCTCAAGTTGCCAGGCTCGGCGTACGACGTGCTGTCGGTGGTGACGCTGCCAGGCAACGCCAACGCCTCCAATCTTGGCGTCGCGCATTTCGTGCTGTCCCAGGGCAAGGTGGTCGGGGAATACGGCGGAGGCCGCTAGCCCCGCCCCGACGACACCAGCTGAGCGATACCCGCCTGCCGCTGCGCCCCACTTCGGCGCAGCGGCCCTTTTTGTCGGTCCGTCCATAGCGCACATCGGTGCGAACCCGGTCCGTCGCGTCCGCGGCCGCTGCCGCTGCTGACATCGGCGCCGGCGCTCGCCGCGGCGGCCGGGCAGCCGGCATCGTCTGCTGCGGTCCAGAGAGGACAGACGCCTGCAGGCAAGGCCCGCCTGCCCATGCCTCAACGCTACCTGGTCAAGCCGCAAACGCTGTTCGCGGCGGGACTGCGCACCGCCGCCACGGCACGCGTGACGGCTCCCTGGCTGCCGAGCGGCTGCAGGCTGGTCGAGATCGGTCCGGCGAACGCCGGTTACACGGCCGCCCAAATGTGTGCCCTGCCGAATGGTTCTCATCTGCGCCGCGGCTACATGCTGGTGCGCGGCTCTGTGGCTCCGGCTGTCCACAGCACATCTGGCGCGTCGGGCGCACCCTAATCCCTGCAGCGACCTCCGCACCTCCCGGGCACCTCCTCCACGGTGGGGAGGTGCTCTCGCTTGTTGACGGACGGACGTGCCGGATGCCCCGCACATGTGGTCACTGCGCTACGGCCGGAGCGCGCAGCAGACGGGGTGCTTCGTAAAGCAAACTGCGCCTGCCGGGCGGCTGCCGTGAACGCGTCGCCCCTTCCTACCACAGGCGTCCCATCCCGCCAATCCCTCTGCAGAGGGTTATCCGCGCGTCCACCGGCGAAACGGCGGCACACTCGGCGGGCCAGTCAGCACGCTGCAATCCAGTCGGCCATGTCCGGCCACCTGTGGGAGCACCGCCGCGCCAGCCAGCGAGGATGGTCGCCCTTCGTAACGGCCAACCATCCGGAGCACGGTTACATTTGCCATCGGCTGATCTGCCGCGTCCATTGGGAAAAGTCGACTGTGATCACAAGCAGCGTCCACAAGTGCATTGTTTCACATAGTGGGGTATCGTGTGATGTTCTGGGACGGATGCCTCACCCGAGGCAGGATCGTCACCTCGTCAGATCGCTCCAGGCTGCCTTCCCTGGCAAGGAGGAGGGAGGGATCCATGGGGCCCCTGAAGCAGCGCGCTTCCCCCGCTCGCCTCAAGGCGACCCGTGCCCCGCAGCTGGACCGATCGCGGCGAAGGGGCGTCCTCAAGGCCGGAGGCCCTGGCACCTGAGGTTGCGGGACACCGCGGCATCGCGGCCGCTTCCGCCGCGATGAGAGACGCTCAAAGATCCGGACCGCAGTCGTACCTGTGAGATCAAGGAGGAAACACAAGATGCAGTTCCGCAAGAGCATCGCCGCACTGGCAGGGCTCGCCGCCGCCGGTACCATGCTTGCCGCGACCGCCACCCCGGCGTTCGCCGCGAGCGGCCCGCTCACCGTCTACGCGGACACCGTCACGAACCAGGGCTGTGTCCAGACCAACATCTTCCACCGCGGCATCGACATCCTCGTATGGCGCATCAACGTGCTGCAGAACGGCCAGCAGGACAAGAACGCCACGGTGACCGTCCAGGTCAAGGGCGGCCAGACGTTCAAGGCGCCGTACAACACGCACGACGACTTCTACACCGCAGCCTGGAACGTTCCGTTCAACCAGCCTACGGGCACCATCCAGTACACCGTCACCGCAACCGACGGCAGCCAGACCGCCACCTACCAGCCCCAGTTCATGGTCGCCCCGTCCGAACTCATGATCGTCCCGGCGACCTACAGCGTGGCCGCGCAGGTCGGCACCGGCAAGGTCGTCACCTCGTTCGCCAAGACCGTCAAGACCATCCCGGTGTCCGCGAAGGTCACCTACGCCACCGACTCCGGCTTCGCGTACCTGACGTCGGGCAACGTGAACGCACAGATCGGCCTTGAGGGCAATGTCAACGCCAAGGGCGCCCAGATCGTCCAGAAGACGGTGGCCCTCCGCTACAACGCCTCGACCAAGGCATGGTCCGGCAGCATCCCGACCTCCGGTCTCAAGCCCGGACTCTACGTCGTCGTCGTCAACGCGGCGGACCACGTGACCCCGGCCAACACCGGCACCGGCACGACCCTCGCCTTCACGGTGCAGTAAGATGTCTCGAGCGTTTCTTCGGACCTGGCTCCGGTCCCTGGCCCTGATCGCCACCGCTGTCGTCACCGTCTCCGGCTTCAGCGCGCCCGCCTTCGCAGACGGCTCCGGCACAAGCGCCACGTCGCCCAACGGGCAGATCAACGTGCTCACACCGAACGTCTACCCCGGCGGCAAGGTCCAGTGGACTGCAACCGGCCTCACCCCGAACGCAACGCTCGACCTGGACTGGCAGACCGTCAGCGGACAGTGGATCGTCGACGGCGACAACCTCGGCACCAGCACCGAGAAGCCGGCGACATACACCTTCAGCAGCACCCAGATTGGAACCGTGCAGGCCACCGCGACCGGCACGGCATCGGGATCCTTCCCGGTGCCGTCCGGCTTTGGCGGCACGCACAACTTCCAGCTGACGGACGCGAATGGAACAGTCGAGGCAGTAGGCAGCGTCGCCGAATGGCCATCGGCCGCCATCGCCCAGACAACTGAGCCGCAGGGCGGCTTCTTCCACATCCAGGTGCTCGGGCTTGCGTACACCCCCTACACATCGGACTACGGCGTCCTCTACGACGACCACTACATGGGATTCATCTCGGCGGTCTCGACGAACGGCACGGCCACCTTCGAGGTGCGCGCCGAAGGCGTCGGCAACCACCAGATCTCGCTGCGCGGCGCAGGCGTCTGGGGCCCCTACCTCAACCAGGAGGAGAGTCCGTACCCGCTCAACCCGCGCTATTACTGGAACGTGAAGGTTACCGCCGCGACGCCGAAGACGGTCCTCGACCCGGAGCCGACGGTCGTGCTGCCGGCGGGCACCGACCTCACGGTCACCCCGACCGCGGGTGTCGTCGGCAGCACCATGACCCTGCAGGGTCATGGCCTCCCCGCCAATGCGACCCTGCAGGTCGTCTGGAACACGGAATCCGGCAGCCGCGTCACAGCGTCCATGTACCAGCCATCCACGATCCAGCTGGCGACCGTTACGACCGATGGCAGCGGCAGCTTCACCTGGAACGGCTCCGTGCCTGACGACCTCGGCGGCCCGCCACATGAGATCGATCTCGTGGACGCGAGCCAGAACGTCGTCGGCTCTGCGCAGTTCCGCATCCTGCCGCAGTTCATCAGCGTATCGCCGAACCCCGTCAAACAGGGCAGCCTGATGACGGTCCACCTCACGGGCGTCGGCTGGACGGAGTTCGACAACATCTACGCGGTGGACTACGACAACGCGTTCATGGGGTACGCCTGCGGCTTCAACAGCCACGGCGACGTCCACATCCAGATCCCGGCCGTCGGCGCGCCCGGCTACCACTTCATCGACATCTACCCGTCGCCCTACATGGGCAGCAGCACGTTCCCCAACTGGTGGGGCATGCCTCAGCTCACCTACGCGCAGGATCACCCGGGCGACACCCTTCCCGCGTTCCACCTCGTGATCAAGGTGACACCCTAAAGGGCCTGTCCCCAAGCGCCCGACCAAGGCGAGAAGCGGGAGAACGGCGCAGGCTGGGCTTCCGCTTCTCCATCACGCAGAGGGCCACCCCCCCCCGCTAAGGAGGAGAGTCCATGTCGCAACACGGCGAGAAGAGCCTCGCTGAGACACTCTGGTCGCCCGAGAAGCGGGTCGTCGTGGCCATGCTCGTATGGCTGACGCTGCTCGCGGTGGGCAGCGCCTTCGTGTCGACCCCGTTCTTCGACCAGCATGAGGGCATGGCACCCGACTATGCCCACACAATGTACCTGCATGGCCTGCTGATCGGCATGGTCGGCCTGCTCGGACTCATTGCCATGGATGTGTTCGGCGCTGGCCACAAGAGCCGCACGGCCCACAACCTGGTGCTCTGGGGCACCCTCGGAGCCGCCCTCTTCAGCGGCATCGGCGGCATCTTCGACCACAACGTCGAGGACACGTTCTTCCTCTGGATGCAGATCCTTTCATTCTTCTTCCTCGACGAAATCCTCATCACCCTGACCTTCGCCCTCTTCTATCGCGCCGTGGAGACGCGCGTCGTGGCGACCTGGCTCGCAGCGTTTGCCGCGTTCAGCGGCTTCATCTCGGCCGTCATGGGACACATCGCGGGCTGGATCCTCGAATTCGGCGACTACCCGAAGATCTTCGTCGGCGGATATGCCTCCCTGGCGGCCATCAGCTGGCAGAGCCTGCTCACCCACCTCATCTCGGCCCACGCGCACGAGATGGTCGTGGCGGTTCTGGCGCTCCTCGTGGCGACCACCTGCTTCTTCTTCAGCCACGAGGGCCGCGGCAACAAGCTCATGCGCTTCGGCCTCTGGTGGACGGCGATCGGCACCATCGTGATGACCGTCGTCTACGTCGTCGCAGGCTTCTCGCAGGCGCAGCCCCCGACGCTGTTCGCGCACACCGTGAGCGGCATCGGCGGCGACGACTTCGTCACCGGTGTGGGCGTGATGGTGGGTTCGGTCATCTCGCTCGTCGGACTGGGCATCGAGCGCCTGCCCGAGCCGCTGACGCGCTGGGGCTCCGCGCTCCTGAGCGCGTTCCTGCTGGTGATCGTTCCGGTCATCGGCTACTACATCGAGACCCACGAAAATCTCTTCAACCATGGCGCCGCCTCCGCGCCGCGCGGTGCGGCGGACCTCATCTACGGCTGGTACCACCAGGACTTCGCCTTCTTCATCCTGCCGGCCGTGATGATTCTCCTGCTCGTGCTTCAGCTCTTCGCGAGGGATCCGCGCCAGCGCAGGTCCGCGATCTGGACCCTGCTCGCCGGCACCTTCCTCGCGTTCCTCGGCGGTGTCCTCTACGTGTTCGTCTCGAGCGCCGTCTACGGCATCTCCTTCATCGTCGCGACCGTCGGCATCGCCCTGATCGTCGCCGGAGCCGTGCTGGCGATCTGGGCCACCGCCAGCCGGCCGCGGGCAGTCCCCGCCGATGCGGAGCAGCCCGTCGCCCGGGCACACGCCAGCTAGGTTCATCGGCCGCCTCTGGCCGCTATAGTACGGCACGTCACCAAATTGCGTTGCCTAAGGAGGAAGGGCAATGAAGGGTTCGCGCGCGCTCGGCCTGATCGCCGTATCAGCGACCGCTTCGCTGCCGCTTCTGGCGTCAGCCCCGCTTGGCGCCGCAGCCGCGTCCCATCCCGACACTTCGCACGCAGCGATCCAGCGCGTCCTCGAGCGCGACAGCGCGGCGCCACGTACCGCCGCCGCTCGGCATCGACTGGTCGCGTCGGCGAAGACCAAGACGACACGCCTCGTGTCTGCGGGCGGCAAGACCGCCAAGTCCCCGGGCGTCACGGCGCCCTGGCTGCCAAAGGGCTGCCGGCTCGTCGAGATCGGGCCGGCGAACGCCGGGTACGCACAGGCACAGATGTGCGCTTTGCCCAAGGGGTTCCGCTTGCGCCGCGGCTACATGCTCGTCCGCGGCTCGCTGAAGCCGTCGGTGCACACCAGCAGCGGCGCTTCGGGCTAGTCGGCCTTCCCAGGCACACCTGCCGCCTGGCCATCATGCCCCTGGCTGGCCCCCAGATGTCCCGCACGCAGCCACATGGCCGCGAGCGCCCTACCGCCATGACGGCAGGGCGCTCGCGGCATTCTCCCCGGCTCGCATGACCACGCGGCGCACCCGGCCACACCATGGTCTCGTTTGCGCTCCGCCCCGCCCGCATCGTCCGGATGCATCGGACGAACAACCCATGGCGCCGCCCCGCTCTGGCGCAGGCCTGTCTGGGTGGGTCCCCGCCGCATGGCGCATGGCCTCCATCTCCGTTGTCCGCCGATTCCTGGCCGCTTGCAACGACGGACAGCGTCCACGTGTGCATTGTTTCACATGCCTTCCTGCCGTGAGATTGAACCTGGGACCGGTGTGTTGGCGCTTGGGCGCAACGGCCTCCGAATCGACCCGCAGGGAGGTGGCACCAGTCTCCTCGCATCGCACCGATGGTGCGGCGGATCCCGCCCGCCGCCGGCGCTGCGACGCCCAGAGAGCATGGTGTCCTTGGACGCCGACAGGAGTTCTGGGGGCACCGTGCAGCCGCCACCGTCCTGATCGCATGGCAGCTGAGGAGGGTACAAGATGCCATCTCGCAGGAGTCTTGCCGCGCTGGTAGGCCTCGCAGGTGCAGTGACCATGGCGGCCGCGACCGCCGTTCCGGCATTCGCAGCGTCCGGCGGCGGGCTGATGGTCTACGCCGACACGGTGACCAATGTCGGCTGCCTGCAGACGAACGTCTTCCACCGTGGCGTGGATGTCGTCGTCTGGCGCATCAACGTCCTCCAGAACGGCCAGCAGGACAAGAACGCGACGGTGACTGTCCAGGTGAAGGGCGGCCAGACCTACCCGGCCCCGTACAACAAGCAGGACGGCTTCTACACGGCCGCATGGCACGAAGGGCTGAACACGCCCACCGGCACCATCCAGTACACGGTCACGGCGACTGACGGCAGCCTCACGGGCAGCTACCAGCCGCAGTTCATGGTGGCCCCGTCCGAGCTGATGATCGTGCCCGCCACCTACGCGGTGAACGTCAAGGTCGGCAGCGGGGCCACGTCCCTGACCACGGTGTCCGCCAAGGTGACCTCGTTGCCCGTGACGGCTGGCGTCAACCTCGCCACGGTCTCCGAGGGCAAAACGTCCCTCGCGCCCATGACCGCCGGCCAGGTGACCGCCGCCATCGGCCTGGAAGGCAACGTCAACGCCAAGGGGGCGCAGATCGTCGCCCGCAGCGCCGTGCTGCACTATAGCGCCGCCACCAAGTCCTGGACGGGAAACATCGCGACCCACGGTCTGAAGCCAGGACTCTACGTCGTGCAGGTCAACGCGCAGGACACCGTCGCACCGCCGAACACGGGTGCGGGCACCTCCCTGGCGTTCCAGCTGGAGTAGCACATGCGCAGGACATCGCTCGGCGGCCTCATCTCCGCATCGGCGTCGGCCATTCTCTGCGCCGTCACGCTCACGGGCTTCAGCCTGCCCGCGCTGGCTGACGGCGGCACGCAGGCCCAGCCGCTGCCCCAGGGCCAGCTCACCGTCCTCACGCCGTACGTCTACCCAGGCGACCAGGTCCGGTGGACCGCGACCGGCCTGCCCGCCAGCGCGACCCTCGACCTCGACTGGCAGACGGTCAGCGGCCACTGGGTGGTCGACGGCGCAAACCTCGGCACGAGCACGGAAAAGCCGGCCAGCTACACCTTCAGCAGCGCGCAGATCGGTACGGTGCAGGCCTCGGCGAGCGGGACGGCATCCGGTTCGTTCACCCTGCCCGACGGCTTCGGCGGCATGCACAACTTCCAGCTCACCAACGCGGATGGCACGGCCGTGGCGGTCGGATCGGTGATCGAGTCGATCGGCGCGAGCATCTCGCGGACGTCCGTGCCGCAGGGCGACCTCTTCCACATCACCGTCAAGGGTTTGGCGTACGGCGCGGAAGGCGCCGAGTACGGCGTCTTGTACGACAACCACTACATGGGCTTCATATCCGGCGTCTCGACCGAGGGCACGGCGACGTTCAGCGTGCGGGCGGAAGGCGTGGGCACCCACCAGATCTCGCTGAGGGCCGGCGCTGTCGAGGGTCCCTACCTCAACGAACAGGAAGGCCCCTACGCCTACCTGCCGCGGTACTACTGGACGGTGCAGGTCACCAAGGGAGTTCCGGCGACGGTGGTGGACCCTGAACCGCAGACCGACGTGCCGGCAGGGACGGACCTGACGGTGGAACCGACGTCCGGCGTCGTCGGCAGCGCCTTCACCTTGCAGGGCCAGGGCCTGCCGGCGGATACCACCCTGACCGTGGTCTGGAACACGATGTCCGGCAACCGCGTCACCTCATCCATGTACCAGACGTCCCAGGCCGATCTGGCCACGGTGACGACCGATGCGAACGGTAGCTTCACCTGGCAGGGCACCGTGCCGGACGATCTCGGCGGCCCGCCGCACGAGATCGACCTCATGCAAGGCAGCCAGAAGGTGGGTTCGGCCGAGTTCCGCATCATGCCACAGTTCGTGGGCGTGACGCCCAGCCCGGCCAAAATCGGCAGCATGGTCATCGTACATCTGACCGGCGTCGGCTGGACGCAGTACGACAACATCTACGCGGTGGACTATGACAACGCGTACATGGGGTACGCCTGCGGCTTCAACAGCCACGGCGACGTGCACATCCACATTCCCGCCATCGGTGCTCCGGGCTACCACTTCATCGACATCTACCCGTCGCCCTACCAGGGAAGCGCGAGCCTCCCGAACTGGTACGGCATGCCGCAGCTCACGTATGCGCAGGATCACCCCGGCGACACATTGCCTGCCTTCCACATCGTCATCGAGGTGAGCAAGTAGGCCGTGGCGGCAAGTTCCGCGGGGAGGGACCCTAGGGCCCTCCCCGCCTCCTTTCTGCCCGGCAGTCTGCCGCCCATCCTGCCCTTGCGTCCCCTTGCGCATAACAGGATGCTGGATGCGGGACGCATTGAGCCTCCCGGCCCGCCCGGCCGTGAGGACGTACTGAACCTGGCCCCCAGACCTCCAAGCGGCTGCGAGGCGATATTTCCTTGCTCACAACCGGAGCGGACGGCTCCTTTCAATGGTCCGCCATGCATTCTCCCGTCAGCCTGCACCTGCCGGCCCTGGACGATCCCATGGCGCAGGCCGTTGCGCGCGCCGTTCAGGCGGACCTCGAGACGACCGAGCAGGCCCTCTCGCGGTTTCGTCCGACGGCTGAACTCGCGCTGCTCAACGGGCGCGTCGGCACCTGGACGGACGTCTCGCAGCGCCTGTACCTGGCCCTGGCATCGGCCCTGCGCGCTTACCGCCTGACGGACGGCCTCTTCGATCCGCGCGTTCTCGAACGCCTCGAAGAGTACGGCTACGTGGGCGCGCCGCGTAACGCCGACACCTTGACGCAGCCGCAAGGCGGCTGGCTCCAGCGCGACCCGCGCGGCCGCCGTTTGCGCATTCTGGCACCGATGGACCTCGGCGGCATCGGCAAGGGGCTCGGCGTGCGCTGGGGTTCCGCCATCGCCCGGCGGGTGAGCGGCAATTTCCTGCTCAACGCCGGCGGAGACCTGCTCGCGTCGGGTGCCGGACCCGACGGTCGCGGCTGGCAGGTAGGGGTCGAGGACCCGCGGCGGCCCGCCGACCTGATCGCCGCGCTGCACCTGCCCTACGGCGCCGCCGTCTGCACCTCGTCCATCGCCCGGCGGCGCTGGCAGCACGGCGGGGAGACCGTCCACCACCTGATCGACCCGCGCACCGGCCGGCCGGGAGGGCAAGGTCTGCTCGCCGTCACCGTGGTCGGCAGGGATCCCGCCTGGACGGAAGTCTGGAGCAAGGCGCTCTTCCTGCAGGGTCCCGATGGGGTCGCGCAGGCGAGCAGCCGGCATGCCGCGCTGTGGGTTCTGCAGGACGGCGAACTCGGCATGTCCGCAGCCATGAAGCCGTTCGTCTTCTGGCGCGCCGCCGGCCAGCGGCCACATCTCGCGCCTTGAGGTTGCATGTCGGTTCGGCGATGAACGGCATGGGCAGTTGGGCAAACTGGGGTTGCATGCGTGCGGCACCATACCTATACTGGTATACGTGTAGCGCCACCGCCTGACGCGGCGCGGCCTGCCGAAACCCCGCGGAGCATGCCACGCCATGGCCGCAACGAAAGGAAGGTGCAGCCTTTTGGCCATCCTGCCGACGAACGTCAAGCAGCAGGTCGAGGAGATGTTCGCCCAGATCGGCGATCCCATCAAGATGATCTTGGTGGACGAGGGGGGCTCCTCGGAACTGGACCAACTGCTGACGGAACTCGACGAACTGAGCCCCAAGCTCAGCTACCAGCGCGCCGGCGTCACCGACGCGGGCCGGTACGGGCTTGTCGAGGAGTCCCTGCCCTCCATCCTGCTCGAAGGGCCTGAGGGCCTGTCCCGGGCGCGCTTTACAGGCGCCCCGGCGGGTCACGAGTTCGGTGTCCTTATCCAGGACATCATCGATCTTTCGCAGGGCGAGATCCAGCTTTCGGACGCGACCAAGAGGTACCTCGAGTCGCTGACGGAGGACATCCACCTGCAGGTGTTCACCACCCCCACCTGACCGTACTGCCCCCGGGCGGTACGCCTGGCACACCAGATGGCGATGTACTCTCCGCATGTGATCGCCGAGATGGTCGACGCCAACGAATTCTGGGACCTCACCCGCAAGCACAACGTGCGCGGCGTGCCGAAGACCGTGATCAACGAAGGCCGGCACTATGTCGAGGGCGCCGTACCCGAGGATCACCTGGTCAAGGCGATCCAGGTCGTCGTCGGCTCCTGATCGCATGAGCAGCCAGGGCCCCGCCTGAACGGCGGGGCCCTGAACGTCCTGTCCCGGCCTGCTCAGGGCAGGCCTGCCGCACGGACCGGTCTCAGTCCTTGCGGTTCGCGTCGACGTGCAACGCCGCGTAGATCGGGCAGGTGCCGGAGATGCCGGTGACCAGCGCGATCAACGCGAGAATGCCGAATACGATGACTCCGACGGTGCCCCCGAGCTGTACGATCGCAAGGATTGCAAAGATGACTCCGAACGTCGTGCGGATCGCGCGCTCGGTTCCGCCGATATTGACGTTCATCCGGACGCCTCCTTGGTGGCCGCCGGGCGGCCGCCGATGCTGCCGACGTCCGTAGTATAGCGCACGGCCCATACCATCCCAAGTGCCGCAGGTATGGCAGCGCCCCCTGCCGAAAGACCATCACGTTCGTATGTGAAAGCGCCGCCTCTGAAAGGAGGTGCACCCCGGCGGCCCCCAACCGGTCGGATACAAGGGAGGTATGCGCATTGTCCGTCTGGAAGGCTGAGACGCACGCCGTGGAGCCGATCCCTGTGGGAGAGCGCCACGGCAGGGCACGAGACCTCTTCACGCTTTGGTTCTCGGCGAACATGCAGGTGACCACGATCGCGGTGGGCGCGGCCTACGTCTTCATCGGTCTGCCTCTCCTCTGGTCCATCATCGCCATCATCCTCGGCAACCTGGTCGGTGCCGTCTTCATGGCCTACCACAGCGCGCAGGGGCCGATCATCGGCGTGCCGCAGATGATCCAGTCGCGGGCCCAGTTCGGCTTCTACGGCGCCATCCTGCCGCTGGTGCTCGTCGTTGTCATGTACCTCGGCTTCTTCGCCTTGAGCGGTGCCCTGGGCGGCGAGGCGCTGCAGAGCCTCACGGGTCTGCCCGTCGCCGTCGGGACGATCCTCCTCGGCGCGATCACGGCCGTGATGGCGATCTTCGGCTACGATCTGATCCACGCGTATCAGCGTTACCTCGCAGTCGTGTTCCTCATTGCCTTCGTCGTCTTCACGATCGCGGTGGCCATGGGCGGCCAAGTGCCGGCGGCCGCCTGGGCCATGTCGGGCTTCAACTGGGGCACGTTCCTGCTCGGCGTCACGATCTCGGTGACCTGGCAGATCACCTACGCGCCTTACGTGTCGGACTACTCGCGCTACCTGCCGAAGGACATCGGCGTCGGACCCACGTTCAATACCACCTTCTGGGGCACGGTGGTGGCGTCGGTCTGGATGATGGTGCTGGGTGCCGCCCTGACCGAGGTGAGCGAGAAGCTCTCGACCGTAGGCGTGATCCAGCAGCTCAGCGGCGGCCTCGGCTGGCTGATGATGATCATCATCCTGCTCGGCATCATCGCCGCCAACGTGCTCAACAACTACGGCGGCATGCTGACCATCGATACGGTGGCCGGTACCTTCAGTTCGAGGGAGCGCACCTCTGCGGGCACGCGCGTCGCGCTCATCGTCGGTTTCGCAGTCGTCGGTATCGTCCTCGGCATCATCGCCGCGGGCAACTTCAACGCGGACCTCACGAACTTTATCACCTTCCTCACCTACCTGGTCGTGCCATGGACCGCGATCAACCTGACGGACTTCTACCTGGTCCGCCACGGGCACTACGACCCCGAGGCCTTCTTCCGCCCACAGGGTTACGGCGGCAGCAACTGGCTGGCGCTCGGCACCTTCGTGCTCGCCGTGCTCGTGGAGATCCCGTTCATCAACTCGACGCTCTACGAGGGCCCCTTCGCGAAGGCGCTCGGCGGGGCGGACATCTCGTGGATCCTCGGCCTGATCGTCGCAGGCGGTCTCTATCTGGCGTTCTCCGGAAACCGCAGAGTGGCGGCATAAGGCTTGCATGCACGCCCCCCCGGCGCAGTCGCGCCGGGGGGGCGTGCGTTCAGTCGCCTTCCATACCTGCGCAGTTTCCGTCGTCATCGGCAGCAGCGGCGTCCACACGGCGCATCCGCTCCCCAGCCGGCCGCTCCTGCCAGCAGCTGAAGCGCCAGCCCGGCTTCGTCTCCCAGCCGAGTCGACCGCACCGGAACAGCACATCGCGGGTCCCTCGCCGCTCCGCGACGATATGCCTGCAGGTGGCGCAGAAGTGGCGGTCGCGCAGTCGGACCCCTCCTCCATAGGACCGAAACCAGCGGGCAGCGGACAGCGGACACTCTGGACTCGGGCTCTGACGGTCTTGTGACGTGCGGCGGCGAAGCTGCGGATGGTCGTGAAGAGAGGACGGGGGCGCGCTGCCGAAGTGCCGCCTGGTCGCCCACGCCTTGCGCTGGGGGGAAGCCAGCCGTCTCTGGTTCGGCGCGGCGACGGTCGGAGGGCCAGGATGTGCATCATGTCCAAACTCGGGCTCCCCGACTCCGGCGAAGGGGCCTTCGCCGCGGACGGGGACCGGCAGCCTCAGCCGCATCGCTGATACCAGGTATCCTAAGCGATCTGCGAGTCGAAGAGCCATGCACCGTGCAGTAGAGAGCAGCCGACGGCCGCGAGGGCGATCATGCCGTCCCCCGCTCGCGGACCGCTGCGGCGCTCCTTCGGATTAGGGTACGGATCGCAGGAGTCCGGTACGCGGACGGTGATGTCCAGACCAGGCCTGCAGGTCTTGGTGGCTACTGATGCAGGGACGCATCAGGGGTCGATGATGGGCGGCGCGCATACGGACAGTTGCGGCGGCAGCTCCGCCCAGGTCACGGAGACCGCACCCAGCGTGTACGCCGACGAGCTCGCGTAGAGATACAGCACGAAGCCGAGCGATGTACCCGGCGGTACGACCCATAAGCCCGGGCTGAACACGTTCATCAGCCACGGCGCATTCACGAGGTTGCGTCCCAGCAGCACGCCGTTCGGCGGCGTGTCCGGGGGCGGTGTGATCGTCCCGGAATATGCCACTCCCGCCGGCGCGACAGGAGCGCCACTGTTCGTGCTCTGCACCGGGGTGACGCTGAAGGTGGCGGTCGACGGATTCAGTTCGGCGAACAGGTCCGTGAAGATCGAATAGTGGTTTGCGCCGACGCCGAGCACTTGCAGGATCCGGCCGGAATCTACGGGGTTGACCAGGACGAGGTAGAGCTTGCCGCCTGCCACGGGAACCTGGACGTCACCGGTGGAGGCCTGGAAGACGAGGCCCTGCTGTGCGAGCGCGGCGGGGTCCAGCGTGTCTGCCATGATGTGCTCCTTTCGGGTCACGCGCATTGCGACGGAGGCGGCGGTGGACAGGGAGGCTGCGGCTGAGCGCAGGCTGCCGGCATGCAGTACCCGTAGGACGGCACGAGCAGCTTGACCCGCGCCGTGGTCGTCAGGACCGCGGTGGCAGAGACGGTCGCATAGATGATGCCGCCCGCGATGCCTGCCGAGCACTTCACGTTGATGATTTGGCAGGCCGGCGTCGTGCCAGGCGGGTTGCAGACGGTCGCTACCACCTGCGCCTGAGCGTTGACGGTAGCCGTCGCGCCGTTCTGGCATATGACCTGCACCGGCACCGTCACAAGCCAGGACAAGGTGTTCATGTCGTCCGGCTCGACAATGGTGCTGAGGTAGGCGCAGGTGGGCGCAGCACAAACGACGGACGTCAGGTCGGTGCAGAGGATTGGGGCACTGCTCGCGCCATTGAGCAGGACGGACTTTGTCTTGAGGCCATAGATCTTGTCTATGTCGAGACAGGCGATCTCGGTCGGCTAGGCAAGCGACATGGAGGTCCCCCCAGTACCGGCAAGTGGTCGTTGCCTCACGTTATGTAGAGCACCCGACTTGGGTGCAGGGACACCGAAGCTGCCCCATGGCCATATCGCCGGGTGAGCGGCGACCTGGCCCATCCATTGGCCAGCGATTGGAGTACTAGTGCCTAGCGACGGCCATCTAACCGGCGAAGAGACTACCGCCGTGCCGACAGTCTTCTAGCGACTTGTCGCTGCAGGTGCTGATTCCGGGCCCTGCGGACCCTCGCAGGATAAGGCACATGTGGTATAGTGCTTTGGATGCCATCAGCCCTTAGGCACGGGCCTTTGGTTCTGGGCCCTTTGGCGGAATCCCATGGTTCCCCCGCCACAAGCACCTAGGGCCATCCTGCTATCGGAAGTTCAGGCGCCCGTAGAACTCGACGCCTGATCCGACGAGCGATTGACCGCTTGGATGGCGGACGTTGGACCTTGTGCACCGTTTCACATCGTGGTGGCACTGCTATCCTGCATTCGGAGGGCGCGGCCCGGGCCGCATCCTTGCACCGCTCCCAAGGCGGTCATGGCGATGATGTATCGCGCCGGTGCAAATCCGATGCGGCTGAGCCTGCAGGACTTCTTGCTCGAGGAGGCATCCACAATGTCTAAGGACGACAAGAGTAACCTGGGCAATGTGCTCTGGTCACCGGAAAAGCGTGTCGTTGTCGGCATGCTGGTCTGGCTTCTGCTCTTGGCTCTGGGCAGCGCTTTCGTCTCGACGCCGTTCCAGTCGGAGCCGTCCGCCGGCGCCAACATCGACTACGCGCATGTCATGTACCTGCACGGCCTGCTCATCGGCATGGTCGGCTTCCTGTCCCTCGTCGCGATGGATGTATTCTGCGCCGCGCACCAGAACAAGACGCTGCACAACCTCATCCTCTGGGGAACGCTCGGCGCCACGCTGCTGAGCGGCATCGGCGGCATCTTCGACCACGCGGTCACAGACACGTTCGCACTCTGGATCCAGATCGTTTCGTTCTTCTTCCTCGACGAGATCCTGATCTCGCTGAGCATCGGGCTCTTCTTCCGCGCGGCCGACACGCGGCGCGTCTGGGCCTGGACCGGGGCCTTCGCGGCCTTCAGCGCGCTCCTTGCCGCCGTGATGGGGCACATCGCCGGCTGGATGCTCGAGTTCGGCGACTGGCCTAAGGGGATCATCGGCGGTTACGCCACGCTCGCGGGTATGAAGTGGCAGGACTGGATGGCCAACCTGATCACCTCCCACTCGCACGAGATGGTGACGGCCGTCATCGCGCTCGCCGTCGCCACGACCTGCGCCGCTTTCGGCCTTGAGCGCCAGGGCAACAAGCTGATGAAGTTCGGCCTCTGGCTCACGGTCATCGGCACGATCCTCATGACGCTCGTCTACGTCGTCGGCGGCTTCTCGGTCGCACAGCCTCCCCAGCTCTTCGCGAGCGGCCCAGGCGGCGTCAACGGACTCGCGGGCGACGACCTCGTCACCGGCGTCTTCGTGATGGGCGGCGGCCTGCTCGCCCTGATCGGTCTCGGCCTCGAGGCCCTTCCGGACGCCCTGCACCGCTGGGGCGCCGCGCTGGTGACGGCCATCCTGTTCATCACGGTGGTCGGCTTCGGCTACTTCATCGAGTTCCACGAGAACCTCTACGGCGTGGGCGCCGCCGGTGCGCCGCGCGCAGCCGCCGACGCCGTGTTCACCTGGTTCCACCAGGACTTCGCCTTCTTCATGCTGCCGGCGATCCTGACGGTCATGCTGGCGCTGAAGTGGCTCGCCGTGGACGAGGGCCTGCGGCGCAACGCCAGCTGGACCCTGCTCGGCGGCGCGTTCGTCTCCTTCATCGGCGGCATGCTCTACATCTTCGTCTCGCAGGCGCGCGGCGGCGTCTCGTTCGTCGTCACGACGATCGGGTTCGTCGTCATCGTGATCGGTGCCTTGCTCGCGATCTGGTCGGTCGTGGGCCGCGGCGAAACCAGGGCGGCCAGCACCGCCAAGGTGCAGCACTCGCACTAGCGGCAAGAGGGGGCGGCCCTGCCGCCCCCCTTCTCTTGGCTCGAATCCATGGAGGTGGCCATCGTGGGGGAGATCGTCCGGTACCAGAATTCCTTGCAGCACACGACGTCGTGGGTCAGGCCGAAGAGCGCCAGAGCCCTCCTCGTGCGGACGCTGCGCAAAGAGTTTGACCAGAGCGCTTTCGCGGCGGAGGAGATCGCCGACGAAAGCCTTGCCTGGATGAGCACCGTGCAGGGGCTGACCCTGCCAGGATCGGTGCGCCTTTCCGTGCCTGAGACGGCCTCGCGCCGCTATGCCCCCACCCGCCGCCGCGCCGCCACCATCACGGCGGTGGATGTCGACGAGGACGCCGAGATCTGGCAGGAATACGGCCTCGCGGTGCTGCAGCGCCGCCGGCTGGTCCGCTGGATCTACGAGATCTACCGCCAGGGCGGGTTCGCGTCGCTCACGGAGCTGGCGGCCTGGGCCAACCTCACCCCGACAGCCCTCGAGCACCGTCTCGAGCCGGTGCGGGAGCTCGGCATCTGGCTGCCGCACGTCGGTGGGCCGAAGCCGGGCGCCGAGCGCCAGGCCCTGGACGCCTGGCTCGTGCGCCGCTATCTCGAATTCGGGGACGTCTCCCTCGAGCGCAGCGTGCTCGGCATCAGCGAAGGCTCCTTCCGTCGCATGATGCGTCGGCTGGCGCAACTGATCGCCGACGGCCAGAGCCGCATTCCGGGCTTCTCGGATGTGGAGCACGAGCACCTCCTGTCCGTCGCCCGCTGGGCGACCCATCACCCCCGCCTGCACCACCAGATAGCGACGCTGATCGAAGATTGCCTCAAGCCCATGGGCCAGAGCCCCGTGGAGACGAGCGCCTTCACGGCATTCGAGGGCCAGCGCTACCTGCAGTGGCTCGGCGAGACGGTCGAGGAACTCGGCCTCCGCACCCTGCAGGACAACGAAATGGTCTTCTTCGCGCTGGCCGGGGACCAGGGCGCGGGAGCCCGGCTGGACTCCGCCAGGGTGCTGCCGGTGCATCTCAGCTACTTCACCGAGCAGGATGCGCAGGCCGGCTACCGCGGCGCCTCGCGCCGGCGCGTCTTCGAACTCAAGTTCGGCCGCATCGAGCGGTACGCCAACGAGGCATGGGAGCAGGGTGCCTTGCTCTCGCTGCCGGACCTCTCTCTGCTGATGGGCATGCACACCGCGGCCATCCGCCGCAAGATCCTGGCGCACGAGGGTCGCTTCGTCCCGACGCGCGGACGCATCTGGCACATCGGCGCGCGGCCGGTGCACCGCAACCTGCACCCCAAGACCGCTGCCAACTCCTGACCGTACGATCGTCACGAGGGCGCCCCTGCCACCGGCAGAGGCGCCCTCGTCCTGCACGCTCGACGCGCCGCGGTCGGCATCACCCGTCCAGCGCGCCGATCCGCCCGGCAGCGCGCAGCAGCGCCGGCACCACGTCGGTGGCGAAGGCCGCGGGAGCCATGCGGTGGCCGGCCGAGGAGGCGTTGAGGGCCCAGCGCAGGCTGCCGCTCCTGTCGTAGACCGGCACGGCTGCCGCCGTCAAACCCTCCTCCAACTCGCCGTCGGACAGTGCCCAGCCCTGCCTGCGGATCTCCTGCAGGGCTCCAAGCAGAAGCGGCAGGCTGGCGATGGTGCGCGGCGTGAACGCCTCCGGCGCCGCCCCCGCGTAGATCTCCTCGACTGCAGCGGGCGCAAGCTGTGACAGCAGCACCTTGCCGATGGCGGTCGCATGGGCGGGCAGCCGGGCCCCTTCGCCCAAAGCGACCCCTGCCGCGGAGCCGGCCGGCTCCCGCCAGAGGTAGAGCACCTCACGGCCGCGCAGCACGCCCAGGCTGATTGCCGTACCCGTCTCCGCGGCCAGGTCACGCAGGGATGCGGCGATGTCCGGGCCCACCGCCAGAACGGGCCTGGCCACGAGCCCGAAAAGCGCCGCGGAGGCCGAATACCGGCCACGCGCGTCGCGCTGCACATATCCGAGTGCCTCGAGGCTGAGGAGAAAGCGCCGTACCGTCGCCTTGCCCAGGTTGAGGCGCCGGCTCAGGTCCGCGAGAGGAAGCGGATCGGTGCTTGCACCGAGTTCCCGGAGCAGGTTCATCGTCCGCTCCACCGTGCGTAGCGGGCCGTCCAAATCATCACCTTCCGTTTCATTGTGCGATACGCGTAGAGCAAAGACAAGGCAGTTCACTGGTAGTCTGGACGTTCCATATCTCCAAGTGGTACGATGCGGCTAGATCTTTCTCGGAATGGATGTGGTCTAGGGTGGCCCTCACAGCGATCGGCCCGGATTACTTCGATGTCGACAGCCTGCTCACCGAAGAGGAGCGGGCGGTTCGTCAGATGGTACACGACTTCGTGGCCGCCGAGGTCATGCCGACGGTCGGCGACGACTGGCTGCACGGCCGCTTCCCCATGGAGCTCGTGCACAAGATGGGAGATCTCGGCCTGTTCGGCCCCACCCTGCCGGAGGAGTATGGCGGAGCAGGCATCTCCCAGGTCGCGTACGGCATGATCATGCAGGAACTCGAGCGCGGCGACTCCGGCCTGCGCTCGTTCGCGTCGGTGCAGAGCGGCCTCTCGATGCACGCCATCTACCGTTACGGCTCGGAGGAGCAGCGCCGGACCTATCTGCCGCGCATGGCGAGAGGCGAGCTGATCGGCTGCTTCGGCCTGACGGAGCCCGATGCCGGCTCGGACCCCGGTACGATGCGCACCAGGTGCAAGCGCGTCGGCGACCACTGGATCCTGAACGGTGAAAAGCGCTGGATCACCTCCTCGCCGATCGCGGACGTGATGGTCGTCTGGGCACTGGACGAAGAGGAGAAGGTGCGCGGCTTCATCGCGCCCAAGGGCACGAAGGGCCTGTCCGCCCCGGCGATCGAGACGAAGATCTCGATGCGCTACTCCTCGACGGGTGACATCGTCCTGGAGGACGTCGAACTGCCCGAGGAGCTCCGCCTGCCGGAGGCCAAGAGCCTTGCAGCCCCGCTCTCCTGCCTGACGCAGGCGCGCTACGGCATCGCGTTCGGCGCCGTCGGGGCCGCCATGGACTGCTTCAACGAGGCGCTCGAATACGCGCAGAACCGCATCGCCTTCCACCGGCCGATCGCCCAGACACAGCTGATGCAGCAGGCGCTCGTCGACATGCTGTCGTCCACGACCCGCAGCCAGCTCATGGCTCTGCGCCTGGGCCAGCTCAAGCAGGAGGACCGCTACACCTACACGCAGGTGTCCCTGGCGAAGCGCGACAACGTCCGCGCGGCGCTGCAGACGGCGCGCATGGCCCGCGAGCTCCTGGGCGGCAACGGCATCACCAGCGAGTACCGGGCGATGCGCCACATGGCCAACCTGGAATCTGTGGACACCTACGAGGGCACCTATGAGATCCATACGCTGATCGTCGGGCGCGACATCACGGGGCTCAACGCGCTCGGGTAGCGCCTTGACCCCGTCCCTGGGCAGGCATAGAATGGCGGCAACGCCTGAGCGTGCCGCGCTGGAAGGCCTCTGCCGAGGCGGCCGCCGCATGGCAGCTGCCAGCAGGGGCCTTCCCCGTTGTCCCTGAGGCAGGGAGTGCGGGCAGGCGACGCGAACCGATGCGACAGCGCGAATGGGCGCCTTTCGCCTCGCCCGGAGGCGGGAGGCGTCGATTTCCGAGCAGGAGGCCGGTCCATGCAAACGACCTACGATCCGAAGGCCATCGAGCGCAAGTGGCAGGAGCGCTGGCAGGAGAGCGGCATCTACGAGGTGGATCTCCGGAACGCCAGAAACCCCTACTACAACCTGATGATGTTCCCCTACCCGTCCGCCGAGGGTCTGCACGTCGGCAACGTCTACGCCTTCACCGGAGCGGACATCCACGGCCGCTACAAGGCGATGCGCGGTTTGGACGTCTTCGAGCCGATGGGCTTTGACGCCTTCGGCATCCACTCCGAGAACTTCGCGATCAAGCGCGGCATCCACCCGAAGACCCTGATCGCGGGGAACGTGAAGCACTTCCGCGAACAGCTGACGCGTCTAGGCGGACGCTTCGCCTGGTCTCATGCCGTGGAGACGACCGACCCCGACTACTACCGCTGGACGCAGTGGATCTTTCTGCAGTTCTTCAAGGCAGGGCTGGCCCAGCGGCGCAAGGCGCCGGTGAACTGGTGTCCCTCGTGCAAGACCGTGCTCGCGAACGAGCAGGTGATCAGCGGCCGCTGCGAGCGCTGCGACAGCGAGGTCGGGCAGCGCGAGCTCGAGCAGTGGTTCTTCGACATCACGCGTTATGCCGACCGTCTCCTGGACAATCTCGACGAACTCGACTGGTCCGACGTGATCAAGACAGCCCAGCGCAACTGGATCGGCCGCAGCGACGGCGCGGAACTGCGCTTCGCTCTGGCAAGGGACTCCGCGACGACCATCCCCGTGTTCACGACCCGTCCAGACACCGTCTACGGCGCCACGTTCCTCGTCCTCGCCCCGGAGCACCCCCTGGTCGGAAGGCTCGTGACCCGCGAGACGGAAGCCGCCGTTCACGCCTACGTACACCAGGCCGCTGGACGCAGCCAGGAGGACCGCATCGGCGGGCAGGACAAGACCGGCGTCTTCACCGGCAGCTACGCCGTCAATCCGTTCAGTGGCAACGAGATCCCGATCTACATCGCCGACTACGTCCTCTACGGCTACGGCACCGGTGCCATCATGGCGGTGCCGGGACACGACGAGCGGGACTTCGCGTTCGCGAGGCAGCACGGCCTGCCGATCGTGCGCGTGGTGACGGAGCCGGGTGGCGTGACGGGGGAGCTCGCGGAGGCGTTCACGGAACCCGGCGTCGCCACGGCGTCCGGTCCCCTCGACGGCCTGCCCAGCGCGGAGGCGAAGGAGGCCGCGATCCGCACCGCCGAGGAACGCGGCGTCGGCAAGCGCCACCGCACCTATCACCTGCGCAACTGGCTGATCTCGCGCCAGCGCTACTGGGGTCCGCCCATCCCCGTCGTCTATTGCGAGAAGTGCGGCATCGTCGGGGTGCCGGAGAACGAGCTGCCGGTGCTGCTGCCGGACGTCCAGGACTTCGTCCCGAAGGGTACGGGCGAGAGCCCCCTGGCAGCGATCCCGGCGTTCGTCGAGACGACCTGCCCAAGCTGTCACGGGCCGGCCAAACGCGAAACCGACGTCTCCGACAACTTCCTCGACTCGGCATGGTACTTCCTGCGGTATCCCTCGAGCGACGACCTACGCCACGCCTTCGATCCCGAGTTGACCCGCAGCTGGCTGCCGGTGGACAGCTACATCGGCGGCAAGGAGCATGCGGTCTTGCATCTCCTGTACACGCGCTTCGTCTGCATGGCGTTGCACGACCTCGGCTACCTGGATTTCGAGGAGCCCTTCAAGCGCTTCAGGGCCCACGGCGTGATCGTGCGCGGCGGAACCAAGATGTCGAAGTCCAGGGGCAACGTCGTGAACCCGGACGAGTTCTTCGAGCGCTACGGCGCCGACACGCTGCGCGCGTACCTGATGTTCATGGGCCCCTACGAAGAGGGCGGCGACTTCTCGGACCAGGGCATCGAGGGAATCTACCGCTTCCTCAACCGCGTCTACCACCTGGTGCGCAAGAACGCCGGCACACCGGCTGTCGACGCTTCCGCGGACACGCTGCGCCTGCGCCACCAGACCGTCCGGCGGGTCACCGAGGACATCGAAGGGCTCAAATACAACACGGCGCTCGCAGCCCTGATGGAGTACCTCAATGGGCTGCAGCGCGAGAGCGCCGTCGCAACACAGGACCTCCTGACGCTCGTGCTGCTGCTCGCGCCCTTCGCCCCGCATTTGACGGAAGAGCTCTGGCAAGCGCTCGGCCAGCCCTACTCGGTGCACAGGGCTGCCTGGCCGAGCTACGACGCACAGTTGCTTGTCGCCAAGACCGTGACGGTCGTGGTGCAGGTGGACGGCAAGTTGCGCGACCGCCTGCAGCTGCCGGCCGGTCTGGACGAGGCCGAGGTGCGCAAGGCCGCGCTCCAGAGCGACTCCGTACAGCGCTTCCTGCCCGATGGCGCCACCTTGCGCTTCGTGTACGTGCCGGATCGGCTCTTGAGCATCGTCACCCGCTGATCGCCGCCGATTGATCAAGGGCCGCACAGCCCTGCAAGAGGCCAGGCTCAGGTTCCTGCGCCCTCAATATCCTCAGGGCCCTTCGGAAGGACGAACTCGTCGGACCGGATGCGGATGACCTTGATACCACGTGCCCAAGGGTGAGACAGGAACAGGCGCTCGTCGAGGAAATCCCGCACCTGCGGCGGATGCAGGCCGAAGAGCGTCTCCTTGGGGAGGAAGTCCGGCACGATGATCGGCCGGCCGTGCCCCTGGCGAATCACCACGCAGGGCGCCTTCTCGACTCCACGCGCAAGGAGACCGACTGCCCGATGGGTCCCGTCCTTGAGAAACAGCCGACCCTCCACTTCCGCAACGACCAGGAACACCGCGGTCTTGCTCAGGGAGAACGTGACCTTCAAGAGCGGTTCGGCGTCCATGTGCACCTCGCTGATGATCAGATTCAGGTCATGGCTGCACACGGTGAAGGATCCGACGCCCTGTGCACTGCTCACCCCGCCCCAGACGTCCAATACCTGGGGCTTGTCGGGCAGGCAGCAGTCCAGGATGTCTTGTTCGCTTGGCGCTGCAGGCACCGCCTCAAGCGCGAAGGAGTAGTCCATATGCGGCTGGACCGGGACGAGCGCCGCGAGGTCGACGAGGCAGAGATCTGCCTCGTACGATTGGAACAGGCTCTGAAATAGGGGTCTTGAACGCACGCGGGCCAGGTGCTCCGCGTAGTGGTCAGGGCATGGCAGGACCATCTGAGCGAGTGGCCCTCGTGCTATGCGTGCCGCCCGCGCTGCATCGCAGCGATCACGGATTGCCTCCTCATCGACGGAGAACCTGGCCGAACGGGCCAGGAAGGATGCTGTCGCTTCGGCGGGCTCGACGCCAAGGAGATAGCGGCCCTCAAGCATATGAGGCCTCCTATTTCAAGCGGGTCGCCCTGCGACGACCCGCGGGTCTCAGAGCGACGTGACTGCGTTGATGTGACGGAACGGGATGTAGGTGAGGTGCACGCTGCTCGGCGTCGTGGTGTGCGCCAGCGTTACGAACGTGGTCTCCACGTTGGCCAACTTGCCGTAAAACGCCGAGTCGTTCGTCTGGATCCGCACGGTCTGCGCGAGAAGGCCTCGGATGGTCTCACGGAACGAACTGAAGCCCCGTCCTCCGCTGAACGCCTGAGGTCCGCCGTAATTCTCGGACACGTCCGGTCCCCCTTAATCCCAGTCATCGCATGATGCGGGAACTGTCGCAGGGGCCAGATCTGCCGTCATGCGTAGTACCGTTTATGTTGACTCCACAGGAATGGACACCGCGTCCGTGGCGTACGCCCGGTGAAACCCGCCAGCCTTGCGATCTGCGCTGAACCTGAGGCTATCCCCCATTCACCCGCGTGACGTCCGGACAACAGGATGCCTCATGCGACCGCTCACCGGGCTCGAAGCGAGATACCGCGCCAGCGGCGACACAGCGGGAGCGGGGGACATGTCCTGGGAGGCACGGTCATCGTCTGAGGCTCCCTTCCCGGTGCTGGGGAGGTCCAAGGGTGGGGCAGGCGGCGAGACGGCTGCCCTTGTCACGTCTTCCATGGCTCTCTGTGTTTCCTGCACAGGGCCTGCTACCGCATCGTCGGGGATCCGGTCATCGAGGGTGCTGAGCTCTTCTGCAGGCCGATCGTCGCTTCCGATGACCTCCGCCACGCGCGCTCGCTGCACCGTCTGAGGTACGTCCGCGAGCTGCAGCATCAGGAGCGGAACACCGGACGATGGTGCCGCCACGAGTTCACCTCCCTCAGGGAGAACCACAACTACGCCGGGACTTGCGATAAACATCAAGTCCCCCGTCCGGAGCCTGCCGGCGCCCTGAAGGACGAAAAACGTCTGCACGTCGTGCTCCAACGGGAGGTTTGCAATCGCACCTACCTCCCATAGCGTGATTCCGGTCATGATGTCTTTTCTCCGGCTGGCTCCAAGCGATGTCCAAGGCTGTGCGACCGCATCCCGATAGAGCACGGCATTTCCCCCCGGCTGGTACCTGCATCAGCGCAACCTCTACGGCCTTCATCGCGTCCAGAGCGGCAGCGGTGGCCACGCATGCGCCGACATACTGGTATGCAGCGACCCCCTGAGGGGCACCATCCTCCGAGAGGCGGGCGACGTGCCAAGGCACCTGCGGCGGCGCGACCGCTCCCGGAACGGACGCACCCGACGGGAAGGCCCGGGCAACATGCCCTCGCCCGATCCCGGACACAAAAAAGGCGGTCAGGGCCTCTGCCCTGACCGCCCGCTCTACGCCCCGCCTCAGCTCGGCGCGTGGAAGAACTCCGCGTCCACCTCGATCTTGACCTGGTCGCCGACCAGGACGCCGCCCGCCTCGAGCGCCACGTTCCAGTTGAGGCCGAACTCCTTGCGGTCCACCTGGCCGGTCGCCGAGACGCCGATGCGGTCGTTGCCCCAGGGGTCCTTGATCGCCGGCGTGATCTCGGCGTCAAGCGTCATCGGGCGCGTCGTGCCCCGGATGGTGAGATTACCGCTGATGCGGTACTTGTCGCCGGACACATGCTCCACATTGCCAGTTTCGAAATGCAGGTGCGGGTGGTTCTCGGCGTCGAAGAAATCGCCGGATTTCAGGTGTGCATCGCGCTGGGCGTCCCGCGTCGCGATCGACCCGATCGCGACGTCCACCTGCGCCGACCGCACCTTGCCGTCCTCGATCTCCGCGAACCCGCTCGCCTGATCGAAGTGCCCGCGTACGGTTGCGATCATCATATGACGCACCGAGAAACTCGCACTCGTGTGGGAACCGTCAAGCTGCCACTGCATGGTGCTCCTCCTCTTCCGACTCGTTCTGCGAGCACATCGTATCTTGAATCGCTTTGGAATGTCAAGTATAGTTGAACTGGAGATGATCCCGATGGAACACGAATTCTGCCCTGTCCACGAAGCCATCCAGTTCCTGCAGGAGAAGTGGGTCTTGCACATCGTGCGCAGCCTGCTGGAGGGCCCCCGCGGCTTCAACGACCTGTCGCGGTCCGTCGGCGGCTGCAATCCCGCTACCCTGGCGCAGCGCCTGGACCGTCTGTGCGACATCGGCGTCGTGCGCAAGGAAGTGCAGTCGCTGATGCCGCCGCGCACGCTATACCACCTGACGCCAGCCGGGCATGAGCTGCAGGACGTGATCTCCGCGATCGACCGCTGGGCGACGGCGCATCTGCGCCCTGGCCGCGAGCCGTCCCGCCCGGTCTGCCAGGCGGAAGTGTCCGAGCCTGCCGGGCGCCTGATCTAGATTCCCTTCGCCTTTGCCATCAGCAGCACGAATGCCAGGGCGTCCCAGCCGGCATGCGCGACGATGGCCGGCCAGACGCTGCGGGTCCGCAGCACGCCGACGGCGAGCAGCACCCCCAGCACGACATAGAACACGAACTGCAGGGGCTGCAGGCCCCATGCCACATGCGCCAGTGCGAAACCGATGCTCGAGAGCAGCACGGCAAGCCACGTGGCGTTTGGCCACATGCGCCGCAAGCCGGTGAACAGGTAGCCCCGGAACGTCACCTCTTCCGCAAAGCCGGCGGACACGGCGATGAGCGGTCCCTCCCACCAGCCGTGCAGGTCCTGTGCGACGGCGAGTTGGCTCCGCACATCCCCGGTGCGCAGCAGGAGACCAAAGACGATCGAGGCCAGCATCACGAACAGGAACAGCGCGATGCCGTCCCCGAGGTAGCTGAGGCGCGGTCTGTCGAGCCCAGCCGCACGCACCGTCATGCGCCGGTGCATGAAGAGCCATGCGATGGCGAAGATCGCGATCTCGCCCAGGCTCGACGTGATCGCCACCTGCCTGCCGCTGTGGACGAGTCCCGAGACGGCCCGCAGGCCCGCGAGCGACGACGGAAAGCCGACCATCAGCAGGAGAGCGAGGGCCGCGACGGCCTGGGCCCCGAAGTACGAGCAGATGAGCATGAACAGAAGGCGCCAGCCGCTCGGCCGCGTTGTGGCGGGCGGTGCCAGGGTTTCGTTCATCTCCGTCCCTGGCCTGCGAAGTTTGTCGACGTACGCATGAAGGTATCATACCGCAGCCGTAGGATGTCCGGCATGCAGTGAGACCGCCGCGCGATGCGCGGCGGTCTCGGGCGTCCGGTCTCAGGCAGACTGGGCGATCAGGTTGAGCGCCGATCCGGCGTGGAACCACGCGATCTGCTCCTGGCTCAGGCTGTGGCGCAGTTCGGCCTCGTCGCGGCTGCCGTCTTCGTGCGTGAACACGGCCTGCACTGTACGGCCCGGGGCGAGGTCCTGAAGCCCCACGATGCTGATCCGGTCGCCCTGACGCACGCGATCGTAGTCCTCGGCGTGCACGAAGGTGAAGGGCAGGATGCCCTGCTTCTTCAGATTGGATTCGTGGATGCGCGCAAAGCTGCGCGCGATGATGGCCGTGGCGCCCAGGTAGCGCGGCGACATGGCCGCGTGCTCGCGCGACGATCCCTCGCCGTAGTTCTCGTCAGCCACCACGACCCACCTCAGACCATGCTGCTTGTAGTCCCGGGCGATCGCGCTCAGCTGCTCTTCCCTGCCCGTCAGCTGCGAGATGCCGGAGCCGTTCTTGCCGGTGAACGCGTTGAGGGCGCCGAGGAACATGTTGTCGCTGATGTGGTCGAGATGGCCACGGAAGCGCAGCCAAGTCCCGGCCGGCGAGATGTGGTCGGTCGTGCACTTGCCCTTGGCCTTGAACAGCAGCGGCAGGTCCAGGAAGTCCTTGCCGTCCCATGGCTTGAACGGCTCGAGGAGCTGCAGTCGGTCCGAGGCCGGGTCCACGGCCAGCGACACGCCATCGACGTCCTGGGGCGGCTCGACATAGCCCTTGCGCGTGCGCACGAAGCCTTCCTTCGGCACGTCCGGCGCCTCGGCGGGAGGCGCGAGGCGGAACTTGGTGCCGTCGGCGCCCTCCAGGCTGTCGGTCAGCGGGTCGAAGTCGAGACGACCCGAGAGGCCATAGGCCACCACCACTTCAGGGCTTGCAATGAACGAGAACGTGTTCGGGTTGCCGTCGTTGCGCGCCGGGAAGTTGCGGTTGTACGAGGTGATAATGGAGTTCTTGGGCTTCGCGCTGCCTGCGACTGCGCCTTCGCTCCCCTCGGCATTCTCGACCTCGTCGCGCTGCCACTGGCCGATGCACGGGCCGCAGGCGTTCGCGAGCACCTTGCCGCCGATCCCGGCGAAGACCTCCAGGAGGCCATCGCGCTCCACGGTGCGGCGCACCTGCTCGGAACCCGGCGTGACGAGGAACGGCACGGGCATTTTCACCCCGTGCGCCATCGCTTGGCGCGCCACGTCCGCAGCGCGCGTGAGGTCCTCGTACGAGGAGTTCGTGCAGCTGCCGATCAGGGCCGCGGAAAGGCGGCGCGGGAAGGCGCCCTCGACGGCCTCGCCCTTGAGCGCGCCGGTCGGGCGCACGAGGTCTGGCGTGTGTGGGCCCGTCACATTGGGCTGCAGGGTCGCGAGATCGATCTCGACGAGTTCGTCGAAATAGCGGGTCGGATCCTCGAGCACGCCCGCGTCGGCCTGCAGGAGGTCACGGTTCTGCTCGGCGAGCTGCGCCAGCTCCTCGCGACCGGTGGCCCGCAGGTAGGCCGCCATGCGCTCGTCGAAGGGGAAGACCGAGGTGGTCGCCCCGAGCTCCGCCCCCATGTTGGTGATGGTGGCCTTGCCGGTGCAGCTGATCGTGGCGGCGCCCTCGCCGAAATACTCGACGATCTTGTTCGTGCCGCCCTTCACGCTCAACTTGCCGAGCACGGCGAGAATGACATCCTTCGGCGCCGTCCAGCCGTTCATGCGGCCCTTGAGGTGCACGCCGACGCGGCGCGGGTAGAGAACCTCCCAAGGCAGCCCAGCCATCACGTCGACAGCGTCCGCGCCGCCGACGCCGCTGGCGAGCATGCCAAGGCCGCCGGCGTTCGGCGTGTGCGAGTCGGTGCCGATCATGAGCCCGCCGGGGAACGCGTAGTTCTCCAGGACGACCTGGTGGATGATGCCGGAGCCCGGTTCCCAGAAGCCGAGGCCGTAGCGCTGGGCGGCGGAGCGCAGGAACTCGTAGACCTCGCGGTTCGATACGACCGCGGCCTCGGTGTCCGGCTCGGCGCCGACGCGCGCGGTGATCAGATGGTCGCAGTGCACCGTGGTCGGCACGACGGCCTGCGCGCGGCCGGCGTGGGCGAACTGGAGAAGCGCCATCTGCGCCGTCGCGTCCTGCATGGCAATGCGGTCTGGCCGAAGCGCGAGATAGCTCTTGCCAGGTTCAAGTTCCTGGCCCGCCGGATCCGCGAGGTGCCCAAGGAGAACTTTCTCGGTGAGGCTGAGCGCCCTGCCGCCCAGGCGGCGTCGCACCACGGCGAGGTTCTGCGCCGTGCGCTGGTACACGCCGCGAACGAGGTCGGGTGTCGACTCGATCGTCGTCATGCCGGATCCCTCCTGAAAGAAGGCGTGCGGACTTCGCACCAAGCCCTATTGTACATTCTTCAATTTGTGATATCGCGACGATGCCATGCGAAATCGCGATGGCCGCCCAAGGATTGCGTACAAGCGCGTGGTCGGGCCATGGCAAGGATTCGTCCGGTCCAGACGCGAATGGCCTCCTGTCCCCGGGAGGCATGGCACTTGACCAAGTTCAGAGCGCGCACAGGCGCACCGCACCCGACCGACTGGCGCTTGACGATGGCCCTGTTTCTCTTCACCGGACTCGCGGAATCCCTCGCCTTCGGCCACTTCCAGGCCTTCACGCCGCTCTACCTGCGCGAGCTGCACGTCCCGGCCGTCCAGATCCCCGCCTGGACCGGCTTCCTGGGCATGATCGGCTTCATCCTGGGTCTGCCGCTGCTGCCGTTCTGGGGCCCTCTCGCGGAACGCGTCGGCCGCAAGCCGATCATCGTGCGCAGCGCGGTGATCGAGGCGTTCATGTTCCTCATCGCAAGCCGCGCAGGCTCGCCTTACGCCTTGGCACTGGCGCGGTTTCTCTCCGGCTTCGTGCTCGGCAATACCGGCGTGATGCTCGCCCTGCAGTCGGAGGTCTCACCGCCCAAGCGCGTGGGACTCGCCATCGCGCTCGTGAGTTCCGGTCCCTCGATCGCCATCGCCGCGGGACCGCTCCTGGGCGGGCTCATCGCCGCAAGTATCGGCCTCAGGAGCCTCTTCCTACTGGACGCCGGCCTTACCGCACTCAGCGCCGTGCTGCTCATGGTGTTCCTGCACGAGCCTCATCGGGCACGAAGCCACTCCCCCACGGGAACGCTTGCGCTCGGGGCCCTGCGCGACGTGCTCCAGTTCGCGCCGGTCCGGAACCTGTTTCTCGTCTACCTGCTGTTCTCGCTCGGGTTGAGTGCTGTCCAGCCCTTCCTGCCGCTGTGGATCCACGCGCTCCAAGGCGTGCCGGCGCCGGCTCTGCTGCAAGGCTCGAGCGCCTATGTCATCGGCCTTCTCCTGACGCTCGGCGGCATCGCCATGGCCGTCGGCACGCCGCTGCTCGGCTGGCTTGGGGACCGGGCCGGCGTCCGGCGGGCACTGCTCGCGAGCCTGCTCGTCAACGGCATCGGCATGATCGCCCAGGGCGCCGTGCCGAGCCTGGCCTCGCTGGCCCTCTGGCGTGTCGTGCAAGGATTCGGCCAGGGTGGTGTCGGTGCCAACCTGATGACGACCCTGGCGCGCATCGCCCCGAGCGACCGGCGCGCCGCGCTGATGAATCTCGGCCTGTTGCCGCAACAGATCGCCTGGTTCGTCGGACCCCTTTTCGGCACGGCCATGACGGAAGTCTTCGGCCTGCAGCCGATGCTGCTCATCGCCGGTGCGCTCGCCTTTCTCAGCTGGCCGCTCGCCATCGGATGGCTGCCTGCCGTGCCTCGGGTCGCGGACGTGCCGTCCGGCGGCGCAGAGATGTGACGGCGGCCGGGCGGATGTTCACCGCCCGGCCGCAGGACTCCTCGACGCGCGTCAGACGATGAGCAGCGGCACCGTGAGGTAATGCGCGAGCTGCTGGCTCACCGAACCGAGGACGAGCTTGGCGAGACTCGGCTTGCGGCGCTTGCCGACGACCACGAGGTCGTAGTTCTTGGCAGCCTCCGTCAGAACGGCATGTGGCACGCCCTCGCGGAAGATCTCGTTCGCTACCGCGCGGCCGCCGAGCGCCCGGCGCGTACTCGCGAACACCTCCTGGGCGTACTTGGCGGACTCGTCGCGCCAGACGGTTTCGTTGTAGGCAATGGCGGCGTCCGGGAAGTACTCCGTCGGATTGCGCAGCACGGTGATCAGGGTGATCTCAGCGTCCTCGGGGAAGTTCGACGCCACGAAACTGGCTGCCGCAAGGGCACCGTCCGAACCATCGGTCGCAAGCAGGATGCGCATGTTGCAAGCCTCCTCCGGCGAGGAATGCTCCGGCCTCTCTGATCGTAGCAGAGCCCGCCCGACGCGCCCAGGCCCCCTGGGTGCTCAGTGGTTCTCTCGGAGTACAGCGGGATGGATGACAGCCCCCGACTTCGCGTCGACCTGGCCGCGCGCCGTCAATCTCGGTCCCGGCAGGAAGTCCCCGACCAGGAAGTGCAGGCTGTACGCGGGATCCGCGTAGCGGTAACCGTGGGCCCGCGTGAAGCGTTCGAGTTCCCGCGAACCTTCCACGGCGTCCTGGAACGAACCGCCGCGCATGATGCCGAAGAGCGGCAGCGGCAGGTACCACTCCACGCGCCGCTCGGCGACGTGCAGGAAGCCGCCGTCGCGCTGCGCGATCTCGGCGAGTGCCTGCGCCATGCTCTCCGGATCGCGGCCCAGCACAAGCAGGTGCCCGTTCAGGAGATAGGACGTCGCGAACCCTTCGAGGTCGCGCATCAGCCCGCCCACGATGCCACGGCTGACGAAGCGGCCGTCGCGCGCGACAAGCGCCGCATGCAGGAGATCCGGGCGCGCCGAGAGGTCGTACGTGGCTCCGCGCTGCGGCAGGTCCAGCGTCTCGCTGCGCGTCAGCACGCTGTCGAAGAAGGAGATCACCTGCACAGGGCCCTTGTACGGCAGCACGAGGTCGCCGGCAGGCACGGGGCCCGGGCGGTACGGATGCTCGCTGCGGGACTCGGGCCAGGCGATCTGCGGCAGTTCCCTGGCGAGCTCGCCGGACTGTGCGACGATCTGGCCGCCGGCAAATACGAGTTCCGGTGCGAAGCGCTCCAGATCCCGGTAGACGACGATGTCGGCGCGACGGCCCGGCGCGATGCCGCCGATCTCGCCCTGCAGGCCGAGATAGGTCGCCGGGTGGATTGTCGCAAGCTGCAGCGCTGCGAGCGGGTCGATGCCGGCTGCGACGAGGGCGCGCAGCATGCCGTCCAGATGTCCCTCGCGGTCGATGTGCGCCGGGGAACTGCCGTCTGTGGTCAGCATGACGCGGCTGAGGTCGATGTCCTCCCGCAAGAGGCCCTGCAGGACCGGCAGGTCAGCGCGCAGGGAGCTGTGCCGCAACATCGTGTAGAGGCCGAGGCGAAGCCGCGTGCGGGCCTCGTCGACGCTGATCGCCTCGTGGCACGAGTCGATGCCCGCGAGCGAGAGCAGATTGAGATCTCGCGCCCGCGCCCCGGCCGTATGGCCTTGCACGATCTGTCCCCGCTCCCGGGCCAGGCTGAACGCCGCGAGGACGTCGTCCGGTCCTGCAAGCACACTCAGCCAGCGATTGAGCTCGGCGATGCCGAGCATGTGCGGTGCCGTAAGGCCCCCCGCAATCTCGGCCTCGGACAGGATCCCTTCGCCAGGGCCTTCGGGATCCGCGTCCGGACCGTAGAACCCGACACGCATCAGCCAGTAGTAGCGGAGCGGCAGTCCGCGGATGGCGGCGAGCGCCTCTGGCAGCCGCTCGCCAAAGGCTGCCCGCAGCGGTAGATCGTCGCAGGCGGCCGCGGTGACGCCGCGCGCCAGCAAGGCCTGGGCGTAGCTGCGCGGGTTGTAGAGGATCCAGGGGTGCCCGTGGGGCTCGATCAGCCCCGGAGCGATGTAGTGGCCATCGACGTTCCGCTCCACGACCGCCTCGAGGCCCTGGGCGTCGCCGACCAGAACGATGCGCCCCATGGCGACCACGACGTCTGCGGGGTAGATTTCCCGAGAGTACACGTTGCAGACGACCCCGCCGCGCAAGATGAGATCCGCCGGCCGCTCTCCGCGCCCCACCGCCATCAGCGCCTTGCGCTCGGACGACTCCAATGCTCCCACTCACACTCCTTTGCGACGGAACGTGCACTTGATGCACCTTCGACAGCCAGCAGTTCTCGCACGTGCGGGCGATTCCCTGGCGGCGCCTTGCCCTGGTCCCACGGGGCGCAGGACTGGCGGGCGGCGAACGGGAACAGATGTCCGCGAAGGAGGCCTCAGCATCGTGGGCGACTGGCGTGTCCTTCAAGAAGAGTCCTGTCTGATCGAGCCCTCCGCCGAAGGCGGGTACCTTGAGCTGCCGTTCGACTGCCCAGGGGACGCGTCCAGGCTGCATGTCGCCATCGAGGTGCACGCGGCAGAGGGCGCCGTCGTCGACTTCGGCGTGCTCGATCCGGGCGGTGTGCGCGGCTGGAGTGGCGGGACCCGGCGCGAAGCGGTCATCGGTCTCGCGCAGGCGACGCCCGGCTACCGGCCGGGTCCGCTGGCCGAAGGGCGTTGGGCCGTGCTGCTCGGTGCATACAGGGTTCCCGACGGCGGATGCGAAGTGACCGCGCGCGTCCGCTATCTTGACCTGCAGCCCCGCTGGCTGCGCGGCGAACTGCACGTACACACGCTGCACAGCGACGGCACGGACGCCCCATGGCAGGTGGCCGAGGCGATCGCGGGTCTGGGCCTGGAATTCGTCGCGCTCACCGACCACAACACGGCGACGGCGGCGCAGAGCTTTCCGATCCGCGAGGACGTCTTCGCGATTGAAGGCATGGAATGGACGACCCGCGAGGGGCACTGCAATCTCCTCGGCACGGCAAGGCCGCTGCGCGACTTCCGCGTCGCAAGCCCCGCGCAGGCCCTCCGGCGCATCGAGGAGGCACGGGCCGAGGGAGCCTTCATCTCCGTCAGCCACCCATTCGACGACAGCTGCAAAGGCTGCGCCTGGGGCTGGGGCCTCGATCTGCCGATCGACGCGCTGGAGGTCTGGAGCGGACCCTGGCGCCCATGCAACCAGGCGGCGCTCGCGTGGTGGCAGGGCGAACTCGCGCAGGGCCGCCGGCTCCCTGCGATCGGCGGCAGCGACCGGCACGCGCCGCATCCTTTCGTGCGCTACGGCATGCCCACGAACTGGGTGCTCGCCGGGGCTCCGACCGCCGACGGCGTGCTCGCCGCGCTGCGCTCGGGGCACGTCGCCCTGAGCGTCGACCCGGAAGGACCGCTGCTCGACCTGCGCTGCGGCCCCTTCATGCAGGGGGATCTGGTGTCGGCGGACGGTCCCCGGCTGGTGGAGCTGCGGGCCACCGTCCGCGCCGGTGATCGCCTGCGCCTCTACAGCGAGCGGGGGCTTGAGCGCGAGGAGGTCCTGGACGAGCCGGATCTCTACCTGCGCTTCGCCGCGGATGGCCGGCGATTCTGGCGCGCCGAACTCTGGCGCTGGTTCCAGGAAGTCCGCTGGGAGCTTCCTGCCGCCCTCTCGAACCCCATCTACTTTGCGAGCCGCGCTTGACCTTGGCGCGTGCCGGCAAGCAGTCCAAGAGCGATCAGGCAGGACGGTCCGGAGATGTAGAAGAGCATCTGGTAGCCGAGATGGTCCATCGCCAGGCCGATCAGCGGCTGGGCCGCCACGGTGGCGAGGCCCGTCGCCAGGATGTAGAGACCGGTGTAGGCGCCCATCTTGGTCTTGGTGAGATCGGTGACCCACGGGTAGGCGTTGATGTTGACCAGTGCCCAGCCGAGACCGCCGACGAAGGCCACCAGTCGCAGCATGAGCAGGCTCGGCAGGAAGGGGATGGCGAGGAAGGCCAGGCCGAGCACGAGTGCTCCGAGCTGCAGGGTGAGCCGTCGCCCGATCCGACCGGAGAGAAGGCCGCTCGGATAGGCGCCGAGCAGGTAGGCCACCGCAAAGATGCCGATCGTGATCACGGCCGTCCCTGACGTCAGGTGCAGATGGTAGACCCCGTACGTGACGAAGAATGTGTCGACCGAACTCTCCCCGGCCGTCCAGAAGAAGATCGCGAGCAGGAGATAGACGCCAGTGCGGTCGACGTTCTGCCAGACCTCGACCCCCGCCCGCCAGAGATGGACCAGGCCCACCGACTCGGACCGCGGGATGTCGGCCGGTTCCCGGATACCCCAGCGCATCAGGACAGGGATGATGAAGAAGAGGACGCCGACGACCAGGAAGGGAAGGTCGCGCGAGACGCCGTACAGGATCGGCCCGCCGAAGAAGGCCAGAAGCGCTCCGATGCCTGCGAGCAGGTTGATGACGCCGTTCGCCTGGCTGCGCAGCGCGGCAGGTGTGACGTCCGGCATCAGGGCGATCGTCGGGGCGTAGAAGATATTGGAAGAGAAGGCGTACACGATGTCGATCGTGACGAGGAACGCGGCGCCGAACTGCCAGGGAAACATCAGGAACAGGAGACCAGCGATCGGCATGCCGATCACGATGTACGGCATGCGACGGCCGAGCCGCGTCCAGGTGCGGTCGGAGCGTGCCGCGAAGTAGAGGTTGAGTACGAGTCCTGAGAGCGATCGGAAGGCGACGATCGCCCCGATGAGCGCAACGCTGGTCAGGTAGTGACGCAGGAAGAGCGGTACGTACGCGTTGTAGAGTGCACTGGCGAGCGAGATCGAGAACATGCCGAAGCCGAGCAGGAAGGTACGCCGCACGTTGAGCCGCTCGCGAGGCACGGCGGCGGCCGCCTCGCTCAAGAACCCTGGCCCCTCTGCATGGCCGCAGACCCTCTTCCCACACATCGACTGGGAGGCTCGACATGGATCTCAGGACCGAGTTCCGCTTCTGGCAGACCGCCCTCTCACGCTTCAGCATCCTCGACGAGCGTCCCATCACCCTGCCGCGCGTCGTCTGCCTCAAAGACGGCAAGGCCGTTGCGCCGCAGCCCCTGGGGCCCCACGGGCTCTGGCCCGACCCGCACGCCGACGAGCTCCAGGTGCAGGTGGAGACCGAGGTGCCATGGCCCGACGCGCGCCTGCGTCTCGACGTCGATGGCGAAGGACTGCTGCAGGTCGACGGAATCAGCCGGGCGGCGAGCAACGCGTTTCACCGCCACGCGGATCTTCACCTGCCGCCAGGCCGGCATCTTCTGAGCCTGGACGTGCTGCGCACAGGTCTGATGGGCGTCGAGGTGGCTGCGCCCCGCCTGCGTCTAGGCTGGCAGCGCATCGACCGGGAGGCGCAGGCCGCCGCCTTCGATCTCGAGGTGCTCGCAGAATGGACCCTGGACGAAGCTACGCCCCCGGCGGCGGCGGCGCTCGGCAAGGAAGGCCTGCTCGCGGCCCTGCGCCCGCTGCGCGCCTTGCCGCCGGACCGAGCCGTCCTGCAGGACTGGCTGCGGCGCGAGGGGGCGTCTGCGGAGGAAGAGGGCCTGAGGCGCGCCCTGCGCGGCGCGGAGGGCGGCCTGCCCGCGCTGCAGGGACCGGCCCGGGACGAGGTCGCGGCCGCCGTGCGCGACAGCGCTTCGGCCCTGCGCCGGCTGTTCGGGCAGTTGCAGGCGCAGTTGCCCAAGGGAGCGGCGCAGGCGGTGCCGCTGGGACACGCGCACATCGACCTCGCGTGGCTCTGGCGCATGGAGACCGCACGCAAGAAGGCCCGGCGCACCTACGCGATGCAGGCCGAGCTTCTCGCAAACCACCCGGAGTGGCGCCTCGGCGTGTCGCAGCCCGAACTCTGGCAATGGCTCAAGGAGGACGACCCCGAGCTCTTCCGGCGGCTCGTCTCCCTCGTCCGGGATGGCCGGATCGAGCCTCTCGGCGCGACGTGGGTGGAGATCGACGGCCAACTGCCCGATGCCGCGGCGGTGCTTCGTCACCTGCTGTATGGCCTGCGCTACTACGAGGCGCAGCTCGGCGTCCGGCCGCAAACCGCGTTCCTGCCGGACAGCTTCGGCTTCGCGGCGGGGCTTCCCACCTTGCTGGCCGCCGCAGGCGTGCGCCACTTCTGCACGACCAAGCTGCGCTGGAACGACACGACGCGTTTCCCTTACACCGACTTCACCTGGGTTGGACCCGACGGCGCCACCGTGCAGGGCCACCTCTTCTCGGCGGCCGAGGGCGGATACAACGCGCCGGCGACGCTCGGCGACCTGCGACGCACCGCCGAGCAGCATGCCGCAGACGGCGGGCGCGGCCCCTTCCTGTACGCATTCGGGTTCGGCGACGGCGGCGGCGGGCCGACACCAGAGATGCTCGAGCGCCTGCGCCGGTACCGCGAGCTGCCGCTGATGCCGGATCTCACCTGGGCTCCGCTCGCATCCAATCTGCCCGCGGACGGAACGCCGTCCTTCCGCGGCCCGCTCTACCTCGAGTACCACCGCGGCACCTACACCTCGCAGAGCTGGGCGAAATACCTGCTGCGACAGGCGGAGGCGCACCTCGCGGCAGCCGAGGCGCGCTCGACATGGGCCAGAGTTGGCCGCACCAAGCCCTCCCCTGACTGGCGCGCGCTGATGCGTCTCCAGTTCCACGACATCCTCCCGGGCTCGTCGATCGGGCCGGTCTACAAGGACTTGCGGGCGGATCTCGAGGCTCTGCTCGGCCGTGCGCGACACGACGACGCAGCGGCGATGGCCGCTCTGGCCGGCGAAGGCCCGGCGAGAGCATGCCTCGTCCTCGGCAACCGTGCCGGATTCGCCTCGCCGGCCCGTCTCGTCGAGGTGTCGAGGCCGTACGCTCCCTTAGCTGCAGACGGGAGCCCTGGCACGATCCAGCGCAGCGGCGACGCCTATCTTGTCCAGACCGCCGCTCTGCCGGCCTTCGGGACAGCCGCGCTGCCGGTGACGCGCGTCGAGCCACCCGCGCCGCAGCCGCCGCGCCCTTGTGACGAAGCCTGGCTCGAAGGCGGTGATCTCAGGATCAGGATCGGAGCCGCCGGCATCGAGAGCCTGCTCTACGCCGGGGAGGAAATGCTGGACGGCGTCGCGGGCCTTGAGATCTACCGCCAGCATCCCGAACAGTTCGACGCCTGGGAGCTCGTGCCGCCAGAGTTCCGCGTGCCGCTGGACCTTGGGCATCTCGCACCGGTGCAGGTGGAGTTCGGGCCCCTGCGCGACGCCGTGCTGCTGCGTCACAAGGGTCCTGAAGGCTTGGACGTGCAGGAACGGATCGCGCTCGAGCGGCAGAGCGGCGCCTTGACCGTGTCGATCAGCGCGAAGCTGCCCGCGCGCCACATCGTACTCCGGTACGCCCTGCCGACGAAGCTCAAGGCGCATGCGGTCACGGCGGAGGGCATGTGGGGCACCGAGCTGCACCCTGTGGTGGCGGCGGGTCCAGCCGACAGCGCCCGCTACGAGTGGCCCGCGCAGCGCTTCGTCGATATCTCGGAACCCCACCTGGGACTCGCCCTCCTGAACGACGCGCGCTACGGCCACGCGGTCCAAGGCGGCACGCTCTACCTGACCCTCGCGACCTCGCCCCTCTATCCCGACCCCCACGCGGACGAGGAGCCTGCGCCCGTCCGCCTGGAGCTGCGGCCGCACCGTGGCGACTGGCGCGACGCCGGCATCCTTGCGGCGGCCCACGTACACGCGGCGGGCATCGCTGCCGAGCTGCGCGAATCTGTGCCCAAGGCGCCCGCGGGACCGTGCTCCGGTCTTCCCGACAACCTGCGCCTGCTCGGCATGAAGCCTGCCGAGGACGGTTCCGGCGACATCATCGTCTATCTCGGCGAACTCTGCGGCGACCGCGGCGCGTGCGTCCTCTCGTTTCCCTGGACGCTGCAGGCGGCCGTGGCGTGCGACCTCGTCACGGAGCAGGCGCAAGACGACCAGACGCTTCTGAGCCTGTCCGAGGACGGTCAGCGGGCGCAGCTGAGGTTCCTGCCGTATCAGCCGATCACGATCCGGATCCGGCCCGTGCACGATGAAGGCCGCGCACGGCCCTAAGCCATGCGCGGCCCCGCAAGCGCCTCAGTGCAGGCGGCGGATGGTGATCTCGTCCCAGCTTCCCTGCGCAGCGACAGAGACCAGTTCGTGGCCGGATTGCTCTGTCCACAGCGCCAAGTCTGTTCGCGTTCCCGGGTCGTCGCTCAACACGACGAGCAACTGGCCCGCTTCCACCTCGCGCATGGCGCGGATCGTCTCCATGAGAGGACCCGGGCAGAGAAGCCCTCTGGTGTCCAGAAGTGCCGTCGTGACCACCGGCATCGGCTCCACCTCCACGCCAAGCGAGGGTCCGCGGCCGCGGCCTCTACCGCCATTGGCGCACGGATCGGCGGCCGCCGCAACGACCGAACGGACTGCCCCAAAGGCCCTGCCGACATAGTCGTCCTGCATACCCTCAACCGCCGGGGCATATCTAGCTGTGATCGATCTCGGGAAGGAGGTGCCCACATGGATGAGGAACTGCGCTCCACCCCTGACCCGGGCGAGCCGTGCCCGTGCGGCTCTGGTCTCAGCTACGGCGAATGCTGCGGCAAGGCTGAGGCAGAGGCCTCCGCGCAGGCGTCCGAGGACGTCGAGGAGTAGCCGTCACCTTGCAAACGAGGGCCGCCGGCGCTATATTGTTGGTGTCGCTTTGGGCAGCTTGTCTGGGTCCAGTGGCTCGAGTTTTGGCCAATGTCTCCTGGCACTTCCAAGCGAACGATAAGAATGAAGGGAGTGCAGCATAGGACTTGGTCAAGACTCTCTACTTCGGCAACTTGCCGTGGTCTGTCACCAGCGAGGACCTGACCCGGGCGGTCTCGCAGTACGCCGAGGTAATCGCGGCGCGCATCGCGACCGACCGTGAGACGGGCCGTTCGCGCGGTTTCGGGTTCGTCGAGGTTCCCGCCGACAAGGCGCAGGAAGTCATCGACGCCCTGAACGGCGCAGACTGGGAAGGCCGCGAGCTGACGGTCAACGAGGCGAAGCCCCGCGAGAACAGGGCGCCGTCTGCCCGCCGTTACTAAGCCGCAACACGCAGGGCGGGCCCGGCAGCTGCCGGGCCCGCCCGATGTTTGCTGAGCCGGCCCGCTCCGCGTAGCCTCACGCTCCCCGGCGCAGAATAAGGTCCATGCGAACGACAAGCCTTAGCCTCCTGACGCTTCTCGCCATTCTCGGTTGCGGTTCGACCGCCTTCGCCGCGCGGCCCAGACCGGAACTTCAAGGACAGGTGATCGTCGTCGACGCCGGGCACGGCGGCCTAGACAACGGCGCACATGTGCAAGGGCTCGACGAGAAGGACCTGGTGCTGGACATCAGCCGCGCGACCGCCCGTGCCTTGCGCGACAAGGGCGCCAGGGTGATCGAGAGCCGGCAGGCGGACGACAACCTCGTTCCGCGTTTGCCGAAGCCAGGCAACCTGCAGCGCAAGAACCTCGAGGCCCGCGTGGAACTGGCATCCCGCCATGACGCGGGCATCTTCCTCAGCATCCACGCGAACAAATACTCGGACCCTTCCGTCCACGGCGCCCAGGTGTTCGTCGGCGAGCATCCGGATGCCGAGCGTCAGTTGCTCGGCACCTGCCTCAATACCGAACTCGCAGCCCTGAGCGGCAGCCGCCGTCAGCTGGACATGCTGCGAGACCTCTACCTGATGCGTCATCTGAAGATCCCGGCGGCGCTCATCGAAGTGGGCTTCCTGTCGAACCCCTCCGAGCGCAACCGCATGCTGGACCCCGGATACCAGCAGCAGATCGCCCAGGCGATCACAAGAGGCGTCATATGCTTCGTCCGCGGCCGCCCGGCCCTCGCCCAGTCGCCGCAAGCGGCGCCGCCGCGCCCCGCAGCCGGCAACCCCGCCTCCTGACCCTCGGGCCGACTGTGTCCCCGCCCAGCGTCCCGCCGGCCAAGCGCCCACGATTGTCCAAAGGCACATGCGCACGCCGTCACGGTGGCGTCAGCCGGCCGATCGCTTGCTCCCGACTGGGCGCAACCTACCTGTCTTTGATCCGCAAGAGTCCCATTGGCGTACGCTGGTCGCGCTGGCCCATCGGGTTGTCCCTGAGCGCCTCCCGCACGAACTCCCGATCCACGCCGTCGCTCGCGCCGAGCACTTCGGAACCGAGGTCGTTGCAGTCCACCACCGCCACCCCGATGCCCAGGAGCCGGCTCAGATCTTCGGCAACCCGGTCCGGCTTCTCGGGCGCCAGGATGATGTAGTAGCCGAACGGCTTGACCGTATAGCGGTTCGGCCCATCGATCGCCGCCACCCGCCGCCCTGCGATGCGGTAGAAGTCGCCGCTGTGTCCGAACGCACGCGTCAGCCCACCGACCAGCGCCGCGAATACGATGCGCGGTGCACCCACCTCACGGAAGGCCATCTCCATCACGACCGGCTGCCCGATGCCCCTGCCGTGCGGTGTCGTGTGCACGAAGCGCGAAATCAGCCGCGCCAGCGGTCGGGGGGTCACCTGCCACATGCCGACCGCGCGGCCCTGGGTGATCGAGACCACCTTCTCCGAGACGAAGGCGGTGTCGCCCTGCCGCACGCCGGGCAGCAGGTACTGCCTCACGAGCACATGAAGGTCTTGTCCCGGCCGCACCAGCGGCACCCGCACCAGCAGCCGCTCCACGGTGACCTGCCCTGCGTCCATGCTTCCGCCATGGAGCCACTGGCCTTCCAGTCCGGCGTCCGTCAACGCGCCACCCCCTCGCGTCCGCTACGCTATGGGCGCGACGCGCAAGAGGTTCCTGGTGCGGCGGTTTGCGTCTAGCGGCCGAACGGCCGCCTGGTGCGACGCCAGAGGTATGGCAAGAACTCGCGCACCGCGACGTCCGCCAGAACGGCGCTCGAGGCCACGCTGCGGCCATGGCGCAGGGCCGCCTGCATGTCGCCCTTGTTCCCCTGGCGCCAGAAGGCGTAGGCGAAGCGCACGTCGTGCCACGCGATGAGGCGTCGATACTCCCCGGCGTTGATCGGTCCGTCTGGCGGGCCGAGTCCCTTGAGCATGCGATGCATCGCGTCGTAGACCCTGCGCGAGTTCTTGCTGTAGCTGAGCCCCTCGTCACGGTAGACGACCAGCGGCCAAGAGAGGTGCAGGTCGTCGGTGAGGCGGGAGACCCGCATCCAGAAGTCCCAGTCCTCTGTGCCGTCGATGGCCGTCCGAAAGCCTCCGACCGACTGCCAGAGCTCGCGTCGGACCAGCACCGTCGACGTCTGGAAGCGGTTCAGCCGCACGATGTCGCCGAAGGTGATGCGGCGCTGCGGCATCTGGCCGAGAGGCGGCAGCGGCGGTGCTTTGCTCTCATGCCGCACCCAGTCGCAAGAGCACATGCCGATGTCGTCGTGCCCCTCCAGCGCGGCCAGCTGCACGTCAAGCTTGCGCGGCAACCAGAGGTCGTCGGCGTCCAGGAACGCCAGCCAGTCGCCCCGGGCGGCTGCCGCCGCCGTGTTGCGCGCGGCGCTGGGTCCCGCATTCGCCTGGCGCAGGACCTTCACCTGAGGCAGCTCTCGCGCGACGATCTCGGCTGTTCCATCTTGCGAGCCGTCGTCCACCACGACCACCTCGTCCGCCGGCCGCGTCTGCCCAAGGACGCTGCGGAGCGCATCCACGATAGTTTCGCTGGCATTGTAGGCGGGCACGATCACGCTGATCCGCTGCATGCGGCGGAATCCTCCTCACATCTGCCAGTCTCGCCTTCAGCAGGAGCTCGCCATGCGACGCAAGAAGGGACCTTCTACGCGAAGGCCAGGAAGGACATCGGTGCATGCAGGCTCTGTCACTGCAGCTGGTTCTCGGTCTGACCGCAACCCTGCTGCTCGGCGCGGCGCTCTCTTGGCTCGCCGAACGCTGGCACGTTCCCGACATCGTCCTGTTCCTCCTGCTCGGCGTGCTTCTGGGACCTGCCCTTCTAGACCTCGTGCGGCCGGGGGACATGCCGCAGCTTGCCCAGGCAGCCGTCCTGCTCGGGGCCGCCTACCTGCTGTTCGAAGGGGGCCGCAGTCTCGATGCGGGCGAACTCCGGGCGGGCTGGCGAGCCACGCTGCTGCTGGCCACCCTCGGTGTTCTGGTGACAGCTGCCGTCGCCGGCTTCGCGGCACATCTCGCATTCGGGATTGGCCTTCTTCCATCTCTGCTGGTAGGAGCGGTCCTGGCGCCTACGGACCCCGCGGCCATCGTGCCGATCCTGACCTCCCTGCCCGTCGCCCGCCGTCTCCAGGCCCTGCTCGTATCGGAATCAGCGGCCAACGACGCAACGGGGGCGGCGCTCGCCGCAGCGCTCGCGGGAGGCGTTGAGAACCTCGCCCTGGGCCTGGGATCGCTCGTCTGGAACCTCGTCGTCGGCGCCGCCGTCGGCGGGCTGATCGGTCTCGGGCTGCACGCCTTGCAGGAACGCCTCAAGGGATCGCAGCACGGCCTGCGCCCCATGATGGCCTTGACGGCCCTGATCACCGCCTACGCCCTGGCGACGCTCGTCGCGGCATCCGGCTTTCTGGCGGCCTTCGTCGCAGGGCTCCTCGCCGGACGCAGCCATCGCCGCTTTCGCCGCCAAGACCCCGTCGCCGCCAGTTTCTACGAATATTCGGCCGGCATCTTCAGCCGTCTGATCCGGCTCGTGGTCTTCACGGTGCTCGGAGCGAGCCTCCTGCCGTCGCTCGCCGCCCTGGCCGTCCCCGCGCTGCTCGTGACGCTTGCCCTGGTGCTGGTTGCGCGGCCGCTTACCGTCCTGCTGCTGCGCCTCGACCGCAAGGGTGCCTACAGCTGGCGGGAGATCGCCTTCGCCGGCTGGGTGCGCGAGACGGGCGTCGTGCCGGGGGCGCTGGCAGCCCTGCTGCTGGCCGAGCGCGCCCCGCAGGCACCGATCGTCGCCGCCTGCGTCTTCGCCGCGCTCCTCGTCACCCTGCTCGTCCAGGCGCCGACCACAAGACACCTCGCGGGACGGCTGGGCCTGCTCGAGCGGTCCGGCACGCGCTGAGAGCTCCGCCGCAGGCTTTTTGCAAAGGCACTGCGAATCGGGGCGCTACCAGGCCCCGAAGGAGGATGCCCATGGTCGAGGCCATGCACCGCCGGTGACGCCGCTCGAGGATTCCCCGTACCTTGGCTGGCCGGGCCGACCTCGTCTCTCGCTCGGCAACCAGCTTGCCTTGGGCCTCTTCTGGATGCCGAACAACGTGCTCTGGACCGGCCTTCTGCTGATCGTTCTGCCAGAGCGCGTGCTGGCGCTCGTCGGTGCCCGCGCGGCGACAGGGGTGCTCTCCTGGACGTCGCTGCTGGGCGTTCTGGTGGCCATCCTGGTCACGCCCGTCTTCGGGCTCGTCTCCGACCACCTCCGCTCACGGCTCGGGCGACGCCGCCCGCTCATGATCTGGGGCACTCTCATGTCGTTCGGATTCCTGCTGGCTATCGCCTATGCGCCCTCGCTGCCGCTCTTCGTCGTCGGACTCGTCGGCGTGCAGTTCTTCAACAACGTGGCTCAGAGCGCCTACCAAGGACTGATCCCCGACCTCGTGCCGCCTGGGCAGCGCGGTGAGGCCAGCGGCTACATGGCGCTCTACAACCAGGCAGGGGTGATCGTGGGCGGGGTGCTGGCGGCCTTCTGGTCCGCCATCGTCTTCGTCTGGACGACGTTCGGCCTGCTCGCCGTCGCGCTGGCCGCCACCTTGGGGCTCGTCCACGAGCCGGATTCCCGCTCCCTCGACCAGACGCCGATCTGGGTGCAGCTGCGCGAGCTCTTCCGTCTCGGACAAGGCTACCGCAACTTCTGGGTCGTCTTCTGGACCCGCTTCACAGTGCTCGTCGGCGTCTACGTGCTGCAGCAGTACCTGCTCTACTACCTGCAATTCGTGCTCAAGATCCGCGCGCCGCAGACCGACGTCTTCCTCATCCTCATGGTCCTCTCGGTGACCGGCCTCGTCGCGGCCCTAGGCGCCGGCTACCTCTCGGACCGCATCGGCGATCGCCGCCGGCTGGTCGCGTTCTCCGGCATCGTGCAGGGCATCTGCGCACTGATCTTCGTCTTCTCCCACGGGCTTGCGACCGTGTTTGCGGCCGCGGCGGTATTCGGCCTCGGCTACGGCGCGTACCAGTCGACCGACTGGGCGCTGGTCGTCGACGTGCTGCCAGGGCGCTCGGCGGCACGCGACATGGGCATCTGGAGCATTTCCACGACCGGCCCGCAGTTGACCGGGCTCGTCTTCGGCTGGCTGCTCTCGGCGCTCGTCATCCCGCACCTCGGGGTCGCCACTGCCTACCGCTCCCTGTTCGCCCTGACCGCCATCTTCTTCGTCGTCGGTTCCGTGCTCGTCTGGCAGGTGAAACGCACGGCCTAATGGCCCTGCGCTCGCCGCCAAATGGCCACCTGTGGTACCCTGATGCCAGGTACTGCCGAATCCTAACCGTGTCCGGCGGCTCCCGGACGAGGTGGGATATGCTGCGTCTCTTTCCGGATCTGAGCGACGACCTGCTCATGCGCCTGTACCATAAGGGCGCCCATGTGCACTGGACGTCCGAGGACATCGACTGGGAGGCGCCGGTGTCGCTCGACGAGCGCGCCAGCCTGGCACTCGCGCGTGTCCTGAGCCCCGTCTATCTCGGCGAGCAGTCTGCCATGGTGGGCGCGGCGAACGTCCTGCCGCAGCTCGCGATGGCCGGGGAAGCCACCGCACAGCTCTACCTGACCACCTTCATCGGCGACGAGGCGCGTCATTTCGAGGTGCTGACGCGCCTGTACCACCGCCTCGGCTACGAGCCCGTCTCGATCCGCGCCCTGCCCGCGATGCTGCGCTACCACCACCGCCTGCGCCAGGGCGACCGCGTCGACTGGGTCTGGGGCATTCTCATCTCCGATCTCTTCGCCAAGCATTTCTACCAGATGTTCTCCCATGCGCAGGAGAACCTGCTCTTCGGCAGCATGTCCCAGCGCATCCTGGTGGACGAGTCTCGCCACCAGGCTTTCTGCGACCACTACCTGACGGGCGTGATGCCGCACCTCGGCCCTGAGCGCCGGCAGGCGCTCCGCAGCATGCGGGACGAGCTTCTCTCCATCATGGAGGACATGCAGGCGGTGCTCGGCGAGGACGCCGAGGCGCTGGGTTTCTCCGGCCAGGAGATGCTCGACCGCGTGATGTCCGATGTGGCCGCGCACGCAAAGCGCATCGGCCTCGATGGCGGCCCGTCGCCCGTCGGCGGACGTCGCCAGCCGGGGACCGAGGCGGTCGACCTCGCGGCAAGGCGACGGCAGAGGGCCGCAGAGGCCGCCGACCGGCCGCTGCAGAGCCGCACCACCGGGCCGGAATGCGACTGCACCGCCTGCCCCATCGCGGCGATCTGCTCGAGCCGCCTGGTGCGGCGGGCTGCCGCCCGCTAGCCTCCGGACCCGTCGGCCACGGTGCGGGGACACGCCGCACCGTGGCAGCTTCTTGCTCTGCTGCCACGCAGGTATGCGGGGCTGAGCACGCGAAACGTGCGTCCACGGCTCGACAAAAAAAGGGGGGCAGTTCCGGCGCCAACTTGACGTACAAGGACGAGCGGCGTCGCAGAACCCTGGTGATCGCCGATCGGTTCTTCCCGAGCAGCGAACGCTGCTCCGTCTCACAGGGTTCGCGGCGACACGCCTCTGTCCGTGCGTCAATGGACATGTCCGGCCGTGGAGCAGTCCATGATCGAGACACCAACGCAGCGCGGAATCTGGAGCAATACGCCGTGAGTTCCACGGTCTCCTGGACGGGAAGGCTCTGGCAGCGGCCATCCCGTCGCTGCGAAAACAGCCCCTGCGCAGCAGGATGTCAGCTTCGTTCATGCGTGAGCAGGAATGAGCATGTCTGACGGAACGGGACTTCGAGGGTCCGCGATCGCCGACGAAGGGGGAGCAACTCTGCATGCCGAAGCGCACGACCTGGCTACGTCCTTTTCTCGGGGGCGCGGGCGCACTTGCGCTCGTCGCCCTGCCGTTCGCGTTCCAGCCTGTGGCCGGCGCATCCGCTCCGGTGGCGCAGGGCATCGCCCAGTCCGTGGTGCAGCAGGCGACAGCTTTCGGCTCAACCCCGTCGTCGACGCCGGTTGAGGTCAGCATCGTCCTGAACGCGCGCAACCAGGCGCAGCTCTCGCAGTTCGTCTCGGACGCCGCACGCAGCCACCGGTTCCAGAGCGTGCAGCAGTTCGCGCAGCAGTACGGCCAGTCGCCGCTCGTCATCGCGGCCATCCAGGCCTACCTGAGCCAGTTCGGCATTCAGAGCCAGACGATGTCGGACAACCTCGACATCCAGGCCGAAGGCACGGCCGGCCAGTTCGACCAGGCCTTCAGCGTCCAGCTTCTCGACATGTCATACCGGGGCCAGCACTTCCACGGCACCCGCCAGAACCCGGAGGTACCGGGCAATCTGGCATCGCCGATCCTCGCGGTGCTCGGTCTGACGAACTACCAGGGCATGTTCGTCTCGCACGCCGTGAAGGCACTTGGCCATCCCTCGCCGGCAAGCCAGAGCAGTACGGAGACGCCAGCCGGTCTCTCGGCGACGTTCGTCGCGCAGCACTATGATGCGACGCCGCTCTACGCGCAGGGCGACCTGGGCCAGGGGCGGACGATCGGCATCGTCACGCTCGCCAGCCTCAACCCGAGCGACGCCTTCACCTACTGGCAGGACATCGGCGTGTCCGTGAACCCGGACCGCCTGCAGCTTGTGAACGTGGACGGCGGCGCCGGGGCGCCTTCGCTCGACCTGGGTTCGGACGAGACCTCGCTCGACGTCGAGCAGTCCGGGGCGCTCGCCCCGATGGCCAACATCGACGTCTACCAGGCGCCCAACACCGACTACGGCTACGCCGACGCGTTCTACCAGGCCATCTCGCAGAACCAGGTCGATTCCCTCTCGACCAGTTGGGGCGAGAGTGAGGACGCGATCAACTACTACATCTCCCAGGGCCAGGAAGCACCAGCCTACGCCCAGGTCTTCAACCAGGCGTTCATGGAGGCCGCGGCGCAGGGCATCTCGGTCTTCGCGGCCTCGGGGGACGCCGGCGCCTACGACGCCTCGCGTGACCTCGGCACGACCGACCTGTCGATCGACAACCCCGCAGACTCGCCGTACATCACGGCGGCCGGCGGCTCGACGCTCGCCGGCACGCAGAACTACGGACCCGGCGCCGTGGTGACCGTCCCGCAGGAGCGCACCTGGGGCTGGGACTACCTCTGGCCGCTCTGGCAGGCGTTCGGCTTCCCGAGCGAGCAGCAGTTCGCCCTGGCCGCGATCGGCGGCAGCGGCGGCGGCTACTCCTCGATCTTCCCGACGCCGGACTACCAGCTCGGCATCCCCGGCTACAGGACCTTCTCCGCCGTTCCCTACCTCACGCCGATCGACCAGAACACGAGCTGGAGCTTCAACGCCATGCCATCCGTCGTGCAAGGCGTCGGTCAGGGCCGTGCCACGCCGGACCTCGCCCTGAATGCGGACCCGCAGACCGGCTACGGCGTCTACACGACGCTCTTCGCACCGGCGTACGGTACCGACTGGGTGCAGTACGGCGGCACCAGCTTCGTCGCGCCGCAGCTCGCAGGGCTCACCGCCCTGATCGACGACTCAGCGGGGACGCGCGTCGGTCTTTGGAACCCCCAGATCTACGGCTTCGCCCAGGGACCGCACTCGCCGTTCACGCCGCTGGACGCGCAGGGCACGTCGAACGACAACCTCTACTACACCGGCGCGCCTGGAGCGGTCTACAACCCCGGCAGCGGCCTCGGCCTGCCGGACATCGCGGCGCTCGCCCAGGATTTCGCCCAGCCGACCGGTGCAGGCGGCGGGCCGGCTCCCGGCGGACCCGGCGGTTTCGGGGACGGGCACTAGTACGGCGTCTCAGAAGTTCGTTCCCGCCAGGATATTACCATAACATTCCAGCAAGGAGTTTCCGGGGACCGCGTTGAAGTCCCTCGTGAGACGGTCCTCGCGGGGGTGGGACAGGGATGGGAGCGCTGCGCACACTGGGCGTGGTCGCATCGCTCCATCCTTGTCCCTTTGTGTTGCGCACAGAGGACGTCGCGCGGCTGCGGCCGTTGGTCTTCGGGCAGAAGGTCGAGCGGCGGATGTGGCTGCGGGCGTCGATCGTCTGGCAACTGGCGCAGGGGACGCCCCCGAAAGAGGTGGCGGAGCTTCTGGGGGTTCACTTGCGCACCGTGCGCAAGTGGCGGGGGCGCTTCGCCGAGCGAGGTGTGCCGGGTCTACAAGATCTCCCTCGGTCGGGTGCTCCGTCGACATACACGGTGACGCAGCGCTGCGAGGTGTTGGCCATCGCGTGCGACGAGCCACGGCACTACGGTCTGGAGGAGAACGACTGGACGGTGAGCACGCTCACCCAGGCGGCGCAGTCCGTGGTGCCGATGAGCCGCAGCAGCATCTGGCGCACCCTCCAGCAGAACGCCTTGCATCCCCATCGGGTGCAGATGTGGCTGCACAGCATCGATCCCGCTTTCCGGGAGAAGGTCAACGCGATCGTGTCGGTCTACGAGAATCCGCCGGCGGACACCGTCGTCGTGTGCGTGGACGAGAAGACCGGCATCCAGGCCACCGAGCGCAAGTCGCCGCTGAAGCGGCCGGTTCCCGGCAGGCCGGGGCGGTTCGAGTTCGAATACATCCGCCATGGCACGCAGTCGCTGCTCGCCGCCTTCAACATCCGGAGCGGAGAGGTCCTCGCACATTGTGGCAAGACCCGTAGCGCAGACGACCTCGTGGCCTTCATGGAAGGGGTCGCGGAGCATCACCGTGATGCCAAGCGGATCATCGTGATCTGGGACAATCTGAACATCCACCACGACGGGACGCAGGGCCGCTGGACCGCGTTCAACGAACGGCACGGTGGCAAGTTCCAGTTCCTCTACACACCGCTGCACGCATCGTGGGTGAACCAGGTTGAGATCTTCTTCTCGATCGTCGGCCGCCGCTGCCTTCGTCATGGCGACTTCTCCTCCGAAGAAGATCTCAGAGACCGCCTTCTCGCCTTCATCGACCGCTGGAACCAAACTGACGATCATCCGTTCCATTGGACATTCCGCGGCTATCCCATCCAGGAGGTGATCGCCTGATGCCGCAGCCGCCGTACTCCAAGTACCAGGTGCTTGCCGCCCTCGACACTGTCGCACGTTTCCTGCACGACCACGGTCTCAGCCACCTGAAGGCCGCTGCCCGTGGCCGTCTTGTCGTTGTCTACTCTGAAGAGCCCGACGGCGAGAAGGTTCCCCGCATCCGCTTCTGCGCCCTCGACCACTACCACTTCCGGCTTGACGTCACTACCCATCCTGGCCGATGGGAGCCTACACCGTACGAAGGCGAATTGCCCCAGCTCTGCGACACTGCCCTGACGGACCTCTCTTGGCTCCTGGCCGAGTTCTGAGGAACGAACTTCTGGAACGCTGTACTAGCCCGATCGCACGGCATGGCGGCCGCCGAACCGGCGGCCGCCCTCGCCATCGGTCGACGGCGCCTCAGCGCTCAAGATCGCGGGGCGAGAACGCATGCGGCAACAGCTCGGCAAGGCTCGTACGCCGCGCCGTACCGTCCCGCCCGACCAGCCATACGGGGGCTGAGGGGTCCATGAACTCGAGCAGCACCTGGCGGCAGGCACCGCACGGCGCGATCGGCTGGGGCGTCTCGCCCACGACCAGGGCCTCGCGGAACGCCGTGCCCCCGGCCGCCACGGCGGCGAATGCCGCATTGCGCTCGGCGCACATGCTCAGGCCGTACGACGCGTTCTCGACGTTGCAGCCTCCGACGATGCGCCCGTCAACGAGCCGCAGCGCCGCCCCGACCGGAAAGTGCGAGTACGGGGCATAGGCGCGCCCCTGCGCCTCGCGGGCGGCCCGCAGGAGGTCCTCCGGCGGCGCCGATGCCATCACCATTCCTCCCGTCGGCCGCTCTTGTCGTAGGCGCAGAGCACGGTCTCGGCCGCCCGTGGCGGCTCCGCCGCGATCTCGACGGCGCCTTCGAGGCGTGCCAGGGCTGCGGCGAGCTGCTCTAGGCTCGACGCGTGCACCCGCATGATCTCGTCGCCAGGTCGCACCCTGCCACCAGGGGCAACCGCAATCTCGACGCCGGCTGCCGGATCGACATCGTCCTCCTTGCGCAGGCGGCCCGCACCCGCGAGGCGCGCCGCCTCACCAACGGCGCGGGCGTGGATCGCCCCGACGAACCCGTCCTCCCGCGCGGCGAGGGCGCCCCTCGCCGCTGCCTCGGGCCAGCGGTCAGGCTGGTCGAGATACGTCACGTCGCCGCCCTGGGACGGGATCCAGCGGCGGAAGACCTCAAGCGCGGCACCTCCGTCCAGCGCTTCTGCGGCCAGGCTGCGCGCGTGTGCCCGCGCCACGCCGTGCACCGCATGCAGCGCCTCGCCGGCCAGGGCGACCGCCACCTCGCGCAGGTCGGCCGGTCCCTCGCCGCGCAGGCAGGCGACCGCCTCGCGAACCTCGAGCGCGTTGCCCACCGCCTGCCCCAGCGGCGCGTCCATGTGCGTCAGGATGGCCCGTGTGTCGCGCCCGAACGTCTCGCCCAGGCGAATCGCAAGCTGGGCGAACGCCGCGGCCGAGGACTCGTCGGGGAAGAAGGCACCTTCCCCCACCTTGACGTCGAGCAGGACGAGACGGGACGAGACGGCGAGCTTCTTCGACATGATCGACGCCGCGATGAGCGGCAGGGACGGCACGGTGCCCGTCGCATCCCGCAGGGCGTAGAGGAGCCGGTCGGCAGGGACGATGTCCTCGCTCTGGGCTGCGATCGCAAGGCCATAGCGGCTGACGAGCGTGGCGAACTCCGCGGGGTCCAAGGACGTGCGCAGGCCGGGAATCGACTCGAGCTTGTCGAGCGTGCCGCCCGTATGGCCAAGGCCCCGGCCGGAGAGCTTCGGCACGCAGAAGCCGAGAGCTGCGAGAAGCGGCACGGCGACGAGACTCGTCTTGTCCCCCACGCCGCCTGTGGAATGCTTGTCGACGAGCGGCCGGCGGGCAGAGATGTCGACGGTCCGGCCGGAGCGGAGCATCGCGCCCGTCAGGGCCGCGGTCTCGTCGAAGTCCATGCCGCGGATCGTCACGGCCATCAGAAACGCGGCCATCTGGTAGTCCGGGACGTCGCCACCGACATAGGCAGCGACGAGGTCGCCGATCTCGGCCGCCTCGAGCCTGCCGCCATCCCGCTTGCGCTCCACAAGCGGCAGGGCCTGGTACTTCATCGCACGTCACTCCATGCGTCGAGGACCTCGGTCGTGCGACTCATGCCGAGGCGCGTCGCGCCCGCGGTCAGCATCGCCTGCGCTTCCTCGAGGCTGCGGATGCCGCCGGACGCCTTGATGCCGGCAAGTCCGCCCACGCTGGCGCGCAGCAGCGAGACCGCCTCGGGTGTCGCCCCGCCGCCCTGGAAACCTGTCGACGTCTTCACGAAGTCCGCGCCCGCGGCCACCGCCAGCAGGGCCGTGCGGACGATCTCGGGCGGGCTGAGGATACCCGTTTCGAGGATGACCTTGAGGACCTTGCCCGGCATCGCCGAACGGACGAAGGCGATCTCGCCCGCGATCGCCTCGTCGTCGCCGGCGCGTACGGCGCCAAGCGCCACGACCATGTCGATCTCCTCGGCGCCCTGCGCCACCGCCTGCGCCGCGGAGAACGCCTTGACGGCCGCCGTGTCGGCACCGTGCGGGAATGCGATCACGGTGCAGACCTTGACGCCGGTGCCCTTGAGCTCCTGCGCCGCCAGCGCGACGTAGCGCGGCGAGAGGCAGACGGCGGCGCAGCGCTCCTCCGCCGCAAGGCGGCACGCGGCCGCGGCATCCTGCCACGTGGCATCGGGGCGCAAGAGGGTGTGGTCGACGCGGGCGGCCAGTTCGCGACGGCTCGACGGCCGAACGGGGTCCGGAGGCGCGGCCAGGGGCAGCTGCGGCCCGCGATCCTTTAGAGAACGGCGCACCTGGGCGATCAGTTCATCCGTGGCGACTCCTCCTCGCTCTGCACTTGCGCCAGGCCCCGCGCTACCTCCTCCGCGGCCTGGTTCGCCTGGCGCACGACGTCCGGCATGCCGACGCCGCGGTACGGTGCGCCGGCGAGCGCCAGGGCCGGCAGCTGCCGCAGCTGCTCGAACACTCCGGTCATCCGCGCCACATGACCGACGGTGTACTGCGGCATGCCCGCAGGCCACCTGTAGACGCGCTGCAGCCAGGGATCGGCGCGCACGCCGAGCACCGTGCGCAGATCCTCGCGCACCTTGGCGAGCATCGTTTCGTCATCGACACCGAGCGGGTCCTCGCCGGCGCGCCCAAGGTAGCAGCGCAGCAGCACCGCCCCAGGGCTCTCGTGCGGCCACTTGTTCACGACGTAGGTGCACGCCGTGATCGAGAGGCCCGCCGCACGGTCGACGAGAAAGCCGGAACCCTTGAGGTTCGGCACATCCGCGGGGCGGTAGGCGAGCTGCGTCACGGCGAGCGACGCGTAGGGCACCGCGAACAGGGATGCCGCAGCCTCGGGCGCGATGTCCCGCAGCAGCTGTCCTGCGGCAGGGGCAGGCAAGGTCAGGATGATGCCGTCCGCGTCCAGCTGCTCGCCTCCCGCGATGGTCAGGCGATAGCCGTGCTCCAGCCGCTGCAGGTCCGCGACGGGACTCCCCGGACGCAGGCACTCCCCCGGCAGGGCCGCAAGCAGAGCGTCGGTGATCTGCCCGAGGCCCAGGCGCATCGACATGAACATCGGCCCGGGCGCGGGGGCTTTCGGCACCCGGCGGCGCAGCCTGCGCGCCCCCAACACCAGGCTGCCGTCGCTGCGCTCGAGCTCGAGAAGCTGCGGGAACGTCGCCTCGGTGCTCATGGACCAGGGGTCGCCGGCGTAGATGCCGGTCAGCAGCGGCGCGACCAGCCGGTCCAGAACCTCGGCGCCGAGGCGCCTGGCCACCAGCTGCCCGAGCGGCTGATCGCCCTCGCCGCGGTCTCGCGGCAGGATGAAGTCGCCGGCGGCGCGCAGCTTGCCGGTGGGCGAAAGAAGGCCGGAGCGCAGGATCGGCCAGACTTCCGTGGGCAGGCCGAGCATGAGGCCGGGAGGGATCGGGTGCAGGCGGCCCCGCGCATAGATGGCGCTGCCGGAGCCGCCGGGCGGCAGGGGGACGAGGTCCTCCGCGAGGCCAAGCTCCCGCACGAGCTGCACCACTTCCGGCTTGCGCACGAGAAAGGAGTCTGGGCCCTCCTCAAGGATCAGGCCCTCGGCCCGCTCGGTCTGCACCTTGCCGCCGAAGGTGCTCCCCGCCTCGAGCACAAGCGGCTCGCAGCCGAGTCGGCGCAGCCTGTAGGCGGCCGTCAGCCCCGCAAGTCCGCCGCCGACGACCGCGACCCGGCTCATGAGGGCTCGCCGAGCCGCCTGCGCACGACGTCCGCGAGCAGGGCGGTGAAGTGCTCATCGTCGTTCGGCGATGCGGTGCGCACCAGATGCACGTCAAGGTCGCGCGCGAGGGCCTGTGCATCGATGTCCAAGTCGTAGAGCACCTCCAGGTGGTCGGACACGAAGCCGACCGGGCAGACGAGGACGTTCTCGTGCCCCTCGCGCCGCAGGTCCTTGATCACCTCGCGGATGTCCGGCCCCTGCCACTCCGCGTCGGTACGTCCCGCGCTCTGCCAGGCGAAGAGCCAGTGGCGGATCTCCGCCTCGGCGGCGATCAGGTCTCCCGAATGGTGGAGTTGCCCCGGATAGGGATCGCCCTCGAGGGCCTTGACGGGCAGGCTGTGCGCAGAGAAGACGACGCGCACGTCGTCCCTCGCCTCCGGCGGGAACTCGGCCAGGGCGGCGCGGACGCGCGACGCGACGAAGCGCACGAACGCCGGCTCATGGTACCAGTACTCGACGAAGCGCACCTCGGGGCCGCCGGGCCTCATGCGCTCCTTGACGCGCTGGAAGTAGTCCCCGACCGACATGCGCGCGTAGTGCGGCGCGAGCACCAGCGCCACCGCATGCTCGACGTTATCGTCCTGCATCCGGTCGACGGCATCCTCGATGAAGGGCGGTGCGTGCTTGTGGCCGAGATAGACCCGGTAGGGTCCTTCATCTCCTGCGTTGAGAGCCCGGCCGATGCCTTCGGCCTGCCGGCCGGTGATCTCATGCAGCGGGGAGCGTCCGCCGATCGCCTTGTAGCGCCCGACAAGCTCGTCGAGCTGCTCCTTGGTCGGCGGGTGGCCGTGCCGGATGTGCGTGTAGTACGCGGGAACCTCGTCAAGCGTCCTCGGCGTGCCGTAGGCCATCACGAGCACACCGGTCTTCCGTTCGGCCATCGACCAGGACCTCCTTAAGGGCGCTGCGACTCCTGCCGCACGATCTCGACGAGCCTGCGCAGTGCCCCAGGCGGCGTGTCGGGGAGCACGCCGTGACCGAGGTTGAAGATGTGTCCCATGCGGCCGCTCATCGCCCGCACGATCGCCCTGGCATTGCGCGCGATCTCGTCCTCGGGCGCCAGCAGCAGCGCCGGATCTAGGTTGCCCTGGATCGCCCGCACCGGTCCGATGCGGCGCGCCGCTTCGGCGATCTCGACGCGCCAGTCGACGCCGATCGCGTCCGCGCCGGCCTCCGCCATCGCCTCAAGCAGTCCCGACGTCTCGACGCCAAAATAGATGGTCGGCACCTCCAGCACCTGCAGCCGCCGAAAGAGGTCCTGCATCACCGGCAGCACGTGGCGCCGGTAGTCGGACGGCGCAAGGCAGCCGATCCAGCTGTCGAAGATCTGCAGTGCCGCCGCACCCGCCTGCACCTGCGCGGCGAGGTGCTGTTCGGTCATGTCCGCAAGCCATCGCAGAAGCGTCCCGAACAGCTGGGGATCCTGCCACATCAGGCCCTTCAGGCGCCGGTAGCTGCGCGACGGCCCGCCCTCGACGAGGTAGCTCGCCAAGGTGAACGGCCCACCCGCAAAGCCGATCAAGGGCACGTCACCGAGTTCTTGCACGATCTGGCGCACGGCCTCTAGGACGTATGGCTCGTCCCTCTCCGGCAAAAGCGCCCGCAGCCGGTCCATGTCCTGGGCGGAGCGGAGCGGCTGCGCGACGACGGGACCGACGTTCTCGACGATGCTGAGGTCGATGCCGACCGCGCGCAGGGGTACCGTGATGTCGGAGAAGAGGATGGCCGCGTCCACGCCGAGCTGGCGGACGGGCAGCAGTGTGACTTCGGTGCAGACATCCGGCCTCTCGCAGATGTCAAGGAGCCCCAGGCGCTCGCGCACCTTGCGGTATTCCGGCTGGTAACGGCCCGCCTGGCGCATGAACCACACAGGCGTGCGTTCGACTGCCTGCCCGCGGCAGGCCCTGACAAAGAGCGAGGTCAATGGTGGGCACCTCTTTGCGCGATCACCCTCGCATTATATAGCATTCGCACCGGCCGCCCCCATGGTTGCGAGGCCCCTTTCCCACCTCGGCCGTGGCCCGCCCTCCGACGCGCGGCGGCGCCGGCCCGCATACGAGGAAGCGGGCGGAGCCGAAACTCCGCCCGCCGGGTTCTTCGTCGATGCGGAGTCGAGCGCCGTGCGTTCCCTGCCGACGGCGCAGCGAGGCCCTGTCCGCACGCTCGTCGGCACGGGTCTCTTCAACTTCGGCAGCCGCCAGGGAAGCTTCGCCGCGACGCTGCTACAGCTGCCGCAAGGCATCGCGCGCCTCGGCGGCGATCTCTACGTCGCTGACACCTACAACCATCAGATCGTGCGGCTCGACCTTGCAACGCATGGAAAGCGCGATCGTGCTTGGCGGGCTCAACGAGCCCAAGGATCTGGATGCGCGGGACGGGACGCTCTACACCGCCGACAGCGGCAACCATCGCGTACTGCGCTGGCGCCCTGGAATGCCCGAGGCGGGCCTGCTGCTGGCATGAGATCCCGATGGAAAGGGCGCCGCACCAGGCGGCGCCCTTCGCTATACTCTCTCGACCGTCTCCGTCTGATGGTGCCTTGCCCACCAGGCGGCCGCGGCGACGCGGTTCTTCGCGTTGATCTTCTTGAGGATGTTCGAGACCCGGTGCTTGACGACTTTGTCGTCGAGGTGCAAGGCGCTCCCGATCTGCCTGTTCGTCTCCCCGCGCACGATGCGCTCCAGCACCTCGAACTCGTCGACCGACAGCGGTGCGAACGGGCTCTTGTCGCCGAGCGAGCGGGCGCGGAGCCTGCCGGCGATCACCGCAGCCATCTGCGGGTCGACCGGTGATCCGCCCTGATGCACCGTATGGATCGCCTCGTGCAGCTCCGAAGCGGAGACATCCTCGAACAGGTACCCGGATGCGCCGTCCATGATCAGATCGAGAATGGCTTCCTCATCGGAGCGCGCCGTCAGAATGATGACCTGACAGCCGTAGCCCTGCGCGTGGAGCTCCTGGCAGGTGCGCAGGTCGATGCGGCTCGGATCCCGCACATCCACGATGGCCACGTCAGGGCGCACGTCGCGGGCGAGATTGGTCGCCTCCGCGACGTTGCGCGCCTCGGCAACGATCGTGACGCGCGGGTCTTCGCCCAGCATGGCTCGCAGCCCCGACCGCAGCACGGTGGAGTCGGCGACGGTGAGCACCCGGATGGGTCCAAGTGCGTTCGGCATGGTGTTCGTCCTCCCACTGGCGCGGTTCAAGGCCACGCGCCATCGTCCAAGGGGCGCATCGAAAGAACCTTCCGGCCGTGTTCCACCACGCCGGAACCTCCCGGGCGCAAGACCCCCGTGCGTCCTCAGCCGCGTGTCCCCGCTGAGACCGGACCCGGCGCAAAGGCTGTTCGCCCTGTCCGCCTGCCCGCCGCTCCGCTGCCAGCACCACGGGCCGCGTCCCGGGATCGCCGCCCCGCTCCGGCCGCTTGCGCACCGCTTCACGAGCGAAGACGCGGCTATAGCCCAGGATTCCGCTGCACCGCATGCCGCCTGGCCTTTTCGCCCTGCGACCGCTGCCGGCGGCAGATCGCCTGCCTGAGGCGGCCCACCCCCGCATACTCATTGACGCGCCGAAAGCGCCATCCGCGCAATCACCATTCGGCCGCGCAACTGGCGCAAGATTGGGGATCCCCTCAGCCCTCCCAAGTTGTACCGAGGACCACTGGCGGTGGCCACATGGCGGAGGCCGACCGCCAGACGGTCCGATAACAGGTGCAATGGAAGTAATGAAAACGGCTGATCCGGTCAGCGCAGTTCTAGCCGGCGGCCAGCCCGCGCTGGACAGCTTGCCAGAAGGCGTCGCCGCTGTCGTCGACCATCAGATCCTGCAGCAGCGATTGGCCCTCCCGAGCGGCGACCTGCGCAAAGCGCGCGAAGAGATACCCCTTGAGCGCGATCGAGCCAACCTCGCAGTTCGCCTGGGCAAGGCGTCCCGTGGGCAGGACGGTCACGCCCGGGCCGGCGTAGTGCCGCCTGTAATGCTCCGTCGCCAGCAGCACGAGGCGCTGACCCTCGGCGGGTACGAGCGGCGGGCGCATCGCCTCGAGACAGCACTGGCCGACGAGGAAGAAGACGAGGTCGTACCCCGCCATGATGCGGCGCACCGCCTCCGGCACGCCGAGATGGTCCGCCCAGCGGAGCAGCTCCGCCCGATCGAAGTCCGTCAGCGAGACGCTGTGCGGCGCGATCACGTCTTGCTCTCCGATCACGCCGTAGCCCGGCGACACGATGCGCAGGTCCGCGGCCCCCGGGCCAAAGGCGGCCCGCAAGGTGTCGACGCCTCTGCGCGTGTACGTGAACTGGTCACAGCAGTAGAGTTCCTCAGCCGGGCGCAGGAACTCCCTCAGCTCGGCCTCGCGCCGCTGCAGCCGCGCAGCGTCGAGAAAGTCGTCTTTGCGCAGCTCGCGGGGATGATGCACGGCCATGCGACCTGTGCCGCTTGCGAAGATCAAGATGCGCGGCAGGCTGGCGGCGCTGGCCTCCGACGCGACCGGCACCGGCATGGCTCCCGTCGGCAGGCGGTGGAACATGACGGTCCGGCGTCCAAGGTGAACGGCTCTGCTGCGAAAGCCGGCGATCTGCCACGGCTTCGGCGCCTGACTGGAGTTGGACCACCAGGGCCGGAAGTTGCGCGCGGCAGCCGGCAGCGGCGCGTCGAGAATCTCTTCGAGCTGGCCGAAGCTCAACTCGATCTCCTCCACGCCTTCCGCACGGCGCTGATCGAGGTACTGGACAAGCCGTTCGTACTTCGCCGTCATCGGGCCCACCTGCCTTGACTAGCTTCCAGGATAGCCGATCTTGCGCAAGTATTTCGTGATCAGGGCGGGGTAGAGAGGAAGCGACACCTCGGCGCGAATCACGCCTTGACGGTCGATGAAGAAGCTTGTAGGGATGGCCTGCACGCCGTAGCGGTTGGCCACGCTGTTGTTCTGGTCCAGCAGGACGGGGTATGCGATGCCGTATTGCTGCACGAAGTCATCCACCTTGGCCAGCGAGGACTCCGAAGCCGTCAGGTCCACGCCGATGAGGGCGAGGCCGGGGTTCTTCTTCGCGGTCTGGGCCAGGTCGTAGGCCTCGGCATTGCACGGCGGGCACCATGATGCGAAGAAGTTCAGCCACACGGGTTTGCCGCGCAGCGACCAGAGCCGTACCGATCCCTTGCCGTCCAGGCGCTGCAAGGTGAAGTCCGGCGCGATCTGTCCCACCTGGGTGCCCACCGTGAGCGGCGCGTGCGGGACAGGCGTGAGCCCCCAGACCAGGAGGCCGATGACGACCAGCACAGCGAACAGCGCGACGACGGCAACGCGATAGCGACGCATGACGGACCCCCTATCCCACCCAGCCTGCCGCCAGGGAGGCGGCCACGAGCAGCATCGCAAGGCCGGCGGCGCGCCTCGGCCACGGACCCGGCGCCAGCCGCCGCATGACGAGGTTCGCGACGTGTCCCAGCACGAGCAGCACGAGGGCGGCGCCGATGCCGACCAGCGCCGACACGAGGAATGCCCCCTTCACGTCGCCGGCATCGCCGAGGGACGAAGCGGCGCCCAGCGCCGCCGACCCGCCGAGCGATGGCAGGGCGAAGGCGGCCCCGAGGCCGATCAGCACGGCCGCGAGCCAGTCGGTGGTCGGTTCCTCCTGCGATGCCTTGCGCCGCAGCCTGCTCCACAGGCTTTCCACGCCCAGCAGGTAGACACCCTCGAGCGCGAGAAGCAGGGCAAGTGCCAGGGATGCCGCCGCGGCATGCCGCGCGAGGACCAGCGCAACCGGGGTGCCGTACAAGTGCATGAGAAGAAAGGCCAGCAGAAAGGCGAAGACGTAGCTCAGGGCCGGTACCCGGCTGGCGCCGGGAGCCGCGCCGGCGACCAGGGCGAGAAGCAGCAGCCAAAGCGGCCAGGCGGCGGGCATTGCGATGGCGGACAACCCGGCAAGCAGCACGGCATCGTAACTCAGGCGCCACCAACCCCCGTGCGACGCGTGCACCTATTGTAGCATTCCACGCATCGACCGAGCGGCCGCAAAGCCCGTGGAAAGAGGCAGCCGTATTGTCGAGAGTCGAACGCCGCCGCGAATACCTCCTCCTTCTCATCTCCAGGGCCGCACGCAGCTTAGGCATGGCCATCATCGCCATCGTCCTGCCGCTGATCGTGGCCCATCGCGGCTACGGCGCCGGAGCTGCCGGCTTCATCTTCACCGCCGCATCCGCCGGCGCCGCGATCCTGCTGTTTGCCGCCGGCTTCGTCGGCGATCGCATCGGGCGCAAGCCGGTGCTGGTCGCCCTGGCGGTCCTCTCAGCCATTACGACCATCGGTTTCGGCTTGGCGAGCAGCTACACCCTCCTTGTCACCTTCGCGTTCCTCGGCGCTCTGGCGCGTGGCGGCGGAGCAGGCTCAGGCGGTGCCTGGGGCCCGTTCGCACCCGTGGAACAGCCCTTGATCGCCGAGATCGTCCCGCGGGAGGCGAGGGCCGCGGCGCTCGGCCAGCTGAGCTTCATCGGCGTGCTGGCCGGGGCCGTCGGCTCCCTCGCCGCCGCGCTGCCCGACGCGCTGCGCGGCACCATGCCCGGCGACGCCGGCGAAGTCGCGACCATGGCCCTCGCGGGCGTCATGCAGCTCGCGGCGGGCATCCTGGTGCTGTGGGTGCGCGAGGCTCCGCCGGCTCCTGCGCGGCGCGAGCTCGGGCGCCATCTCTCCAGCCGGGCGCGGGGCGCGATCTGGCGGCTTTCGCTGACGAACTCGCTCAATGGCTTCGGCGTGGGCTTCCTGGGACCGTTCCTGACCTACTGGCTCGAAGTCCGCTATCATGTCGGCGGGGCGGATCTGGCCGGTCTCTACACCCTCGCGAACCTCGTCACGGCCCTGCCCTACCTCGGCGCGGCGCAGCTTGCGCGGCGGCTGGGCAGTGTGCGGGCCATCCTCTGGACGCGCCTCGTCGGAGCTCTCTTCACGGCCTGTCTGCCGCTCGCCCCCACCTTCACGCTGGCAGGGGCGGTCTACATCCTGCGCATGGTCTTCCAGACCGTCGGCAATCCGATCCGCCAGTCGTTCGTGCTGGAGCTGGTGCCGCCTGAGGAGCGCGGCAGGCTCAACGCCGCATCGTCCGTCCCGTCGCAGGTCACGACCGCCGTGAGCCCCGCGGTCGGTGGCTACCTGATGCAGGTTCTGGGACTCGTGGGGCTGCCGCTCGAGCTCGCCGCCCTGTTTCAGGCGGCCAACGCGATCCTCTTCAACGTCTTCTTCCGCCGCGCCGGCGACCCGGCCAGAGCCCGCAGCGCGGGCAGCGCCTAGGAACAGGGCGAACGGCGAGGCACCTTCGGCCTGATCGCCTGAAGCCGTTCACATTGCGTTCACACGCCTCCCCCATGCTGACGTCGACAGCACCCGGGATACCCGGCGGAACAGAGGGGGAGAGGCATGACGGTACGATCAGGCGCGGACGTCCCCGCGATCCGGGCAGAGGGGCTTCGCAAGGCATTCGGCAAGGTGCGGGCGCTCGACGGTGTCGACCTCGCGGTGCAGCAGGGCAGCGTCCTCGGTCTCCTGGGCCCGAACGGCGCCGGCAAGACGACGGTCGTGCGCATCCTGACGACCCTGCTGCGACCCGACGCAGGTCGGGCGGAAGTGGCCGGGTTCGACGTGGTGAAACGCCCCCACGAGGTGCGCCAGCGCATCGGACTCGCGGGGCAGCAGGCTGCCGTGGACGAGTACCTCACCGGGCGGGGCAACCTGGAGATGGTCGGCCGTCTCTACCACCTGCCCGCCAAAACCGCGCGCCAAAGAGCCGCGCAGCTGCTCGAGAGCTTCGATCTCGCCGCGGCCGGCGACCGCGTCGTCAAGACGTACTCCGGTGGCATGCGGCGCCGGCTCGACCTCGCGGCCAGCCTCGTCGCCACACCTCCCGTCGTCTTCCTCGACGAACCCACGACCGGCCTCGATCCGCGGAGCCGGGCCGGCATGTGGCAGGTGGTGGAGGACCTCGTCGCCAAAGGCACGACCGTGCTTCTGACGACGCAGTACCTTGAGGAGGCGGACCGCCTCGCGAGCCAGATCGCCGTGATCGACCAGGGCCTGGTGGTCGCGACGGGCAGCCCCGACGACTTGAAGCGCAGCGTGGGCGGCGAGCGCATCGACGTGCTGGTGAGCGATCGGGCCAGCGTGCCCGCCGCAAGGACAGCCATGGCGGGGGCACTCGGACGCGAGGTCGACGCGGACTGGGAGACGCGGCGCCTGACCGCCGAGGTGCAGAGAGGCGCGCAGGCGCTCACGGCGGTGGTGCGCGAACTGGACCTGGCGGGCGTGGAAGTGGACGACATCGCCTTGCGGCGACCCACGCTCGACGAGGTGTTCCTGCGGCTCACAGGTCACCCGGCCGACGCATCCGCCGGGCCAGGGTCCTCTCCTGACGTCGAGGAGGAGGTCGGCTGATGGCAACGGCTGCGGTCGCGTCGCGGGGCCTCACGGCCCTTGGCCGGCTCGGGTGGGTGCTCAGGGATTCCTGGACGGTCACGCGCCGCCATCTCACGCACATCCGGTACATGCCGGAGAAGCTTGCGGATGTGACCGTCCAACCGCTCATCTTCGTGTTCATGTTCGCCTACATCTTCGGCAGCGCGATCGTGGTCCCAGGCGGTCACTACCGCGACTTCCTGATGCCGGGCATCTTCGTGCAGAGCATGGCCTTCGCCGCGATGTCGATCATGGTCGGCATTGTGAACGACATGCAGACGGGCGTCATGGACCGGTTCCGCTCCCTGCCGATGGCGCGCGCGGCCGTGCTCATCGGGCACACCGGCGCGAGCCTGATCGAAGGCCTGCTCGGCCTTGCGGTCATGACGGGTGCGGGTCTCGTGGTCGGGTGGCGTCCAGAGCTCGATGTGCAGCAGACGCTGGCCGGCTTCGGGCTGCTGCTGCTGTTCGCCTTCGCCATGAACTGGATCGGCGCCTTTGTCGGCCTGCTGCTGCGCAGTGTCGAGGCGGCACAAGGGTTCGGCATGATCGTCATGTTCCCGCTCACGTTCGTCGCCAACACGTTCGTGCCCACCCAGGGCATGCCCCCCTGGCTGCGGGTCATCGCCAACTGGAACCCGACGAGCGCCGTGGTGGCTGCCGCACGGCAGCTGTTCGGCAACGCCCTGCCCGGGGCGGGAACGAGCTCCGTCTGGCCGCTCGCCCATCCGGTGCTGGCAGCCCTGGTCTGGTGCGGCCTGCTGATCGCCGTCTTCCTGCCGCTCGCCGTGTGGCGCTTCCGCTGGGCCATGACGCGATGACCTGTGTCCTGGTCGTCGACGACGACGCGCACATCCGCGCCCTGGCCCGCCACTACCTCGAAGCCGCTGGGCTCGCGGTGCTCGAGGCCGCAGACGGCGAGGAGGCCCTGGGGCTGCTCGCGTCCCGCAGCGTGCAGCTTGTCGTGCTCGACCTGATGATGCCAGGCGTGGACGGCTGGCAGCTCTGCCGCGAGCTCAGGGCAGGCAGCGATGTGCCCATCCTGATGCTGACGGCCAGAGGCGAGTCGGCCGACAAGGTGGCGGGATTCGGCCTCGGCGCCGACGACTACCTCGTCAAGCCGTTCGACCCACCAGAGCTCGTCGCGCGCGTCAAGGCTCTCCTGAGGCGCTACCGGATCGCCGCGTCGCAGGTGGTGGAGATCGGCGCCGCCCGCCTGGATGGCGCCACCCGCGAAGTGTCGCTGGCCGATGGCACCCTTACGCTGCCACGCAGGGAGTTCGAGCTTCTCTTCCACCTCGGCAGCTACGCAGGGCGCACCCTGACGCGCGAACAGCTGATCGAGCAGATCTGGGGCTACGACTTCTCCGGCGACGAGCGCACCGTCGACGTCCACATCAAGCGGCTGCGCGACCGCTTCCCCGAGGCGGAGTGCCGCTTTCGCATCCAGACGATCCGCGGCATCGGCTATCGGCTGGAGGTGACGTCGTGAAGGAAGGACGACACCCGGACCTTGCCCACCGCATGCACCACGGTGCGGCCGACAGATCCCATGGCCGCCCTCGCTCGGGGTGGGTGGCTCTCGGCGTGCTCGCCTTCCTGGTCGCGATCGTTCTTGTCTGGGTCCTCTCCTTTCTCCTGACCAGCTGGCTCTACGCCCGGCTCTCCCTGCACCCGGCGGAGGTCGTGCGCCAGGTCGTGACCGCTTTCACGGGGCTGGTCCTGCTTGCGATACCCGCCGCAATCATCGGGAACATCCAGCAGCCGCGCGAGCAGGCGATCTTCAGGTCTCTGCTCGCGGCGATCGGTCGCATCGCGCAGGGCGACTTCCGCACACGCGTGGAGACGCAGTTTCCAGACTCCGACCACCCGTTCACGCAGCTCGTCCACAGCATCAACGACATGGCCGCCGACCTCGCCCGGATGGAAGCCCTGCGCCAGGAATTCATCTCGAACGTGTCGCACGAGATCCAGTCGCCCTTGACCTCGATCGGGGGCTTTGCCAAGGCCCTGCAGGACGAGAGCCTGAGCAGCGATCAGCGGCGCCGCTACCTCGAGATCATCGAGGCCGAGAGCGAGCGGCTCTCGAAGCTGAGCGACAACCTGATGCGCCTCACCGCACTCGAAGCGGAGCAGCCGCCGCTCGATCCCCGGCCATATCGGCTGGACGCCCAGCTCAGGCGCGTCATCCTGGCGGCGGAACCGCAGTGGGCCGGCAAGGCCATCGAGATGGAGCTCGAGGCCGCCCCCCTCACGGTCGTGGCCGACGAGGCCCTGATGGAGCACGTCTTTGCCAACCTCCTGCACAACGCCGTCAAGTTCACGCCGAAAGGCGGCACCATCCGCGTGCGGGCGGTGTCAGACGCAGGCGTGTGGACGGTCGACATGGAGGACAGCGGCGTCGGAATCCCACCGGAGGATCAGGAGCGCATCTTCGAACGCTTCTTCAAGGGCGACCGCTCGCGCGATCGCAGCCAGGGCGGCAGCGGGCTCGGTCTCGCGCTCGCCAGGAAGATCGTCGCCTTGCATGGCGGGGATATCGGCGTCTCGAGCGCGGCGGGGACCGGCGCAACCTTCCGCGTCGAGCTGCCCCTTCACGGCATCGGTTCCGCAGACCCGCGCTCGTCCTCGCCACCGACGTAGGTGGCGTCGGCTGCGGCCACGAGCCCGCCCTCCCCGCCGACGGCCGATGCCGTGGCGAAGTGGATGCGGCGGCCGCGGCGCTGTACCTGCCAGGTCAGGGTCAGGGCTCCCGGCCGCGCGGGCTGGAGGTAGCGCACGGAGAAGCTGGCCAGGCGGACGTCGTCCAGTCCTTCGCGGCCGAGGCCGCAGCGCATGGCACCGTCCAGAAGCGCCGCGACGGCGCCGCCGTGCATGACGCCATCCGGGTTCAGGTGGCGCGCCTCGACCGGTGCGACGATTGCGTCCCCGCCGGGGGCGTATCCGAGAAACTCACGAAAGTTCCGCCACAGGCCCCTGTCGCCCGTCCATGGGCTGAGCGACCTGTGCCCCGGCAGGCCGCGCGCGAAATAGCCCTGCGCGGACGCGATCAGCAGTCCGTCCGGCTGCAGCACCTTGCCCTGCGCCGACGTCTCGCGCCAGTCCTGGCGCAGGGCCTCGGCGCCGCCTTGCGCCAGGAGGTCGCCAGGCGCCCAGCGGCGGTGGATCACGACCTGCAGGGCCACCGTCGCGAACGAGCCCGCCTCGGGCAGTCGGGAGGCGATCGCGTGGCCTAGGGCCACGTCGAGCAGCGTCAGAACGACGCCCGGGGCGATGCGGCCGTCGTCGCCAAGGCTGGCCTGCCACGGCGGCACGCGCACGGCGGCGGTGCCGGCCCGCGGGAACTCCACGTCGATCCCCAGGGCAGCGCGCAAGGGATTCTCGCGCGCCATGATCGCGGGCCTCGGATCGCCGGACAACGCTTGCACTACTCCTTTAGGGCGGGCGAGCCCACCGCTCTCGGACGTCTTGCATCATCCTACCGCAAGCCCCCGGCATGACCCAAGGCGCGGTTCCCAGAGGCCGCTCGGCCGCATGTCGGAAAACCTGACAAATCCTATTGACCTTCGAGGCGGACGTGGTACCTTGCGGGCAAGGGGGAGTGTCTCATGCAACGCTTGCGTCCGCGCAGCCTACTTGCCATGGCAGGTGTCGGCGTTCTTCTGGCCGGATGTGGAACCGTCGCGAGCGCGGCGGCGACCGCTCATCACGCGAACCGTCACCACAAGAAGGCCGCGGCGGCGGCCAAGCCGTCGGCAGCCAAGAGCCAGGCGGCCGTCGGGGCGTACGCCCCCTTCATCGCGAGCCAGGACCCGGCTGTGAAGACGGTGACTCTGTCCATCGTCGCAGGCGCCACCATCGACAACTTCTACTACAACTTTGACGGCTACGATCTGGGCAACGCCACGATCACCGTCCCGGTAGGCTGGACGGTGAAGGTGGACTTCTCGAACGAGAGCGGGTCTTCGCACAGTGTCGTGATCTCTCCGAGCAGCTCGGACCTCACGCCCGTCTTCGCGGGCGCCGCCTCCCCGAACCCCTCGGCCGGGCTGCAGGCAGGCGAGAGCCAGACGTTCCAGTTCGTCGCCCAGACCGCAGGCAGCTATGTCCTCGCCTGCGGCGTCCCTGGCCAGGCCAGCCAGGAAGGCATGTGGATCAAGTTCGTCGTCTCCCCGACCGCCACCCAGGCCAGCAGCCAGCAGGGCTGAGGCCCCCAGGGCGCCACCGCGCCCTCGCGCCGCATGGTAGAATGCCAGGGACAAGGGGGCGCGAAGGGCGATGCAGGCCGTCGCGATCATCGGTCCCGGACGTGTCGGCACAGCACTCTGGCTTGCCCTGCGCGGCCGCTGCGAGCTCGTGGGCGCCGCAGGCGGGTCGAAGGCCAGCCGTGACCTCTTCCTGCGACGCACAGGCGTCGCGGTCGCGCCGTCCGCCGCCGCCCTCTGCCTTGCGGCCGACTGGGTCTTTCTCACCGTCCCCGACCGCGCCGTCGCGCCGCTCGCGGCAGAACTCGGCGAGGCCGGGGTCTTCCACGCGGGGCAGGTCGTGGCCCACACGGCCGGTGCGCTGCCGAGCGCCGTCCTCCGGCCGGCCCAGGCCTGCGGCGCGGAGGTCCTCGCACTGCACCCGATGCAGTCCTTCGCGGACCCCGAGCGCGGCGCGGACCTCTTTCAGGGCATCACCTGCAGCATCGAGGGGACGCCCGCCGCACGGCAGGCTGGCGCCGATCTCGCGCGGATCCTCGGCATGCGGCCCTGGCAGGTGGAGGCCGGGGACAAGCCGCGCCTGCATGCGGCGTGCGCCCTGGCGAGCAATGCCCTCGTCGCGCTCCTTGCCGTCGCCGCCCGGACCGCCGGCGCATCGGACAGCCCCGACGACCGCCAGCGGGCACTGGAGGCCCTCCTGCCGCTCAGCCGGGGCAGTCTCGAAAACCTGGCGCGGCTGGGACTGCCGCGGGCGCTGACGGGCCCCGTCGAGCGCGGCGACGCCGAGACGGTGCGGTCGCACCTCGACCTGCTGGCGGGCGACGCGGACAGCGCCTACCGCATCCTCGGACTGGTGGCGGTGGACCTGGCAAGGGAGAAGGGCAGCCTCGGGCCTGGCGACGCGGCGCTTCTCCAGACGATGCTGCGGAGGTGACGACTTGTCCAAGAGAGTGACCACGCGAACGTTCCTGGAGAAGAAGGCCGACGGCGAGCGCATCACCATGCTCACCGCCTACGACTACCCCACGGCGAGGCTCTGCGACCTCGCAGGCGTGGACTCGCTCCTGATCGGCGACAGTCTCGGCATGGTGGTGCAGGGGCATGACACGACACTTGGCGTCACCCTGACGGACGCGCTGTACCACACCCGCATGGTGGCGCGGGCCGCAGAGCACGCTCTCGTCATCGCGGACATGCCCTTTCTCACGTTCCAGCTTACGGTGGATGCGGCCATAGCCAACGCAGGCAGGCTGCTCGCGGAAGGCGGCGCCCAGGCGGTGAAGCTCGAAGGCGGCCAGGAGATGCAGGAGACGGTCCGCAGGATGTGCAGGGTGGGGATACCGGTGCTGGGTCACATCGGCCTCACGCCGCAGTCGGTGCACGCCCTGGGCGGCTACCGCGTCCAGGGGCGCACCGCCGAAGCCGCACGGCGCCTCATGGACGACGCGCTGGCGCTCGAGAATGCCGGCGCGTTCGGCGTCGTGCTCGAACTCGTTCCGGAGGAGGTCGCCCGGGCGATCTCAGAGCGGCTGCGCATCCCGACGATCGGCATCGGCTCCGGGGCCGGCTGCGACGGCCAGGTGCTCGTCCTGCACGATCTCATCGGCCTCGGCGAAGGTCCGGGGCCCCGCCATGCACGCCGCTATGCGGAGGTTGGCGAAGCCATCCGCGAAGCCGCGGCCGCCTACTGCCGCGACGTGCGTCAGGGTGGCTATCCCGGACCGGAACATGCCACAAGCCTCGGCCCCGACGCACAGGCCGTCCTGGCGGCTATCGACGGTGGCGCATCCCCGCCCGAGCGCCACCGCGTGGCCAGCGATCCCGAGCACAGGCCGTACGGAGGTAAGCCCTGAGTGCAGGTTCTCACGACGATCCCCGATCTTCGCGCCCAGCTCGCTCCGCTCCGCCGCGCCGGCAAGAGCATCGGCTTCGTCCCCACCATGGGCTACCTGCACGAGGGGCACGAGGCCCTGGTGCGGGCAGCGCGACAGGAGTGCGACGTCGTCGTCGTCAGCATCTTCGTGAACCCGCTCCAGTTCGCGCCGAGCGAGGACTTCGAGAGCTACCCGCGGGACCCGGACCGCGATCGGGCCATCCTCTCGGCGGCAGGGGCCGACTACCTGTTCCAGCCCGGGGTCGGCGAGATCTATCCCCGCCCGCTCCTGACCGAGGTGGCGGTGCCGGAACTCTCGCGCACGCTGGAGGGGCGGACCCGCCCGACCCACTTCCAGGGCGTCGCGACGGTCGTGCTCAAGCTCGTCCACATCGTCTGGCCGGACAGAGCCTACTTCGGCCAGAAGGACGGCCAGCAGGTGGCCGTCGTCCGGCGCCTGTGCGAGGACCTGGACCTGCCGCTTGCGCTAAGGGTGGTCGAGACGGTGCGCGAGCCCGACGGGCTGGCCCTCTCCTCGCGCAACGTCTACCTTTCACCCGACGAGCGCCGCGCCGCGCCGGTCCTGCACGAGGCGCTCGAGCAGGGCCGCGCGGCGGCGCTGGCCGGCAGAGACGGCCCGGCGGTGCAGGCGGCGATCGAGGTCCGCGTGCGACAGCAGCCGCTGGCGCGCCTGGACTACGCGGCCGTCGTCGATCCCGACAGCATGCAACCCAAAAGCGATCTCACAGGACGCGTGATGCTGGCGGTCGCCGCGTATGTCGGAAAGACCCGGCTGATCGACAACCTGGTGATGCAGCTCTAGCGCGTACTGCCGAGTAGGCCCGAGAGCACGCCTTCGATCTCCGCACGCGGCACGATGCGCGTCTCCCCGTCGCTGCGGCGCCTCAGCTCGACGCCGCCCGCGGCCAGGGAACGGCGGCTCACGGTGATCCGCCAGGGCAGTCCCAGGAGATCCGCGTCCTGGAACTTGACGCCCGCCGTCTCCGTGCGGTCGTCGAGAAGGATCCGATCCCCGCCAAGCTCCTCGATCTCGTGGGCGACGGCGGCCACCTCGGCGTCCTCCCCCAGGGCCAGCAGATGCGCCGCGAACGGTGCAGCCGCCTCGGGCCAGACGATGCCCTGCTCGTCGTGGTGGACTTCGATCACGGCGGCCAGGAGGCGCGAGACGCCGATGCCGTAGGAACCCATCCAGAGCGGGCGCTGCACGTTGTCGGGACCCGCGCAGGCCAGCCCCAGCGGCTCCGCGTAGCGCGTGCCGAGCCGGAAGATGTGGCCGAGCTCAAGCGAGCGCGCGACGCTGAGCGCCCCACCGCACTGCGGGCAGGCGTCGCCCGGATCGACGCGCGCGATGTCTCCCTCGCGATGCCAGGAGAAGTCCCGGCCCGGCCGGGCCCATGCCAGGTGCCAGCCGGCCCGGTTGGCGCCACAGACGAGGCCGCAGGCTCTCGTGACCTCCTCGTCCGCCACGATGCGCAGCGGCCCCGCGAGCTCGAGTCCGACCGGGCCCGCGTACCCGACCTGCAGGCCCCGTGCCGCCGCCTCCTCCGCGGCCAGCGGGCGCAGCTCGCCGCCCAAGAGCGCCCCAAGCTTGCCCTCATCGACCTGCCTGTCGCCGAGCACGAGCGCCATCACCGTAGTGTCCGCCTCGTCATAGAACACTGCCTTGAGCGTGTCGTGGGCCGCCACGCCGAGCGCCGCCGCAAGGCTGGAGATCGTCGTCGCGGCGGGCGTCTCGACAGCTCGCATGGGCAGGCCGTCCCGGCCCATGCCGACGCGCAAGCGCCGACGCGCCGCTTCGCGGTTCGCCAGGTACCCGCAGCCATGGCAGGATACGATCTCGTCCTCGCCCGCCGCGAGCGGCAGCTGGAACTCTACGGTCCCGGATCCCCCCATCATGCCGCTCGACGCGGTCACCTCCCGGACGTCGAGTTCCAGCCGGGCGAAGATCCGGCGGTATGCCGCCGCGACGCGGGCGAAGCTCTGCTCCATGCCCTGGGCGTCGAGGTCGAAGCTGTAGGCGTCCTGCATCGAGAACTCCCTGAGGCGCAGCAGACCGCCGCGCGGGCGCAGTTCGTCGCGGAACTTCGGGCCTGTCTGCGTCAGCAGGAGCGGCAGCTGCGACCTCTGAACACCCTGGCGGCGCAAGAGCTCTGTCATCGCCTCCTCGGCCGTGAGCGCGAGGGCGAAGTCGTCGCCGCGGCGATCCTTGAAGCGGACGAGCTCAGGCAGGTCGCTCTTGGCGCGCCCGCTGCGGAGCCAGAGCTCGAGGGGCTGCACGAACGGCAGGCGCACCTCCTGCGCCCCCGCCTGCCCCAGCTCCAGGCGGACCACCTCCTCGATGCGCCGCTCCGCCATCAGGCCGAGCGGTGTCAGGGCGTAGACGCCGGCCGCGAAGCGCTGCGCGAGACCCGCCCGCAGCAGGAGCCGATGGCTCGCAGCTTCGGCGTCCGCCGGATCGGTGCGCATGGTCCGCCAGAAGAGTGACGACTGTCGCAAAGCTCGCACCTCCCAAACAAAAACCCGCCCTTCAAAAGGGCGGGAGAACCCGCGGTACCACCTTTCTCGGCCTTGCGGCCACTCCGATCGTCCCTGGGGGACGAAGCCCGGTCACGGCGGGCATCCGGACGGCTCGTCGCCGCCGCTCGAGGCTGGGAAGGACGCATCGCCTGCCGGCTTGCACCAGCCGCCGGCTCTCTACGCGGACCATGGCGTCCCGGGTGCCTCTCATCGCAAGTCTTTGGCCGAGTATAGACCGCCGCGCGGGGAGCGTCAACGCCGCGGGGCCGCGAAGGAAACCGGGTCGGCGGACGGAATCTCTGCGCAGAAGCGAAGAACCTTCTCGAGCTCGTGACGCAAGCGGGATGGCCACCTGACAGGAGGGCGAGCCCGTGTCCTACCCCGGCAGCGACTTCGATCACCTGGACCTCGACGCAACCATCGAGGAGCTGAGGCGTCTCGGCGACGGCCGGTCGCGCCGCCGGGACTTCTACCTGCATCTGGCGCTCGCGCCGCTCTGCCTGCCTGTCGAGTTCGTGTCCGACGCCATGCCGAGCGAGGCCAGGGCCTACACGTCCCGCACCGCGTACGAAGTGGGTCCTGATAGCCCGTACCAGATGCTCGAGCTTCCCGCCAAGGACCTGCTGCTCCACCTGGCCAGGGCAGGCAGCCGGATGCTCTCGGTGGCCGCAGCACCGCTGCCGTCGCGCGCCGAACCCGCGACCGCAGATCATCTCCACTGGGCCTACGTCCCAGGCGACGACATCGCGGGGCTCGCGGAGGGCAGGCTGCCAGACGCCACGAGCGTCTGGCAGGTGCCCCTCGACCTCGTCGAGGAGTGCCAGCGCGTCGCGCAGCGGCTGCAGGGGCTCGCGGCGCTCTGCCTCAGCCGCATCGGCGGCAATGCGGTGCGCGAGCTCCGTCTCACCGCGTTCTTTCATCCGGATTTCGGCTTCGCGCACCAGGACGACGCGCTGCACGAGCTCGCCCTCTATGCGCGCAACGTGATCGACGGGGCGCAGGCGGTGACGGTCGCCCAGGCGACCACGGCCCGCTTCTACGAGGAACCGGACACCTTCCGACGCATCCTGTACTGCAGCGCCGAGTACCTCAGTTCCTGACCTCGTCGGCGGACTCGGCCTCCAGGGCCTCCTGCGCTGCCTGCCAGACGCCGTACAGCCGCTCGATCTCCTGGCTGAGCTCGAAGAGCCTCGTCGCAAGCTCTGTGGCATAGGCGCCCGCCGCCAGTTGGAGCTCCTGCTCGACTGCCCGGCGCGCTGCCTCGGCCTCGGCCACCAGGCGCTCCTGCTCGGCCACCTGCGAGCGCAGCTGCGAGCGGCGCGCCCGACGCTGCTTGGCAGGCGCCGGTCTCGCCTCGCGCGGGCCCGAAGGCCGTTCGTCATCCGCCTGGGTGAGCCCGAGGATCTCCTCGAAGTCCTGGCTGATCTGCCAGCGCCCGTCCCCCTGCAGCCAGAGCCAGCGGTCGGTCACGCGCTGCAGGAGCGCCCGGTCGTGGGAGATCAGGAGAAGCGTGCCGGGAAAGGACAGGAGCGCTTCCTCGAGAGCCTCCTGCGCCGGCAGGTCGAGGTGGTTCGTCGGCTCGTCGAGCAGCAGCACGTTGGCCCCCGCGGCCACCAGCACCGCAAGGGCGAGGCGGCTGCGTTCGCCGCCCGACAGGGCACCAAGGGGCGTCTCGATCTGCGCGGGCTGGAAGAGATGCCGCGCGAGCAGCCTGCGGGCCGCGAAGATCGTCATGCCCGGCAGGCGGAGGAGGGCGTCGAGAGGCGTGTCACCCGCGACGGACACCTCCTGCGCCAGGTAGCCAAGCCGTGTTCCCGGCGCCCAGAGGACCTCGCCGCCCTCGGGCTTGAACGTGCCGCGCAAGGCCTCGAGCAGCGTGGTCTTGCCGCTGCCGTTGCGGCCGACGATGCCGAGGCGGCCGCCCTCCGCAAGGCTGAATGCGAGGTCGCGCCAGAGGGTGCGCCCCGGGTAGGACTGGGACAGGCCCCGCACCTGCAGGAACAGCGTGCGCTCTCCCAGGGGGCGCCCGTCGAAGCGTAGTCTGAGCCTGCCTGCATGGTGCGCCTGGGCCACGGGTGCCAGCCGCTCGAGTTTGCGCTCGCGGTCGTGGGCCTGCGTCGAGCGGTTTCCCGCCTTGTACCGGCGGATATACGCCTGCAGACGCGCGCGCTCCGCCTCTCGCCGCCGGCTCTCCTCCTCCTCGCGGGCGATCTGGCGCTTCAGGTGCAGGCGGTAGGCGTCGTAGCCGCCGATGTAGGTCTGGAAGCCGAGCGGGCTGAAGTCCCAGATGGCGGTGGCCACGTTGCGCAGAAAGGCCCTGTCGTGCGAGGCGGCGATGATGCCCCCGGGATACAGGCGCAGCGTCTCTTCGAGCCAGGCCATCGCCGGCAGGTCGAGATGGTTCGTCGGCTCGTCCAGGAGCAGGACATCGGGCCTTTCCAGCAGGAGGCGCGCGAGCGCCAGCCGCACCTTCTGACCTCCTGACAGGCCCGCGGCCGGCATCGCCTCCTGCTCCGGCGTGAAGCCAAGACCGCGCAGGGTGGCGCGCACCCTGTTCTCCCAGAGGTAGCCGCCGAGCTGCTCGTAGTTGGTCAGGGCCTGCCCGTAGGCCGACAGCTGACTCTGATCCTCGGCCAGTTCCGATTCGAGGCGGCGCAGGCGCCGCTCGAGCCTGGCGATCTCGCCGTCACCGGCCCCCAGAGCATACTGCCAAAGCGTCACCGCCTCGCCGAGCTCGAGCTCCTGGCGGAGGTACCCGACGCGCGCACCGCGCGCCGTCGTGACGAGACCTCCGGCAGGCTCGATCACCCGCGCGATGATGCGCAGAAGGGTCGTCTTGCCGATGCCGTTCGGACCGGTGAGGGCGATGCGCTGACCGGCCTCCAGCCGTCCGAAGACGCCTGTGAAGAGTTCCCGCCCGCCCACCTCGGCGCAGACGTCCTGCAGTTCGAGCAGCATCGCCATCCCTCCCCGCCACGCGCAACGATACCACACAGGGTCCGACCGCGCACCGCGTCAAGAGCCCTGGTCACAGGGTGACACCGCCTATCGGCGTCCCTTCAGCACCTCGTCGACGCACGCCGCGTGCCGAGCCTTCATCCGCTGCAAGGCCGGTGCGGCGAGCCCCGGCATCTTCGTCAAATAGTGATCCGTGAAGGCTTGCATGGCCTCGCGGCCCCAGAGCAGCGCGACTTCGAGCCGACCGTTGCCGGGATAGGCGAGCGGGTCGCCGCGGGCGGCGTCCTCCCAGTCGATGACCGCCGTCAGCCGCCCCATCCGCCAGAGCGTATTGCCCGGCCAGAAATCGCCATGGAGCAGGCGGGAGGGGGTGCGGCGCTCGGGCGGCCAGTTGTGTGCCAGCGCGCTTCGGATCACCTGCAGGCCGTCGTCACGCAGGTCGGGCGGCTCCGGATCGCTCTGGCCATCGTATCGCGCAGCACTGGTGGCTCGGCCTGCTCGTGCTCCTGGTCTCGCGCGTGGTGCACCGGCCGGCGCAGGAACTCGCCAGGGACAGGATGGTGCCGGCACCTGGCCGGGCGAGCCGACGCCAGCCCAGGTGCGGCGAGGCAGACGGGCGGTGGCCCTACGGAGCGTCGTGCTCATCGGTCTGGCCGCGGCCGCGTGGTTCCCGGGCGAGCTCCGGGATCCGCACCTGCGGGAGGCCCTAGTGATCGCCTGCGTGGCGGCGGGGGCATCATGGTCATGACACGTGCGACGGTGAGGGCTGCCGGCAGCTGACGGGCGCAGGACCATGGCGGCGACGCAGCCGGCGCCTCCCCATCCCGGCCGGACCGGTCAGGGAAGAGGCGCCGCCCGAATCGGCGTCGCGCGGGCAACGGCCCGCATGCCGCAACGTCGGGCTTGCAAACGGGACGGCCGCCTGCTATGGTACAAGGCAATATACGCGCATGGCGTTGAAGGGGCAAAGTAGGTCGGCCACCGCCGCTAGAGAGAAGGGAGCCTCGGCTGCAAGCTCCCGCGGCGCATCCGATGCGAAGTTCGCCCTGGAGCTGCCCGCTGAAGCCTTAGGGTGGTAGGCGTGGCCGGGTGCCCTCCGTGACAGGGGCTGGGTGTCGGACCGGCAGGTCCCGCACCGACAAGAGGGTCGCCGACGGCGGCCAATCAGGGTGGTACCGCGGGTCATGGACCCGTCCCGACGAGGGGCGGGTCCTTTTGTATACCCGAGCAGGCGAGAGGGAGGCGTGCGCGATGGCGGAGGAGCTCCTCGTGACCGAAGGGGCAGGGCAGACGCGGCAGGTGGACGTGGGCTCGTTCGTGCGCTTCGGCGCCGCGACGCCGGTCGTGATCGCGGGCCCCTGCTCGGTGGAGTCCGAACGGCAGATCCAGGAGGCGGCCGAGGCGGTTGCGGCGGCCGGGGCGCACATGCTGCGCGGCGGCGCATTCAAGCCACGCACCTCGCCCTACGCGTTCCAGGGCCTTGGCGCCGAGGGGCTGCGCTACCTCGCCAAGGCCGGCAGCGCGGCGGGCCTGCCCGTCGTCACCGAGGTGCTCGACGCGCAGGACGTCGCGCTCATCGCCGAGCACGCCGACATGCTGCAGATCGGCGCGCGCAGCATGCAGAACTTCAGCCTGCTGCGCGCCGCCGGGCGCAGCGGCCGCCCGGTCCTGCTCAAGCGCGGTGCCGGCGCCACCCTTGACGAGTGGCTGCATGCGGCGGAGTACATCCTCGCGGAGGGGAACGCACAGGTCGTGCTCTGCGAGCGGGGCATCCGCAGCTTCGAGCCGTACACCCGCGCGACGCTCGACCTGGCCGGTGCCTTGGCCGCCCGCCAGCGGACGTCCCTGCCGGTGATCGCCGATCCCTCCCACGCCACGGGCCGCAGGGAGCTCGTCGTGCCGATGGCCTGCGCCGCGATCGCGGGCGGTCTGGACGGTGTCATCGTGGAGGTGCATCCGGACCCCGACCGCTCGGTCAGCGACGCCGCGCAGACCATCTCCAGCGAAGCCTTCGCGGGAATGATGCGCAGGCTCCACCTGCCGCCCCGCACCGCCGACCTCGCGCTCCTGCGCGACGCGGTCGACGATCTGGACGAGGCCATCCTCCGCCTGCTCGAACGCCGCATGGCCCTCTCCGCGCACATCGGCGAGGCCAAGCGCAGCCACGGCCTGCCCGTACGCCAGCCCAGGCGCGAGCAGGCGATCCTGCAGCGCCTCGCCGATCACAGCGGCAGCCACCTGCCCGCCGCAGCCGTGACCGACATCTGGAAGGCCATCCTCTCCGCGTCGCGCGCGCGCCAGGGCCGCACAGCCACCCAGGAGACGCGGTGACGGGCCCGCTCCGCGTGGCGATCCAGGGCGAGCGCGGCGCCTACAGCGAGCAGGCGGCCTTGGCCCTGTACGGTCACGACGCCGCGATTGTGCCCTGCCGCACCCTGCCGGACGTCTTCTCGGCCTTGGGGCGCGGCGACGTCGAGGCGGCGGCCGTTCCCGTCGAGAACTCCCGCGCGGGAACGATCGTCGAGACGTACGACCTCCTGCTCACGCACGACTACCCCGTGACGGGCGAGTACCGCCTGCGGGTGCGCCACTGCCTTCTGGGCCTGCCCGGTGCCGCACTGGCCGACATCCGCCGCGCCTACTCGCATCCGCAGGCCCTGGCGCAATGCCGCACCTTTCTCGAGCACCACGCCATCACGCCGGAGAGCGCCTACGATACCGCAGGCAGCGCCGCCGACGTCGCAAGGCGAGGCGACCGCGCCGCTGCCGCCATCGCCTCGCGCCGCGCCGCGGAACTGCTCGGCCTTTCGGTCCTGGCGGAGGGAATCGAGGACCGCCAGGACAACGTGACGCGCTTCCTTGCCGTCGGCGCCCCGCCGAACCTCGCGTCGGGGCCGGGACGATCCCTCGTGGCCTTCACCGTCCCGAACGAGCCGCGGGCCCTCTACCGCTGCCTGGAACCGTTCGCGCGCCACGACTGCAACCTGTCCAAGCTCGAGTCGCGACCCGACCAGCAGACGCCCTTCGCCTACGTATTCTACCTCGACGTGGACCGACGGGCGGACGACCCAGACCTGGCGCAGGCTCTCAGGGAACTCTCGCCCATTGCGACCTCCTGGCGCCTGCTCGGGAGTTTCGGAAACTGAAGACCGTCACCTTGCCAAGATCCTGTCTGCACGGTATATTGATCCTGTCGCTTTAGGAGTTGGTATGGATCCACGGCTGTAACAGTTGCCATGTCTCCGTGCACTTCCTGGCGAATACGGTTTCGAAAGGAGTGCAGAGACGTGCAGAAGACGATCTACGTCGGAAACCTGCCCTGGTCCGTTACCAGTGAGGACCTGCAGCAGGCGGTGTCACAGTATGCCGAGGTCCTGGCGGCGCGCATCGCGACCGACCGGGAGACCGGCCGTTCGCGTGGGTTCGGCTTCGTGGAGGTTCCCGCCGACAAGGCGGAGGCCGTGATCGAGGCCTTGAACGGAGCGGACTGGCAGGGTCGGCAGCTTACCGTGAACGAGGCGCGCCCCCGCGAGGAGCGCCCCCGTCGCTACTAGCCGTCGAACACAGGGAGCCCGGCGAGAGCCGGGCTCCCTGCCTTTTGCTCAGGCAGGCTGAGAGCCCGGCCGTTCTGGATGGCCGTGCCCCCTGGTCCTGTCAGGCGCTACAATGCAAGCGGGCGTACGAAGCTTGGGAGGTGCTCCTGTGCCGGACTGCCTGCTCGCGATCGACCAGGGCACGCATGCATCGCGCGCGGTGATCTTCGACCTCAAGGGCAGATCGCTCGCCAGCCGCGTCGTGCCTCTGAGGACGGTCTGCCCGATGCCCGGCTGGGTGGAGCAGGATCCGGACGACATCTTCGAAAGCAGCGTCCACGCGGCGCGCGGGGCCATGGCGGCCGGCGGCGTCGACCCACGGGATCTTCGCGCCGTCGGCATTGCGAACCAGCGCGAGACGCTGGTCGTCTGGGATCGTGCAAGCGGGCGGCCAGCAGCCCCGGCCATCGTCTGGCAGGATCGACGCGGCCAGGCCGCGTGCGAAGAGCGGACGCAGGCGGCCGCCGACCTCGACCTCGCAGGCCGGACAGGGTTGCGCCTCGACCCCTATTTCACCGCCAGCAAGCTCTCGTGGCTGCTGCACGGGGATCAAGATCTCATGCAGGCCGCCCGCAACGGACGCCTGCAGGCCGGAACGGTGGACAGCTGGCTCCTCTACCGCCTATCGGGCGGCGAGGTCTGGGCCACCGAGCCGAGCAATGCGAGCCGCACCCTGCTCTACGACCTGTGGCAGCGGCGATTCGCCCAGGAACTGCTCGACCTCTTCTCCGTGCCGACCTCCCTCCTGCCGCCGGTGCAGCCCTCCGCCCACCGTTTCGGCGTCACGGAGCGCGATCTGCTCGGCGCCAGGGTGCCCGTGACGGGCATGCTCGGCGATCAGCAGGCGGCGCTCCTCGGGCAAGGCTGTCTGGAGGCCGGCGACGCCAAGGATACCTTTGGCACAGGGGCCTTCCTGCTTGCCTGCACGGGCAAAGACGCCTGCCGCTCGGCACATGGCCTCCTGACCACGGTCGCCTGGGACTTCGGGGACGGGCCGAACTACGCCCTCGAAGGCAGCGTGTTCATGGCGGGTGCGCTCCTCGACTGGCTCATCGACCTCGGTCTCGCATCGTCCCCCGCGGAGCTGGATCGTCTGGCCATTGCGGCGCAGCCCGGGCACGGAGCCGTGGTCATACCGGCGCACCAGGGGCTCGGCGCCCCCTGGTGGGAGCCCGGGATGCGCGGCGCCATCTGGGGGCTCACCCGCTCCAGCGATCGGTCCGTGCTGGCACGGGCGGCCTTCGAGGCGATCGCGCAGCAGGCCGCGGACCTCACGGAGGCGATCCGGGACGACCTCGGCCGACCGCTCCGCGACCTGCGCATCGACGGCGGCGTCGTGCGCAGCGCACTCCTGCCGCAGCTCATCGCAGACCTCTCGGGGCTCGCCGTGCTGCGTAGCCTCGATCACGAGGCGACAGCGCGCGGCGCCGCGATGGTCGCGGCCCTGGGGGCAGGTCTGATGTCCGCGCAGGAACTTCCCGGCTTTGTCGGAGAGCGCGAGACGTTCGCCCCGGCCACCGCTGTCGAGCAACGCGAGGCCGAGCGCCAGCGCTGGCGCCGGGCCGTCACCCAGGCGCGAGGACTGGGGGCATGACCGCCACCGCGCGGGAGCACGCCCTGCGCCGTGCCCAGATGGACGTGTTCGATCTCGCGGTGGTCGGCGGCGGCATCACCGGGGCGGGCGTGGCGCGCGAGGCGAGTCTCAGAGGCTTCACGACATGCCTTTGCGAGGCGCGGGACTTCGCGTCGGGAACCTCCAGCCGTTCGACCCGTCTGATCCACGGCGGCCTGCGCTACTTGCGCATGGGCGACCTGAGGCTGGTGCGGGAATCCCTCCAGGAGCGGGAACTCCTGCGCCACGTCATGGCTCCCCACCTCGTCCGCGGCCTGCCGTTCTACTTCCCGATCTATCGCGGCGATCCCGACCCGCTCTGGCTGGTACGCATCGGCGTCGCCGTCTACGGTCGCCTGAGCGGCGCGGCGGCCGGGGAGATCGATCTTCGCCTGTCGCCTGCGACCCTGCGCGAGGCGATGCCGCTCCTGCGCCGCGACGGCCTCGCCGGCGGAGTGCGCTACCTCGACGCCCGCACCGACGACGCCCGGCTCACCCTCGCCGTCCTGCGCGACGCGGCGGCGCACGGCGCAACGGTGCTGAACTATGCTCCTGTGCGCGCCTTCGGCCGCGACGGGGAGCTGCACCGCCTCAGCTGCCGCGACGAGGAGAGCGGCGAGACGTTTGCGGTCCGGGCGCGCCGGGTGCTCGTGGCGGCCGGTCCCTGGACCGACGAGGTGCTGCATCTTCTGGACCCGTCGTCACCGGAGCTCGTACGCCGCAGCGCCGGCAGCCATCTCGCCCTGCGCAGCGGTCGCCTGCCTTTGCCCGCAGCCTGCGTCATCCGCGGCGCCGACGGTCGCATGCTGTTCGCCGTGCCCCACGGCACGCAGACCTACATCGGCACCACCGACGTCGTCACCGACGAACTGGACGGTTCCGTGGTGCCGGTGCAGGAGGCGGAATACATCCTGAAGGCCGCCGACCGCGCCTTCCCCGAGGCCCACCTCGGCCAGCACGATGTGATCGGCGCCTGGCGCGGCGTGCGACCACTCGCCCGCCCGAGGCGCAGCATGGCGGCCAACAGCGTCTCCCGCGAGGATCGCCTCGTGCCGGTGCAGGACGGGATGCACGTGGTGGTGGGCGGCAAGCTGACCGCGTTCCGCGCCATGGCGGAGCGCATCCTGGACCGCGTCTTTCCTGGATCGGGCGGCGACGCGGCCGCCGGCGAGAGTCGCGCGCCGCTTCCCGGCGCGCAACGGGAACATCTGAGCGACGATCTCTGGCGGCAGGCCGCGCGGCGGACCGGCATGCGCGTGCATGAGCTCAAGGAGCGCCTCGCCCCGTACGGCGACGAGGCGGGTGCCGTGCTGGCGCACGGCTTCGGGCCGGGCGACCTGCGCTTCAGCCTGGATCGCGCCCTCCTGCGGTTCGCCGTCGCCGAAGAGTTCGCTCAGCATCTCATGGACGTCTACCGGCGCCGCACCGACCGCATGCTCTTCGGCGGCGACTTCGCCCTGCTGCACCTCAAGGCCGACGCCGACGAGATGGGCCGTCTCATGGGCTGGTCGGAAGCAAGGCGCGAGGCGGAGATGGACGCTGTACGGCGCGCGGAAGCGCAGATGCTGGCCTGGCGCCTGCCGCACTCTGATGAGATTCTCAGATGAGCTTCAGACAGCCTTTAAGTTGGCGCCTTATGCTGATCTCAGTTCCGCAGGGCAATTGAGTTCCGCGAGGTGAGTTCTCGTGCGCGCGATCCGCCGGTCACATATCCTTCAGAACGCGCTGCTGCTCTCGTTCCTGTTTGTGCTCGGCGCTTCCGGCGTCTACCTCCTGATGCTGGGACGATCGCTGCACTTCAGCTAGACGCCCGACATTCCCAGAGCAGAAAGACGTAGGCCGTCAGCCCGCGGGCCGGGCGGCCCGGTTGTCATGTGTCAGCCTTCGTCCCTTTCGCCGTGCGGGCGCGGGTCGTACGGTACGATGACGGGCTCCGGCTGAAGCTGCACGCCGAAGCGTCGCGCGACGCCCACTCGGATCTCCTCGGCGAGGGCCAGAAGATCCCGCGCGGTTCCGCCGCGGTTGACGAGCGCGAGCGTGTGACGCTCCGAGATGCCTGCCCCGCCCAGCGTCTGTCCGCGACGGAAGCCCGCCTCGCCGATCAACCAGGCCGCCGAGACCTTGTACCCGCCAGCCGCGGGGTAGGCCTCCAGTTCGGCCGCCCGCGGTCCAAGGCTGCGGCGCACGCGATCGAGCTCGGATGCCGAGAGGACCGGGTTGAGGAAGAAGGAGCCGACGGAGCGCGCGTTCGGATCGTGGGGGTCTCGCAACATGGCCTTTCCCCGGCGCAGGTCGAGGACGATGCGCCGCACAGCCGCCAGGGCCTCCCGCGGCGGCAGTGCGGCGACGCCTTCGCGCGCGGCGCGCTCCGCGACCTCGCGGTAGCCGAGGTGCGGCATGGCGCCCGGACGCAGATGATAGGCGGCGCTCAGGATCACGTAGCGGTCGCGGTCCTGGTCCTTGAAGCGGCTGTGGCGGTAGGAGAAGCCGCAGTCCTCGCCGCGCAGCTCCTCCACCCTGCCCGTCCGGCGCTCGAGGACCCGCACCCAGCTCAGGCTCCCGGCCACATCCTGGCCATACGCGCCGACATTCTGGACAGGCGTCGCACCGACACTGCCCGGGATGCCCGAGAGGCACTCGACACCCCCTAGCCCGCGGCCGACCGCCGCGGCGCACACGTCGTCCCACTCGCTGCCGGCCTGCGCCACGCAGAGCACGCTCTCCCCGTCGGCGCGAAAGGTGATGCCGCGCCGCGCGACCCGCAGCACGAGGCCGGCAAAGCCCGCGTCCGGGAAGACCGTGTTGCTGCCGCCGCCGAGGAGCTGCACCGGCAGTCCGCGGCCCTCCGCCCAGGCGAGCACCTCCCTGAGCTCCTCCCTGCTGTGGACGGATGCGAAGTAGCGCGCGGGCCCGCCAAGCCTCAGCGTGGTCATCGGCGCCAGCGGAACGTTCTCGCGCAGCATCGGCACTCGCTTCAACGGCTGCCTCCGATCCTGCCGCCGCGGCTGGGCGTCGCGGCTGCAAGGGCATGTCTCAAGCTTCCTGAAGTCCCTCAGGCAAGTATTCGCCCGACTGTCCCTCGACCGCATAGCGACCACGAAACTCGCCCAGCCGCACGGCCAGCACGGCCTGCTGCAGGCGGTCGATCTCCTCCTCGAGATTGTACAGGCCCAGGCTGGCCCGCACCGCACCTGGCAACGCCCACCGCTCGCCACGGCCGACCTCGTCGCGTATCCGCCGCACCTCACGGTCCGACAAGCCGAGGAGCCGCATGATGTAGGGGGTCGCGCGGAAACCACCCGCCCCCACGCCGATGCCCCACTCCCAGCCGAGCGCCGACGCCACGAGAGCCGGCGGTACGCCATGCACCACAAAGGATATGGCGCCAATGCGGTCTGCCGCGCTCGTGCCGCCGAGCACCTCCAGCCCGGGCACCTCCTGAAGCCTTGAGAACAGATACTGGAGCAGCTGCTGTTCACGCGCCTCCAGCCGCTCGAAGCCGATCGCCTCCAGCTCATGCAGGGCTGCACCGAACGCGATCGCCCCGAGAACGTTGGGCGATCCCGCCTCCTCACACGCCGGCGGGTTTCCGGAGAACACATCGTCGAGGCTGACGAACTGGATTCCACCGCCGTCCTCGAGATCCGGCGCGCCCTGCCTGAAGAACTCCTTCGGTCCGATCAGGGCACCCAGACCGTACGGCGCGTAGGTCTTGTGCGCGGAGAAGGCGAGGAAGTCGATCGCCTGGGGATCCCCCGGTTCTCCCATGCGGATGCGCCGGTGCGGCGCCCGCTGCGCGGCGTCGACGAAGATGCGCGCGCCATGGCCATGGGCGATCTCCGCCGCCAGGTGCACGTCGCTCAAGTAACCGGTGACGTTCGACGCCCCGGTGATGGCGACGAGCCGCACCCGGCCCCGGTGCCGCTCCATGAGATCGGGCAGGACGCCGAGATCCATGCGGCCCTCGCCGTCGAGCGGCAGGTAGGCGAGTTCGGCACGGCCGCGCCAGGGCAGGAGATTCGCGTGGTGCTCCATCTCGCTCAGCACCACGACATCCTCCGGCTGCAGGCGGAGCTCCGCGGCGAGCCTCGTCACGGCTGCGGCGGTATGCCTCGTGAAGATCGCGACCCTCGTCCCGTCGTTGGCCCCCACGAAATGCAGCACCTGCTGGCGCGCGCGTTCGTACAGGTCCAGAGTGCGGCGGGAGTTGTAGCCCGCGTGGCTGTACATGCTTGCGTACGTTTCCTCGGCTTCTCTCAGGGCTCGCTGCACATGGCGCAGCACAGGCGTCGTCGCCGCGTTGTCGAGGCCCACGTAGGTCGTCCGGCTACCGTCCAGGAGCAGTACCTCGCGGTCGGCACCCACCACCTCACGCCGCCAGAGAAGTGCATCGCGCCGCAGCCCGCCGTCCCACCGCATGGCCGCTCGGCCTCCTCACACACGCCCCCGCCACCGATGTTCGCGCCGGGCGGCGCCGATCCTGCCCAGACGTTCCAGGGAACGGCGGGCGCCGCCTGCTTCAGAGCGGCGTGGTGGCCTTCCCTGGCGGCGACGGCTGGCCCGTATCGCGCCCGAGCCTCGCCGCGGCCACCGCCATGGCCGCGGCCAGGATGGACGTCATGGCGAGCGCGATCTCGGGCATCTGCGCGAACACCTGGCCCTCCGCCCACGGCACGGAGAGGGCCGCCAGCGCGAGGGACGTGAAGATGAAGAAGAATGCCTGGCCCTCGCGCCGCGGTGCCTCGCGCCCCGCCACGGTGAGAACGATGGGAAACGCGGGCCCAAGTGCGACGCCTGTCAGCACGGCGCCCAGCAGTACCGCGTAGGGGTTGTGGCCGAAGGCCACGACGAGGCCGCTCGACGCTGCCGCCGCCGCGGCGCCCAGCAGGAGCACCCGCTCGAGGCGCAGGTTCGGAAGCAGGGGTCCGATCATGAGGCGCGTCACGGTCAGCCCGACCTGGTAGGCGGCGGGGTAGAGCGACGCGATCGCGTCGGGCAGGCCCGCGCGCACATGCACGAAGGCGGCCACCCACGCCGAGAAGCCGCTCTCCGCGGCGACGTACAGGAAGACGAGCCACGTCAGGGCGCGCAGCCACGGCGCCTCGCGCCAGAGTTCGAGATTGCCGCGCAGGCCCGGGCCAGGATGCGCGGGCTCGCCTGGCACCTCGCCCATCGCGGTCATGCCCAGGCCGCCGACCAGCGCAAGCGCGGCGGCAAGGGCGAACACGAGCGCGACGGGCAGCCCGGCGCCGTTCAGCAGCCCCACCGCAAGCGGCGCGGAGATCGCCCCGACGCCGAACCAGAGATTGAGGCGGTTGAAGGCCTGGGCCTGCTGCTGGCGGTAGAGGTCCGAGACGAGCCGCGAGCCGCCGACGTCGACGAGCGCGAAGGCGATCCCGGCCGCGAAGGCCAGGACCACCCAGATCGCAAAGCTGGCCACCAGCGGCAGGAGACCGGTCGAGACGGCGAACAGCCAGAAGCCGAGCAGCAGCACGCGTCGCGTCCCCTGGTGGTCGACGAGGTGGTTCGCGTAGAAGTAGGTCGCGGTGTTGCCGAGGGACTGCATGGCGAAGAGAAGCGACAGCTCGCCGTAGCCCACCCCGAGACGGTGCACGAGTTCAGGCAGTGCCGATCCGTAGGCGGTCGCCATCAGGCCGATGACCGCATAGCCGAGCCAGCTCAGCTGCTCCGCCGACCGTCGCGCCCTTCGGTCTCCCGCCGCCGGACTCTGGCTGTGCATGTTTCCTCCCGGACAGGCGAGCGGCGGCCTGCGCCTGCAGGCCGCCGCAGCCGTGTCCCGCCCTAGCCTTCGAGCAGCAGCTGCGTCGGATCCTCGAGCAGTTCCTTGACGTGCCGCAGGAAGCGCACCGATACGGAGCCGTCCACGATACGGTGGTCGTAGGAGAGGGCGATGTACATCATCGGCCGCACCACCACCTCGCCCTTGACGGCGATCGGCCGCTCCTGGATGCCGTGCATGCCGAGGATGCCCACCTGCGGTGCGTTCAAGATCGGCGTCGAGAGCAGCGAGCCGAAGACGCCGCCGTTTGTGATGGTGAACGTGCCGCCACGCAGGTCCTCGAGCGTCAGGGCGCCGCTGCGCGCCTTCTCGGCCAACTCGGCGATGGCCTGTTCGATCCCGGCGAAATTGAGGCGGTCGGCGCCGCGCACCACCGGCACCACCAGACCCTCGTCGGTGGAGACGGCGATGCCGATGTCGTAGTAGCGCTTCAGGACGATGTCGTCGCCCTGGATCTCGGCGTTCAGATGCGGGTAGGCCTTGAGGGCACTTACCGTGGCCTTGGTGAAGAAGGACATGAGGCCGAGCGATACGCCGTGCCTCTCCTTGAAGGCGTCGCGCCGCTCGCGGCGCACGGCTATGACGGCCGAGAGGTCCACCTCGTTGAAGGTGGTGAGCATCGCGGCCTGATGCTGGGCCTCGACCAGGCGGCGCGCGATCGTCAGGCGCCTGCGCGACATGCGCTGGCGCTCCTCGCGTCCCGGCTCCTGTGCGAACATCCCTGTCACCGGCGGAGGGGCATAGGCTGCGGCCTGCGGCGGCAGCGGCGCCGGCGAGACCGGTACGCTCGCCGCCGGCCTGGGCCCGGCTGCGACGCGCTCGACATCCTCGCGCGTGACCCGCCCGCGTGGCCCGCTGCCCGTCACCTGGCGCAGATCGACCGCCAGATCCTGCGCCGCGCGCCGCACCTCCGGCGAGGTGGGACCCGCCGGCTCCTGGGCGGCCTGCGGCTGTGCCGCGGCCGCCGAAGCGGCGGCAGGAGCCGCCTCGGCGACCTTGCCCCCGCCCTCGGCGAGCATGCCCAGCACCTCACCGATCGCCACCGTGGCACCCTCGTCCTTGCGCACCTCCTGCAGGGTACCGGCCACTTGGGCCTGCACCTCCAGGTTGACCTTGTCCGTCTCGAGTTCGACGAGGGCGTCACCCGCGGCGACCGCGTCACCGGGATGCTTCAGCCAGCGGCCGACGGTCGCCTCCACGATCGACTCGCCGAGCTGCGGTACCGTGATCTCAGTTGGCACGTCTCTTCACACCCCGCGTTTGCAGTTTCTCCTCCGGCAGCGAGAGCGCCGCCTGCACGATGCGCTCGTGCTCGGCCTTGTGCACATCGGGCATGCCTTCGGCCGTCGAAGCCCGCTCCGGGCGCCCGATGTAGCGGAGCTGGACGCCAGCCGGCAGCAGTGGCGCCAGGCGTGGCGCGATGAATGCGTAAGGCCCCATGTTGGCGGGCTCCTCCTGCATCCAGACCACTTCGCGCACGCCGGGATAGGCGGCGATGAGGCGCCGGATCTCCGCTTCCGGGAAGGGATAGAGGAGTTCGATGCGGATGAGTGCGGCCCGGTCGGCATCGTGGTGCTCCTTCGCGGCGAGGCGGTACTCGACCGAGATCTTGCCGCTGCAGAACACGAGCCGCTCGACCCGCTCGCGTCGGTCCATGGCCGTCTCGTCGTCGAGCACGGGCCGGAAGCTGCCGTCGGCCAGCTCGGAGAGCTCCGACTGCGCCAGCGGGTGGCGCAGCAGGCTCTTCGGCGTCATCACGACGAGCGGGCGCGGCTGGAGGCCGAGAGCCGCCGCCTGAAGCCGCAGCAGGTGGAAGTACTGGGCGGCCGTGGTGCAGTTCGCTATGCGCAGGTTGCCCTCGGCCGCGAGCTGCAGGTACCGTTCGACGCGGCCGCTGGAGTGCTCCGGCCCCTGCCCCTCGTAGCCGTGGGGCAGCAGCAGGATGAGGTCCGAGCGCTCGCGCCACTTTGCCCTGGCCGCGGCGAGGAACTGGTCGATGATGACTTCGGCCGCATTGGCGAAGTCGCCGAACTGTGCCTCCCAGACGACGAGCGTCTCGGGGGCCCGCAGACCGTACCCGTATTCGAACCCGAGCACGCCGGCCTCCGTGAGCGGGCTGTTGTACACGGCGAAGGAAGCCTTCGCGAAGGGCAGGTGCTGCAAGGGCGTGTAGCGGTGCCCGTCGCGGACGTCGTGCAGCACGAGATGGCGCTGGCTGAAGGTGCCGCGCTCGGCATCCTGACCGCTCATCCGCACAGGCACGCCGTCCTCGAGGATGGTGGCGAGGGCGAGCGCCTCGGCGTGCGCCCAGTCGATTCCCTGAGGCTTGTCGAGAAGCTCGCGCCTGCGCTGCAGCAGCCGCTCGAGCTTGGCGCTGCCGGTGAAGCCCTCCGGCCGTGCCAGGAGAGCGTCGTTCGCCACGCGGAGCCGCGCCTCGCCGGGCGGCTTGGCAAGACCCTGCAGGTCGCGCTCCTCGGGCATCGCCTGGGGGAACTTGACGCGTCCCTCCACCACCTCGTTGAAGGCGGCGCGCAGCCGCTCCTCGGCCTTGTGCTGCAGGGCGGCCGCGGCGCCAGGATCCACCATGCCCTCGCCGACCAGGCGCTCGAGGTAGATCGCACGCACGGTCGGGTGCTTGGCGATGCGCTCGTACAGCAGCGGTTGGGTGAAGGCGGGCTCGTCGCCCTCGTTGTGCCCGTAGCGACGGTAGCCCACGAGGTCGATGAGGAAGTCCTTGTGGAACAGCTGGCGGTAGGCGATCGCGATGCGCGCCGCCGTCATGCACGCGTCGGGGTCGTCGGCGTTCACGTGCAGGATGGGGATCTCGAATCCCTTGGCCAAGTCCGAGGCGTAGCGCGTCGAGCGGTCCTCGCCGGGATCGGTGGTGAACCCGATCTGGTTGTTGGCGATGATGTGCACCGAGCCGCCCGTGGTGTAGCCGTCCAGCTGCGAGAGGTTCAGCGTCTCGGCCACGATGCCCTCGCCCGGGAACGAGGCGTCGCCGTGCACCGAGACGTTGAGCGCCTGCGAGAAGTCCGCATGCGGGCGGCCGCGCTGCGTGCGGTTGTCCTGCGCGCCGCGCGTCATGCCCTGCACCACCGGGTTCACGAACTCGAGATGGCTCGGGTTGTTCGCGAGCGTGATCTGCACCGGCTGCTCGCCGTCGGTCTGGATCGTGCGGCGCGAACCGAGATGGTACTTGACGTCGCCGCTCCAGCCGACGTAGAGGTCCGGCTGCTCGTCGGGTCCCACGTGGAACTCGGTGAAGATCTGGCCGAACGGCTTCCCGACCACGTGGGTAAGGACGGACAGCCGCCCGCGGTGCGCCATGCCGATCGTCACCTCGCGCGTGCCGCTTTCCACGGCCGCGTCGATGATCTCGTCCAGCATCGGCACCAGCACGTCGTTGCCCTCGATCGAGAAGCGCTTCTGCCCCTGGAACGTCCGGTGCAGGAACTGCTCGAACGCCTCGACGTCCGTCAGGCGCTCGAGGATCTCCAGCCGGCGCGCCGCGGCGACGTGGCGGTAGCTGCCGTCCTCTGCCGCATGCTGCAGCCACTGGCGCTCCGCAGCCTCGTGCACGTGGCTGAAGTCGAAGCCGATGGTGCCCATGTAGATCTCTTCAAGCCGGTGGATCGCCTGACGCAGGCTTCCCGCCGCAGCTCCAGCCGTCGGAAACGCGATCGCGCCCGGCAACCTGTCCATCTGCTCGTCGGTGAGGCCGTAGCCCTGCGCGTCGAGGGCGTGCTGCGTCAGCGGATCCTGTCCCAGCGGGTCGAGTTGCGCCTTGAGGTGGCCATACTCGCGGATGTTGCGCGCGAGGCGCGCCGCGAGTACGATCTCCTGTACGTCCACCGCCGCCGCGGGCGTGGATGCCGGCGCCGCGGCCAACGCCACGCCGCCCTCCCGCTCCATGCGTTGGAAGATGGCAGCGGTCGCCGCGTCGACCGACTGAGGATCCTGCCGGTAACGCTCGTAGAGCTCCAAGGCCCAACCAGCGTTCGGACCATGAAACAGCTCCCCCAGGTCCATGCTGATCTTCCTCGCGCGGCCAGATTTCCCGGTGACCCGGGACGGCGTGCCAAGTTAGGTTTCATTATAACCAACGGCCAGTTGCCTGTGCGACGTGGCAAGTACTCTAGGGAATGGCGGTCCGACCGTCAAGGGCACAGGCCACATGTGCGCGGTCGGATCATCGCAGGGCCATGTCAGCCCGCCCGAGCGAACCTGCGGCGGGACGCTGCGACGACTTCTGTCGCCTTTGGGCCTCACCGGCCTGCCGCCGAAGGGCTGGCCGTCAGTGGATATGTTGTGATGATCGAATATGTGCATTTTGCATAATATCTTCTACTGGCATATGCTGCCCGTGTCTAAGGGGGCGCTAGGCTCTTCCTCGTACAGTGGGACCGCGTGGAGACGCCCATGGGCCCACCGTTCGCGGCCCGCATCGGAGCAGACGAGATGAAGCGCATCCTGGCCTCGATCGGATTCGAGCTCGAACGCGTCTGGCCGGGCCCAGAGCCGTTCTACCGCGTGCTCGCGCGCAAGCCTTGACCGGAGCACCCAACCGGCCACGGACTCTCCTCGCCGCGGAGGATACGCGATACCTGCGCCGAAGGACTGGCGGCAAGGAGGGACATGCATGGAACTGTTCCGCGTGGGTATCGCCGGCAGCGGCTTCGGCGCCCGCGTGCACGCGCCGTTTCTCGCAGCCCATCCGGGCTTCAGCCCGGTCGCGATCGCCAGCCTGCACCGCGGCGATCCCGACCGCATCAGGAGCGAGAGCGGCATTGCGGATGTCCTGCCCGACTGGCGCCGACTGCTCGATCTCCCGATCGACCTCCTCGTGGTGGCGGCAAACCCCACGCTGCACCGGGAGATCAGCGAAGCGGCCCTCGCGCGCGGGCTCCACGTGCTCTGCGAGAAACCGATGGCCCTGGACCTCGGCGAGGCGGAGTCCATGGAGGCGGTGCGACGTCGCGGGGACCGCCTCGGCGCGATCACCTTCGAATTCCGCTTCCGCCCGGCGCGCCAGACGGTGCGCCGCCTGATCGCGGAGGGACGGATCGGCAACATTCTGCACGTCTCGTACGCCGGCCAGGATGCCCGCTATCCGCAGCTCCTGGACAGCCCAATCGGCTGGCTGGGCAGCCGGCGGCAGGGCGGCGGCAGGCTGGGCGCGCTCGGCAGCCACATGTTCGACAGCCTGCGCTACTGGACGGGGGACGAGGTCTCGGAGCTCGCGGCCCAGCTCACGACGCACTTGCCCGACGGGCCTGCGGGCGAGCGGCGCGACGCGGACGACGCCTTTCAGGTGATCGGCCGCATGGTGGGCGGCGCGACGTTCACCCTCGACTACCGGAGCGCGACGCACCTGCCGTCGGGCTGGCAGCTCGAGGTGCACGGCACGGCCGGCACGATCGCACTCCGCGACGACCTCCAGGTGCGCCTGCAGCCTGTCGGCGGCCAGTGGCAGGACGTGCCGCTGCCACCCGCCGCCGACGCGCCGGGACTGCCGCCCTCCCCCAGGGGCTACGCGAGTGCCATGCTGCCGTTCCTGGACCGCTTGCACGATGCCCTGGCCAAAGGCACGGCGCATCATGACCTGCCCACCTTCCAGGACGGCGTCGAGAGCCAGCGTCTGCTCGATGCGGCGCGACGGTCGTCCGAGAGCGGAATGCGACAGGTGCTGCGTGGTCCGGGAGGTCGGGCCCTTCGGCCCTAGGAACCAAGTCTTGCGCAGCGAAGTTCCGTGTACTTTCGAAGCGAGGAGGCTCATTCATGCAGCTCTTTCCAGGCGCGGAGGTGCTGGAACTCCCGATGCAGGGGTTCGGCGGCCCGAGCGTGGTGTACCCGGTCCTGCTCACAGGCGAGGAGGGCGCGACGCTGGTCGACACAGGCTTCCCTGGTCAGGGGCCTGCGCTCGAGGCGGCCCTCAAGGCGCACGGTCTCGCCATGGCCGACCTCGACCGCGTGATCCTGACCCATCAGGACGTGGATCACATCGGCAATCTGCCGGCTGTGGCCGCGGGGCGCGCCACCGTGCTCGCACACCGCCTGGAGGCGCCCTACATCGAGGGGCGCGAGCGCCTGCTGAAGTTCAACCCCGAGCGCATGCAGCAGATGGTCGCGCGCCTGCCGGAGGCGGCGCGCGCGCAGTTCGAGAAGCTGATGTCCGATCCGCCCAAGGCGACGGTGGACGTGCTCCTGGAGGACGGCGAGGAACTGCCGCTCTACGGCGGGCTGACGGTGATCCACACCCCGGGCCACACCCCGGGCCACATCAGCCTTTACTTCCCGCGGCACCGCGTCCTGATCTCCGGCGACGCGATGCGCGTCGTGAACGGCCAGCTGGAGGGACCGGGGCCCGAGGTGACGCCGGACATGCCGACGGCGATGGCCTCGCTCAGCAAGGTGCCGGCGGACGTCGAGTACGTCCTGTGCTACCATGGCGGCCTCTTTGGCCCTGCGGCGGGACGGCGCCTCCAGGAGATCCTGGGCTAGCGGCCATACCGACTGAAAGGCGCCGGGCCAGGCCCGGCGCCTTTCAGTCCGTCTGTCCTTGACCCCCCGGCGGCCCGTTCGCGACGCCGTCCGCGAACGCGGCCTCGACCTCGGCTTCGCTCAGCCCCGCTTCGCGCAGGATGCGCCGCGTGTGCTGGCCGTGCAGCGGCGGCGGCGTGCGCGGCATGGCCGGCGTGCCGGTGAAGCGCCACGGCAGCCGCACCTGCTTCAGGTTCGGGATCAGCGGGTGCTCCATCTCCACCACGGTGCCCGCGCGCGCCACCTCGTGGCTCTGGAACACCTCGCTGACGCTGCGGATGGGCCCGCAGGGGATGCCGGCCGCGGTGAGGATGCCCAGCCACTCCTCCCGGTCGCGGCGCGACAGGGCGGCATCGATGGCACCCTTCAGCGCGATGCGGTTGGTCACGCGCGCCGGATTCGCAGCGAACCGCTCGTCGTGCACCCACTCGGGGTGACCCAGGGCTTCCGCCAGGCTCTTGAACTGCCGGTCGTTGCCGACGCCGAGCGTCAACGGCCCATCCTGCGTCTCGAAGACCTCGTAGGGGGCCATCGACGGATGGGCGTTGCCGTAGCGCCTTGCCGGCTGCCCCGTGAGCAGATGGCTCGAGGCGACGTTGGCCAGCATGGCGACCTCGCATTCGAAGAGGGAGACTGTGAGATGCTGTCCCTTTCCGGTCTGGCAGCGGGAGTAGAGCGCCGCGAGGATGCCGCTCAGCAGGAACGAACTCGTGAAGAGGTCGGCGGCGGCGACGCCCACCTTGTAGGGCTGCCCGTCCTCGGGGCCGGTGACGGACATGAGGCCGCCCGCGCCCTGGATGACGAAGTCGTAGCCCGCCCGGTCGTCGCCCAGGGGGTAGCCGCGCACGCTGGCGGTGATGAGGGCCGGATTGTCCCGCCGCATCGCCTCGAGCGACAGGTTGAAGCGCTCGAGGTTGCCCGGGCGGAAGTTCTCGACGACCACATCGGCCCAGGAGAGCGCCAGGCGGCGCACGACGTCCTGCGCCAGGGGCCGCGTCAGGTCGAGTGCGATGCTCTCCTTGTTGCGGTTGACGCCCAGGTAGTAGGCCGACTCGCCCGCGATGAAGGGAGGTCCCCAGCTGCGCGTCTCGTCGCCCTCCTGCACGTGCTCGACCTTGATCACGCGCGCTCCAAGCTCGCCGAGGGCCATCGTCGCGTATGGCCCCGCGAGCACGCGCGAGAGATCGAGAACCCGCACCCCTGTGAGCGGCCCGTCGGCCGCGTCCCTAGGCACGGGCCGTCAGCGCCGCCAGGGCGCGGTGTGCCGCAGCTACGTCGTCGAGATTGTTGTACGGTCCGAACGAGAAGCGCACGCCCGGAGGGTCCAGCTCTCCGACGCGGCGGGCGATCACGCGGTGCTCGGATGCGAGGCGCGCCAAAACGTCCTCGGGGCCGTCCGGGAAGCGCAAGGTGCACATCGCGGCCCTGCGCGGGACCGCTGCGAGGTCGACGCCGGGCGGCAGCCCGTCGACGAACGCATCCAAGAGGCTCCGCTGATGGGCCTCGATCACCGAGGAGCCGATCTCGGACCGCAGGGCGATCGCCGCCTCGAGCCCCTCGAAGAGCGGCCAGTTCAGCGTGCCGACCTCAAAGCGGCGCGCCTCCTGCCGCCAGGGCACGTCCCCTTGGTCGCGGCCGGCAAGGTCGTGCTCGGCGGAGCCGCTGCCGGCCGGCAGGAACCCGATGCGGGACAGGCTGGCCGGGCGGATGTAGATGCCGGAGGTGCCCACCGGGCCGAGGAGCCACTTGTGGCCTGAGAACGGGTAGAAGTCCGGGTCGATCGCGCCGAGGTCGACCGGCACCTGTCCCACGGCCTGCGCCCCGTCGATGAGCGACGAGACGCCGCGGCTGCGGCAGATCTCCACGATCTCCCGCGCGGGTAGCACGCGCCCGCTCGTCTGGAGCACGTGGCTCACGGCCACCAGGCGGGTGCGCGCACCGATCAGGCGCCCGAGATCCCTGAGCAGACCCTCGTCGTCCTCGGCCATCTGCCACGTGATCACCTTGATGCGGCCCATCGCTTCCAAAGCCCGCCATGGGTAGCGGTTCGCGGGATGCTCGTCCGCCCCGACGATCACCTCGTCGCCCTCACGCCACGCGAGGCCCTGCGCGATCCAGTTGATCGTCTGCGTCACGTTGCTCGCAAAGCTGACGCTCACCTGCGGCACGCCGAGCAGGAGGGCCACCGCCGCGCGCGCCGACGCCAAGCCCTCGCGCCGGCGTTCGTAGGCTTCCGGCCAACCCGCGCCTTCGACCTGCCACTGCTCGTACGACTTGAAGAAGCGCACTGTCACGGCCTGCGGTGCCGCGCCCATGGTGCCGGTGTTCAGGTATACCTTGCGCCGCAGGACCGGCACGTCCCTACGCAGGTCCTCGAGCGTGTAACCCATGGCCTGGCCTCCTCGCTGCTCCAGTTACGCCGAATCGCGATCGGTCACCTGCCGCAGGCTCTGCTATCATCCTAGAGGTGGCACTCCGAAGCTCGGTCGGAAAGCGGGCGACGGCTACGGCAGACGTCAGGCGCGACGGCAGGACGGCCAGGCTGCAGCGGTTCTACGGCATGGCCCACAGACTCTACGACATGTTCATGTTCGAGGCGTCCCAGGAGACCTGGGCTGCGGTGCTCGCGCTCATGCGCCCAGCGCCGGGAGACAGGATTCTCGACGCCGGATGCGGCACCGGCAGGCTCGCGATCGCCCTCGCGGACCTCGTCGGCGGGGAAGGCGACGTGCAAGCGGTGGACGTCTCTCCCGCGATGCTGCGTCAAGCCGCGCGCCAGATCGCCCGCACGCCGCTGGCCGGAGGCATCGCGCTGCGCCAGGCGGATCTGCGGCAGCTCCCCTATCCGGACGACGCCTTCCAGGCGGCCGCCGCGAGCCTTGTGCTCGAGCTTCTCAGCCCGGAAGGCGTCAAGGCCGCTCTCCGTGAACTCATGCGGGTCGTGCGGCCCGGCGGGCGCATCGTCGTCGCGGCGCTCGCCGAGGAACTGCCCTACGGGCGCACGCTCTCCTTCTATCTTGTGCTGCGCGCCATCCTGCGGCTCTCTGCGCTCGGCCGCCCGCTCGCCCTGCGCAGGCTGGCGGCGGAGGCCGGCCTGCTGCCGCGCATCTCGATGCGCCGCAGCCTGCTGCGGCTTCCGGTGGACATTCTCCTCTGCGAGGTTCCGCACGATCCGGTCGACTGACGACGCGCGTCAGGCTGATGCCGCCAGGACCGACACCGGTCCCGGCGGCATCTTCGTCGCGCCGCGGGTGCAGACTGTGTGCATGCTGGCGCGGCCTACCGGCTTGGCGCGGCCAGAGCCGTCGTCCCATTGGACCATGACCTGCTGGGCTAAGCGGCCCTTGACGCCAACCCGCAGAAACTCGACCGTTTGTTAGGTGAGCCTAACTTCTGCGACGCTACGTGAGGAGGTGCGCGGGTGAGGCGCGAAGGCGCAGGCTATGCCGTCCCGGAACGGCTCGCGCACAACCGTGCACGGCGTGCCGCGACATCCGCGCTCAAGGAAACCGCCAGGGCCGGCGGCCGCAGAGGCCTCGGCAGGCTGCTGCTGATCAGCGCCATCGCCGGACCTGGACTCATGGTCATGCTCGCCGACACCGACGCCGGCAGCATCGTCACGGCCTCGCAGTCCGGGGCGCTCTGGGGCTACGGCATGCTGCTGCCGCAGCTGCTGCTGATCCCTGTGCTCTACGTCGTCCAGGAGATGACGGTGCGCCTTGGCGTGCTGACGCGCCGCGGGCACGGCGAGCTGATCCGCGAGATCTTCGGCAGGCCGTGGGCCCTGCTGTCGGTACTGACGCTCTTCGTCGCGGCGGTAGGCGCCCTTGTCACCGAGTTCGCGGGCATCGCCGGCGTCTCGGAGCTCTTCGGCGTACCACCGTCCTACACGGTCATCCTCGCGGCGCTCCTCCTGATCGGACTCGGGCTCAGCGGCGGCTACCGCCGCGTGGAGCACGTCGGCATCGCCCTCGGGCTTTTCGAACTCTTCTTCCTGCCGGCCGCGCTCATGGCCCATCCCGCCCCTGCGGCCATCGTGCACGGTCTCGGCCAGATGCCGCTCGGCAACCGCAGCTACCTCATGCTGCTCGCGGCAAACGTGGGCGCCGTCATCATGCCCTGGATGGTCTTCTACCAGCAGGGCGCCGTCATCGACAAGGGCCTGAGGCCGAATCACCTGCGCGGCGCAAGGATCGACACCCTGATAGGCGCCGTCGTGACCCAGCTCGTGATGATCTTCGTCGTCATCGCGGTCGCCGCGACGATCGGTCGCACGGGGCACGCCCAGGCGCTCCAGGGCATCCCGGAGATCTCGCGGGCCCTGCAGCCCTTCCTCGGCTTCGCCGGAGCGAAGGTGGCCTTCGGCCTGGGCATCCTCGGGGCGTCCCTCGTCGCCGCCATCGTCGTTTCCGTGGCGGCGGCCTTCGGCATCGGCGAGGCGTTCGGCTGCCCGCACAGCCTCAATCGCAAGATCAGCGAGGCGCCGCACTTCTATCTCGCGTACACCTCCGCGCTGGTGCTGGGCGCGGCGGTCGTCCTGACGGGCGTACCGCTCATCCATCTCACGATCGACATCGAAGTGATGAACGCCATTCTCCTGCCCATCGTGCTCGGCTTCCTCCTGGCGCTCGAAGCCAGGGCTCTGCCGGCCCAGTCCCGCATGAAGGGCCCATACCGCTGGTTCGTCTACCTGGCGACGGGATCGGTGATCGTCGTCGGTCTCGTCACCACGTTCCACGCCGTGATCGGCTAGCCTTCGCCTTAGCTCCCGACGACCTGCCGGTAGGCGATGTACGAGTACACGACTGTGCTCAGGGCAGCCGCCACCACGCAGACGAGCAGGATGAGCCTGGCCGCCTGTGGCCAGAACGGCAGCAGCACGACGGGCAGGAGGCCGCCGATCATGAACACCGGCCCGCCGAACCGGTGCGTGCGGCGCCATACTTCCTCGTTGGCCAAGGTCCAGGGCGTGCGGACGCCGACGAAGTAGTTGTGACGAACGCGCCCGAGCGAGTTGCCGATGAACATGAAGAGCAGTCCGACGACCAGGACGGCGACATCACCGATCTGCATGGCGTGGCCAAGATTGCGCCAGATGCTGGAGAAGAAGGTGAACGCCAGGACCAGCACCAGCAGCAGGCGCAGCGAGCGGTAGAAGGGCAGAAAGGCCGGGTAGTTGCGGCGCCTTGGGTCGATCACCGGCACAATGATCAGGAACAGCCAGAGCAGGATGGAGACGCCGATCGGGAAGGCGACCGCGGCGATCGGCGACATCCACCCGTTCGCCTGGCCATTGAGTCCGAAGTGGGTCGCGACGCGGGTCGGCAGCTGCGGCAGGGCCCAGATGCCCACGCCGATCATCGCTAGCCAGACCATGTAGATCGGCCAGTCGTGGCGGATCTCGCTGCGGATCCGGTATTCCGGCATCCGATCATTCATGTCGGTCTTCCCTTTCCCCAGGCGCGTCGCCTTTGCGCAGGATGTCGAATCCCCATCCGAGCGCCTCCTGCAGCACCGTGGTGTGCAGGGAATAGATGATCATCTGACCCTGGCGTCGCGAGAGTACAAGGTCCGCCTGCCGCAACATGTTCAGATGGTGCGAGATGCTGGGTTTCGTGAGCGTGAAGGCGGACGCGATCTCCCCCGCGCTGAGGTCGCCGCGGCTGAGCATGCGCAGGATCTGCCGGCGGGTCGGGTCCGAGAGGGCATGAAACACATCCCCCAGCGACATGCCGAACACCTCCTCGCACGTTTCGATGATTGTCTAATCATCGGCTTCCGTCAAGCCCCGACGGGCGTCGCCCAGAAGGCCATAGCGCACGGTGGTGCAATGGCTCCGTCTTCCATGGTCGGCCTGCCGACCTGCAGCTCACGGCGGGCGCGGCAGGTCCGGCGCACAAGGAGGATACCCCAGGGGAGGGGCGCTGCCGGGCAAGCCGATACCTCATGCTGGTATGTGTCTCCGTATCGTCGTCTACAGTACTTCCCTGCCACACGGGTCGCCACGACCCGCGACATGCCGCCCGGACCCTGGCGAGTGGCCATGATGCATGCGCCTGTTTTCACTTGTGCCGGGGGCCACTTTGTCGTATCCTGCGCCATCCCGCTCTGGCACATGGCCGGGGTGTGGGTACTTTGGGGGGCCATCCAACCCCCCGGCCGCACCAGTACGAAACGGACTAGATGTTCATATGGCCAAAAATGCACAAGGGGGATAGTTGCTCCAGGCAGAGTCCCGCAAGGGATGGCGCCGACGGCCGCGAGGCGCCCTGCCAAGGGGAGGCAAAGTTCCATGATCGACTATCTTGCAGTGATGCTCGTATCCGTAGGTGCTGGGCTTGCGCTTCTGGCCACGTACCTCTTCTTCGCCCCGGCTCCGGAGAACCGCCCGACCTGGGGCTTCGGCTTCGGCGCCACCGCCCTCATCCTGGCTGCGACGTCGATCCCGATGGTCGTCACCTGGCCGCTCCCGGGCAGCTACAACGTCGCCTACGGTGAGCCCGCCCTGATGTTCGGCGCCCTCTTCACCGTCGCAGGCCTCGCTCTCGTCTTCCGCCTCGAGCTCCTCGGCCCGGCGATCTGGGGCTTCTTCGCCGGCATCGCCGCGACGGTCGTAGGCACGCACATCATCAGCCTGCACATGTCGAACGAGCCCACGGTGGCGGGCATGGGCTTCATCCTCGCCGGCATCGGCGGCATCCTGACCCTCCCGGCCGTCATCTTCAAGAACCAGCGCTGGGTCGCCATCGTCGCAGCGCTCGTGCTCGCCGTCGCAGCCATCCTCTGGCTCTACACCGGCCTCCTCAGCTACCCCGGCCACATGGCGGACTTCGCCAAGTACGTGCCGGCGTACATGAAGTAGCAGGTTCCTTCCCGGGAGACCATCGCGGCGGTTCCCCAGCGGCAAGGCACCGGACCTCAGGTCCGGTGCCTTGCACGTTGCCTGCCGGCGCGCCGGCCCCGCCTCGTGCCAGGATGCGTCACGCCGCGCGTCGCGGCACGGGGACGCGTCATCCCACTTCCTCGCGCCTGAGCGGGTACGCGAGGTACTCGGCCTTCTGGATGATGTCGCGCAATATCGACAGGGCCTGCGCGATCTCCTCGAAAGTCGTGTAGAGCGGGTGCGGACCCAGCCGCACGAGATTGGGCGGGCGATAGTCCGGCACGACGCCCCGGTCTTTGAGCGCACGGCTCAGGCGCGCCGCCTCCGGGTGCGCAAGGGCAACGTGACCGCCGCGGTCCTGCACCTGTCTCGGCGTCACCACGCGGACGTCGAGTGCCTGCAGGACGTCGTCCGCCATCGCCATCAGGTACTCGGTCAGGTGCAGGGAGCGGTTGCGCAGCGGTCCCATGCCCACCTCGCGGAAGATCTCGAGGCTCCCGAGCAGCGGTGCCGACGCGAGCACCGGCGGCGTGCCCACCTGGAGCGCGCCTGCCCCCTGCGCCGGGCAGAGCTCGGCGGACATGTCGAACTGCCGTCGCTTGTCGCTGCCGAACCAGCCCGCCATGCCGGGACGCACCGGCAGGTGGCGCCGGTGGACGAAGAGTCCGCCGATCGCGCCGGGCCCGCCGCAGAGGTACTTGTAGGTACAGAAGAAGGCAAGGTCCACACCGTCCGCGTGCAGGTCGAGCGGCACGGCGCCGACCGCGTGCGATAGGTCCCAGGCGACCAGGGCCCCCCGGTCGTGCGCCGCCGCCGTCAGCTCACCGATCGGCAGCAGCTGGCCAGAGCGGTAGAGCACTCCGGGCAGCACCACGAGAGCGGCGTCGTCGCCGATGGCCGCGACGACATCCTCGGTCGCGAGCGTGTGCCCGTCACGGCTTGGGACGAGCCGCAGGCCCGTCGTCACGTCGTGCCCGCGCTGTTCGAGGTGGCTCGTCATCGCGTAGAGGTCGCTCGGGAAGGCGAGCGCGTCGGTGACCAGGACGTCCCGCCCGGGTCTGGGTCGGTAGAAGCTCTGCAGGATTTGATGCAGGTTCACGGTGGTCTGCGCTGTCGCCACCACCTCCTGCGGCTCGGCGCCCAGGAGGCCTGCCAGCATGCCGCCGATCGTCTCCGCAAGATGAAACCAGGGCACCTCGGCGCTCTGCCAACCTCCAACGCCAAGCCGCCGCCAGTCCGCGACGGCCTTGTCCAGGTGGGCGAGACCGCTCCGCGTGAGCGGGCCGAGCGAGTTTCCGTCCAGATAGATCACGCCCTCCGGCAGGAGGAACTCCCGCCGCACGGCCAGGAGTGCATCCTCGGCGTCCATGCGTCTCGCGGTCTCCAGCCACGCTTCGATGCGCAAGGCCGTCCAACTCCCCCGGCTGAGCTTGTCGGACGCGGGTTCTCGCATGGGCGTCCGCCCTCCTGCAGACGGGCAGGTGCCGAAACCCGCTACCGCCCCGTGCTGACGGCCGCCCTGGTGCACGGCTCGCGCCGGCGCCGCCCGCAGATCGCGTTCGAGCCTGCAGTTGGCCCCGATCGTCCTGGCAGCCCGGCCTTCTCGAAGGGGCGCGACGGCGAACGCCGGCGTGATGATACCGCCGGCGGGGAAGCCGAAAGCCGGCGCCGATTTGGCCAGGGCTGCCGCAGGAACCGCCCGGCGACGCCACGAATCGCGTCACGTCAGCATTCCCCGGCCTCCTGGAGGTACCCTACGTGCCACGCCACCTCGCAGCGCTGCTCGCCGGCGCTGGGCTCCTGCTTCTGGCAGCCTGCGCATCCCTTCTGGTCGCATCGAGCTCGCCGCGGACCCTGCCGACAGGCGGCAAGTGGCTTCCCATAGGACCCGCTCCCGTCTATCACGATCCATACGCAGGGAACGAGAGCGGACGCGTCACGTCGCTGGCCGCGGTGGGCAGCACCCTCTACGCCGGGTCTGCGGGCGGCGGCGTGTGGGTGACGGCGGACGGCGGGCGGATGTGGCACCCCCTCTCCGACCGTACGCCCGACATGGCCATTGGTGCCCTCGCGATCCAGCCAAAGCCCGAGGTGATCTACGCAGGCACCGGCGAGAACGACGACTGCGGCGACTGCTTCTTCTCCGACGGCATCCTGCGCAGCAGCAACGGCGGCCGCAGCTGGCAGCTCCTCGGGCGCAAGGTGTTCTATGGACATTACCTGTCGTCCATCCTCCTCGATCCGAGCGACCCAAGGCGCATCTTGGCCGCGGGGGACCTCGGCGTGGAGCTTTCGCAGGATGGCGGCCGCACCTGGCGGCTCGTCCTGCGGATGGCGACCACCGATCTCGCCTGGGCTCCCGGCTCCCCCCGCCGTCTGCTGGCCGGCGTCGAAGGCATGGGGGTCGAGGTCTCGGGCAACCTCGGCCGCTCATGGCATGTGCTCTCAGGCGGCCTGCCGCGTCCCAGTGCCCTGATCGGCCGCGTCGCCCTGGCCGTGGCCCCGAGCGACCCCTCCACCATCTACGTCAGCATGGCCACCCTGAGCCGCCGCTGCACCGATTGCCTGATGGGGCTCTACGTGACGCATGACGGCGGCAGGACATTTCGCAAGCTCGCCGGTACGCCGGACTTCCTGCGCGAGCCGGATACCTCGCCGCCGCAGGCGCAGGGTGACTATGACCAGGTGCTGGCGGTGTCGCCGGACAATCCGCAGGAGCTCTTCGCCGGCGGTGTCGAGCTGTTGGTCACGGCCGACGGTGGCGCCACATGGACCGACCTGACGCAGAACTTCTACCTGCACACGGACCAGCATGCGCTGCTCTTCACCGCGGCGGGACTCTACATCGGCAACGACGGCGGCGTCTACCGCCTGACGCCCCAGAACACCGTGCAGGACCTGAACACGAACCTCTCGATCACCGAGGTCTATCCGGCGATGGCCGTCTCCGCCAGCGGCGACCGCGTGCTGGCGGGCTTCCAGGACAACGGCACGGCTGTCTACAGCGGCAAGACCGGCCGCTGGACCGCACTGATCGGCGGTGACGGCGGCTTCACCGCCTTCGGCGCCGGCAAGCTGCTCCTCGGAGAAGCGGACGGCTCCCTGCAGCGCTCGCGCAGCGGAGGGCGCCACTGGGGGTCGCCGCAGCCGCCCGTAGGTTCTCTCGGAGTGGGCGCGTTCGCGGTCGATCCAAACCAGCCGAACGTCCTGCTGGCTGGCGGCCAGCAGATCTGGCGATCGACGCACGACGGCGGTTCCTGGCGACGCGTCACACGTGTCCGCGGCGGCGGTCCCGTGACGGTGATCGCCTTCGCACCTCAAAGCGGCTCCGTCGTGTACGCGGGCTGGCAGAACGGCCAGGTCGCGCTGTCCGAGAATGCCGGACTGACCTGGCGCCTGATCTCGCCGCAGCACTGGCCTACGCCGTGCGGTGGCACCTCGGCGGCGGACCTCTACGTCACCGACATCGCGGCGACCCCGGACGACCCCTACCGGGCCTTTGTCAGCGTCGCGTTCGGCATGCCGCAATCTCTGCCGGACTGCCCGTTCGTGTTCGAGACGCCCGCCGCGAACGCACCCTGGCCCCAATGGACCAATGTCTCGGGCAACCTGCCGCAGTTCTCGGTGCTCGGCCTCTATGCCGCCACGAACGGTATCGTCGCCGCCACGGGGGACGGCGTCTTCTGGAGCCCGTCGCGCGGTGCCGGCTGGCTCCCCCTCGGTCATGCGCTGCCGAACGTGCAGACGACGACTTTGGCCATGACGCCCTCAGGCGACCTGCTCCTCGGCACCTACGGCAGAGGTGTCTGGGACCTGCCGGCCGTCAAGCGGCCCGACGCACAGGCCAAGCCCGGGGCGCGGCGGCCCTGATCCTGCGCTCGCTCCGCACGGGCCCCGTCCGACCTCGCCCGGGCAAAGGGCAGTCGCCTCGCTCTGCCCCCCTCCGCCAGGGACGGCAGGCTGCGGCGGCGAAGCTTGCGAGCAGACGGGGCACGGCTTCCCTGAAGGAGCAATAGCATGGACGTCATCCTCTACACCGATGGAGCGTGTTCCGGCAACCCGGGTCCAGGCGGCTGGGCCGCCGTCCTCATCTGGGGCGAAAAGCGCAAGGAGATCTCGGGCTACGCCCCAAGCACCACGAACAACCGCATGGAACTCACGGCCTTGCTCGAAGGCCTTGCAGCGCTCAAGGCACCGTGCTCGGTGCAGGTGCACTCGGACTCCACCTATGTCGTGAACGCGTTCCGCCAGGGTTGGCTCAGCCGCTGGCAGAAAAACGGCTGGCGTACGTCGCAGGGTGGCGCCGTGGAGAACCAGGACATCTGGCAGGCCATCCTGCGCGCGCAGGAGCCTCACCATGTGGAGTTCCACTGGGTCAAGGGCCATGCCCGCGACGCCGAGAACAACCGCTGCGACGAGTTGGCGCGCGAGGCGATCCGGCGGGCGGCAGGAACGACAGCTTAGAGAGTCCCCGCATGACGGCACGGCGAGGGACCGGTTGCGGCGGCTCGAGAGGCCCGCTTGCTCTGGCCGGAGGGGCAGGTGTCGTGCGACAGGTTGGCGCACACTGCCCTCCGCCACGGGCGCACATCGCTGGCTGGCCTTCGTCACATGTGCCAACCGGCCAGGGTCTTTCGCCGGCGCTGCGCGCATACACTTGGTTCCAGGAGCGTCTGATTGGCCCTGGTGCCCAAGATGGACAGAGCACATCCTTTGTGCTAAAGGTTTCCTCTTACCTACCGCATGCGCCTTACGTCGTAGGCACCCGGCGGCCTATTTGATTGTTCCCACCACCCACTCGCCCAGCGGCGGAGGGATGCTGGCCCGACCGAGCCGTCATCCCAAATCATACTGACCGCCGTTTCGTGTCTCTACGGTGCATTCCCAAAGTGATGTATCGTCGGGCTTTCGCGAGGGGGACGGCTCGTGGGTATCTTCATCGTGCGCAGGCTCGGGCAAGCCATCCCGGTGATCTTCCTCATCTCGCTGCTGCTCTTCTTCATGATGCATGCGATGCCTGGCGGGCCGCTCGCGATGTACGTGCACCAGCCGGGCATCACGAAGGCCATGCTCGAGCAGATCCGCATCGACTACGGCCTCAACCAGGGCATCTGGACGCAGTACGTCGACTGGCTCGGCAAGGCCCTTCAGGGCAACTTCGGTTACTCTTACGTCTACGCGCAGCCGGCCGCCAGCATGATGCTTCAGCGGCTGCCGGCGACGCTGGAACTCATGTTCTCTTCTTTCCTCATCACGTTCGTTTTCGCGTTCCTGGCCGGCGTCTACAGCGCCGTCCGCCAGTACTCCTTCGGCGATTACGCGATCACGGTGGTCAGCTACTTCGGGTTCTCGATGCCTACGTTCTGGCTCGGCCTGATGGTCCTCATCCTATTCGCGGTGCAGCTGCACTGGTTCCCCGCAGGCGGGATGTCCACCGCAGGGGCGGCGTTCAGCATCGGCGACCGCCTGTGGCACCTGACCTTGCCGATGCTCGTGCTGGCCTTCTACACGCTGGCTTCCGAGAGCCGCTACGTCCGCTCGTCGATGCTGGACGTGATCCATCAGGACTACATCCGGACGGCGCGCGCCAAGGGGGCAAGCGAGCGCCGGGTGATCTGGCGCCATGCACTGCGCAACGCGATGCTGCCTGTCGTGACCGTGATGGTCATGGACGCCGCCTACCTGTTCGGCGGCGCCTTGATCACGGAGACGATCTTCTCCTGGCCAGGCATGGGTCGGCTGTTCATCCAGGCGATCCTGCAAAGCGACTACCCCGTACTGATGGCCATCGTCTCGTTCCTCTCGGTGGTCATCGTGCTCGCGAACATTCTCGCGGACGTGCTCTACGGCATTCTCGATCCGCGCATCCAGTACAACTGAGGAGGCCGAGGATGGCAACTCGACCGCAAATCGAACCAGCACCTCCCTCCGCCCTTGGAAACCCTCGCTTCGAGAGCTACGCGCATCTGGTGTGGCGTCGCTTCCTCCACCACAGGGTCGCGGTGGTGGCAGCCATCGTGCTTCTCCTGATCATGCTCGCGGCAGTCCTGGCACCCTGGGTCACGCCCTACCCGCTCGGTCAACCGGACCTTTCGGCTATCCTGGCCCCGCCCAGCATCCACCACCCGATGGGGACCGACGATCTCGGCATCGATCTCTTTACGGAGGTGTTATTCGGCGGCCGCGTTTCGCTGACGATCGGCATCTTCGCAGCACTCGTGGCCGTCGTGGTCGGGGGCGCCATAGGCTCGATCTCCGGCTATTTCGGGGGCCTTGTGGACGCGCTGCTGATGCGCGTCACCGACGTCGGCCTGTCGGTGCCGCTTCTGTTCGTCGTCCTGCTCCTGTCGCTTCTCATCGGGCCCACGCCCGTGAGCATCATCACGATCATCGGCCTCACGTCTTGGATGTATCCTGCGCGCATCGTCCGCAGCCAGTTCCTCACATTGAAGAAACGCGACTTCGTGGAGGCCGCCAGGGCCGTAGGCATGCACAGCACCCGCATCATCCTGCGGGAGATCTTCCCGAACGCCATGGCACCCCTGATCGTGAACGCGACGCTGCTCGTGGGCCAGGCGATCATCCTCGAGTCGGTGATGAGCTTCCTCGGGGCTGGCCTGACGCCGCCCAACATCTCCTGGGGGTACCTCCTCAACCAGGCGCAGTCCTTCACCACGAGTGCGCCGTGGCTTGCCATCTTCCCCGGTCTGATGATCTTCTTCGTCGTTCTCGCCGTGAACCTGGTCGGTGACGGGCTGCGTGACGCCCTCGACCCGACTTCGAACCAACGCCAGTAAAGGAGGGGCGCAGGAGAGACGCATGGGTCAGCAGTCGCGACAGTGAAGGGATTGGAGGGGATACGAATGCGCGACACGTGGTGGAAGACTGTGCTTGGCCCCTTGGCGGCCGCCGGGCTACTGCTCGCCGTCGCAGCGCCCGCGGTCGGTCCGGCCGGCCAGGCGGCGGCCGCCAGCAGCGGCGGCACGATCGTCGACGGGCTCTACGAGGAACCGGGCAACCTGAACCCCATCCTTGGTCCGGACATGACCTATTCGCAGATCGTCGACACTGCGATCTTCCGCAACCTCTTCATGATCACGCCGAACGGCACGATGGAACCGGATCTCGCCAGCGTCGTGCCGAGCGTGCAGAATGGCGGCATCTCCAAGAACGGTCTCAGCTACACGTTCCACCTGAAGCAGAACGCGGACTGGTCGAACGGCCAGCCGGTGACCTGCCAGGATATCTACGAGACGTGGAAAGTCGTGACAAACCCCTCTGTCCTGGCGGTCACGCGCCTGGGCTGGGATGACGTCACCAACGTCAAGACCATCAGCCCCAAGGTCTGCGAAGTCGACCTGAAGGCGCCCTTCCCGGCGATCCTGATCGACGACTTCTCCGGCAACCTGCCGGGCATCATCCCCTACTCGGTCTTCAACGGCATGACGGCGCAGCAGATCAACACGGCCTCGTTCAACCACGACCCGACCGTGACCGACGGTCCGTACATGTTCCAGTCCTGGGTGCCCGGCGCGTCGATCACCGTCGTCGCGAACCCGCATTGGTACGGGCCGACCCCCAAGGAAGGGACCATCGTCTTCAAGGTCATCCCTGACGAGAACTCCCTCCTGGCCAACGCCCAGGCCCACCAGATCAACACCTACTACTTCGCGCCGATCGAACAGGTGCAGCAGCTCAAGGCGATCCCGGGCGCCCACGTCTTCTTCACGCCGATGGCGGCCTGGGAATCGGCGGACATCAACTTCCGCAACCCGGCGCTCCAGGATCGCAACGTCCGCGTCGCACTCGAGATGGCGATCGACCGGCAGGCGATCCTGAAGAAGATCTGGCTCGGCTACGGTGTGCTGTCCGCGGCCGACCAGCCGTCGATCATCTGGGCCAACAATCCCAAACTGAAGCCCTACTCCTACGATCCGGCCGAATCCAAGATCCTGCTGAACAAGGCCGGCTGGAAGATGGGGTCCGACGGCTACCGCCACAAGAATGGCAAGACGCTGCAGCTGGTCTACGCCACAACCGCCGGCAACCCGTGGCGTGAGGCGACCGAGCGCCTGGTCCAGTACTGGTTCCAGCAGATCGGTGTCAAGATGGTCATCCACGACTATCCGGCCAACGTGTACTTCGGCACCGTCTTGCCGTCAGGCAAAGGCTGGGACCTCGGCGAGTTCGAGTGGACCGAAGGCTACGACCCCGCCGCATCCGAAGAGCAGCTCTACGAGACAAACGCCGCGCAGAACTTCGGCAAGTACTCGAACCCTCAGGTCGACAAGCTGCTCAAGGAGCAGGACACCATGCTGAACCAGTCGGCGCGCCAGACGGTGCTGCGCCAGGAGCAGGCCATCCTGCACCAGGATCTGCCCGCGCTCTGGTACTACACCCCCGACGAGATCGATGCAGCGATCAACCTCACCGGCTACCAGCCGGACCCATGGTACGTCGAGACCTGGAACTGCTACGACTGGCAGCTGACCCAGTGACCTGATCTCCGTACGGCCACAGTCCAGGGCGCGCGCCGGTTGTTGCCGGCGCGCGCCCGCGAGTTCTGGCACGTGGACGGGGCCTCGGTCACCTCCGCACGGACTGGGGGCCGGGTGGCCGGTCTGGTCCGCCAGGTCTCTTAGGCGCTCAGACGGCAGGGCTGGCGGATGCGGTCTCTGCCCCAGCTGCGGCAAGCAGCCTCGGGATACTGCCGACGAAGGCGCCGACGCCGACGGCGAGGGCATCCTCGTCCACGGTGAAGCGGGGGTGATGATGCGGATAGATGATCCCCTCGTGCGGATTGGCTGCACCGATCAGGATGAACGTCCCTGGTGCCTTGGTCTGGAAAGCGGAGAAGTCCTCCCCGCCCATGGTGGTGAGGCCGTCCACCACCAGCCGCTCCGGGCCGAACGTCTCTGCGAGGGCCTCGCGCAGCCAGCGCGTGACCTTCCCGTCGTTGACGACGGGCCTGTAGCCCTGCTCGTAGGAGAATTCGTAGCGGGCGCCGTGGGCTTCGGTGATCCCCCTGACGATCCTCTCCATGAGGGCCGGCACGTCCTGCCTGAGCTGGGGGTTGAACGAGCGCACCGTGCCCTCGAGCTCCGCCGTTTCCGGGATGATGTTGTCTGCCGTGCCGGCGTGGAACTTCGTGACGGAGAGCACCAGGCGGTCGAGAGGGTCCGTGCAGCGCGACACGATGTGCTGCAGGTTCGTGACGATCTGGGCCCCCACTGCCACACTGTCGACCGTCATGTGCGGTTGCGCGGCATGTCCGCCACGCCCCCGCACGATAATGCGGAACGTGTCGGGTGCGGCCGTGAGCGGCCCGGCGGCCACGCCCACCATGCCAACCGCGAGCGGCATCCAGAGATGGGCGCCGATCACGAGATCGACCCCGTCCATGACTCCGGCGTCCACCATCTCTTGGGCCCCGCCAGGGAACAGTTCCTCGGCGTGCTGGAAGAGAAAACGCACTTCGCCTGCCACCTGTTCGCGCAGGCCGGAGAGGACCTTCGCCGTACCGAGCAGCATCGCCGTGTGCCCATCGTGCCCGCAGGCATGCATGACCCCGGGATTCTGCGAAGCGAACCCGAAATCGTTCTCTTCCGTGATCGGCAGGGCATCCATGTCCGCCCGCACCGCCAGGACAGGGCGGGGCGACGAGCCGATCAGCCTCGCCATCACGCTCGTCCGCGTGGGCCGCGAAACCTCGAGCCCGGCGAACGTCTTAAGGATGTCGTAGACGAAGTTCGCCGTCTCTTCCTCCTGGAACGAGAGTTCCGGATGTGCATGCAGGTGCCGCCGCCATTGCAGCACGTCTTGTCGCACCGATTCCGCCGCATCCGCCAGCATTCGGGCATCCATCGCCAAGTGCGCACCTCCCGGGCCATTGCTCCCTGTCAGCGCAAGCATACCGCTGGCGCGGGCGCTGGCAATGATCAAGTCCCCACCCCGTTCAGGCAGGTTCGCGTGACATGGTCCACCTGTCTCAAACCGTAGCCGGTCTGGCAGGAGCCTTCGAGGCAGCAGGGGCCGGCGCGGACACGCGCCCTCTGGCCCATCTGCAGCGCAGGATTACGTCACGTGGCCACTGTGAGCGAGCGCGCTACGCAAGACAGACAGGCGGCCTGCTCCCAGTGAGGGGGCAGACTGCTTCGCTGCCGCCGTCGGTCGACTTCAGGACGGACCAGTCGGGGCAGGAGATCCGCCGTACGCGGGAAGTGCGCAGTCCAGGCCGGCCACGTCGTACGCGAGGCGCGGGGAGACGAAGTCGAGCCGCAGGACGACAAGGGACGGCGGCTTCCCGTCCACAGCGGAATCCAGGTCGTCCAGCGGGCGCCCCCGTCGCTCGTACGCCAGATCGTCGGCGTTGGCGTGCCTCCGCGTTCCGGAAGCGCCAAATGGGAGGCGGCCCAACCTTCGCTGCCGGTAAGGAAGTCGATCGCGTCGAAGAGCGGCGAGCCCGTCTCCGCCTGGGGGAGCGCCGTGGAGAAGGCGGAGGTGATCCGCATGTGCCGTGAGAGGAAGTCTTGGACGGCCGGGTGCGCCCGTGGCGATGCGCCCTTCGGCACGGACGTCCGGCAGGCCGGGAGAAGGATCGCGACCAGCGCCAGCGGGAGGATGCGGGAGGGACGCACCACGCGCGACACATCCCCGCCCCGCACGAAGGCCATCATCAGGAGACAGCAAGAAGCTTCGGATTTCGACGCCTGCGGCGGCCCTCCTCCGCTTGACGGCCGTCCATGCGGACCGTATAGTAGGCGCAATTCCATCTGCCATCTGCCGATGAGCGGGAAGAGGATCTTCGCGCCGCGAAGCGAGCCGGGGCGGTGTAAGCCGGCCGCGCAGGGATCCCCGATTCCACCCGCGAGGTGCCGGCGACGAGCCGGACGTTGGCCGCGTGACGGCTGCAGAGGGGATCCGGCCGTGGCCGGATCAATCAGGGTGGCACCGCGACGCACCGTCGTCCCTGAGGGACGGCGGTGTTTTGTTGTACGCGGGGAGAGGAGGATGCCGGGTGGTCTGGACCGAGCGGCTCCTGATCCCGGGACCGACGCACGTGCCGAGCGAAGTGCTCGGCGCGCAGGCGCGCCAGATGACCAACCACCGCGGCGCGTCCTTCAGCGAGCTCGTCGGCGCCGTCGAGGAGGAGATCGCTCTCCTCGCCGACGCAGAGCGGGCGGTCGTTCTGCCGTCGAGCGGCACAGGCGGGCTCGAGGCGGTGGCGCAGAATCTCCTGCGCCCCGGGGACCGCGTGCTGGCGGTCTCGGGCGGCGCCTTCGGCGAGCGCTTCGCGCGAGTTGCGGAGCGCAGCGGTGCCGAGGTGACGCGGCTCGAGGTGACCTGGGGCGAGGCCGCTTCGCCGGCCGAGGTGGTGGCCCGGGCGGCGTCTGGCGACTTCCGGGCGGTGCTCCTCACCCAGAACGAGACCTCTACGGGCGTTCTCCACCCCGTGGAGGAGATCGCCTGGCGCCTTGCGGGCGGTCCCCTCGTGATCGTCGACGCGATCAGCGGCTTCCCTGCGGTGCCGCTCAAGCTGCGGAAGGCCGGCATCGACGCGGCCGTCGCCTGCTCTCAGAAGGGGTTCATGGCGCCGCCCGGCCTCTCGCTCGTGCTCCTCGGCCCGCGGGGCCTCGACGCCGCCTCCGCCCCGGCCGACCGCCCCGCCTACTTCGACCTCAGGCCCTACCTGAAGGGCTCTTTGCCCTACACCCCGGCCGTCTCGCTCGTCTACGCGCTGCGCGAGAGCCTGCGCCTCCTCGAGGAGGAGGGCGAGGAGGCGCGGCTTGGCCGCCACCGCCTCCTCGCCGCGATGACGCGCAGTGCCGGCAAGGCGCTTGGCCTCGCCCCGCTGGCGCCCGCGGCGGTCGCGTCGCCCGCTGTCACGGCGCTCGAGGTGCCGGGCGGCCAGGCGGACGCGCTGCGCCGCGCGGCGCAGCGCCGCGGCGCGGTGCTCGCCGGCGGCCAGGACCGCCTCAAAGGACGGATCGTGCGCGTCGGCCACGTGGGCTCGGTCATGCCGGTCGACCTCCTGGGAGGTCTCGGCGCGCTCGAGCTCGCCCGCGCGGAGGTCCTGGGCAGCGCGCCGGACGGCCGCGGCGTGGCTGCGGCACTCGGCGTCTGGGCCGTATCTTGGACGACAGAGAGGAGTGGCGCCTGATGGAGAGGCCGAAGATCCTTGTGTCAGAGGTGCTGGATGCGCAGGCGCTCGCCCTCCTTGCGGAGCACGCGGAGGTCGAGGCCCACGAGACGATGCCCGAAGCGGACTTCCGGGCGCGCCTTCGCGAGTTCGACGCGGTCATCATCCGCAGCGCCCACCGCCTTACTGCGGAGCACTTCCGCCTCGCGCCGGGCCTTCAGGTCGCGGCGCGCGCCGGCGCGGGCGTCGACAACATCGACCTCGACGCCGCGACCGCGGCCGGCGTCCTCGTCCTCAACACGCCCGGCGCGAACGCCGTCGCGGCCGCCGAGCACACCTTCGCGCTACTCCTCGGCACAGTGCGCCGCGTGTGCCCCTCGGACCTCCACGTGCGCGCCGGGGGCTGGCGCCGCCAGGACTACATCGGCTTCGAGCTCAGGGGGCGCCGGCTCGGCATCATCGGTATCGGGCGCGTCGGCCGGGAGGTGGCGCGCATCGCCCACGGCTTCGGCATGGAGGTCTACGCCTACGACCCCTACGTGGACCCCACCGAGATCAAGCGGCGCGGTGCCGTGCCCTGCGCGACGCTCGAGGAGCTCCTGCAGAAGGCCGACGTGCTCACGGTCCACACGCCGAAGACCGGCCCGCGCCTCGGCCGCGCCGAGCTCTCGCGCCTGCCGCAAGGCGCCGTCGTGCTGAACGTGGCGCGTGGCGGGCTGATCGATGAGCAGGCGCTCATGGACCTCCTGGACGAGGGCCACCTCAAGTTCGGGGCGCTCGACGTGTTCACCCACGAGCCGCCGCGCGACGAGCGCCTCCTCGCGCGGGACGACCTCCTCTTCACCTGCCACCTCGGCGGCTCGACGAACGAGGCCATGGGCAAGATCGGCACGCGCGTCGTGCAGCTCGTGCTGCGTGCTCTCGCCGGCGAGGTGCCGGAGGAGGCCGTCAACCTTGCGCTGCCGCAGCTCGACGGCCTTCCCTCGCAGCAGCTGATCGCGGCGGCCGGCCGTGCGGGCGGGGTGCTCGCGGCACTCGCGAAGGTGGACGGCCCGCTCGTGATCGCGGCCCGCGGGCCCCTGCCCGAGGAGGCCCTGCCCATCGCGGCGCGGGCGCTCATCGCGGGCTACCTCGGCGTCGCCGCGGACGAGCCCGTGAACGTCGTGAACGCCCTCGTGCAGGCTCAGCGCCAGGGCATCGCGCTGGAGCTGCGGCGCGAGCCCGAGGACGACGCGCCCGCGCGCATCGCGGCCTGGTTCGCCGGGCAGCCGGAGAAGGACGTCGAGTGCGCTGTCGCGGACGGCCGCCTGCTCCGGCTCCTTGGAGCGCCCCTGGACCTTCCCGTCCAGGGCCACCTCCTCGCGACCCGCCACCGGGACCTGCCCGGCGTCGTTGGCCGCGTCGGCACCCTGCTCGGCGCGGCGGGCGTGAACATCGCGACGCTCCAGCTCGCGCGCTGCGGCGGCGGGCAGGCGGTGATGGCGCTCGGCCTCGACGACGAGCCGCCCGCCGAGGCGCGCAAGGCGATCGCCGCGCTGGCCGAGGTGGCGGAGGTGTTCTCGGTCGCGCTCGAGCAAAGCCGCTCGCGGGAGGCGGTAAAGCCTTGATCGTCGACCAGCACGTGCATCTCGAGAACGGTCCCTACACGCCCGAGGACTACCCGCAGGAGTGGCTCGAGGCCTATCTCGCCACGGCCGCGCGCCGCGGCGTCGCGCGCATCGGCTTCGTCGAGCACGGCTACCGCTTCGTCGAGGCGCGGGGCCTCCTGCCCGGGACCTGGTCCGAGGAGCGCTGCCGCTACCGGGTCGAGCGCTACTTCGCCTTCGTGCGGCGCATGCAGGACCTGGGGCTGCCGGTCGCCGCCGGCATCGAGATGGACTACTGGCCCGGCCACGAGGAGGGCATTCGGCGCTTCCTCGAGCGCCATCCCTGGGACTTCGTGCTCGGCTCGGTGCACTTCGTCGGCGACTTCGGCGTCGACCTCGACCCCACACCCGAGACCTGGCGGCAGATGGGGGAGGAGGCGGTCTGGGAGCGCTACTTGGCGCTCAGCGAGCAGGCGGTGGAAAGTGGCCTCTTCGACGTCCTGACGCACCCCGACCTGCCGAAGATCTTCGGCCAGCGCCCGCCCGCGCTCGCCCTCGACTGGTACCCGCGCATCGCGCAGGCCCTGCGCCGCCGGGACATGGCGATCGAGTGCAACAGCAGGGGGATCCGCCGCCCGATCGGCGAGCCCTACCCGACCCTGCCCTACCTGCAGGCTGCGCACGCGGCCGGCGTGCCGCTCTCCCTCGGCTCCGACGCCCACGAGCCCGAGAATACGGGCATCGGCCTCGACCAGGCCGCGTCGCTCGCAGCGGATGCCGGCTACCAGAAGGCGGTCCACTTCCTCGGCCGACGCCGCATCGCCGCTCCCCTACCCGGCGCGCCGTGAGGCGCAGGCGGGCGTCGATGCGTCAGAATCGAGGCATGCACCCGCGCCCAAGCTCGCTGCCGGATGAGAGCCTGAAGGACGCCGCCGGGCGGATGCGCGCCGCCCGGCGAACCGTTGTCGTCGGCTCGCGCGGCGCCGGCAAGACGACCTTGGCGCGTGCGCTCGCACCGCTCCTCGGCCTCCCGCTCCACCACCTCGACCGCCTCTACTGGCAGAGCGGCTGGGCGCCGCGCGGGGACGATGTCCAAGGCCGTCGAGGAGTTCGACCTCCGATGAGTGGCGCAGCTTCCGACGAAGCTTCCGTGACCGACGTCGCCCAGGCCCTCGGCATCCCGCCCCAGGCCTGCGTGCGGATCCTCCGCGAGGAGGGGGCCTCCTCGGCTGACGCCCAGGAGGCCTTGCGCCGCATCCTGCGCCACAAGGCCTACCAGACTAGCATCATCCGTTCCCCGGGCGCTTTCTTCCGCGGCGTTCTTCGCCGCCGCCAACAAAACAGAACGCGCAGCCCGCGTCGCCGCTTGGCCGCGCCTACCTGCGCGCCTACCACCTGCTTGCCTCTGGCCAGACTACCGCTGCGGCGGCCGCCGCCCTCCACCAGGACTTCCCGAATGCGCCAGCAGAACTGCTCGCTACCGCCTTATCCTGGGCAGCCGGCCTCCGCGGCCCTGATCGCTCTCACAAAGCCTGAGCGATCCCGTCGCAAAGAGCGCGAGCGGCTACAGCCACGCGGGGCGCCAGGAACGGAACCGGAATCGCGGAATGTAGAGAGCAAGGAGCGGAAGGCAGGGTGAGGCCGGATGGCAAGCGTTCGCACGTACCTAAAGGAGCACAGTCAGGTCTTCACGGATCTCAGTGACCGCATCTGGCACACCCCGGAAATCGGCCTTCGCGAACAGGCGAGCAGCCAAGCGCTCATGGACGCCCTCGCAGCGGAGGGGTTCGCCCTGAATCGGCTGGAGTCGATGCCCACCGCCTTCGTCGCGAGCTACGGCGAGGGCGCGCCGGTCATAGCACTGCTCGGCGAGTACGACGCACTGCCTGGCCTCAGCCAGGCGGCGGATGTGGCGGAGAGAGCACCTATCGTCGAGGGCGGCCCCGGACACGGCTGCGGACACAATCTTCTCGGCACCGCCGCAGCGGCGGCAGCCATGGCCGTGCGACATGCCATCAGGAGCCAGGGGCTGCGCGGCACCGTGCGCTTCTATGGCTGTCCCGCGGAAGAGACCCTGGTGGGCAAGGTGTTCATGGCGAAGGAAGGCCTGTTCCGCGACGTCGACTGCGCCCTCACGTGGCATCCCGGCAGCGCCAATGCCGTCTGGGCGGCGAGCACCCAGGCGATGAACTCGGTACGCATCCGCTTCCACGGCATCCCCGCGCACGCCGCCGCCAACCCGGAGGACGGACGCAGCGCCCTGGACGCCGTCGAGCTGATGGACGTCGGAGCCAACTTCCTGCGTGAGCATGTCCCCTCGGATGCGCGCATCCACTACGTGATCACGGACGGCGGCGATGCACCGAACGTGGTCCCCGCCCATGCGGAGGTCTGGTACTACGTACGCGCCCCGCGGCGCGACGACGTCGAGGCCATTTACCGCCGCCTCCTGGACGTCGCCCGCGGCGCGGCCCTGATGGCCGGCGTCAGCCATGAGGTGGAGCTCGTCACCGGCTGCTACGACACGCTTGCGAACCGCGTCCTCGGCGACCTGCTGCAAGAGCAGATGGAGAACATCGGCGCGCCCGTGTTCAGTCCCGAGGAGCACCGGCTCGCGCACGACCTGCAGGCCACGTTCGCGGACGGGACGGTCGAGCGGGCGGTGCGCCACCTCAGGCGCCGCGGCCTCGCGGTGCCGGCCGGCTGCGACCTCGTCGAGGCCGTCGCGCCGAGCTCCGGCTACGGCAAGGTCGACAGCGGATCGACCGACGTGGGCGACGTGTCCCACATCGTGCCGACAGCCCAGCTGACCGCGGTCACGGCTCCCCTCGGGACGCCGGGCCATTCCTGGCAGAACGTCGTCTCGGTCGGGAGCGGCATCGGTCACCGCGGCATGCTCTACGCAGCGGAGGTTCTGGCTCAGGCGGCCGCCGAGCTCCTCGCGCGTCCCGAGCTGGTCGCCCAGGCCAAGGAGGAGTTCCGCCAGAATGCGGAGCCCTATGTCTCTCCGGTGCGCGACCTGGCGACGCCGCGCGGCTGACCGAGGGGAAGGGAGCCGCGAGCTCTCACATGTCCTCGCGCCCGCCGAGATCCCCCGTCAGGTAGCGCTGCAGCGTCGGCCCGACCGCCTGCACGAGATCGTCCACGGGCGTCGAGGCAAGCGGCTCCAGCCGCAGCACGACCCTCGCCACCAACAGGCCGAAGATCTGGCTGCCGACGAGCGCGACGCGCAGATCGGCGTCGTCCCCCGTAAGGGCCCCCGCCAGACGGCCGAGCACCGCGTGGCCCAGGAACTCCCGCAGCATGGCCGCCCCCTGCTCGTTCGTCGCGGCGGTTCGCACCAGCCCCGCCAGGGTGCGCGGCAGCTCGGGATCCGTCCAAAGCACGGAAAGCATGCGCAGGATGCGCTCGCCGATCCGCCCCGGTTCCACGGGCACGTCGTCCGGTGCCAGAGCCTCTGCGAGCGCCGCCTGGAGATCCGGGAGGCGCATGGCGGCGAGGAAGAGGCCCTCCTTGCTGCGGAAGTAGTGGTGCACGAGCGCCGGGTCAACGCCGGCGTCGGCGGCGATCTCGCGCAGGCTGGCCTGGTCGTAGCCCCGCTCGGTGAACCTGCGCCGCGCCGCGCGCAGGATGGCCTCCCGCGTGCGGCTCAGGCCCGGCCGGCGCCCGCGCCGCCTGGGTGTCTCGCGCCGCTTCCCGGTCATGCGCGTCCCGCGGCGAGCTCCACGAACCTCTCCTCGAGCGTCGCAGGCGCCCGCCGCAGGCGGACGTCGACGCCGGCCAGCGCCTGGGTCGCCGCCTCCTCCGCGGCGGCGGGCAGGCGCAGCGAGCGGCCGACGAGCGCAGGCTCGAGCCCTTTCGCCTCCAGCAGCGACATGGCCGCCGCCCAGTCCGGCGTGTCGAGGAGCACCATCTCCTCGCCCGCCAGAATGTCCTCGAGGCCGCCCGCCGCGACCACCTGCGCGTCCGCCATCACGACGAGCCGGTCGCACTGTTCCGCCTCTTCCATGTGATGCGTGGTGATCAGCACGCCGGCACCGCCGTCGGCGGCCGCCCGTACCTCCTGCCAGAGGCGGGCGCGCATCAGCGGATCGACGCCCGAGGTCGGCTCGTCGAGCACCAGAAGCTGCGGGCGGTGCTGCAGCACCTGCGCGAATGCGACCCTGCGCTGCACGCCGAGCGGCAGGCGGCCGACCGCCACCTCAGGCAGCGCCTGGTGCGGCGTCGAGCGCGATACGCCGTAGACCGCCCGCGCGAACCGCAGGTTCTCCCGTGGCGTCAGGTCGTCGTAGAGCCCGAGGCCCTGCGGCATGTAGCCGATGCGCCGACGGCTGGCGAACGACGGCCTTTCGCCGAACAGCCGCACCTCGCCCTCCGAAGGCGGCAGCAGCCCTAGCAGCATGCGCAGGAGCGTCGTCTTGCCGGCGCCGTTCGCGCCAAGGAGCCCGAGCACCTCCCCCTGCTGCACGGCGACGCTCACCCGCTGCACCGCCACATGCGCCCCGAAGCGGCGCGTGACATCGCGGCTCTCGGCCAAGGCCTCGGCCATCAGGCGGCACCTCCTTCGACCGGGCGCAGTTCCCCGCCAAGGAGCAGGGCCGTGACGGCGTCCTGCAGGTCCGGCGCAGCCTCCTGCCAGCCCTGCGGAGGCGCAGCGTCCCCCTCCGAGCTCCAGAGCCGCCACCGCCTGCCGCGGCGCCAGGCCCTGTCCGCCGCGTCGCCGGCCGGCCTCGCGTCGCCCGTCCAGAGGTGCCCCGGCATCGCCTGCACGACCTCCTCGGCCGTTCCGGCGGCCAGCGCACGGCCGTGATCCAGGAGCAGCAGCTTCGATGCGCGTTCGGCCTCGTCGAGGTAGGTGGTGGCGATGAGGACGGCCGTCCCCTCGGCCGCGGCGTGCGCGATCAGCCACCAGAGGTCCCGGCGGCTCATGGGATCGACGCCGGTCGTGGGCTCATCCAGCACGAGCAGGTCGGGACGGTGCAGCATGGCGCGGATGACGCCCAGCTTCTGGCGCATGCCTCCCGAAAGCTCCCCACCGAGCCGCCGCTCCACCCGGTCCAGGCCGGCGCGGGCGAGGAGCATGCCCCTGCGCGCCCGCAGCGCCTCGCCCGCCACGCCGTAGGCGGCGGCGGCGAACTGGAGGTTTTCCGCCACCGAGAGATCCGGATAGACGCCAGACGAGGCTGAGAGGTAGCCGATGCGCGTCGCGGCAGGTCTCGATACCGCCCCCGACTCGGGGTGCAGGGCGCCGGCTGCGGCCTTGAGGAGCGTCGTCTTGCCTGCGCCGTCGCCCCCCACCACGACCCGGACCTCTCCAGGCGGAAGCTCGAGGTCCACGCTCTGCAGGGCAGGAGTCCGGCCGAAGCGCACCGTGACGCCGGCAAGGCTCCAGCTCATGGCCTCGCCTCCTGGGCGGTGGCCGCGCGGCGCCCGCCGCCGTGTCCCGGCGACGGGTTCAGCAGGCGGTGGAAGCGCAGCGTCGCGAACGTCACGACCACGGCGCCCAGGACGGCCAGGTAGAGAAACGGGCGCCAGAGGTCCCCGATCGGCTGGCCGAGGAGCATGACGCCACGGCTGATCTCGACGAAGTAGGTGAGCGGCAAGATGTAGGCGATCCAGCGCACGCCTGCCGCCATCGACGCGAGCGGGAAGATCAGCCCCGAGAGCAGGATCTGCGGCAGCACGGTGAGCATGGCGAGCTGGATCGCCTGGCCCTGGTTCTGCGAGACGCTCGAGATCAGCACGCCGATGCTGAGCGTGACGAACAGGAAGAGCAGGGCGCCGAGGATGAGCAGGCCCCAGGAGCCGCGCATCGGCACCCCGAAGAGCCACATGCCGACGCCCAGCACCAGCGCGAGGTCGACGGCGGCGACGAGGAAGTATGGGGCGATCTTTCCGATCAGGACATCCCATGGCGAGAGCGGCATCACCGCAAGCTGTTCCAGGGTGCCCGCCTGCCGCTCGCGGACGACGCCGAGACTCGCGATGAGGGTGCCGATGAACACCAGGATCACGCCGGCAAGCCCGGGAACCATGACGAGCGCCGTCTTGAGATGGGGGTTGTACAGCACGTCGACCCGCGGCGGCGGGGGCGTCATGAAGGTCACCGCCGTACCCGCGGGCAGGAGTGTCTGCAACTGGGCCTTGAGCTGCGCGAGATCCGGCTGGGACGCGGCCAGGCGGGCGACGGCCGTCTCGGCCGCGCGCGCCGTGAAGAGGTCGGCGCCGTTGATCAGGACAAGCGTTCGCGTCGCGTCCGCGACGACGGCGACATCGGCTTTGCCGTCGCGCAGGTCGCGCCGCGCAGCGGCGACACCTTGCCGGGGGTAGGTGCCCTGGAGCGCGAACGGACTCTTCAGGCGCTGGCTGAAGCTCTTGGCCTCTGGCCCCACCACCACGGCCGAGATCTTGGACACGTCGAAGCTCGCGGCGTAGCCGAAGATGACGAGCAGCATGATCGGCAGCACGATCATCATCGCCAGGGTGCGACGGTCACGCCGCAACTGCAGGAACTCCTTGACGATCATCGCCCACAAGAGCACCCTCTCCTTCTTGACCGAAGGGTAATTCAGCATCAGATGAATTATGCCTACGGGGAGCCGAATCCTGCCTGCGGCAATGGCGGCTTCGGTCGGCGCCTCCGGGCCGCAGCAGCCGGATGCTGACCTCGTCCCGCCGCTCGGCTACAATGTGTCCGGGATCTGCGGCGGAGGTGATGACGATGCGCGTCCTGGTGGTGGAGGACGACCCCTCCCTCGGCGCGACGCTGCGCCTGGGACTCACGTCGGAAGGGTTCGATCCCACCGTGACCGGAACGGTCGCCGAGACGCTCGCCCTGCTGGAGCGGAGCAGCTTCCAGCTCGCGCTCGTCGACGTCAACCTCCCCGACGGGTCAGGTTTCGCCCTGGTGCCACGGCTCAAGGACCGCGGCATCATGGTGATCATGCTGACGGCCCGCGGCAACGTGCCGGACAGGGTGCACGGCTTTGAGCTCGGCGCGGACGACTATGTCGCCAAGCCGTTCGCGTTCGAGGAACTCGTGATGCGCATGCGGGCGGTGTCGCGCCGACCCGTCCCGGAGGACAGGCTGCCCGTGCTGAGCTTTGCGGACGTCGAGGTGCACCTCGAGCGCCAGCAGGCCCTGCGCGCCGGCCAGCCGCTCGACCTCACGCGCCGCGAGTACGACCTCCTCTGCTTCTTCCTGCGCAACCAGCGCCGTGTGCTGACCCGCGAACAGATCCTCGAGCGGGTCTGGGGCTTCGACGCGGAGGTCGGCGAAGGCGTCCTCGACGTCTACATCAGCTACCTCAGACGCAAGCTCGAGGCCCTGGGGCCGCGCCTCATCCACACGGTGCGCGGCTTCGGCTACCGCCTGGACGAGCATGGCGAAGCGTGAGCGCGGCCTGCAAAGCCTGAGCCGTCGCCTGCTCGTCGCGATGGTGGCGCTCGTCGGAGCATCCCTGCTGCTCGCCGATTTCGGCGCCGTATTCTTTCTGCGCAGCGTGCTCGTGCACAACCTGCGATCGCAGCTCGTAGCCTCCGCGCATGCGACGGTGGGCTTCTACCTGCATAGCGGGGACGTCCCCGCCCGCCTGCCTCTCGGCGAGTCGATCGCCATCTACGCCGAGAACGGCCGGCGGGCCTTCGCCATAGGGCCCGTGCCGGAGACACCGCCGCCGCTCGGTGTGAGTCAGCAGGCGCGCAGCCTGCGCTACACCGTGATGGTGCCTGGCGGTCTCTTCCTCGAGCAGGTCAACCTGACCAGCGTCACCCGACCCGTGCGGATCCTGGAGAGCGTGCTGGCGCTCGTGACGCTCGCCGCGGTCCTTCTGGCCGGCATCGTCGCGGACGGCGTGGCGCGCGGCCTCACCGCTCCGCTCTCGTCGCTGTCCAGGGAGGCGCAGCGCATCAGCGAGACCGGCGACCTCGACGTCAGTCTGCCCACCGACCACGGCGTCCGGGAGATCAGAAACCTCGCGGAGGCTCTGCAGCAGATGCTGGGGCGGCTCGGGCAGATGTTCGGAGCCCTCGAGGCCTCCGAGCAGCGCGAGCGCGCCCTGCGCGAGATGACACTGCACGACCTTCGCACGCCCCTGTCCACCGTGCTCGGCACCCTCGAACTCCTGGCCGGCGGCCGCCTCAAGGGCGACGAGGCGGTGGAGGCCGCGGCGCTGGCCCAGCGCGAGGCGGCACGCCTCGCGTCCCGCATCCGCGACCTGGATGCCAAGGAGAGCGAGCCGGTCTCGGACCTCGGCCTGTCGGTGAGCCGTGCCGCCCGCGGTCACCTCCTGGCCGCGGGCCCCGCCGGTACATGGGTCTCTGCGCCGGCGGCGGAGGTGGGTCATGTGCTCGATCTCCTGGTGGACAACGCGATGCGGCACAACCCGCCCGGCACGGCGATCGATGTCGGCTGGCGCCGCGAAGGGGACCTGGCCGTCGCGTGGGTGCGCGATCAGGGGGTCGGCATGGCCCGGGAGATTGCGGAGCACGCCTTCGACCGCTTCTATCGCGGTGACCGCGAAGGCGGGCTCGGCCTGGGCCTCTCCCTGGTGCGGGTGCTCGTGGCGTCCCGCAGCGGCTCGGTGGACCTCACGACCGCCCCCGGCCAGGGGACGACCGTCACGGTGCGCTGGCCGGCGGCCGCACCCCAACCCGACCGCCCTGCAGAAAACTGACGCAGCCACTGCTCTTCCTCCCCCTGCAGACCGGTGGCGCGATGCGGGCATGCTTTGCTTGTGCCGCAGGTCTCTAGCAGAGGGAGGAGACGAATTGAAGCACAGCGCGCGCTGGCTCGGTGCGCTGCTGGCCCTGCCGCTCGTCCTGGGTGGCGCGGCGGCCGCGTTCGCGGCCCCTGCACAGAGCGGAGCCGGCAGTTTCATCTCGGATGTGGCCCGGCATCTCGGCGTGCCGGAGCAGAAGCTCAAGGACGCCATCACGCAGGCACGCCTCGACAGGGTGCGGGCGCTTCTGCGCGAGGGCCGCATCACGAGTGCCCAGGCCGCCCAGATGGAGCTGAGGGTCAGGACCGGCCGCATGGGCCGGCCAGGCATGCGCCACTGGGGCCACCGGCAGGGCGGGCTCATGCTATCGCAGGCGGCGTCCTACCTCGGGCTGACGCAGGAGGCGCTCCTTGCCCGTCTTGAGCAGGGGGAGTCGCCGGCAGCCATCGCCAAGGCGCAGGGCAAGACGCCCGCGGGCCTCGAGGCCGCCCTGCTCGACGGCGCCCGCCAGCGCATGGCGAGCGCGGTCAAGGCGGGGCGCCTGACGCAGGAGGAGGCCCAGGCCAAGGAGTCCCGTCTCGCAGCCCACATCCATCGATTCGTCACAGGCAGCTGGCAGACAGGCTCGGGGCGGAGCGAACGCATGGCCCCGCCGGCCTAGGCGGGCGCTTACGCGGGGAAGAGGGCGGCAGGGCCCAGGAGCCTGCCGCCCCCTTCCTGCCTGCAGGTCGGGCGCGCGGCGCGGAGAACTCCCGTGGCGACACGGGAGGTGGCAAGATGCCGGAGAGGACCCTGGCCGGACGGCGCGCCTTGGTCAGCGGCGCCGCGAGCGGAATCGGCTACGCGGTGGCGCAGGCCCTGGCCCAGCAGGGGGCCCGCGTCATGGTGGCGGACCTGCGCCCCGATGCCGCGGAGTCGGCGGCGAGAGAGATCCACGCCTTCACGGGGGCCGAGGTGCGGTCGGTCCGGGAGGACGCCTCATTGGAAGCCGACGTACGCCATGCGATCGAGGAGACGCGCCGCCTGTTCGGCGGGCTCGACATCCTGGTGTCCAACGCGGGGCGGCAGCATGTCGCCATGATCGAGGACTTTCCCGTCGACACGTTCCGGTCCATCGTCGACCTGATGCTGGTCGGACCGTTCCTGGCGCTCAAGCATGCACTGCCGCTGATGCGTGCCCAGCATTACGGCCGCATCCTGCACATGGCCTCGATCAACGGCCTCGTGGGGTTCGCGGGCAAGGCGGCCTACAACTCGGCCAAGCACGGACTTGTCGGCCTGACCAAGGTCGCGGCGCTCGAGTGCGCCACGGATGGCATCACGGTGAACGCCGTCTGCCCCGGCTACGTCGACACGCCGCTCGTACGCGGCCAGCTCGAGGACCTCGCCACGACGCGGGGGGTGCCGATCGAGCGCGTGCTCGAGGAGGTCCTCTACCCGCTCGTGCCGCAGCGCCGCCTGCTTCAGCCGGAAGAGGTGGCCGCATACGCCGCCTTCCTCTGCTCCGATGCCGCCGCGGGCGTCACCGGCCAGGCGGTCGTGATCGACGGCGGCTACGTGGCGCAGTAGCGGCCGGACTGTGCCGCGCAGAGGTCAGGTGCGGTCGCTCCAGACGGGAGGGCGCTTCTCGAGGAAGGCCGCGATGCCCTCGGCCGCGTCTGCCGTGCCCGCCTCCCCGACCATGACCTGCGTCGCGTAGGCCAGGGCCTGGAACTCCTCCATGCCGAGCTGGCGGTAGAACGCCAGCTTGCCGGCGCCAAGCGTCGCGAGGCCGTACCCCGCCACCTGGCGCGCCAGGCGCAAGGTCTCCTCCCTCAGTTCCTCCGGCGCGACCACCCGGTTCACGAGGCCGAAGCGCTCCGCGTCGCCCGCCGAGATGTACTCGCCCGTGAACAGCATCTCGGCCGCCTTCTTGCGCGGGACGGCGCGGCCGAGGAACACGGACGGCGTCGTGCAGAAGAAGCCGATCTTGACGCCGGGCGTCGCGAACTTCGCCCCCGTCGAGGCAACCGCCAGGTCTGCCGCGGCGACGAGCTGGCAGCCGGCGGCGGTGGCGATGCCGTGCACCTCCGCGACCACCACCTGCGGCATCGTCCGGATGGTGTGAAAGACGTCCTCGCAGACCTTGAAGAGCCCCTGGATCTCCTGCGGCCCGCCGTCGTGGATCTCCTTGAGGTCGTGGCCGGAGCTGAAGACGGTTCCCGCTCCGCGCAGGATGACGGCGTTCACCCTGCCCGCCGCCGCAATCTCCCCGAGCACGTGGCCGAGATCTTGCAGCATCTCGGTCGACAGGGCGTTGCGCCTCTCCGAATGGTTCAAGGTGACGATGCCGATGCGCTCGGACTCGCAGCAGGCGTCGTACAGGACCTTCTGCACATCCATTCCTCCTCGGCGACGCCCTCTGGTCGCCGTCATGTCGACGCTAGCCCAAGGTCTCTCGGGCGGCAAGCGCTTCACGCCTCCTGGTCGCTGCGCGCACCGCGACGTGAGCCCTGGGCGCAGCGATCGCCCCACCCTCCACGCGCAGCTAGCGACCCGCGCCCATGTCCACCGGAGTGCCTCTGCCGAGGGCCTGCGCCCGCTCCAGACAGTACGCGGCGGCGGCCAGATCTTCGACGGCCAGCCCGACCGACTTGAAGAGCGTCAGGTCATCCAAGGACGCGCGTCCAGCCACCTCCCCGCCGGCCACACCGCCGATCTCCCCGAGGATATGCCCCTGCGGGATGACGCCCGCCGCCAGCGGCAGGAGGATGTCGTCAGCCTGCGCCAGCGCGTGCGGGATGGAGTCCACGTAGAGGCGCGCCCGACGCACCGCCTCGTCGTCCAGCTCGCGGTATCCCCTGACCGATGCTCCCACGGCGTTGACATGCACTCCCGGCTTCAGCCAGAGACCTTCGAGGACAGGCGCGCGCGCTTCCGTCAGCGTGCAGACGATGTCGGCCCCCTCCACGGCGGCCCGGGCGTCGGCGAGCGCCTCCACGGCGATGCCGAACCGCTCGCCCATGCGCCGTGCGAATTCCTCGGCGTGCTTGAGGCTGCGGCTGTGCACCCGCACCCGGACGACCGGCCGCACCGAGAGCATGGCCTCGAGGTGGGTCTCGGCCTGCGTGCCGCTGCCGAGGAGCGTGAGCTCCGCGGCGTCTCGCGGCGCGAGCAGGTCGGTCGCCAGAGCGCTCACGGCGGCCGTGCGGCGCGCGGTGAGCGCGTCGGCGTCCACGATCGCCCGCACCTCTCCCGTATCCGCGGCGAACAGGAGGACGGCGCCCTGGTGCGTGTGCAGGCCGCGCAGCCTGTTCTTGGGGTAGACGGAGATCACCTTGCTGCCGAATGGCTCCAGGCCGCCCAGGACCGCAGGCATCCAGGCGATCAGTCCCTCCTGCCCGGGATGCGCCATCACCTGCCGCGGCGGCATCGTCGCCTCGCCGCGGCTCAGGGCGCGAAGCGCCCCAGCCATCCGCGGCACGAGCCCTTCCATGTCCAGGAGATCCGTGACGTCGCGGTAGCCGAGAACGAGCGCAGCCATCATGTGTCCCCCTTTTGCGGTCGTCGGCGGCGGGTTCAGAGGGAACGGCTTCCCTGGTAGGTAAACACACCTTCGACGATACGGCGGGCGTCACCGACATCGTTGTCGCAGTGCAGGCCGATGCGGTCGGCCCTGCCGCGCGGCGCGACGAGCAACCCCTCGCTGCAGCTGCACAGATGTGTCTTGTCGTCGAAGATCAGAAAGTGGCTGCGAAACTCCACCGGCGTGCGACGCATCGGCCGGCCTCCTTCGCCGCCCGGGCTCGAGCAACGCCGCGTGCCACCGCCTGGGGGCGTGCCGCAGCAAGCGGCCCCAGGCGGATGACCTGAGCGCCAGTCGCCGTGGAGAGTTCGGCACCGGGGCCAGGGAAGTCCTGGCGCGCGGCACCGTCAGGATCAGCGGCACCTGTCTCGCGCAGGCATCGGTAGGATCCATACGGAGCCTATAGAATCCCATCTCCCGGATCGTGTCGGATGTTGGGCAAGAAGGGGAGAAGACCTATCTTCGATCTGGTGCTGAGGGACGCCCGTCTCGATGGGCAGGCCGTCGACGTCGCAGTGGAGGCTGGCCGCATCGCGGCCGTGGGCCAGGGTCTCGGTCCGGGTCGCCAGGAGGTCGCGGCCCAGGGACGCATGGTCTCGCCGCCGCTCATCGAATCGCACGTGCACCTCGACACGACGCTCACGGCCGGCGAGCCGAAGTGGAACGAGAGCGGCACGCTGTTCGAGGGCATCGCCACGTGGGCACTGCGCAAGGAGTCCCTCAGCGAGGACGACGTCATGCGGCGCGCGACGGAGCTCCTGCGCTGGCAGGCGGCACAGGGCGTTCTCTTCGTCCGCTCGCACGTCGACACGACCGACCCCGACCTCACGGCGGTCAAGGCCCTGCTACGGGTCAAGGAACAGATCAGGGGCCTTGTCGACCTGCAGCTTGTCGCCTTCCCGCAGGAAGGCATCCTCTCCTATCCGCAAGGCGCGGAACTCCTGGAGGAGGCCCTGCGCCTCGGCGTCGACGTGGTCGGGGCCATCCCGCACTACGAGCTGACGCGCGACATGGGCGCAGAGTCGGTCAAGATCGCCTTCGCCCTGGCGGAGAAGTACGACCGGCCGATCGACATCCACTGCGACGAGACCGACGACCCCCAGTCCCGCTTCCTCGAGGTGGTGGCCGCCGAAGCGATCCGCACCGGCATGGGACATCGCGTGACCGCGAGCCACACGACCGCCTTCGGCAGCTACGACGACGCTTACGCCTTCAAGCTCATGGGCTTTCTCCGGCGCGCCGACCTCAACTTCGTCGCGAACCCTCTCGTCAACATCACCCTCCAGGGACGCATGGACACCTATCCCAAGCGCCGCGGCATGACGCGCGTCAAGGAGCTCTGGCAGAACGGTCTCAACGTAAGCCTGGGCTACGACGACGTCATGGACCCCTGGTACTCCCTTGGCACCGGCAACATGCTGCAGCCGGCCCACATGGCGGTCCATATCGCGCAGATGACCGGCCGCGAGGAGGTCATGGCCTGCTACGACATGGTGACCCGCAACGCCGCCCGCACGCTCGGGGTGGACGACCGCTACGGCCTCGAGGCAGGCAGGCCTGCCGACTTCATCGTGCTGGACGCCCCCGACGCCTGGGACGCCCTGCGCAGGCTGGCCACCGTCACCGCGGTCGTGAAGGGCGGGCGCCTGATCGCGCAGGCGAGTCCCCCGGAGGTGCGCCTCGAAGGCGAAACGATCACCTTCCAGCGCTGAAGCCCGTGACCACGGAGCCACCCATGGCGAAAGGCGGGGCGGCACCTTGATGTGCCGCCCCGCCGCTTTCGCTTCGTCTGGCCCGGGTCCCTAGGCCACCGGCAGGCCGAACTGCGCCTGGATCTTCTTCCTCAGATCCATGGGCAAGTCGCCGTCGGCCGCCGCCAGGTTCTCCTCGAGCTGCTCCAGGCTCGACGCCCCGATCAGCGCCGATGAGACCTCCGGCAGCCGCAGCACCCAGCGGATGGCGAGCTGTGCCAAGCTCACGCCCGCCTGGCGCGCCGCGCCCAGCAGCCACTCCACCTTGCCCTCGCTGCCTTCGAGGTAGCGCTGGACCATCGGGGCGGTACGCGGGTCTGCGCCGCGACTTCCTTCGGGAGCCTTGCCGTCGAGGTACTTGCCGGTGAGTACGCCCTGTGCCAGGGGGGAGAAGGCGACGATGCCCATGCCGGCCGCCTTGGCCCGCGGCAGGACGTCGAGTTCGATCTTCGGGTCGAGGAGGTTGTACTGGACCTGGTCCGCAATCATGCGGCGCAGGCCGAGCCTCGTCGCCTCCTTGCCGGCGCGGCTCACTTCTTCTGCGGGCCACTCGGAGATCGCTCCATAGAGCACCTTGCCCTGCGCGACCAGATCGTCGATGGCCCTCAGCGTCTCGTCGAGCGGCGTCTCCGGGTCGGCGCGGTGGCAGTAGAAGATGTCGACGTAGTCGGTGCCGAGGCGGCCAAGCGAGCGCTCCACCGACTCCATGATGTGCTTGCGGGAGAGGCCGCGGTCGTTCGGGTCGTCGCTCTGCGGCCAGAACGCCTTCGTGGCGATCACCAGGTGTTGGCGCGGGAACGGCTCGAGCGCCTTGCGCAGCACCTTCTCCGCCTCCCCACGCGCATAGGCGTCGGCCGTGTCGAAGTAGTTGACGCCCATCTCGAACGCCCGCCTGACGCAGGCGATCGCCGACTCCTCGGCGACGGTGCCGCCGTAGGTGAGCCAGCTGCCGAGCGCGACTTCAGAAACCTTGAGGCCGCTCTTGCCAAGATTCCGGTAGCGCAATGGACCAGCTCCCTTGCCAGACTCCCCCGTGCCCAGGATGCCACGGACAGGCTATGAAGGCAAAGGGACGGCCATGTGCCGGACTTGAGTCCCCCCGGAGCCCGGACGCGGTGGACCTTGCGCACGGGGCAGGCAGGTGTGCTCTTCCCTTGCCCGCTAGAAGGGCGCGCCCTTTTGCAGGATAGGTGCCGCAACGTTCGAATGAGACAGGCATCCGCCACGCGCGGGGATCGGCCGGCAGACCGTGTCCTCTGCCAGCCGGCTCGGGTGGTCGCTTCAGCCTCAGGAAGGGGGACAAGACCATGTCCAGGGACATCCAGCACAAGTTCCGCAGAGAGCTCGGCCTCACGGACCTCACCATGGCGACGCTCGGCGGCATCATTGGTTCCGGCTGGCTCTTCGCGGCGCAAGGGGCCTCGACCTACGCAGGGCCGGCCGCCATCGTGTCCTGGCTGATCGGCGCCGTCGCGGTGCTCATCCTCGGCCTGACGTTCGCGGAGCTGGCGGGCATGCTGCCGGAGGCCGGAGGAGTCATACGCTACCCGCACTACTCGCACGGCAGCTTCGTCAGCTTCATGATCGGCTGGGCCGCGCTCATCTCCTGGGCCGGACTGCCCTCGATCGAGGCGGAGGCCGTCATCCAGTACGCCTCGAGCTACATCCCCGGCATCTACAGCGCAGGCCAGGGCGCGCTCACGACGCTCGGCCTCGCCGTCGCCTTCCTCCTGGTGACCCTCTTCTTCGTCATCAACTCGGTCGGGGTGAAGGTGTACGCGCGGGTGAACACACCGCTCACCTTCATCAAGATCGCCGCACCCGTCACGACGGCGGTGGCGCTCCTCCTCACGGGCTTCCACCCGGGCAACTTCAGCCTGCATGGCGGGTTCATGCCGTTCGGCTGGGCAGGCGTCTTCTCGGCCGTCTCGACCGGAGGCATCATCTTCACCTTCACGGGCTTCCGCCCGATGTTCGACCTCGCGGGCGAGGCAAAGCGCCCCCAGCACGACATCCCGCGCGCCTTCATGCTGGCCATGCTCGCGGCAGGCGTCCTCTACCTCGCGCTGCAGCTCGCGTTCACGGGCGCCGTGCCCGCCGCCGCCCTGGCGCACGGCTGGGCCAAGCTCGCATTCTCGTCGCCCTTCGCGAACCTCGCGGTAGCGCTCAACCTGCCCTGGCTCGCCATCGTCCTGTACGGCGACGCCATCCTGTCCCCGAGCGGCACCTCCTTGACCTATGCCGCCGCCGTGCCCCGCGCCTTCTACGCCTACAGCGGCAACGGCCACTTCCCCGCCGTCTTCCGCCGCGTCAGCGAGCGCGGCCTGCCGACGGCGGCCATGCTGCTCAGCTACGTCGTGGCGCTCGTCTTCCTGCTGCCGTTCCCGTCCTGGCAGAAGATGGTCGGCATCCTCTCCGGTGCCACGATCCTCACCTACATGATCGCTCCCGTGACGCTCTCGGTCCTGCGCAGGTCGGCGCCCGAGTTCCGGCGGCCGTTCCGGCTCCGGGGAGCGTCCTGGCTCGGCCCCGTCGCCTTCGTGATCGGCAGCATGATCTTCTACTGGACCGGCTGGCCGACGGATGGCATCCTGCTCATCGCGACGCTCATCGGGCTCGTCCTGTACTTCTACTACTACGCGCGGCAAAGGACGCCCATCGCCGACCTGCGCCACGGCGTCTGGCTCGTCGTCTACTTCCTCTTCGGCCTCGCCATGTCGTACCTCGGCAGCTTCGGCGGCAAGGGCGTGGTGCCAGCGCCTTGGGACACCGTGACCGTCGCCGTCGCAAGCGTCGGCTTCTACTACTGGGCCGTGCGGTCGGGCGGCGGCGCGGAACTGCTCGCGGAGGCCCGCCAGGTTGCGGCGGAGGCGGCCGCGGCCGAGGATGCGGCCGCAGGCTCCCTGCCGGACTGACCCGCTGGTCAGGGAGCGCCGTCCCGTTCACCCTCGATGCCCGACATGAGCTGCTCCAGCTGCTCCGCGGACTCGAGTTCCGGCCTCAGCACCGAAAGGACCCGGCGCTTCACTTCGATGAACTCCGGCGTCATCACGAGGTCCCACTCCCGGGGGCGCTCAAACGGCACCGGCAGGTCGAGCGCGATGCGCCCTGGACGCGCCGTCATCACCACCACGCGGTCGCCGAGCAGGATCGCCTCCTCGACGTCGTGCGTGACGAACAGCACCGTCGGCCGGAGGGTGCGCCAGAGCCGCAGCAGAAAGCGCTGCATCTCGTTTCTGGTCTGGGCATCGAGGGCGCCGAACGGCTCGTCCATGAGCATGATCTCCGGCTGCGTGATGAGGGCGCGCGCGATCGCGACGCGCTGTCGCATGCCGCCCGAGAGCTCGTACGGCGCATGGCCCGCAAACGTCTCGAGTCCCATGATCGCGAGGTAGTCGCGCACCCTGCGCGCATAGTCCTGGCCGCGCAGGCCGTGGATCCTGAGCCCGAAGCCGATGTTCTCGCTGACGCTCAGCCAGGGGTAGAGCGCCGCCTGCTGGAAGACGACCGCCCGATCGGCGCCGGGACCACGCACCGCCTGGCCGCCGACCAGGATGCTGCCCTCTGTCGGCCGCTCGAAGCCGGCCACGAGGTGCAGGAGCGTCGACTTGCCGCAGCCGCTCGGTCCCACGACGCTGACGAACTCGCCGCTCCCCACCCTGAGGTCCACGCCGCGCAAGGCGGGGATGGCACGCCGTCCCCGCCTGCCCGGATACACCATGTGCACGCCGTCGATCACGATCATGTCCGTACCGTCCCGGTCAATGCCGCGCGGCGACCGCCAGCGCGTACGACGGGTCGACGTACCGGCCCATGTCGGACGGAGCGCTCGCAATCTGGTGGATGCCCAGGAGATACGTCGCCGCGGCCTTCAGCGACACCGTGACGAGCGAGTCCTTGATGCCCGCACCGGTGCCCAGCCCATCCGCGCCGAGCTGATCCTGCAGGCTGTACAGCCGGTAGCCCTGAAGCTCCGTCTTCGCCAAGGCGACGCTGATGCCCGCTTCCTTGGCCATGTCCGCCACCGCCTGCGACGGATGCGCCTCATAGTAGGCGACGCCCGCCTGTTCCGCCTCGATGAACGCGAGCACCAGCTGCCGGTGGGTCTTCGCCCAGGGGCCCTGCACGACGGCAAGGTTGAAGATCGGCGCCTGACGCGCGACATCCTGGTCGTACATGATGGCGTAGCCGTGATCGTGCAGCATGGTGTCGAATGCCGGATCCCAGACGTACGCGGCGTCCAGCTGGCCGCGCGCCCAGGCCGACACCATCGCCGGCGGGCTCATGTTGACGAAGTCGATCGAGGAGGCCGGGATGCCCTGGTCGGCCATGGCGGTCGCCACCTCGAACGGCGATGTGGATCCGACGACGAGGGCAAGGCTCTTGTGCCTGAGGTCCTTGAGGGAGTGCACGCCCGACCCCTCGCGCACCACCAGTCCCTCGTCCTTCGTATAGAGCTCCTGTGCCCAGATCACCTTGAGAGGCACCCCCTGACCGATGGCGGCCGCCGCCGGCGGGTTGCCGATGCCCGTCATGAACTGGAGGCTGCCGGACGCCAGAGCCGCCAGGGATGCCGGGCCGGAGCTGAAGTAGCGCAGCTCCACGTGTGCGCCCTTCATGTACTTCGCGAAGTAGCCCTGTGCCATCGCCGCCATCTCGGGGTCGGCACCGTTGTTCTCGTAGCCGATGACCACCGTGGGTTCGGGCTTTGCCGCCGCGGGGGAGCTGCCGCCGCAGCCGGCGAGCAGCAGGCCGCCGAGCGCCATGACGCCAACCGCCTCGACGAGCCTCACACATCTCTTCGCCACAGTCCCTGACCCCCCATTTCCGCATGGCCGCCCCCAGGTCACGCCCTGCCCTTCCAGGGCACCACGGCGCGTTCCAGAAGGCGTATGACCAGATCCATCGCATAGCCGATGAGGCCGATCGCCAGGATGGCGATGAAGATGATCCCGACCTGCAGTTGCTGGCCCGCCTCCTGCACCAGCCAGCCGAGGCCCGCCGCCGCCGCGATGATCTCCGCTGCCACGAGACAGGTCCAGCCCACGCCGATACCGACGCGCATGCCGGTGAACACCTCGGGCAGGGCGGAGGGCAGGGTCACGTGGCGCAGGATCTGCATGCGCGTCGCGCCGAGGCACTGCGCCACCTGGATCCTCTGCCGCGGCGTCGCACGCACCCCGGAGATCGTGTTGAGCACGATGACGGGGATGGTGCCGAGCATGATGACGAGCCCCTTCGACACCTCGCCGATGCCGAACCATGTGACGAGCAGCGGCACCAGCGCCAGCGGCGGTACCGGCCGCAGGAACTGCAGGATCGGGTCGATCGCCTGGTACGCGACATCGCTCGAGGCCATCATGACGCCGATGGGCACGCCGACCGCGACGGCGATGAGGAAGCCGGCCGCAATGCGGGCGGTGGAGACCCAGATGTCCGTGAACAGCGTCTGGCCGCCATAGCCGACCGTGAACAGCTCCGGTATCTCCCGCAGCACCGTGATCGGAGGTGGCAGCAGCATGGCGGGGAAGACGTGCGCGACGGACAGGATCTCCCAGAGCAGGAGCAGCGAGAGGGCGACCAGGAAGGGGATGACGCGCTTGAGGCCCGTGGACGCACCTCCTCCACGCCCGCCGTGGGAAGCGGGCGACACGCCGGCACGAGGATCACCGAGGCTGCACGTGCCCTCCCTACATGCATACGCGCCAGCGGGGCTCCGGGTCACCGGGGCCAACCAGGCGCATTGCGGCCGCGATGTCGGCGCACCGCCAGCGCCCCCGGCCGGCGCTCCACGGCGTGATGCCTGCCGTTGACCCGGTAGCCGCTCGATGCTACGCTCTTGCAAGCAAGCGGTTGCTGGCATCCGGGTCGAGAGGGGGAGCTCGACGCGTCCCGGACAGATGACACGCGCGGCAGGATCCTCGAGGCGGCGTTCGCGCTCTTCGCAGAGAAGGGCTTCTCCGGAACGACGACCAGGGAGATCGCCGAGCTTGCCGCAGTCAACGAAGTGACGATCTTCCGGCACTTCCACAGCAAGGAAGCGCTCTTTCAGGCGGGCGTCGAACGACACTCGCCCGGGACCGTGCTCGCAGAGGAGCTGCACGAACAGCTCGGCGCAGACGTCCGCGAGAGTCTGCGGCACCTGGCCTCGCAATACCTGGCGGCTGCCCTGCCGAGCGCCCAGCTGCTCCACCTCGGCATGACCGACGCCGGCCGCGACCCCGGACTGCGCGAGGTGGTCGCGCAGATGCCGCGGCGCCTGCAGCAGCGCCTCAGCGAGCACCTGCGCCAGTTGCAGCGCCTCGGCCGCGTCCGCGCCCGCGACTTCGACCTCGTGGCCCAGCTCTTCTACGGCATGCTGCTGCAGCATGTGCTCGCGGCGAGCGGCCTGCCGTCCTGTGCCCCGCGACCGGACGTGGCCGCGGGAACGCTCGCCGACACCGTCGCCGACCTGTTCTGGAGCTACCTTCGCCCGGACTTTGAGCGGGGCTCCCGCCCTGCAGCAGATGGAGCACGCGCGCCTCGAGTTTGAACACCCCGGCGCCAGCCCGCATAACGACTGATCTTGGCCTGGCCAAAGGTCCGGTGGCCCAGGTCCGGACCGGCGGCTGGCCGGCCCCGCCGACGGCGTAGGCGTCTGAGCCTTGCGCTGCCGCGGTGCGCATCCTTCCGAAGGGGGAGAACCTTGAGCAGAGACGAAGCGCTTCCAGCGATCACCAGCGAACAGCGACTCAGCCTGATCGGCGTGCTGCTTGCCATCTTCCTCGCGGCGCTCGACCAGACGATCGTCGCGACCGCCCTGCCGACGATCGTCCTCGAACTCCACGGTACCAATCTCTATGCCTGGGTGGCGACGGCCTACCTGCTCGCGTCCACCGTCGCGCTGCCCATCTTCGGGCGACTCGCCGAGCTCGTCGCCCGCAAGTGGGTGCTGCTCGTCGCAGTGGCCATCTTCCTGGCGGGCTCGGCCCTCTCGGGCGCCTCCACGTCGATGGCTGCGCTCATCGCCTTCCGTGCCGTGCAGGGCATCGGCTCGGGCGGCATCTTCGCCGTCGGCATGACGGTGCTTGGGCTCCTCTTCCCGCCCCGGCAGCGCGGACGCATCCAGGGCTTGTTCGGCGCCGTGTTCGGCATCGCCAACGTGCTCGGGCCGTGGCTCGGCGGTCTCCTCACCGACCAGCTGTCGTGGCACTGGATCTTCTACGTCAACATGCCGTTCGGCCTCGTGGCCCTCTACTTCCTCGCCGTGCACATGCCGCACATGGAGCCGTCGGCCAGGCATCGCTTCGACTACGTCGGGGCCGTCGCCGTGGCCGTGATGACCGTACCGCTGCTCCTGGCGCTCTCCTGGGGCGGCAGCACCTATGCCTGGACCTCGCCCATCATCATCGGCCTGTTCGCCCTGACGGTCGTCGGCGTCGCAGGCTTCATCGTCGCCGAGACGCGCAACCCCGAGCCGCTCTTCGTGCTGAACCTCTTCCGCGGCACCACCTTCCGCTGGGCGATGATCGGCAGCTTCTTCTACGGCGCCGCCTTCCTCGGCGCCCTGCTCTTCCTCCCCTTCTACCTGGTGCAGGTGAAGGGCATCTCCGCAACCGACTCCGGACTCTCCCTGACCCCCCTGACGCTCGGAGTCGTGGTGGGCAGCTTCGTCACAGGCCAGCTCGCGTCGAAGCTCGGGCGCTACAAGGGGCTTCTCGTCGTCGGTCTCGCCTGGCTGACGGCGATGCTGTTCCTGTTCCACGTCATGCTGACCCAGCAGACGCCGCTCTGGCAGATCTGGCTCGTCATGGTGATGATCGGCATCGGCATGGGGCCTGGCATGCCGACCTACACCCTCGCCGTCCAGAACGCGGTGCCGGTGAACCGGCTCGGCCAGGCGTCAGGCGGCGCCCAGTTCTTCCGGCAGATCGGCTCGTCGCTCGGTGCGGCCCTGATGGGCGCGGTGCTCGTCGCGGCCCTGCAGTCCGACGTGCCGAAGTACCTCCCCCCGACCATGCACGCCGCGCAAGGGCAGTTCTCGGGCAGCCAGGTCGGCGCCTCGGGCGCGCAGTCGATCACGAGCACCGTGCGCAGCGAGTTCTCGAAGGCAAGGCGTGAGATCGACCGTGCCCTCGCCGGCGATCGGTCCGCCCTGCGCGCGCTGCAGCGCGATCCCGACATTCCCGCGGCCTACAAGGCCCGGATCGCCCCCGGGGGTGTCCCCGCCGAGGTGCGCCAGGGCTTCCAGAGAACCTTCGCGCTCATGCGGGCGGCCCTCTCGGGCAGTGCCTTTGCCCAGGCTGCACTGGCCAAGGACCAGCAGCTGCCTGCGCAGCTCAGGGCCGTCCTCGCGCACCCGCCCAAGAACCCGCTCGCCCGCGCGGCCATCCTGTCCGCCGCGCAGCGGCAGCTGTCGGCGGCGGAACCCAAGGCGGCCGCCACGGCCCTGCATCGGGCGCAAGCGAGCGTCGATGCCAAGTTCGCCGCCCTGGCGGGCGAGGTGACGCGGGACCTCGAGCGCGGCTTCAACGCAGGCATCACGGACGCCGTGCGCCAGATCTTCCTCTACGCGTCCCTGCTGACGCTGCTCGCCCTGCTCTTCGCCCTGCTCCTCCCGAACACCGAGCTCAGCCACCAGCACCAGCCGGCGGAGCACCTGCCGAGGCCGGTGCCGCAGCCCGAGTCCTGAGCATCCCCCCGGATCGGCGACGAGGGACCTGGCGCACACATCGTGCACCAGGTCCCTCTCTGTCTCCTGCGGCAGCCCGGCCCGGCGGCTCTACGCCTCGGACAGGAGTCCAAGCGCCGCCTGGATCTTGGGCTCCACCTTGAGGAATCCCTTGTCGCCCGCGGCCCGGAACATGAGCCGGCCGTCCGGGCCGAAGACGAAGAACGCCGGCACGTACAGGTTCTCGAAGCGATCGGCCACCCGGTGCAGGTGGTCGAGACCGACGGGCTGCTCCATGTGGTAGCTCTCGATGTCGGCCCGCACCCGCGCCTCGTCCGCGTCCTCCGGCATCCTAGGCAGGTGCAGCGCCACCACCTGCAGTCCCTCCGACCTGTACCGGTCCGTCATGGCGACCACATCGCCCATCGTCTCGTGGCAGATGTGGCACGAGACGGCCCAGAAGTGCACGAGCGTCGCGCGGGCGGCCCCGAGGGCCGGCGGGCCGCCGGCCGTATGCCACCACCATGTGGCGCCGTCAAGGCTCGGCAGCGGCGTCCCGAGCCGCATCGGCATCGTATCCTTGCCTCCCCGAACGGACTGCTGTTCCTTGGACGCGCCCCGGTCTCAGAGCTTGATCAAGGCGTCGCCCGGCCGCCAGTCCGCAGGGCAGAGACCGCCCGCCTGCAGGGCTTCGAGGACCCTCAGGGTCTCATCGACGCTCCGGCCGATGTTCATGTCGTGCACGACCTGGTAGCGCAGGATGCCGTCGGGGTCGACGATGAAGAGACCGCGCAAGGTCTGGCCGCTCTCCTCGACGAGCACGTCGTACTGGCGTGCGACGGTCTTCGTGAAGTCCGCCGCGAGCGGGTATGCGAGTCCGCCAAGGCCGTTCTGGGATCTTGGTGTCTGGATCCAGGCCTTGTGGCTGTGCACGGAATCGCAGCTGATGCCGAGCATCTCCGCGTCGAGGTCCTGGAACTCCTGCAGGCGCTCGTTCATGGCGATGATCTCGGTCGGGCAGACGTAGGTGAAGTCGGCGGGGTAGAAGAACATCACGAGCCACTTGCCACGGTAGTCCTGGAGGCGGACCGTCTCCTCGAGCGTCTGCATGTCCTTGGTGCTGAGCATCTCGAACTCTGGGGCTGGCTGACCGACGAGCGGCAATCTGGACCCTCCTTCGCATCTCGAGCCGGAACGGAAGTTAACTATACCTAATTCGGGCGCGGCCGACAGCGTCAGTATGCCGATTGCGCCAAGGCAGCAACCGGCGAGCACAAGGCGGACGGCCCTGCCAGGCGAGCCGGGCGGGCCTCGCGACTCCATCCGAATTGCGATGCGAATACCGGTCGGGTTAAGCCCCGGCCTCTGGCCCGGTCGGCGCACCTTTCGCAGATGCCGCGATCTCCGCGAGCAGTCGCCGCACGTCGCGCGCACTCCGCGGCACGATCCAGACCTGTCCCGGCGGTGCGGCGTCGCGCGCCGCGAGGAGCTTGCCGCGCGTCCTGCGGGGGAACGCCCAGATCCAGGCCAGGAATGCGACGTCCAGGTGCTCGGGGCAGGCCTCGCCCAGATCGGGACGCACCCGGCCGTAGAGGCGCACGCTGCGCCAGAAGGCACGCCAGGCGCAGACCCGCCTGGGGAGGTCGAGGAACAGGACGCCGTCCGCGCGATCCAGCCGGATCGCGAGCGTCCTGCTGTAGTTGCCGTCCAGGACCCAGCACGCGTCCTGCACCAGTTCCCGCTGCAGAGTCTCCCATTCGCCGTCGGGTCTCGCCTGCCAGCTAGGCAGCCAGTAGAGCCGGTCCAGGTGGTGCAGCGGCAGTCGGAGGCGTGTGGCGATGGCGCGCGCCACGGTCGACTTGCCCGCGCCGCCCGAGCCCAGCACCACGATCCGGCGACATGAGAGCAGGGCCTGCGCGGCGGCTCTCCCGTCGTAGGGCCTGCGGCTCATTGCGGCGGCAGGCCGAGGGCGGACACCAGGGCGGACGCCAGCCGCGCGGCCAGCTGGCCCTTGGTGAGGACGGTGTGAAAGCCCCTCTGCCTCGCCCAGGCCATGGCTTCACGGTCGACGTGCGCTCCGAACGCCAGGACGGGCATGCGGCCGTCAGCCCAGGCCGCAACGTCGCCTCGCGCCTCGGGGGGCAGCCCGAGATCCAGCACCAGGGCCGTCGGAGGCGATGTCAAGGCGCCGAGCGCCTCCGGTCCGACGCGTCGCGCGTCAAACCCGCGCGGGACCAGCAGGGCCTGCGCCTTCGCCGCAAGGAACAGGTCGTTCGTCACGATGGCGATGAAGGACATGCCAGAACCGTACCACGGCGGTTGCCGAGGCGCCAGACCGCCGCGGCGTCGCATGTCACTGCGCGATCGGGCCGAAGTTTTGCAGGGGCCAAATCGCCCAGAAGGCGACGCCTTGCACAGCGGCGAGCTTGACGGGCCCGAAGAGGCGGCTGTCGTCGCTCACGTCCCGGTGGTCGCCAAGGACGAAGATATCGCCGGCCGGAACCTTGAGGGCAGGCATCGTGTAGTGGTCCATGGTGGTGACACCGCCGCGCACCAGGAAGGCTTGCGGCATCTTCCGACCGTCGACATAGACCTGGCCTTCCACCATGGAGACCGTCTGGCCGCCGGTGGCGATCACGCGCTTGATGTAGTCGCCCTGACCCGCGAGCGGCGGCTGAAAGACCACGATCTCCCCGTAGTGCAGGGGGATGAGGCGCGGCGACAGCTTCTCCACGAGCACGCGCTCATGGTTCTGCAACGTGTTCTGCATCGAGATGCCGTGCACCACGAAGGGCTCGAGCAGGAACGCTCGCACGAGGAACGCCAGCAAGGCAGCCGCCAGCACGACCGCGATGCCGTCGCGCAGGGTACGTTGGGACCGCGCCACCATCTCCGATTCCACCTTCACCATGGGGCACTGGGCAGCGGAAGAGGCAGTTCACCGCGCTACGAGGAGTTCCTGCCAGGCCAGGGACGCGGTGCGAGCCGTCCCGCGCCGGCCGATCACCGGGCATCCGCCAGAATGAGCGCCACGCCCTGGCCGACGCCCACGCAGAGCGTCGCGGCGGCATATCGCACGGGCCGCTCCTCGAACTCGTGCAGGATCGTCGTCGCGAGCCGTGCCCCCGACATGCCGAGCGGGTGGCCGAGGGCGATGGCGCCACCGTTCGGATTGACGATTGCCGGGTTGAGCCCGAGCTCGTCGATGCACGCGAGACTCTGCGCCGCGAACGCCTCGTTCAACTCGACGAGGCCGACGTCCGACAGCGCGAGTCCCGCGCGGTGCAAAGCCTTGCGCATGGCGGGCACCGGACCCATGCCCATGTAGCGCGGGTCCACGCCCACCTCGGCCGCCGCCACGATCCTGGCCCTGGGTGCCAGCCCGAGGCGCGTCACGGCCGCCTCGCTGGCGACGAGCAGCATCGCCGCCCCGTCGTTGACGCCGGAGGCGTTGCCGGCCGTGACGGTGCCCCCTGGACGGACGATCGGCCTGAGGGCCGCGAGCGCCTCCGGCGTCGTCTCGGGGCGGGGATGCTCATCCACTGCGAAGGGCTCGCTGGCGCCGCGCCGGAGGGGGACGTCCACCGACACGACCTCCCGCAGGAAGCGGCCGCGCTGCTCGGCTCTCTGCCAGCGTCGCTGGCTCTCGAGGGCGAAGGCGTCCTGCCGCTCGCGGGTGATGCCGTAGCGCTCCGCGACGTTCTCGGCCGTCTCCGCCATCGACTCCAGGGGGAAGCGCTCGGCCAGGCGCGGGTTCGAGAAGCGCCAGCCGAGCGTCGTGTCGTACAGGGTCTGGTCGCCGCGGGGGTAGGCGCCCTGGCTCTTGCCCACGACGAGAGGCGCGCGCGACATCGACTCGACGCCGCCGGCGAGGAAGATGTCCCCCTCGCCGGCGCGGATCGCCCGCGCCGCCGTGATCACGGCCGAGAGGCCGCTCGCGCAGAGACGGTTCAGGGTCATGCCCGGGATCGCGTCGGGCAGCCCCGCGAGCAGGAGCCCCATCCGCGCCACATTGCGGTTGTCCTCGCCGGCCTGGTTCGCCGCGCCGGCGAGGACGTCGTCGATCTCGTCCAGAGGCACCGCGCCCTGCCGTGCGAGAAGGGCGTCGATGACGTGCGCGAGCAGGTCGTCCGGCCGCACCGAGGCGAGCTTGCCGCCGTAGCGGCCGATCGGTGTCCGCAGGCCGTCGACCAGATAGGCGTCAGGCAACAGGGCTCCTCCCTTCGCAACATGCTGTGCACCGCCCGGCAAGGCGGTGGGCGGCGACGCACCAGACCCCGTCGCGCAGTCCCTCTCCTCGACTCGCGACAAGGCCGCCTTTCTACCACATGGGACCCTGGTCCTACGTTGCAGGGGTCTCGATCATGCTGTCAAGCAGCAGGAGCCGGGCAGCCGTCCGCCGTACGGGACATGTTGGCCGGCTGAGTGGCGGGAGCACGCCTGCAGGCCGGCAGCTGAAAGGCGAAAGGACGAGAGCGGATGTCGACCTCGCGCTTTTATGATCGCGTACGGAATCTGACGCTGCACCTCGCGGAGATTCCCTCGGTCAACGGCACGCAGGGCGAAGCTGAGGTCCTCGAGGACGCGTACGGCCTCCTGCAGGCGCATCCTCTGGCGGGTCACACCCTGCGCGTCTCAAGGGCGAGGACGAGCGGGGACGCCCCGCCTTCGTCCTCGCCCATCTGCGGGGCGGCGGTGCGAGGGCGGTCCTGCAGTTCGGCCACATCGACACCGTAGGCATCGACGACTACGGTCCCATGCGCCCGCTGGCGTTCCAGCCGCGGGAACTGACCCGCCGCATCGGCGACGGCGCCCTCGGTCCGGAGCTTGGTGGGCTCGCCCGCAGCGGCCAGTGGCTCTTCGGCAGAGGCGTCCTCGACATGAAAGCGGGGGTCGCCGCTACGCTCGCGGTGCTCGAGCATTTTGCGCGGCAGCCCGAGACGGGCCATCTCCTCGTGGCTCTGACGGCCGACGAGGAGGCGGGATCGAAGGGCATTCGGGCGCTCACGAAGTTCCTCGCGCCGTACCTCGCAGAGGAAGGCCTGCATCTCGCCGGCATCATCAACACCGACGCGACCGGCCCGCGGCCTGGCAGATCGGGGACGAACGACCGCTTCGTCTACTCCGGCAGTGTCGGCAAGCTCCTGCCGTGCGCCTACGTCCGCGGCGTGCCAAGCCACGTCGGCGAGCCCGAGAGTGGCTTGGATCCGGACTTCGTACTGGCGGAGATCACCCGCCGCGTCGTCTACCGGGAGAGCCTGCGGGACGGCCGCGGCGAGGAGCGCACCGCGTTCCCCGTCTCGCTGGGCGCCCGCGACGACAAGCAGTCGTACGACGTGCAGACGCCGCTCGCAGCCGTCGGCTGCTACAACGTGCTCTATGTGGAACGCACCCCGGCGCAGGTGCTCGCCGCGTTCAGGGCCATCGCCGAGGAAGCCGCCCTGGCCGCGCAACGGGCGCTCGCGGACGCGTTCGGCGACTGGCCCGAGCTCCGCGTCTACACCCTCGACGAGCTCGTGCGCATGGCCGACCGCCTGGGCGTCTGGTCCGACCTCAAGGCGGCGCTCGGCAGGGATCTCTTTGGAGCCACCGGGCCGGCGCCGCGCATTCGGGCCGTAGAGACCCTGGCGGACACCGTGCTCGGACATGAGGCGGCGGTCGTGCTCTTCTTCGGCAACGGTCTCGTTCCTAAGGTCTCCACCGCCGCAGGGGAGCGAGAGGCCATGGAAAGGCTCCTCGCAGAGCACTCCACCGAGACGGGCAACCTCTATCGGCAGGACCGCTTCTTCCCGCTGATCAGCGATCTCAGCTTCGTCGCCGCCTCCGAGGACTGGCAGGACGACGCCTTCTGGGCGAACGATCCCGTCGCCGCCGTGCTCGGTCCGGAGGCGGGGCCGTCGCTCGTCGCGGATGCCGTCTTCATGATCGGTCCGCACGGCGAGGGCGCCCACCGCGTGGACGAGCGCCTCTACATGCCCTACAGCTTCGAAGACGTGCCCGAGCTGCTGGTCCGCCTGACCGGGCGGCTCTGGTCGGCCGGGGCGCTCCGAATCCCGAGAGGGGGCCGCGCGTGACGCCGCTCAGGAGCTGGGGGATCGCGCCATGGCAGCTCGAGCCCGGTCCCCGCAACACGATCTGCGACGTGCCCGGCGTCAAGGTGGGACACTGCACGGTGCGCCTGGACGAACCCAGCGTCGCGCGCACCGGGGTCACGGTCGTCGTGCCCGAGGCGGATCTGCCCGTCGAGCGGCTGCCGGCGGCGGCCGTCGTCTTCAACGGCACTGGCGAGATGACCGGCTTCCATCAGGTGAACGAGTGGGGTCTCCTGGAAACACCCATCGCCCTCACGGGCACAGCCAGTCTGCCGCTGGTGCTCCAAGGCCTGTCGGAGCACATGTTCGGGCGGTGCGCGGCGCTTGGCCGCTCGATGGCGCCCTGCCTGCCCGTCGTGGCGGAGTGCAACGACATGTGGCTCTCAGACGCGCGCACATACGCTGTGGCGCCTGTCCACGTGCACGAGGCGATCGCCGCCGCGAGCGACCACCAGGATCTCTGGGGATCGGTCGGGGCGGGCACCGGCATGGTCTCCTTCGGCTTCAAGGGCGGCATCGGCAGCGCGTCGCGCCTGCTCGACATCGGCGGCGAGCGGTTTTGCCTCGGCAGCGTGTGCCTCGTCAACTTCGGACAGCCGGGGGACCTCGCGATCGCGGGCCGGCCGCTGGGACACCTGCCTGGTGAGGTGGTGCGCCGCCCGCACCTGCCGCCGCCGCCGGATGGCTCCCTGGTCGTCGTGCTCGCGACCGACGCGCCGCTCGATCACCTTCAGCTGCGCCGCCTGGCCGCACGGTCGGCCCTCGGCATGGCCCGCGTCGGCAGCTACGGCCGGCACGGCAGCGGCGACCTCTTCCTCGCCTTCTCGACGCGCGCGCAGCACGGCGATCCGCAAGACGCCTTCCCCATGCGCCGCACCATGCGCCACGAGCTTCTCGGCGACGTCTTCCGCGCCGCGGTCGAGACGACCGAGGAAGGCATCCTGCACGCCCTCTTCACCGCCTGCGACGAGACGGGCTTCCTCGGCCGCAAGGTGGCGGCCCTGCCACTGGACGAGGTGCGCCGGCGCCTGACGCCGAACGGGGCGGGCCCTGAGGCCCGCCCCGCTGGCGGCGACGGCTAATCGAGCGTGAAGCCCGGGCGGATCTCGAACGGCTCCGCGGGGAAGCGATCCGGCCGCAGGTGCGGCGCCTCGGCGAGGTCCAGCGCGACCTTGGCCGCAAGCTCTCCGATCGCCGGACCGCGCATCACGCCGATGCCGTTGTCGCCGCAGGCCACGTAGAGACGGTCTGCCAGCCTGCCGAGCAGCGGGCGGCGATCGGGCGTCGCGCCGACGAGCCCCGCCCAACTCGAGCGCAAGCCTGCCTGCTCGCCGAGACTGGAGACCAGCAGCAGGCGCTCCGCGATCTCCTCCTCGAACTGGTCGTCGCCGGACGTCTGGTAGTCGTCCGGGTCGAACTCCGCAAGGCGCGTCCCATCCCCCGCGAGCACGTCCTTCTCGCCGTCCGGCACCATGTAGACGTCCGTCGACAGGTGCCAGACGATCGGCAGGCCGTGCGGCTGCTGGAGCTCCAGCGACGAGAGCTGCACGCGGTAGGGCAGGAGCGCGAGGTCGAGGCCTGCGGTGCGCACCAGCTTGCGCGTCCACGTGCCGGCCGCGATCAGGGCGCGGTGCCCTTCGTACGTCTCGCCGCCCGCCTGGACGAACACCTTGCCGCCCTCCAGGCGGATCGCCCCGACGCGGCTGGCCGTTCGCACGGCAAGGCCACTCGCGCGGACTTCGGCCGTCGCCTGCTGGGCATACGCCGTGGGGTTCAGGTGCCAGTCCTCCGGCGTCCAGAGCGCGACCGTATCCCCGCGGAGGCGGTCGAGACTCGGATAACGCCGCACGATCTCGTCCCGGTCAAGGATGTCGAAAGGGATCTGGCGCGCCACGAGATCCTTCGTCCGGCCGTGCAGGGACGCCACGTGCTCGCCCTCGGCGAGGGTCAGCATGCCAACCCTGCGCGCCACCGAAACGTCGCCGCTTGCCTCGCGCGCCTGCTGGTACAGGTCGCGGCTGCGCATGACGAAGGCCTGATCCTCAGGATGCCAGAGAAGATCTGTCAGGATGCCGCCGGACTTTGCGGAACTCTCCTGCGCCAGTCCGATGTTCGCCTCGAGCAGCAGAACCGAACGCGCGCCGCCGCGCACGGCTGCCCCAGCCGCCGCGCTGCCCCACACCCCTCCGCCGACGATCACGAGGTCGTACGTCAAGAGACATCCTCCATTCGCAGTTGCCGGACCCGTCGCCAGGTCCGCCCGATCGCCCATGGGGCTTCGCAGATGGCACGGTCACTTCCTTCCGCACAGGGGGCTCCCGCGCGGGAGTCCCCCTCCAGGATCAGAGGAGGCTGGCTCCGACCCCGCGAAGAGGCTAGACGACCATTCCGCCCGGAGGTGATCGCATGCGCCTGCGGAGCCTGTTCATGGCCGTGCTCCTGCTGACCGCAGCCTCCTTTGCCTGGGCGCCGCCGGCGCCTGATGGCCTGCGGCACCCCCTGCAGCCGCAGCCGCGCGCCTCCCAGGCAGTGAAGGTGCCAACCCCGCACACGGCACTTGAGGCCGCCTGGCAGGCCACCATCGCGGCAAGTCCGGTCACCCGGGCGGCCCACATCTCCGCCGACGCGTACGACCTGACGACAGACCAGGTTCTGGCCGCGATCCACCCGACGGATCTGCAGATCCCCGCCTCCGTCATGAAGATGTTCACCAGTGCAGCGGCGCTGGAGGATCTCGGCCCAGACTTCAGCTACGAGACGCGTGTCGCCGTCCCTACAGGTACGCCCGCCGGGCAGGCGGGGCCGATCTACCTCGTCGGCGGCGGCGATCCGTGGCTCGAGGCCCAGGGCAACGCCGGGCTCGAGCAGCTCGCCGCACAAGTGGCCAGAGAGGTGCGCAGCGCGAGCCAGGTGGTCGGCGTCGGTTCTTTGTTCCCAGCGCCGCGCAGCGGGGCCGGCTGGTCGGCCGCGGAGCTCTCCACGGACTACGGCACGGGCGCCACTGCCCTCGAAGCCGAGCTCTCATCGGTGGAGCTGCTCGTGCAGGCAGGGCCACAGGCCGGCACGCCGGTCGCGGCGTCGCTGCACTTCCTCGGCCGCATAGCAGTCACTGGCTACTTCAAGCTGCAGATCACGGCGCGCACGGTCGCCGGAGCGAGCCCCCCTCCCGTTGTCACGAGGCTCCTGGGCAGCGAGACGATCGTCGTCTCCGGCACGATGCAGGCCGGCACGAGCCTCGCGGTCAACATTTCCCCCGCCGATCCGGCCCGCTTCGCCGCCGCCCTCTTCGAGGCGGCGCTGCTGCAGCAGGGCGTCCGCTTCACGTCGCCCGCCACGTCCGGCGGCCTGCCGCGGGGCGAGAGGGTCATCGCGTCGCTCCGCTCGCCGCCGCTGAGATTGCTCCTGCCGCTGCAAAACCGCTTCTCGATCAACCAGATGGCCGACAACCTCTTCCGCACCATCGGTCTCAAGGAGGCCGGCAGTGGTTCGGCGGCCGCCTCCCAGGCGGCCATGGCATCGTTTCTCCGTCAGGCCGGCCTCACCGGGCTGCCGCCGCAGTATGACGGGTCAGGGCTGTCGCCGCTCGATCTCGAGAGCGCCCAGGGCGTGGTGTCGCTGCTCACCTACGCAGAGACGCGGCCCTGGTTTCCCTACTTCCGGTACTCGATGATGGAGGCCGGCAATCGAGACAGCCAGGTCTGCGGCATCCTCTGCGGCCATTTTGTCGGCAGCCCGGCGCAGGACCGGGTCTGGCTCAAGACGGGCAACCTCGACAACCAGTGGAACTACGCAGGCTACGCGACTGCGGCGAACGGCGACCTGATCGCGTTCGCCATCCTTGAGGAGGGCCCGGCGGCGGGGGCCATGGCCGACTCTGTGCCCAGGCCCAGCGCGATCGACCAGATGGTCGTCGACCTCGCGACCTGGCCAAAGGAGCCCACTCCTGCACAGGCATCTGCGGCCCCAGGCGCGCCGGGATTCCTTCAGGGCGTCCTCGCCCGTCTGCCCGCCGCAACCGGGGCGGTGCAGGGGGTAGCCGTCCTCGATCTCGCGACCGGCCGGATGACCTACCGGTCAGAATCCGGTCAGCTCGTGCGCACGAACTGGCTGCCGCGCGTCGGCCTGCTCGCGGCCGCGCTCACGGCAGGGGTGCGATCGTTCCCCGACGTGACGGTGGCGGCGGCCGGCGCGCTGCGTGGCGGCGTGCTCCAGGGACCGCTCGTGCTCGACGGCGCACTGGACCCCTCCCTGACTCCTCAGGATCTCGCCGCCCTTGCCGCCAAGGTGCGCAGCGCGGGCGTCCGGCAGGTCCATGGGCCGCTTCTCTACGTGCAGGACCTTCCCTCGGCGCAAGACGCCTTGCGCTGGCCGGAGGGCGCCACGTGGGAGGAGCTCGGCCAGAGCTACCTGCCTCCGGCCTCACGACTCGTGGACGGCGGCGACCTCGTCCAGATCACGGTGCAGTCGGCCGGCGGACGGGTGCACCTCGGCCTCGAGCCCAGGGATGTCCCCGTCAAGGTGATCTCGCTCCTCACGACCGGCGATGGCGGCCAGGGCGCAGCCGCGACATGGTCGGCGCAGATGTCCGCTTTCGTGCTCAGCGGCAGCGTCGCAGCGGGAGCGTCGGATGTGCTGTGGGTGACGGCGCCCGACCCGGGCCTGGTCGCGGCCACGGCGTTCAGGGACGCCCTCGCCGCTGCGGGCGTGCGGGTCCGCGGGGGCATCCGCCCGACCGCCGGGCCCGGCTCCGCCAGGCCGGTCGCCTCCATGCCCGGGCCCTCGCTCGCCGCGCTCGCGCAGCCGACGCTGTCGGGCCCCTCGACCTTGGACTCCGAGCAGCTCGCCCTGCTGCTCGGGAGCCGGGTCGGGGCGGCCATGACGGGCGTTCTCGGCCCTCAGGACATCGTCCCTGACCCGACCGGAACCTCCTTCGACGACTACATGACGCCTGCGAGCGCGGTCGGGCTGCTGGCGGCGATCTGGCGAGACCCGCGCGACGCGCCGCTGCGGCAGGCACTCGGCACGAACGGCGTCTGGCAGGTCCAAGGGCCCGGCACCGCCCTGCTCGCAGGTTACCTGCACGGCCCGAACGGCACGCCGTATGCCGTCGCCGCCCTCGAGAGCGGCCTCTTGTGGCAGGGCGGCTTCGGCGAGACGATCGAGGCGCCCGTCCCGTGATTCCGCCCCGCCGGCCGAAGGCCAAGGTCGGGCACCATACTCCCGGAAGCGGGAGGTGGAGGCATGATAACCCCGAAGGGCCTGCGCCCGCTGCTGGCCGCGCTCGCGCTCTGGCTCCCGGGCTGCGGTGCGATGGGCGGGGCCGACCCGCCGCTGCCGCCGATGTCCGGCATGATGCGCGGCATGACGGAGGCGGGCTACAAGCCTGGGGTGTTCGCGACGCAGCAGGTCACGGGAGAGCTCGCTCGCCTCAAGCGCAACGGCGTCGACTGGCTCGCCATCCAGGTGGCGTGGTTCCAGGATACCAACCGTTCCGTGACGATCGGGCCCAGCGCGCGCTTCACGCCAACCGACGCGAGCGTGCGCGCGCTCGTGGCCCTGGCGCACCGCATGGGCATGCGCGTCTTTCTGAACCCCTTCGTGAACTCGCTCGGGGGCAACGGCTGGCAGGCAAACTTCGCCCCGAGCTCGCCGGCGAAGTGGTTCTCAAGCTTCGACGCCTATCTCCGGCACTACGCGCAGCTCGCGCAATCCACCAATGCCGACCTCTTCGCGATCGGCGACGAGTTCGACAGCCTGGACGACGTGCCCGCATACCGCCCCTACTGGCTCAAGGCGATCTCGGTCGCCCGCAGGTACTATAGGGGTCCCATCGTCTATGGCGCGGACTACACGCACTACCAGCAGGTCACGTTCTGGCAGGCCCTCGACGACGTCGGCATCGACGCCTACTTCCCCCTGTCCCAGGCGCCCGATCCGTCCGTCGCCGACCTGTCCGCGAGCTGGCGGCAGATCGCCCTTGAGATCGCGGCATGGCGGAAGTCCACCGGCCTCGACCGCAAGGGCTTCATCATCACCGAGCTCGGTTACCCCTCCGAGGACGGTGCCGCTGCCCAGCCGGGAGCCTGGCTGCCGCAGCAGCCGGTGAACCTCGCCCTGCAGCAGCGGCTCTATCAGGCCACCCTGACGACGATCGGCAAAGAGCCCTGGCTGCGCGGCCTCTTCTGGTTCTGGTGGGCCAACCCGTCCAATCCCGACTGGCAGGGCGGTCCGAACGACAACGGCTACACGCCGCGCGGCAAGCCCGCGGAAGCGACGCTGCGCCAGTACTTCGGCGGCTCAGGCCGGATCCGCTTGAGCCTGGATTCGCACGCGTTTCCCGCCTTGGGATCGACAGGCCACCGGACATGGATTGCGGGCGAGACCGACTCGCGCCATCAGTCCTGCAGCGGGCGATCCTCCTGGACGACCCATCTGTTGCCGTCCGGGTCCTCGATCGTGACCCAGCGGCCCCAGGGCGCCTCCTCGATCGTGGCGGCATCGACGGCGAGCCCTCGCCGCCCCATTTCCGCCACCGCCTGTGCGATGTCCGGCACCGACAGCACGGTACCGTGCACACTGCCTGGCCGCATCTCGGGAAACCACGTCACGAGGGTGATCGCAGGCCCGCCGCCCGGTGGCCGCAGCATCACCCAGCGCATGCCCTCGCCGAACGGATTGTCCATGATCACCTGGAAGCCGAGCACCCCGGCGTAGAACTGCTTGGCACGATCCTGGTCCAGGACCGGCATCGAAAGGACCGAGATCCGGGCACCGCGCATCGCACACCCTCCCCAAGGGACGTCCGCTCTACCGCTTCGACCCGTCCTGGGCCCGTCCCTTCGGGTGCAGCGGCGGACAGCCGCCCACCAGGAGCTCTGCCGGGCAGCAGGCTCAGGCGAAGGCTGCCCTGTGGTCCTCCGCCCACTGGGCAAAGGTGCGGGCGGGCTGCCCAGTCACCTGCGTCAGCGGGTGGAGTTCCGCGTTCGGATGCGCGGCCGCATCACGCATCATGGCGAACAGGGAGTCGACGATCGGCTGCGGCGCAAAGCGCTTCATCTGCTGCTCGGCCAGGTCGTCCGGCACGTCCGCGAAGCCCAGCGGGCGCCCGAGCACGTCCTGAAGGATCGCCACCTGCCGGCGCACGGTAAGGAGTTCCGGACCGGTGATGGGATGGATCTGCCCCGCGCTTGCCTCCTGGTCCCTGAGGAGATGTGCGGCGGCCTCGGCGAGGTCGCGCGCGTCCACCGGGGCATTCGGCACATCGCCGAACGGCGTGCGGACGCCGCCGTCCGCGCGGATCGCAGCCGCCCACTGCAGGGCATTGCTCATGAATGCGCCGGGGCGCAGGAAGCTGAAGGTCACAGGGGCTTACCGCACCATGTCCTCCACCTGCCGGTGCACGTCGCCGATGTACGTCCTGACGCCGCTCGCCACGGCGCCCGAGGACAGCACGACCACGTGCTGCACGCCGCTCCTCAGTACCTCGTCCCAGAAGGCCTCGACGCCGGGGGCGCGCATCAGGAAGAGCCGCGTGACGCCCTGGAGCGCCCTGCGCGCGGCCTCGGGATCCGAGATGTCGCCGGCCGCGAGCTCGACGCTGCTGGGGAAGGCCCCCCGTTCGGGGTCTCTGCAGAACGCCCGGACCGGTTCGCCCGCCGCCGCGAGCCGTGCCACGAGCGGCCTGCCCACGTTGCCGGTAGCGCCTGTCACGAGATACATGGTCTCTCCTCCGCCTCTCTGCACGGTGCCATCGCCCGTTGCGCACCGACCTCACGACCGGCTCCGGATCATGCCGGGCAGTCTGGCGGAGGCTTCGGCAGCCACGGCGCGAGACGTTCCAGGATGACCCTGGCCACGTCCTGCGGCACGCGGCCTCCCGCCTCGACCACATGGTCGGCCGGACCCGTCGCCTCGAGCTGGGGGCCGAGCTCCTCCGCCCGTCTGAGATGCCAGTCGAGGGCAGCGCCCCTCTCGCGCTGCCGCAGGCGCTCCCGGAGCACCCCGAGCGGCGCTGTCAGGCGCACGACCACGACATCGGCGTGCCCCACCGCCGAGCGCACGCCCTCGACATCGTCCTTGGCCTCCATGACCCGGGGCACGATGAGGCAGCGGGCTCCGCAGTCGCGGGCATGGCGCCAGACCGCCGCGAGGTTCAAGAGACCGAGTCCCGAGCCGAACCGGTCGCCGGGGGAACGGGGCGAGATCTCCGTCAGGCCGTCGAAGTCGGAGAAGGCGCAGGCGATGCCGCGCTCCTCGAGAAGCTCCCCTAGGGCGATGCCCACCGTCGTCTTGCCGACGCCGACCGGTCCGCTGAGCACGATCGCGGTCCCCTTGCGCCACCAGGCGAGCGCCGCCCGCTCCGTATCCTTGATGAAGCCGTCCTTGCCGTCCATGTAAAGGTCGAGGTCGTCGGGGAAGCGGGCCGCGAGCGTCTCCTTGAGGGCTCCGTAGCTTGCCGCGGCCGTCGGGCAGGCACGCAGGTAGTCGCGGAACGCGAGGTGTCGGGCAATGTCCGGGTGACCGCTCTGGTAGACGTGCACGTGGCAGGCGCTCCCTTCCGCCCTGCGGCGGAAGTACCGGCGCCCCGGAAGTCCGAACTCGCCCATGGCTTCATAGCCCAGGGCTGCCAGCGCGGATGTGCGTGCATCCGCCGCACGGATGTCGCGCACCACCGGCATGAGGTCGATGATCGGCTTGGCTGCGAGTCTTGGCACTGAAGTGCTGCCGATATGGTGGATGTAGACGGCATCTGTCCCCAAGACGCGGGCGATCTCCCCGGCCTCCGCGCGAAAGCGCCCCGGCCAGAGCGGGTCAGGCGGCACCACCACGACGCGCATGCGACGAACCTCCGCTTCGCACGGAGCCTTTCTCGGTCTCCTGGGACGCATGCGGCAACTGCGTGCCTGCGTCCCTGATGAGCATAGCAGGCCTGATCCCGCCACGGGATCGTGCCCGGGTACAATGGGGACCCGCCCGCCGCGTTCTGCCTGCGCCAGGATACCGGCTCGCGTCCCGCCGGCTGCCGGCCGGCGCGGCCTTCTGGCAAACCGTGGGCCGGTGGCGCCCGGCGGGCTTCGATGCCGCAGGTTCGCACGGCCCTTCGCGCGGCTGCGAGCGAACCCTTACGTCGTGCCTCCACACGGCGGTCTTGCCGCTTCGATCCTGTTTGCGCTAGTGTTGCGGCGAACCCAGTCCCAGGGGGGAACGGTGACGCATGCGGGTGCTCTTGGTGGATGACGACGACGACGTCCAGCAGATCCTCGGTCGGTACCTGCAGCAGGACGGCCACGTCGTCCTGCCGGCGCGCACTGGCGCCGAGGCGCTGACGGCTGTGGCGGGGGGTGACCTCGACGTCGCCGTGCTGGACCTCACCCTGCCGGACCTGGACGGATTCGAGGTGCTGCGCCGCGTCCGTTCGGGACCGAGCGCCGATCTGCCCATCCTGGTGCTGAGCGCGCGCGGCGAGGAGGCCGATCGCCTGCTCGGGCTTGGACTCGGCGCGGACGACTACGTCGTCAAGCCCTTCTCGCCGCGCGAGATCTGCCTGCGCGTGGGGCGGCTCGGATTGCGGCGCGGGTCGGGCGCCCCAAAGGAAACGCCTGAGTCCCTGCGCTGGGGCCGCATCGACATGCTGGCGGGAGAGCACCGCGTCCTGGTCGGGGATGTCGAGGTCCAGCTGACGCCGCGCGAATACGACCTTCTGCGCATCTTCCTCCGCCGCCCGCGTCACGTCCTCTCCCGCGCCGCCATCATCGGAGCGCTCTGGGAGGACGGGTACGTATCCGATCATGTCGTCGACGTGCATCTTGCCTCCCTCAGGCGCAAGATCGGCGACGACCTGCAGATCGAGAACGTGCGCGGCGTCGGCTACCGCCTCGTGGGTCCGAAGACGTGAGGCGTCTCGGCGACCCCCAGAGCCTGGGGACGCGCCTGCTTCTCTCCTACCTCGCAGCCAGCCTGGCGGCCGCGCTGACCGGCATGCTGGCCCTCTTCCTCACGCCGGCGATGCACTATGACCGTCTGATGCAGGCCATCATGCATCCTCCGGCCGGCGCGACGGCCGGCGAGATGGACGCTGCGCTGGCCAAGGCCGTGTCGTCCGCGGTGCTGCTGCACGTGCTGATCTCGCTGGCCGTGGTGATCGGGGTAGGTCTCGTCTTCTCGCTGTTCCTCAGCACGGCGGTAGGCCAGGCTCTCGACCGGGTCGTCGCCGCCACGCGCCGCCTTGCGGCGGGCGAATACACCGAGAGACTCCCTGAGCGCGGCGTGCGCGAACTCTCGGAGCTGGCGCGCAACGTCAACCTGCTTGCCGCCTCGCTCGAGGAGTCCCGGCACACACGCACGCTCGCGACGGCGAGCGTCAGCCATGAGCTGCGCACGCCGGTCACGGCCCTGCGCGGCTACTGCGACGCCCTCCGCGACGGGGTGCTGCCGTGGTCCGACGAGGTGCTGCAGCGCATGGACCGCGCCGTGGAGCGCCTGGAGCGCATGGCCGCAGATCTGAGCGCCATGTCCCGCGCCGAGGGCAACGCGTACGCCGATCTTCAACCCGAAGCCATGGCCGCCCAGGACGTGATGCTGGCCGCGGCGGAGTCCGCCGGGCCGGCGTGCCGGGAGGCCGGCGTCGAGCTTAGACTGCAGCCCGCTCCTGCGGACCTTCGGGTGCTGGCGGACCGCGTTCGCCTCGGCGAGATCCTGGACAACCTGCTGATCAACAGCGCGGGCCATACGCCCAGGGGACGCAAGGTGACGCTGTCCGCGATGGCGATCGGCGGTCGTGTCGAGTTTCGCGTACAGGACGAGGGCAGCGGAATCCGCCCGGAAGACCTGCCGCACGTCACAGAGCCGTTCTTCCGCGGCGAGGGCGGGTCTGCAGGGCACACAAGCCGGCCGGGCATGGGTCTCGGTCTCGCCATCTCGCGGCGGCTCGCCGAGGCGATGGATGGCACGCTGACGCTCGCAAGCCGGGGTCCTGGGCTCGGCACGCTCGCGAAGGTGACCTTGCCGAGAGCCTGACGCCCTGCCCGGCATCTTGACGATTTCTTGCGCAACTCTTGCGGGTTCGCTGCGGATGCAGCGAACGTAACCCGCATCATCGCGGCCTACACTCTGCTCGAAGGGTGGTGCGCAGCGATGATGTGGGGATATTGGGGCGGCACAGGCGGCTGGTTCGGTCCAATCCTGATGCTCGTCTTCTGGGTGCTGGTGATCGGCGGCATCGTGGCTCTGGTGCGCCCGTTCGCACGGCCGCAGGCGACGGCCCCGGACCGCGCGCAGGAGATCCTGCGGGAGCGGTTCGCGCGCGGAGAGATCAGCCGCGCAGAGCTCGATGACCTGCAGCGCGGTCTCGGTGTCAAGTGACGAACCTGGTGAAAGGATGACGACGATGCGCATGTCCAAGGCATGGCTTGCAGCCATCGCGGCCGGCGTGGCGGGCGTCGGGGTGGCGGCAGGGGCTGGCGTCGCGAGCGGCGCTCCGCTCACCGCGCAGGGCGCCACGAGCGGTTACCGCATGATGGCGCGGTACCTGGAAGGCAGGCCGCAGCTCCAGGGAACCACCGCAAGCGTCATGCCACAGAACCTCGTCCCCTACCATCAGAACATGCTGGACGTCCACGGCATGATGTTGCGCGCCTATCTGCAGCAGGGCGCGAGCTCCTCGGATGCGACATCCTACGGGACCATGATGGGAAGCTACCTGCAGCAAGGGTCAGGTTCTCAGGCTGACGCGACCTACGGGACGATGATGGGCGGCTACTGATCGCCCCCGGGCGGGCGCGGCTCGTGCCGCCCCGCCCACACGCGCAGGCAGCGGTGCCCGCGGCGGACGCACGGAAGGACGGCGACGCGCGATGATGTGGGGCTACTGGGGCGGTGCATGGAGCTGGCTTGGTCCCTTGATGATGCTCGTGTTCTGGGTGCTCGCGGTCGGCGGCATCGTGCTCATCCTCAGGACGTGGTGGCAGCAGCCGTCACGTCCCGGCCAGAGCTCCGACACCGCTCTTGACATCCTGCGCGAGCGCTACGCGCGCGGCGAACTGAGCCGCGAGCAGTTCGAAGAGATGCGGCGCGACCTTGAGTCCAAGTAGTGCGCGAGAGGAAGAGTCGGGCCATGCGCATCGGCAAGGGAGTGCTCGCGGGAGGGGCGGTCGCGGTCGGCGTGCTGGGGCTTTTGTTCGGGTCGGGAGTGGCCAGCGGCGCGGCAGGCACTGCGCGCCCGTACGGCATGATGTCCTACTTCCTTGGCGGCGGCAGCAGAGACGCGGCATGGGCCGGGCCGTGGGGCATGATGGGCGCGCTCTGGGGCCAGCGCTCGGGGGGAGGTGGCAGTGCCCCCTACTATGGCATGATGGGCGGCTATTTCGCACGGACCGGGATCTCCCCTCAGAGCAGTTACCCGTACTACGGCATGATGGGCGGCTATTTCGGCGGCGCGACCGGTCCCTCGGGTTCCGCCGGGGGCAGCATCTCGCAGAGCGCCGCGGCCACCGCCGCAGCGGCGGTCCCTCCCGGCGCGACCGTCGACCGCGCCGCGAAGACGATCACCTTCCAGGGCTCGAACGTCCGGTTCACCGCCGTGGCGGGGCCGCCCGGCGGCCCCGAGCTGAGCTTCGAGATCGCCGGCATGGTCAATCCGCAGATCGTGGTGCCGCAGGGGGCCAGGGTCACGGTGCAGGTGATCAACGGCGACACGGCCGCTCCCCACGACTTCGTCGTCTCACGCACGGTCGACGGCTCCCCCGCCTTCGCGGGCGCGGCGAGTGCCGTGCTCGCCACCGCGCAGGGCACCGCGATGCCCTCCGCCGGCATCGCCTTCATCGCCTCGACCGCCGGCAGCTTCGTCTACCAGTGCACTGTCCCGGGCCACGCCCAGAGCGGCATGCAGGGCAAGTTCCTCGTCACGCCATGACGTGATGTCGGACCGGACAACCATCGGGTCGCCTCTGCCACGCTGGCTGCGAAACGCCGTGGACCCAGTCGGCGTGCTCGGCGGCCGACCGGAGATCCGCCAGCACATCGGACCGAGGTCGGCCGAAGGGCCGGCTCTCGGCGTTGGAGGGAGCAGACGGACGTGGCACAGAAGAACCGTGGTCGCAAGGGTGACAGACCGCTGATCGCCGCCTTCATCACCGTCGCCGTCATCGTGGTGCTCGTGCTGGGAGCGGGCATCTGGCAGGGCCTGCGGCCGCTCGTGGAGCAGCCCGCCGTCGGCACGAAGCAGGTCCAGGTGTCCATGATGGGCTTCAGCCCTGACGTCATCACGATCAAGGCCGGGCAGCCGGCCAGGATCGCGCTCGTCGACCTCGACGACTCCGACCACACCGACGGCGGCGG
>JAJZVM010000069.1 GCA_021845645.1 Bacillota bacterium
GTCTCAGCGAGGTCGATGCCTACCTCGCCCAGGTCCACAATCCCGGCCAACTGGAGGTGTCCCGCTAATGCCTCGCAGCACAACCCAGTCCCCTGTCCGCCGTCCCCGATTCCTGCGTTCGGGGACGACGCAGATCGTGTTCATCGTTGTCGTCGGCCTGGCGCTGGCGGCGGCTGTCGGCCGCACCGTCGCATCAGCCCGTGAGACGGTCTCCGTGGTCGTCGCCAAGGGCGAGATCAGGCCCTGGCAGCCGATCTCTGCGAGAGACCTCACGTTCGCCCAGATTTCCGCCTCTGACTACACATCGGGGATGGTCTCGTCAATCTCGCAGGTGATCGGACAGGTCTCCAGCGCACCGATCCCCGCGGGGGTTGTGGTGGAGAGCGCGTGGCTCGGACGCTCTTACGAGCAGGGAAACAGCGCTGTGGCTACGGATCTCACGCGCATCGGCCAGCCGACCATGCGAGGCTTCACTCTGCCGGTGACACCGGATGAGGGGTACGGCTCGGTTGCGCCGGGGGTCCGGGTGGACCTACTGGCCAGCGTGCATGTGCCAGCCGGGCAGAGCTCGATCCCAGCATCCATCGTGCTCGCCCAGAACGTACCCGTGCTCGCGGTCCAGGGCGGCGCGCAGACAGCCGGTAGTACGGGCGGCGGCGACGTGGTCCTGCTGGTATCGCCGCAGATCGCCCAGGCCATCGCGTTTGCGCAGGCGAACGGGTCGATCTCGCTGCTGGTCAATGGATTCTCATCGGACCCGGCAGCCGCGCAGGTGCCAGCTATGACGTCGCCGGGGTTCGCAGCGCAGTACCTCGGCAGCCAGGCGGCCACGACAGCGCCGACGGCCGGGACCAGTACAGCGCAGGGGGGCAAATAGCGTGGGCACGGTCATCCCTCTCCGCTCACGCCGCGTGGCGGAGCCCATCGACGCGGTCGTGTACCAGCCGGACATGGACGCGATCGAGGATGTCGGGTGGGTGCTGGCTGAAGTCTCACATGTGAGGCTGACGGCACTCTCCACGACAGAGGAGGGGCTGTGGCCACTGGTCGAGCAGTACAGCCCCGGCCTCGTCCTCGTGGTCCAGGATTTCGCCGCGATGCGGCGGGTGAGCATGGGGCTGCCAGCCGGGCAGGCGATGGCCTACGCCATGCGCGACGCGGAGGGCGCTCCGAGCACGACATGGCTGCCGAGCGGCGGACTACGGGCGGTGGTGTCGTACCCGCTCGTCGCTGACGAAATCGAGCAGGTGATCGATGTGATGCAGGGGAGGAGGGGTGTGACATGGGCGATGAGGTGACGAGACTCGTGGTATTCGACTCGGATGCCGTAGCCGCCCGCGCTGCCGGGCGGCTGCTGTCTGACGGGGAGCAGATGGTCGTGGTGGCGACGGTCAGCACGGAGGCGGAGACGACCCAGGCGGTCGCCGAGCACCGACCCGACGTGGTGCTGGTGGCTGGCGACGCGGACCTCGCCCGCCGCATCGCGCAGGGAAACGCCTGCGCGGTCGTGCTGGCCTCCCAAGACGTGAGCGAGGAGGCATGGCGGGCTGCGAGGGCGGGCGGCGTGCGGGCGATGTGCGGGTACCCCGCGGACTATGCCGAGGTGCGGCAGGCGGTCGAGGCGATCGCCGCGGAAGAGCGCCGTGTGGCCGCTCTCGCGGGTGCGCGGACGCGCCGGGTGATGGTGGCGAGTGCGCCCGAGGCGGAGGCGGCGAAGGCGCTGGGACGGGCAATCGCGGTGTTCGGGACAAAGGGGGGGCTCGGCAAGTCGACGATCGCCGCAAACCTGGCCGTCGTCCTGGCCAGCCGGGGCCTGCGGGTAGTCGCAGTCGACTGGGACCTCGCCTCGCCCGACCTCGCCACGCTGTACGGGGTGAGCGCCGACCGTACGCTCGCCGACTGGGCGGCACTGCCCGAGGGCGAGGACCTCGACGGCGAGCGGATCGAGAGCCTGCTCACGCGCCATCGGACGGGTGTCTGGCTCCTGCCAGCGCCGCCGGACCCGATGCAGGCGGGAGGGATCGACGCTGCCATCCTGACGCGAGTGCTGACAGCGCTGCAATCATTCGCCGACGTCATTCTGCTCGATCTCCCGACAGCCGACCTGACGAGCGACGCCGTCGCAACTGGTCTCCGCCAGGCCGACGACGTGCTCTACGTCGTCTCGCCCGACCGTGCGGCGGTCGCAGAGGCGGGGCACACACTGCGGGCTCTGCGGCAGCTGTCTGAGCGAGACGAGAGCGTGGATCTGGAGCGCTGGCGGCTGGTGATCAGCCGGGCCCCGCGCACTGGTGGACTGCCGATTAGCGAGTTTGCCAGCCGGCTCGGGCTGCGGCCGATTGGGTCGCCACTCCCGGACGACCCGGACGTGCGATCGGCCACAAATTGGCTCGATGGGCAAATGCCGATCGAGCGCCTGCGCGGGTCCGGGTGGGCTGCGCTGATGCGCGATCTGGCGCGGGACCTGGTACCCGAGGCACCGCCCGCGCCCCAGGTGGTCGCAGAGCGCCCCCGGCGTCGCGGGCTGCTGGGCTGGCTCGCGCGGTAGTAGAGAGGAGGGGAGAGCATGGCGGGAGGGCTGCTGCGGCGTGACGGGATCGCCGCGGCCGAAAGGGCCCCGGAGCGCCGGGAGACCGCGTCGGCGCTCCCCGAGGCTGCGTGGGCGGCGATCAGGGACGAGATCTCCCACGAATTGCCCGATGACTGGGCGAGTCTGATCGAGAAGGATCCAGTCCTCCGCCGTGAGGCAGAGGGACGGATCGCCCAAGCAGTCGATACCCAGGTGCGTCAGTATCCAGGCGTTTCGCGAGCGGTTGCGCTCGCAGAAGCCCGCGCCGAGTTCCTTGGCGTTGGACCTCTACAGGATCTACTCGACGACCAGACGGTCACTGAGATCATGGTAGATTCCCCGAATGATGTCCGCGTGGAGCGCAACGGGCGACTGTCGTGGACGGAGGTGCGATTCCGCAGCGAGGAGCATCTGCGGATGGTGATCAGCAAGATCGTGTCACCGCTACACCGCGAGGTCACCGAGTCTGAGCCGTTAGTGGACGGCCGGCTCCCTGACGGCTCGCGTATCCACGTCGTCGTCCCGCCTCTGCGGCCAGATGGAGCCGCCGTTACCATCCGCAAGTTTCCGCAGAAGTTCGACGTCACGGACCTCGTTGCGAATAGGTCCATGAGCCCTGAGATCGCCGACCTCCTTGGTCGAGCGGTTCGGGCGCGGACGAACATCCTCGTCTCCGGCGGCACTAGCTCTGGCAAGACCACGACATTGAATGCGCTCTCGGCCTTCATCCCGGAGGACGAGCGCATCATTACCATCGAGGATACGCTGGAGCTACGGCTTGAGCGACGTGGGGTCGTGGCGATGGAAGCCCGGCCCGCAAACTCCGAGGGCCGCGGCGAGGTCACAATCCGCCAGCTGGTGAAGAACGCTCTGCGTATGCGCCCTGACCGGATCATCGTCGGTGAGGTGCGCGGCGGAGAGGCCCTGGACATGCTGCAAGCCATGAACACGGGTCATGACGGCAGCCTGACGACGCTCCATGCGAACTCGGCACGGGACGTGCTTTCCCGCCTTGAAACACTTGTCCTGATGGCGGGCTTCGACCTGCCGGTAAGGGCGATTCGTGAGCAGATCGCCTCGGCTATGGAGCTCGTCGTCCAGGTCGAGCGCTCGGCCGACGGCCGTCGCCGTGTAGTCGAGGTGGCCGAGGTCGCCGGGTTGATCGAGGGCGACGTGCGAGTCGACCCGATCGTTCAGTGGGACGGAGCCGACTGGGTGCCCACGGGTCATCGACCAGAGCGGCTACTCGCGAAGTTCAGGCGGGCCGGGGTTGAAGCCCCGGCCCGCCTTGTTGGGGGAAGGGAGGCGGCGGACTGATGTGGCTGATCGAGGCGCTGGTGTTCATCCTCGTGGTTAGCGTAGGGATGGCTGTCCGCAACTGGCGCGAGGCGGGCCGCGAGAGGGTCGCGCAGCTCCTTGCAGGGCCTCGACCGGCTCAGATCAGGGATCAGGTACAGCGAGATCGCGTCGCAGACGAGATCCCGCTGGTGCGTCGACTGACGGTCGCTGCGTGGCAAGCAGGGGTGGCCGTGAGCGGCGAGAACGTGCTGGTCGGGTCGGTGCTAGCAGCTGTAATGGGATACGGTCTACTGCTCCTCCTGACGGCCAGTCCGCTCTTCGCGGCTGGCGGCCTTGTGGCAGGCGTGCTTACGCCGTATGTCTGGCTCCAAACTTTGAAGAACCGTCGAGCTCCGGTAATTGGCGAGCAACTCCCGCAGGCGCTGCGCCTTTGGGCACAGGTGATCCGATCGGGTCGCTCCGTTAAGGAGTCTCTGGCTCTGGCAGCCCATGAGACTCCAGCGCCGCTCGGTCCGGAACTGTTGCGCGCAGTGCAGGCGATGTCCACCGGGTATTCACCTGAGGAAGCCATGCGCGGTGTTGCTGAGCGCCTGGGTCACCCCGACATGCGGCTGGTCGTATCCGCGCTACGGCTACATGCGCAGCTTGGAGGATCACTAGCGGACCCTCTCAACTCCTGTGCACAGACAGCTCAGGAGCGCGTTGCGATGCGCAAAACCGTCGCCGCCAAAACCGCATTCGTACGCGGTGAAGCCTACATGATTATGGCGCTGCCTGCGGTCATCGTAACCGTGCTTCAATCCGTAAGCCACGCCTACTTCAAGCCGTTCTTGGACTCACCCCGTGGGGTCTTCCTACTTGGGGTAGTGGTGGTGCTGATCCTTATGGCCGTAATCTGGCTACGCGGTGTCGTGCGGACCACCACGTTCGATTAGTGGGGGAGGTGCAACTGTGATTGACGTACTGACGTTCCTCTTCGCCTTCGCGCTCGGAATGTACCTCCGAGAGCGGGCGATGACCCGTAATCGGTTGTTGCAGCGCATCCTCCCGGATGTTCAGGGGTCCGACCCACAGGCGATTCTCGAAGCCGAGGCCGGCGATTCGGTGCTTGTGGCGATGCTACGGCCTGTTCAGGCACTCGCAGAGGCGGTCGCCGGCCCAGTTATTCGCCGGCGCGGGATGGAGAAACTCCGCCGAATGTACGATCGTGCAGGTCGGCCCGGCAACCTCTCCGCTGAGGAATGGTACCTCGCGGTACTAGTGACCGCTGTCGTGGGAGCGCTCGTGGCGCTGCCTGCGGGTGCGCTGGTTAGACCCATCCTTGGCCCAATCGCGGCGATCGCCGTCGGTGTGGGGACCCGACCGCTGAGCAACAGGTACCTACAGGAGCGGATTGCTGTCCGCGTCCGTCAGGTCCGCACGGCGCAAGTCGGGTGGATGGAGAGTCTCGTGACGGCAATCGAAAGTGGTGCGCCTCTCGCCAGGGCTATCCGGGAAACGATCACCGATGTGCCAGGCATCCTCGGGATGGAACTCATGGTAGCCGCCCGTGAGGCTCAAGCTGACGGAGACCTTGGAGGCGCGCTCGGACGGGCAGCGGAGCGACTGGATGTCCCCGAACTATCCTCCCTGGTCGCCATGCTACGCCAGCAGATGGATCTGGGCGGCGGGGTGGCAGAGATACTGCGTGCTCAGGTGCACGATCTTCGTGAGGCACGGCGTTCGGCCGCCGAGGAGAAGGCCGGCAAGGCAACAGCGCGCATGTTGTGGGCAGTGGTCCCCTTGGTGCTGGTCGTGATCATCCTGTTGGCCTATCCACCGGGTGCTGCCACCCTGAACACTCTCAAGTGAGGCAGGTAGAAGACATGGGCGACATTGACAGCGTGACGCGCCGGGCGGAATGGATCGCCCGGCGCGTCGATTTGCGCAGCGACGGGCAGGTACATGGGCACTCGTGGCGGACTGCGGCTCTCATGAGGCTGATGATCGTGGCCCTGGGTGTGGCCGACCCGGACGCCTACCTCTGGCCGCTCGGGATGCTCGTGCACGATACTGGAAAACTCTGGGTCGCGCGCGAGACCCTCCATCACCCTGGCCCGTTGTCCCCAGAGCAGACCCGTGAGATGTGGCACCACCCTGTGCGCGGGCGCGAAGAACTCCTACGGCTCGCCGTGCGGCATCCGACCGAGGCGCATGCCTGGGAGGTAGCTGCGGCGGTCGCCGCCGGCCACCACGAACGCCCGGACGGCCTCGGCTATCCCAGGGGCCTGCGCGGCGACGAGGTGCCCCTGGCACTCCGACTCGCCAGGGCATGTGACGTCTACGACGCACTGACCTCCGACCGCGCCTACCACCGCGGGCGGCAGCCAGCAGAGGCGCTGCGCGTCATGCAAGGGATGGGCGGGTTCGACGAGGCCCACCTCGACGCGCTGGCCGAGGTCGCGCACTGGAGAGGGGGTGGTGGGTGGCGCCCGCTGGCGCCAGTGCCTGCCGACTGACTGGCCCGCCGAGCACTACGGCGGGCCGCACTATTGGGAAAGGGGGGAACTACATGCTGGCATACATCCGTACACTGCTCCGCGTTGAGCGCGGCCAGAGCATGGTCGAGTACGCGCTGATCATTGCTCTCGTCGCCATCGTATTGATCGGTGGCCTGACCATGCTGAGCGGCGGCATCGGTGACACGCTCAGCAAGATCACCGGATCGCTTTGATCCACATCAGGGGCGGGCCTGGGGGCTCGCCCCTCCTCACAAGGAAGAGAGGAGGGAAGGGGGTGCGTAACACACTCCGTCGCCTTCGAGATGCTCGTGGCCAAGCAGCCGCGGAGTTCGCGCTCGTGCTGCCCGTGCTTGTGCTACTTCTGGTCGGGATCTTCGTGGTCGGCGGTCTTTGGGTAAACGCAAAGCAGGTCGTCGTAGATGCTGCCCGCGAGGGCGCGAGAGAGGCGGCAGTCCTGATTGCGCGTGATCCAACGGGGTGGCAGCAGACAGTGGCGCAGGATGTTCAAGCGAACCTGCAAGGCGGCGGGTTGCAGACGGCACCCGCTAACTACGACCCGCAGTGGCCATACACCTCAGGGGATCTAGTGGAGTCCTACGACCCGGCCTCCGGCCTCGTGACCGTAACGGTCATCTATCACGACGCCGGAGCCACGTCATTGTTCCCAGGAGTCACGCTTCAGTCGAGCGTGAGCTTTCTGGTCGAGTGAGGAGGATGGCTATGCGACTGTTCAATGAAGAACGCGGGCAAGCCGCAGTCATCTTCGCGATTTCCCTCACCGCCATAGTCAGTGTCGCGGCCCTGGCGCTCGACGTTGGGCGGGCGAGGATGGTACAGGCAGAGCAGGCCGCAGCGCTTGACGCGGCCGCGACTGCGGGAGCGCAAGCGGTTGTGCCAGAGACGGACTCGTCGGGGAACCCATACCTGACCATCAACACCACTGAGGCCCAGGCGATGGCTGATCAGGTCTACCAGGCGAATATCACGTCGATGGACAAACCCGGTGCCGCATGGACGCCGGGCGCACTGAACGTACAGGTGACGCAAGGGCCTGGAGGGTGCACCGTCTCGACTTCAGCGACGGCGCAGGTGCAGACCTTCTTCTCAGGGGCGGTCGGATGGGCATCGTCCATCGCGGTCCATGGCACCTCCACCGCGCACCCGCACAGCCTCGGGGTGCCGTGCCAATGACCGGTCTCGACGGGTACACCTACCACAGCCCCTGGCCGGGAGGCACGCGAGGCGCCATGGCAGTCCTGCAGGCGGCGGGTCTGATCGCCCTGCCCGTCGCTGGGTGGGGAGCGTGGGGGCTACTCGCGGCGATGGGCAGGCCGGTGCACACGGAGGCGGCCATCCGACTACTCACCCATCCGCTCGCATCGGCGGGCTTGGCGGCGGCGGTGGCCGTCGTCCATGAGGCGCTGCACGTGGCGGCCGCATGGGCGCTGGGGCTGAGGCCGAGCGCCCGATGGACGCGGCACGGGCCGGCGGTGGCGACGTACGGGGTCCTGGGGCCGTGGGAGATCACGGTGACAAACCTCATCCCGCTGATGGTGGGGACGCTGATCGCGCTCATGGCAGCCGCGAGGGATCCGGCGGTCGCGTGGTACGCATGGACCCTCAATGCCGCGGCGTCGGTGGCAGACATCGCGACCGTCCTCCACCTCCTCCTGCTCCCGCGCGGGGCACGGGTGGCGAGTGGCGTGAGCGAGCGGGACGGGGTGTGGGTGCGGGCAGCAAAGTGAGACCCCCAGGGGTGGCACCCTGGGGGGGGTGGCCCCGAGATGAAGCTCGGGGTGGCGGAGACTTCTTTGAAATAGCTCGGGGGCTCGAAATTGGCGATTTCGGGGCCCGGGAGGCGAACTCAGTATAGACCGGCACATAGGCGAGCGCAAGATGTCCACCCCCGCGAGAGCGGCGGTGGACATCGTCTCAACGAGGGAGGAGGAGGTCGGACAGATGCGAGCACAGGAGATCGACGGTGCCCTGCGACGGGTGGCCGAGGAACACGTCGGCGAGCGGGTGGCCCTGCGGTGGCGAGGGCGACGGTCAGAGCGTGCGGCCACGGCCGAGCCCGAGGGGGCCGTGGCCGGGGTAATCGCGGAAGCGTGCCTGACGGGGATGGTCGTGAGGACAGAATGGGGGACGCGGAGCTATCTCGCCTACCGCGACCTGTACGCGGAGCACCTGCTGGCCGTGGGGCAGGACCCGGCGACCGCGGCGATCCGCGAGGCAGTGCAACGGCTCAGGCAGGAGGCGGCGAGGACGGACCCGAGGCGGCGGCCGCACGCGGGCAGGGTGGCGGGCATCCCCGCGTGAGGAGGAGGGACGAGATGCGGGCATGGACGGAGATGGCCCGACAGGCAGCATGGCTCGCGATGCTCACAGCGATAGCGGTCGTGGGCGTGTGGATGATGCTGCCGGCGACGATGCCGGGGAAGTGAAAGGGAGGATGAGTGGGATGGGTGAGATGAGCGAGGCGGAGATCCGGGCGAAAGTGCATGCGTTGGAGGACTACGAACTGATTCTCGGGGCGGCGGTTAAGACCTTGCTCGTGAGTCCTCTCTTGGTGGCGATCCTGTTCTTCTCATCATCGCGTCAAGCAGCGGTCACAGTAGGCGGCATGCTCGTTGGAGCGTGGGTGCCGACCATTGTTGCGCGGTGGTTGCTAGACCGTGCAGAAGCGCGCGTTGAACGGGATGCAGAGCGTTTGGGCATAGAAATGTGATCGGAGGATAAGCCCCCTCCTCGTCGCTGCGCTCCTTCCTCCCCCCCACACCTGTGTGCGAGGGGAGGAGGGACGAGATGCGGGCATGGACAGAGGTGGCCAGACAGGCGGCGTGGCTGACGATGCTCACGGTGATGGGGGCTGTGGGCGTGTGGATGCTGATACCGGCGACGATGCCGGCGAGATGAAAGGGAGGGGATCGGGGTGGGCGAGATGAGTGAGGCGGCAACGCGACTGACGCCGCGTCAGAGACGGACGATCGTTTGGACCGTACGCATCATTGGCGCACCATTCGCCGCGATTGCGCTCTACTACGTGGCCACCTACCTCCTGCTGGGCGGCGAGGTGCTCGGTATGGCCTGGCGCTGGTCAGCACTCTCGGACAGCGATCGGGTGTGGGCCACGCTGATGTACTCGGCGATTCCGCTGGTGGCAAGCGCATTGACGTGGTGGGTGAGCAAGGGGCAGAGGCGGGTGTGGCGGTACGGACAAGTCCTGCTGGTGCTCGTGATCTGGGGACTGGGTGTGGCACACGGCAACGCGCATCCGGGCGATGTGCTGAGCATGCTGCGGCACTGGTGAGAGGGAGGATCGAGATGGATGAGATGAACGAGGCGGAGATCCGTTGGCAGGTCGAGGCGCTTCAGCGAAGGCTAGATTTGATCGCTGTGAGGCAGGATCGGCTGCTGAGCGCAGGTGGAATTATGGAGTGCCTGATTATGCCATATCTGGCCTCTGTGGCTGCCGTTGCCTGCATCTCGCCTGCTGCCATGTATTGGTGGGCCGTCATTGGGGCAGGGGCGATGGCAGTAGGATTTGCGGGACTGGCGGCGGCGCTGGCGATTACAAAGGGGTGGCGACATGGCCTCGAACAAGACATAGATCGTCTTGCCACAAAGTAGGTACCTGCCCCCCTCCTCGTCGCTGCGCTCCTTCCTCCCCCCCCACACTGCGTTTTGAGGGGGAGGAGGCAGGATAAAAGGGGGTCCTACACACAAGCGGCGGTGCCGCTTGGGGAGGCATTTTGTAAATCCGACACCGCCCATACGGGTCCAGCAAGAGGTCCAACACATGTCCCATACAGGTTCTACACATACTCGAACCCCGCTCTAGGAGCGGGATTCAGCGCTTGGAGGGGGAGTGTGCAACATGCCAAGGGTGAACCGCGCTGCCACGCGCGACGTTCGGGTCATGTTTGACGACGCGACCTACCAGATGCTTCGGGAGGCGTCGCTGAAGCGCCACGAACCCGTGGCTGCGATCATTCGGCGGGCGGTCAGCCGCATGCTCCGTCAGGAGGCCGCCGACGACGGAGCGCAGGTGTTGGCCGAGGCGGTCCGGGGAGTCCTGCGCGAGGAGCTCCAGCCGGTGCGACGGCTCGCGTTTCTGGGGGCGTTCGAGAGCTCCCATGGGGTCGAACTGGCCCGGCGATTCCAGCGGCAGGACTTGTTCACGAGGATGACTGCTGGCGGTAGTCAAAGGCCGACGCAGGAGGTCATGCAGTCGATTGCCAATTCGATCGCCACGGCCGACGCCGAGGCCCGCCGCTGGGCTGCGCAGCGCACTCGCGATCCCGAGCCTGCGGACCCCGCGGACGAGGCACCTCCGGCTCCGCTGCCGAGCGACGACGCGATCGGCGCCGACTGACGGGTCCCGGGGTCACCCCCCCGGGGCTCTCTCCATTTAACGAAGGAGGTGACTCCCGTGCGTCCCCTGATCGTCAAAAGCAGCTATTACCGTCCCGGTGGTGGCCGGCGCAACGGCATGCAGGCGGCTGTCGCGCACTTGAAGTATATGGCAAATCCTCGCAAGGAGGAGCTCGTCACCGACGCCGAGACCTTGCGCGAGGCCGAGGCCGACGAGGCTGCAATCCACGCCAAGTACATGTCGGAGCGTCCCGGGAGCCAGGGGCTCTTCGGCGCCGATCCAGCCAACCCGCCCGACCAGGCCGCTCTCCTCAAGGAGCTGGAGCATCACCAGGGCCCGGTCTGGCGCCTCTTCGTCTCGGTCCACGAGGACGATGCCCGTGCCATGGGCGGTCAGCTCATGCACCGCCAGGCCTGGGAGGACGCCGCACGGGCCGTGCTCCCGAAGATGGCCGAGGAGATGGGCATCCCGGCCGAGTCTCTCCGCTGGGCCGCTGCGATGCACCGCAAAGAAGGCCACCCGCACATTCATTTGTTGATCTGGAGCGCAGATCCGAAGCGAGGCTTCCTCGGGCGCGAGGGCCTCGACCAGAGCAAACGCGCCTGGGTCTCGGCGCTGTACGGACCCGAGCGCGAACGGTTGGGTAAGGAGAAGTCTGAGATCCGCTCCGCCCTGGGCGACACGTTTCGCGGGGCGCTGACGCGCTCGCAGTCGGACGAATTCGCGCGCAGGCTCGCGACGATCGCCGAGTCCCTCCCCGGCCAGGGGCGCCTCGCCTACGGGTACATGCCCGCCGAGGTGAAAGCCAAGATCGACAGCACTGTGGACTACGTGCTCCGTACGTCGCCCGAGCTGTCTGCGATGGCCGGGCGGTACAGCGAAATCGCGGCAGAGATGGCGAGCCACTACAGCGACCAGCCTGCGAAGATCGACCGGGCTCGGGAGAACGCCCTCTCCGACATCCGCCAGCGCCTCGGGGGTGCAGTGCTCCGGGCGGCGGCACAGATGGACGAGCGTGCAGCATGGCAGGAGATCGCCGATGAGGCGTCCCGTGCGGGCCGCGGCGATGGATCTGCGTCGCCGGAGCTCGCGGCGCTGGTCCGCGAGGAAGTCGGCCGGCTGGCGGCCTCTCTCGACAAAGAGCAGGCCCGCGAGGCGGCGCGGCGGATCCTGGCGAGCCCAGAGATGGCGGAGAAGGTGCAGAGCCTCCTCGACAAGGCCGCACGTCGCGGGCCGGCGGAGGGGGCAGAGGAGCGTGTCCAGCGGGCCCGCGAGCGCCTGGAAACTGCAGTGGCTGGTAGGCTCTTGCGTAGTGCGGAGTACGTCCGCGACCTACGCCGCTGGGAGGCGAGCAAGGCGTACACCGGCATCGGCAGGGCCCTGCAGGCGACGATCCGTCAGGCCGAGCGGGACGCCGCGCTTGCCGAGGCCCGGGCCCTGGAGGAGGAAGCGGCGCGGAAGCGGCAGCAGGCGCGTGAGGCAGAGGCTGGAGCGAGATAGGAGGAATCACGCATGCGGATCGCGATCGACGTCGGGTACGGCTTCGTGAAGGCGGCCAGCGAGTCTGGCCGCCGCGCAATCATCCCGAGTACCGTGGGTCCAGCCCGCACGGCGCGGGGCCTGGGCGCCGCCTTCGGCGACGGGCACCACCGGGACGGGCACGACGTGGCCATCACCATGGACGGTACGGAGACCCGCTACACCATCGGCTCCGTCGCTGGCCAGCGCTCCTGGGCCTCGGATGCCGCCCAGCGCAGCGGCTACCTGCCGCTCGCGCTCACGGCGGCAGCGCTGCTCGGCGCGGAGGGAGAGGTCGAGCTGCTCGCCGGCCTGCCTCTGGCTCTCTGGCTCCAGTCCGACCAGCGCCGCGAGCTGCGCAACGCCCTGCGCGGCGTCGAGGCGACCGTGACCGTCGACGCGCGCCGGGCGCGACAGATCCGGGTGGCCGGGGCGCAGGTACTCCCTCAGGGCGCCGGGGCGTTCGCGGCGGCCATGCGGGAGGACCCCGGACTCGCCGAGCGGCCCGTCGGACTCATCGACATCGGCTACCGCACGACTGACTACCTGGCCATGCGGCGCACGGCGGGTGCGGTGGTGCCCGACGAGGCCGCGTGCGGGAGCATCGACCTCGGGGCTGGGCGGGTGTTCGAAGCGGTCCGCCAGGCCCTCTCCGACCAGACGGGCGTCATGCTGGCGGCCGGCGCCGTCGAGGACGCGCTGGAGAACTACCACGGGCGGCTGACGATCCGGGGGCGCGACTACGACGTGGCTGCCCTGGTCGACGCCCAGGCGGAGGCACTCACCACAGCCATCGCGGAGCAGGTCCAGCGAGCCTGGAGTGACCGGCTCGACCTGATGGGCGCCGTGCTCCTGGCGGGTGGCGGCGGGGAGATCCTCGCCAAGCACCTGCGCAGGCTGCACCCGCGGGTACGGCTACTCGACCGGGCGCTCTACGCCAACGCCGAGGGCTACCTCGTCATGGCCGGGTAATACATCCGACCCCGCGCTAGGAGCGGGTTTCGACGCTTGAGGTAGGTGTCATTCTCTGACACCTACCTTTTTCGTGCAGAGAACCCGCCGCGCCGCGCTGGGAGCGGCTCAGGGAGGTATGACATGCGACTGACGATCTACCTGCCGCGAGACGCCGCGGAGGCGCTCGACCGGCTCGTGCGGGCACGAGGAGGCACGCGATCGCAGGTGCTGGCCGACCTGCTCCGCCAGGCGGACCGTGGCTCCGAGCTGATCCAGGCCATCGACGCCCGGCTCGACCGCATCGAGGCTCTGTTGCGCGAGGGCGTGCGGCCCGCGGAGACGGCCGCGCCTACCGCGCCGAGCGGCGAGACCGGAGAGTCCGACGCCGACCGGTCGATGGCGGCCATGCGAGCCTGGGCGATCCGAGATGACGACGATTAATGGAGGTGACTCCGTGAAGAAGCGCTTGACCGCCGCCCTGTTCCTCGCAGGTTTCGGCCTCCTCCTCAGCGCGGCACTGTTTCCGCCCGTGCTCAGTCTCTGGCCCGGTGTCCTCGCCCCGGCGATGGCTCTGACCACCCCGACCGCCCGCTTAACGGCGATCGAGCGGCTCTGGGCCGTGTGGCTCGACCACCACTCCTACCTCCCATGGAACGCCTGGCCCGTGCTGGCGACCAGCGGCCCGGCACTCCTCGCATGGCTCGTCCTCACGACGGCGATCGTCGGCCTGCTCCTGTACGCGGCCCTGCGAGGTAGCCGTTCGAGCGCTGGCTACGGCGGCCCCCCGGCGGCAGGCAAGGGCCAGCACGGGACGGCGAGATGGAGGGGAGAGACGGAAATCGCGCAGACCTTCGCCCTCTGGCGGGCGGCGGCGAAAGAGCCCCAGCCCTCCGGCATCTACCTCGGAGCCGGGCCGACCCCCGGCAGCGCCTGGCTCCTCACCTCAGACCAGCACGTCCTGCTCGTGGGGTCGCCGGGGTCCGGCAAGTCGCGCGGGCTGATCCTCCCGACCATCGGCGTGATCGGCTCGGCGCGCACCGAGTCGATGCTCATCTCGGACCCCAAGGGCGAGCTCTACGCACACACGGCCGCGTGGCTGCGGTTACAGGGGTACGAGGTGGTCAGATTCGACCTCCGCGAGCCCGCGCGCGGCTCGCGGTGGAACCCGGTGCGCGCGGTCGTCCAGGCACTGGCGGAGGGCCGCCGCGACCAGGCGAGCGCCATCGCCTGGGACATCGCACACGTGATCACATTCAGCGTGGAGCACAAGGGCGATATGCTCTGGCCCCAGGCCCAGGAGGCGTTAATTTCCTCGCTGATCCTCGCGCTCGCCGCGGGGACGCCGCCGCGCGGCGGCAAGTCCCCCGAGGGCGAGGAGCCGTGGCGGTGGCCCACATCCGAGCAGCAGCACATGGGCAGCGTCTACGCCGCTCTGCTGGCAGGGGGCGCAGGGGGCGGCCGACTCGACGACTGGATCCAGCAATTCCCTCCTGACCACCCGGCATACCGGGCGTACGGGCCGGTCCGGCTCAGCGTCGAGCGGACGAGGGCATCGATCCTCACCGGCGCGGCGGCGGAGCTCCGGCTGTTCGCCGACGACGAGATCGCATGGCTGACGGCCGACCAGGATCACGACCTCGCGGACCTGGGGCGCAAGCCGACGGCGGTATTTCTCGTGATTCCCGATGAGCGCTCAACGAGGTACCCCCTCGCCACCCTATACGTCCAGCAGACTCTGCAAAGCCTCGCGGCGCTGGCGGACGCGAGCGGCGGCCGCCTGCCCGTGCAGGTCAATGTCCTGCTGGATGAGTTTGGCAATCTCCCCCAAATTCGCGACTTCGACAAGACGGTCGCCGTCTCGCGGTCCCGCGGCATCCGCCTCCTCCTCGCGGTGCAGGATCTCGCGCAGATCAAGCGCCACTACGGCGAGGCCGCGAACACGATCAAGGGCTCGACCAATACCTGGATCTACCTGCGCACCGCCGAGATCGACACAGCGCGGGAGATCGCGGCAAAACTGGGCCGGTACACCGTGGCGGCCGAGAACATGTCGGTACCGCGCGTGACCTGGTGGACGACGAGCCCTACGGTGGGCACCGCGAGCACGACGCACACCCTGCAGGCGCGCGAGCTGCTGACACCCGACGAGGTGTTGCGCTGGCCGCCTGGGCAAGCGCTCGTGATGCAGGCGGGGCAGTTGCCCGCTCGATTGCCACTCCCCGACCTCTCGGCCTGGGCGAAAGTATGGCCCAACATCCAAACCCGCACAGCGGAGCCCCCGGCATCCCCGGTGGCTCCGCCCGCATTCTGGCGGCCACCGGATCTCGACGGTGAGGGAGGTGAGGCCATCGCGGAGGCGACCGTCGTCGACATGCCTGCGGACGTGGCCCAGTTGCTCAGCAGTGATGCCTGAGAGGAGGTGATGAGGCCTGGCGAGCGAGCCGGGGAGCACGAGGATCCGCAAAACGTAATCGAGAGGATGAGTTACATGGGTCTTTCCGGAATTCTGGCCCACATCCAGACACTTCTAACGACTGCTGGAACCGGTGTTACCGCATTGGGCGTCCCCGGCGGCGGACTGATGGTGGGCTACCACGCGCTTATGCGCTCGTTGAACGACGACCCGCAGAGCGTGGCCCATCACACCTCCAGCATTCGCAAGGTCCTCGTCGGCACGGCGATGATCGCCGGGTCCGGCGTGCTGGTCGCGGTCGCCGGCAAGCTGATCTAAGCCCGCGTGGCGGGAGACACGGGGCCCCGGGGGAGACCCTGGGGCCCTTCGCCATTTAAAGGGAGGGATGATGGATGGGCGGAATGCTCGTGAGCGGGCTGAGCTATTTCATCCAGCACGCGATCTTGGACCCCTTGCTCGGCTTGCTGGCCGCGGCGCTGTCGGGGATCTCGCAGGAGTCGCTGGTCGCGGCCCACCTGCCGTGGGTGTCGCAGGTGACGGCGGTCAGCGCAACCGTGGCGGCGAGCCTGTTCGCGCTCGTGCTCGCGTGGCGGGCGCTGCAGGAATACGTGCTCTGGAATGAAGGGTCTTCCAGCGACGCGACCGGATGGTGGAGCAAGGGCGTCCTGCGGGTGGCGATCTATGGCAGCATTGGGACCTGGCTCGCCTACTCGACCTTTCAGTTCGGCATCTGGCTGGCGGCCGCCTACATGGCCGCGCCGCTCCTGGGCAATGTGCAGGTGACACAATCTCTGTCCGCGGATATCGCCAGCTCCCCCAATGTGGCGGTGGGCATGGTGCTGCTCCTGTCAATTGGCTTGGTCGGCGTGATCATCACGCTGGTGATCGTGACCCTCCAGATGGCTGTGCGCGCCGCGGAGCTGGTGTTTTACGTGGTCGCCGCGCCGTTGGTCGCCCTCGGCCAGTTCAATCGCGATGGCGGAATCTGGAACAACTGGTGGCGCTCCCTGGTCGTGCTGTCACTGTCTCAGGCGGTGCAATGGCTAGGCCTCAAGGGGATGTTGGCGACCACTCAGCTCGCCATGGACGGCTCCAGCGCCTCCGCGGGTGGCGCGGCGATGACAAGCATCAGCATTTTCCTGATCATCATCCTGATGCTCAGCTGGGCATGGGCCACGATCCGCGGGCCGCACCTGCTGCGTGAGTGGAGCTACCGGTCGGGCATCGGGGGCAGCGTCGGGTACATCGGGGGAATGTACATGCAGAATGGCGGCCTCCAAAAGTTGGGTGGCTTCTTTGGCGGCAAGTCTGGATGAGGGGGTGACCGCAGTGGACTGGCAGCAGCAGATGCTTATGCAGAGTGCCGGGCGCCTGCGTCGCCTCCGCGACCTGCGCGACCACTCCACCTGCCCACACTGCCTGGCGCAGTGGCGGGCCAGCCGGGACGACGACTGGGCGGTCCAGCGCGACTTCCGGGGCATCGTGACCTGCCCGGAGTGCCTCCGGCCCAGCCGCGAGAACCGCCACCTCACCACGCTGTTCGCCTGGGACGGCCATCGCGAACCCGTCCACCTGCGCGCACATCCGTCCGAGAGGGGGGCTGACCGATGAACCGCTACCTCATCCCACGCCGCATCACGCAGCGCTGGGAGCTGTTTCCCGGTTGGGGGTGGGCCGAGATTGGCGCCACAGGCGTCGGCCTGCTGGTGGGCGGCGTCCTACTCGGCCTCGCCTGGCTGCTGGGCCTGCCCCTGGCGGTCTGTGTCGTTCTGCTCATCCTGCCGGCCGGGGCGGGCGCTGGCATCGCCCGGCCGCTGCCTGTGGGCGGGTCGGCGCTGGAGATGCTCCAGCAGGGCCGGCAATTCCTCCGCGATCGCCGGCTCTACCTCTTCGACCTTGGGAGGGATGACGCATGAAACTGCCGATTCGCTCGCCTCGAAACTCCGATAAGACCCCCAAGACGCCCTCGCAGACCGCGGGGGCGTCGCCGTCCCTGAACGCGGCGCAGGACTGGCTCCCGCTCGCGGACCTGCGTGACGGGTGCCTGATCCGCCCCGACGGCGCAGCGGTCGGTGGAATCGCGGTTGCCCCGCTCTCCCTCTCGCTTAAGAGCGAGAACGAGAAGAGGGCGATCATCCAGGCGGTCCACGCCGCGATCAACGGCCTCCAGGTCCCCTGGCAGATTCTCTCGCTCTATCGTCCGGTGGACCTCGACGCCTACCTGGCGAGCCTCGACGCGATGCTCGCCGAGGCGGACCCGCGGCGCAAGCAGGTGCTCCGCGACTACCTGGGCTGGGTGCACGGCCTCGTGCGCTCTGGCGAGGCGGTGGAGCGCCGCTACTACGTCCTCGTCACCCGCACGGGTACCGACGCGCTCTTGGAGCACCGCACGTCGCTCCGGGCTCTGGTCGAGGACCTCCAGCGGGCCAGGGGCATGCAGGCGAGGGTGATGTCCGACGCCGACTGGCGCGAGCTGCTGTTCCTTACGTTCCACGCCGGCCAGGCCGCGGTCGAGCCGGTGCCCGACGGGCTCCGCATGCCGCCTACCTATAGAGGAGGGATCGAAAGTGCCTAAGCAGCAGAAGCAGGCCGCGCCCACGCCGGGTGCGGCCCTGCGCAACGCCTTCGCACCTTCCGCGCTGAAGTTCGCCCAGCGCTCCGTCGACCTCGGTGACCAGTGGGGCCGGGTGTACTACGTCTCGGACTTCCCGCCATCGGTCGACGCCGGCTGGCTCGCGAACGCTGCCAACCTCGACGGCGTGGTGCTCTCGATCCACGCCCTGCCGACCGATCCGACGCAGCTCACGCTGGCCATGAGCCGGGCGATTTCACTCCTGGCCGGGCAGCTCTCCACCAAAGCCACGGCATTGGCCGCCCAGCGCGCGGAGCAACAGCTTCAGGACGCGCAGGCGCTCCTCCGCAAGATCGACGCCGAGCAGCAGAGCGTGTTCACCGTGGGCGTCGTGCTCATGGTGACGGCCCCCGACGAGGCGACGGGCCTGCGTCGTGCGAAGCGCCTGGAGGGCATGCTCGCCGCAGCCGGCATGCGGGCACGGCCCCTGGCATTCAGGCAGGAGGAAGGGCTGAAGGCCGTGGGCCCGTGGGGCATCTTCCCCGAGTCGCTCAAGGGCGGCGCGCCGTTCCAGCTCCCCGCGGAGACACTGGCGGCGGCGTTCCCGTTCAGCTCGGGCGGCATCAACCACGGCCACGGCATCGTGCTGGGGCACGACAGCAGCGGTGGGCTCATCCTGTTCGACCGGTGGATTCCGCCGGCCGACGCTGGCATCAGCAATCGCAACATGGTCATCCTCGCCGGCTCCGGCGCCGGCAAGTCGCACACCACCAAGGTCGCGCTCTTGCGTGAGTTCGCCCAGGGGGCTCGCATCGTCATCCTGGACCCCGAGCGCGAGTACCGTCACCTCGCCAAGGCGCTCGGCGGCGCCTGGGTAAACGTCGGTGGCGGCGGCACGCGCATCAACCCGCTGCAGGCTCCGCCAGTCCCCGACATCGACCAGGAGGACGAAGACGCTGGCTCGACGCAGCCGATCGCCCGGCACATGCAGCGCGTACGCCTCTTCCTCCAGCTCTACCTCCCGCAACTCGGCCAACAGCAGCAGGCGGCGATCGGCCGCGCCCTCAGGGCTGTCTACGCCGCGAAGGGCATCGCGCTCGACGCGGACCCGGCAAGCATCCCGGCGGAGGCGTGGCCGAACATCGCGGACGTCTACCGGCACCTCTTGGCGCAGCGTGACGACAGCGTGGCGCAGTCGGTCGCGGCGCTCCTGGAGGAGGCGGCGGTCGGTGCGGATGCCCAGCTCTGGGCGGGGCCGTCGACCGTGGACGTCGGCTCGGCGCAGCTCGTGGTGCTCGACATCCACGACCTGGCGGAGTCTCCGCCGAACCTGCAGCGGGCGCAGTACCAGAACGTCCTCGCCTTCGCGTGGGACCTCGTGCGGCAGTCGCGTTCCGAGCGCACGATCCTGGTGGCCGACGAGGCGTGGCTGATGGTCGACCCACGGGCACCCGAGGCGCTCGGGTTCCTCCGCGCGATGAGCAAGCGCGTCCGCAAGTACGACGGCTCGCTCTGGACGATCACTCAAAACGCCGTGGACTTCCTCGCCCCCGAGGTGGCCCGCGAGGGCGAGCCGGTGCTGGCGAACTCCTCGATGGTCCTCCTGCTCCGGCAGGAGGCGAAAGACCTGCCGACCGTGACGCAGCTCTACTCGCTGTCTGAGGCGGAGCAGGAGCGCCTGCGCACCGCGCGCGTCGGCGAGGGCCTGCTGATCGCCGGCAACCACCGCGCCTGGGTGACGATCGACACCGCGCCGCACGAGACGGCGATCATGTACGGCGGGGGGAAGTAGGGTGCTGAGTGATCCGCAATCGCAGGCGCATCGGACTGCGATCCTCCGCGCCGTGGTCGCTGCTATGGCCGCGATCGGCGCGGTCGGCAGCATCCTGTGTTGGCTAGCGCCGCCAATCCGCACCGTCGCAGCGGACATCGCCTCGGGACTCGTCGTGCTCGGAGCAGTCGTCGTCGGGTACATCACGCTGGTCCGCAATTTCGACGGCGACTAGCCCACTCCACCGAGCCCCTGCCCTCTCCGGGTGGGGGCTCTCTCCATTTAACGAGAGGAGGCGATCGCCCTGTACGAGCAGCAGAACCACGGCGAGCAACTCGCCCGCCAGGGGGCGCAGTTTGTCGCCAAGAAGTTGATCGGCTGGGTGGGCGGCGGGACGGTGGCCGTGATCATCCTAATCGTCGTCCTGATGGCCGACATGGCCATGTGGCTCGGCGGTGGGCCGCCGGGCACCCCACCGGCGGACATGCCGCCCACCGCTAACGTGCTCGGCGGGCCCGTCGAGTGGATGCCAGCACTGCCGAGTAGCTCGCTGCCAAACGCCCTGGTACTTGCGGTCATGGCGCATGAGTCGGGCGGGCGGGTG
>JAJZVM010000070.1 GCA_021845645.1 Bacillota bacterium
CTAGCTCGTAGACGTACTACGAAAGTTCGCAACCGACGGGCGGGTTCCTAGCGGGGCGTCTCACAAGTTCGTTCCCCGAAGTTCTTGCTCCAGGGGGTAGCGTGGCGCCATTGCAAGCGGCGACTACTTCTCTCGTCTGACATACGGGACATCGCGGGTGAACGGTTTGAAACCGACTCCGTAGTACACTTCGCGGGCTGCCGGACGTGTGGGCGCTCCGATGCTCCCTGCCAACATCGTCTCCGCACCCGCGTCGCGGGCCTTGTGCATCCCGTTCTCGCGAGGACGCGGCTTGACCGCGCCACCATAAGTGCCCCTGAGCACTGGCGGGGGCAAAGATCGCGGGCGCCGAACCACTTGCCGTGACGATGAACATGCGTTGCACCGCAGCGTGGACAGGTGAGCCCGTTGGCGACCTCGTCTCTCTGAAATCCACAACTGCCTGAGGGCTGGCGGTCGGCCGAAGCAGCCGTCCCAACTGGTAGTAGAGGAAAGTGTGGTCGCTGGCGGGGACTTGCACGATCGTCCGAGCCACGGCTAGAGCGGTCGGGCTTGCCGCAGGTGCGGCCAGGAGACGAGTGCGGACGAGGACGCGGAGGCGCGGCGGATGCAGGAGGCGCTCACTCTCCTGCGCGATCCCGCCCGCCCAGCGCCTTCGCGGCGATCTGCTGGCTGTAGCTGAGCGGCAGCTAGTTCTCGGCGTGCACCACAATAGTTGCGTTGAATGTAACTGATGATTACAATACTGACAAGAGGACTTGTGGAGGCGTGGCCCATGTCCAAGGTGGTTAGTATCCGGCTGAAAGACGAGACTTGGCAACGGCTGCAGAAGGCGGCCCGCAGGCTCGGGCGAAAGCCGAGCGATGCTTCCGCACTACTACTCGACGAGGCGCTCCGACAGGACGAGTTTGCGTTTATTCAGTTTCGGAACTCCGCAGTCGGGCGGCAGGCCTATGTGGTGGGGACCGGCCTCGCGGTATGGGAGCTCGTCCTCGTCGCCAACGCTTGCGGAGGAGACGCAGATCGGGTGTCTACCCTCCTGGATCTCCCGGCTGCCAAGGTTCAGGCTGCCGTGAATTACGCCACCGCCTTCCCTTCCGAGGTCGAGGAGGCTCTAGCCGACGCAGACAAGACACCTGAAGAGTTGCGCAGACTCCTCCCCACACTGGAGACGCACTCCGTTTCCGACCTGTGAAGATCCTTCTGGATGCGCACATTCCAACGGCCGTTGCCCGTGGCCTTTCCGGGCATGGGGTCGACGCCGTCGCCCTCAGGTCATGGCGGGGCGGGCGATTTCTCGACGCCACGGATGAGGCCATTCTCGTGGGCGCCGGAGAAGAGGAACGGGTATTCGTGACATATGACGTTCACACCGTTTCGTCGCTCCTCAGGCGATGGCTGGAGGATGGAACGGAGCACACGGGGGTGGTGCTCATCAGCGCGAAGACGGTTCTTCCGAACGACGTCGGGACCGCGGTCCATGACTTGCTGCAACTCTGCCGGACGTATCAAGATCAACCATGGGCCAATCGGGTCGTCTTTCTCACGCGGTGAAGACCCGCCGTGTCGGAAGGTCCGCATGCTTTTCCCCAATGCGTTCGATGCACGCCTCAACCGGAGAAAGAGCCATGTTGCGTGAGAGTAGCGCGCCCGCGCCATTCTGCTCCCCTCGGATGACGCGATGCTGCCATGATACTCCCGCGTCTCAAGACGCCCTGGTGCACCAAGACTTGCTCAACCGACGTGAGTGAGATGGGACCAGAATTGGCCGGATAAGAACGAACTTGTGAGACGCCATGCTAAGTACGAGGGGTCTGGCCTCCCGGACCTCTCAGAACCTGCCCCCTGCCGCTCTCGGCTGCGCTGCGCACGGCGTCGAGCAGCCTCTGGCTCTCGACGCCGTCCTGGAACGTCGGCAGGTCCTCGCCCACCCGACCTTCGCTGATCGCCGCATGCAGACTGTCGAGAAACGGCAGCATCGCGGTCGCGTAACTTGCGGCCGCCTGTGGCAGCCCTTGGCGTTCGGCCGCTGGTTGCAAGGCCACCTCCTGCCAGCCGGAGGCCGGGTCGTGCAGTCTGACGACCGCGTCGTCGGTCAGGGTGATGGTGCCTGCGCTGCCGTGCACCTCGAGCTGCCAGCCCGACGGCAGGTGCGTAGAGCCGCGATAGTCGAGCAGGAAGGTGGCGCCCGAACACATGCGGCCGATCACCTGGAAGGCATCGTCGGCGTCGCGCCGCTCGCCAGCCGCAGTGCGGACATGCGTCGTGAGTTGCGCCGAGAGTTCCAGGACTTCGTCCTGGGTCCAGTAGCGCAGGCTGTCGAACATATGGCTGCCCAGGGCGCCGAGTCTGCCACCGCCGCTCTCGCGCCTGCCCAGCCAGCCGATCGGGTTCGCGAGCAAGTGGGCGTAACGGGCATCCTGGCCGCGGAAGGCGACATGCAGGAGCGTCCCGATCCGTCCCTCCGCGATCAGCCGGCGGACTGCCTGGCGGGCGGGCCGGAAGCGGAACTCGAAGGTGATCGCGCCCACCTTGGCGCTTTGCTGGCGTGCGGCTTCCATCGACTCCGCCTCGGCCAGGTCAAGGGCCATCGGCTTCTCGCAGAGCACGGCGATGCCACGTGCGAGGCCGGCCTCGCTGATCTCGCGGTGCAGGGCCGGGTTGGCGGCGACGACGAGAAGGTCAAGACGCCTGTCCAGCAGCCGGCGCCAGTCGTCGAGGACGTCCGAGATGCCGCTTTCGGCCCGGATTCGCTCCTGGTCGCCGCGATGCAGGCTTGCGATCGCGACCGGCTCGAACCCGCCATGGGCTGCCAACATCGGCGCGTGGACCCTGGCGCCGAAGCCGCTGCCTGCGATGCCAACGCGCATAACCTCAGCCAACACCATTCCCCCTTGCCGCAGCAGACCTTCGGCGTGGCGCGGGCGTGTCCTTCCCAGGCCCGCGGTGGCGGAGATGCTCTCCGCGGCGGTGCGTGGCAAGTTCCGCGCTTCGGAACAGGGCATCCTTCGTACGGTGCCCTTTGACCTTGACGCTCCCGCGCCGGGGACTTACAGTGCTAGCCACACCGTGCGGCCAACCGGCCGTTGGTTATAATGAAACGTACTTGGCGACGACCCGGTCTGACCGGGAAAAATCGGATCGCGCGAGGAAGATCAGCATGGACCTCGGGGAGTTGTTTCATGGTCCGAACGCTGGTTGGGCCCTCGAGCTCTACGAGCGTTATCGGCAAGACCCTCATTCCGTGGACGCGGCCAGCGCCGCGCTCTTCGCGCGCCTGGAGCAGCAGGGCGGTGTCGGCTTCGCCGGACTCCAGACGAGTGCGCCGGCCGCCGCCGATGTGCAGGAGGTCGTGCTGGCCGCCCGTTTGGCGCGCAACATCCGCGAATTTGGCCACCTCAAGGCGAAGCTCGACCCGCTGGGCCAGGATCCGCCGACGCAGCACGGCCTTGACGCCAGGGCCTATGGACTGACGGACGAGCAGATGGACAGGCTGCCGGGGGCGATCGCCTTTCCGGAAGCCGGCGAGGCCGCCGGCAGTCTGCGTCAGGCGATCAGGCGGCTCGAAGACATCTATATGGGCACCATCGGCTTCGACTTCAGCCACGTACACGAGGCCGAGGAAAGGCAGTGGCTGCAGCACGCGGCCGAGGGCGGAAGCTACCGGCACATCGCCCCAGCGCGCCGCCTCGAGATCCTCGAGCGCCTTACCGACGTCGAAGAGTTCGAGCAGTTCCTGCACAGGACGTTCCAGGGGCAGAAGCGCTTCTCGATCGAGGGAAACGACGTGCTGGTGCCCATGCTGGACGAGGTCATCGACGCGGCCGTCGAGAGCGGCACGCGCGAGGTGACGATCGGCATGGCGCACCGAGGCCGTCTCTCGGTGCTGACGCACGTCATCGGCAAGCCTTTCGGCCAGATCTTCACCGAGTTCCATGTCGGGCCGGACGAGCAGCCGGACCTCTATGTGGGCTGGAGCGGCGACGTGAAGTACCACCTCGGGTCGCGTCGCACGATCCAGACTGGCGACGAGAAGCCGGTGCAGCTGACCCTGGCGAACAACCCGAGCCACCTCGAGTTCGTCAACCCGGTTGTTCAGGGCATGACGCGCGGGGCGCAGGACGACCGGACAAAGCCCGGCCGCCCCGCCACGGACTTTTCCCTCGCGCTCAACGTCTCGGTCCACGGCGATGCGTCGTTCCCCGGCGAAGGCATCGTGTCCGAAACCCTGAACCTGTCGCGCCTGGACGGCTACACGACGGGCGGCTCGGTGCACATCATCGTCAACAACCAAATCGGCTTCACGACGGACCCTGGCGACGACCGCACGACGCGCTACGCCTCGGACCTCGCCAAAGGCTTCGAGATCCCCATTCTCCATGTCAACGCCGACGACCCGGACGCCTGCATGACCGCCGCGCGCATCGCGATCGCCTACCGCCAGCTCTTCCGCAAGGACTTCCTGATCGATCTTGTTGGCTACCGCCGTTACGGGCACAACGAAGGCGACGAGCCGAGCTTCACGCAGCCCTTGCTCTACAGCGCGATCGGCCAGCACCCCACCGTGCGGGCGATCTACCTCGGCCGGCTCGCGGCGGACGGACTGACGACGGCCCAGGCGGCGGAGGCCATGCAGGAGAAGGCGCGCGCACGCCTGCGCGCCGCTTTCGATGAGGTCGTGGAGGGCAGGGTGAAGTTCCCGCAGGCGATGCCCGAAGAGCGGCCGCCGCAGGACCTTCTCAAGGCGCCGGGCGAAGAGCGGCTGCGCGCCGCGAACGACGCGCTGCTTTCCCGCCCGCCCGGATTCACGGGGAGCGCCAAGCTCGAGCGACTGCTGCAGCGCCGGCGTGAACTCCTCGACAAGCCGCAGAGCATCGACTGGGCGCACGCCGAGAGCCTGGCGTTCGCCACCATCCTGGAGGACGGCGTACCGATCCGCATGAGTGGGCAGGACAGCGAGCGCGGCACCTTCAGCCAGCGCCATCTCGTTCTGCACGACGTCCACGACGGCCACCGCTACACGCCTTTGCAGCACCTGCCGACCGCCAAAGCCTCGTTCGCCGTGCTCAACAGCCCCCTGACCGAGTCCGGCGTACTGGGCTTCGAGTACGGCTATGGCCTCAGGGCGCCGGAGACGCTCGTGATCTGGGAGGCCCAATTCGGGGACTTCGCCAACGTCGCGGCCGTCATTATCGACCAGTTCATCGCGGCCGCCAGGGCCAAATGGCGCGAGCGGTCGAACCTCGTGCTGCTGTTGCCGCACGGCTACGAGGGGCAGGGCCCCGAGCACTCCAGCGGCCGCGTCGAGCGCTATCTGCAGTTGGCTGCCGAGGGTAACCTGCGCATCGCGAACTGCACGACCGCAAGCCAGTACTTCCACCTTCTCCGCCTCCAGGCGGCCGCGCTTGGTCCCCAGCCGCGCCCGCTCGTCGTGATGACGCCGAAGAGCCTGCTGCGCCACCCACTGGCGCAGTCGGACCTGGCCGAACTCGCGAGTGGCGCGTTCCAGCCCGTGCTCGACGACGCGGCGGCCCAGGAGCGGCGCGACGCGGTGCAGCGTCTTGTCTTCTGCAGCGGCAAGATAGCGGTTGAGTACCGTCTGGCTGCCAAGGAGCATCGCGACGCCGACCGCGCGGCGCTGATCCGGCTTGAACTGCTCTACCCGTTCCCCGAGGAGGAGATCCGCCGCGTCCTGGCGGCCTATCCCGGGGTGCGCGAAGCGGTCTTTATGCAGGAGGAACCGCGCAACATGGGCCCCTACGGGTTCGTGGGGCCACGGCTTCAGGAGCTTCTGCCGGACGGCGTGCCGCTGCGCTACATCGGACGCCCCGAGAGGGCATCCACGGCCGAGGGCATGCCGGACGTGCACAAGGCGGAGCACGAGCGCATCCTGCTCGAGGCTTTGACGTTGCCGGAGGACAAACTGCAAGCGCGGGGTGGGAAGAGACGTGCCAACTGAGATCACGGTACCGCAACTTGGCGAGTCGATCGTGGAGGCGACTGTCGGGCGTTGGCTCAAGCATCCCGGCGACGCGGTCGCGCAGGGGGATGCGGTTGTGGAACTCGAAACCGACAAGGTGAACCTTGAGGTGCAGGCGCAGGCAGCCGGTACCCTCCAGGAGGTTCAGAAGGCGGAGGGCGCGACCGTGCAGATCGGCGAGGTGCTGGGTCTGATCGCCGATGGCTCAGTCGCGACGGCGCCAGCCCCCGAGCCGAAGGCTGCAGCGCCTGCGCCTTCGCCTTCGCCCGCACCCGCCGAGGCGCTTGGGCCCACCTCGCCGGAGGTGCGTCGCGTCGCGCAGGAACTCGCGGTGGATCTGGGCCAGGTGACAGGCACAGGACCTCGCGGCCGCGTGACACGCGAGGACGTCGAGCGGTTCGCAAGGCAGCCCGCGGCGCAGTTGGCAGCGGAGCCCAGGCCCGCGTCGAAGCCCGCGGTCGCGGCACCGCCCCAGCCGGCGCCCAGCCCGTCGGAGGCTAAGCCTGCGCCCGACCTCTCTGGACAGCCGCTCCGCGAGGAGCGCCAGCGCATGTCCAGGCGGCGGCTCACCATCGCCCGCCGGCTCGTCGAGGCACAGCACCAGGCCGCGATGCTCACCACGTTCAACGAGGTGGACCTCTCCGCCGTGACGGCTCTGCGCCACGAGCGCCGAGACGCGTTCAAGGAGCGGCACGGCGTGTCGCTCGGAATGATGTCCTTCTTCACCAAGGCAACCGTGAGCGCGCTTAAAGCCTACCCGCACCTCAACGCCGAGATCCAGGGCGAGGAGATCGTGCTCAAGCGCTATTACGACATCGGCATCGCCGTCTCCACCGACGAGGGACTGGTCGTGCCCGTGGTGCGCGGCGCCGACCAGCTCAACTTCGCCGGCATCGAGCAGGCGATCGCGGAGCTCGCCCGGCGCGCGCGCAGCGGCGAGTTGACGCTGGAGGACCTGCGTGGCGGCACGTTCACGATCACAAACGGCGGCGTGTTCGGTTCACTGCTCTCGACGCCGATCCTGAACGCGCCGCAGGTGGGCATCCTTGGCATGCACGGCATCCAGGAGAGGCCGATCGTGGTGAACGGCGAGGTGGTGGTGCGCCCGATGATGTACGTCGCGCTCTCCTACGACCACCGCATCGTGGATGGCTCCGTGTCGGTGCGCTTCCTGCGCCACGTCAAAGAACTCCTGGAGGACCCGACGCAGCTCCTGCTCGAAGGCTAGAGCACGACGCGAGTGCGCTGCGGCGGCCTGCTGGCGCGGGCCGCCGCAGCTTCGCGCCATGGAGGGGATGACCACGACGCCAAGTGACACCGGCGGGCGCCGGCGTGCGGAGCGCCTCGCGTGGCTTGGCTATGCGGTCATCGGCCTGATGGCGACCGCATACGGGGCCGCGCTGCCGGAGCTCGTGCAGCATCTGCGGGCAGGTTACGGGGAGCTTTCGCTGCTCTTCGCGATGCAGTCGCTCGGCAACACGGTGACCTACATTTACGCGAACCACCTCGTCGACAGGCACGGCACGCGCGGCGTTGTGCTGGTCGGTTTTCTGCTGTTCGCCGTCGGCACAGGGCTCGAGCCCCTCACGGCCTCTCTGGCGCTCTGGGCGGTGCTGGCCTTCGTGGCCGGGGTTGCCTTCGCCCTGGTCGATGTCGGCGCCTCGCGGCTCGTCTCGGATCTCTACCGCCACGAACAGGCCGTGGCGTTCAACCGGCTGAATCTCTGGTTCGGCGCCGGGGCGATCGCTGCGCCCATCACCATCGGCATTCTCAGCGCCCTTGGCCTTGCGGTGACGCTCGTCTTCGCCTTGGCGGCCGCCCTTTCGCTGCTCGGTGCCGTCGGCATGGCGACGGTGCGCGAAGTGCCCGGGGAGCCTGCCGAGCCGGGACCCGGGCTGCGCGGCAACCTCAAGCTGTGGAGGTCCGAGCCATGGCTGCGCAGCCTGACCTTTCTCGTCTTCGCCTACGTCGCCGCAGAGAGCGGCTTCTCGGCCTGGGTGGCCGCCTTCGTCCATGTCCGCGGCGGTCTGCCTGTTTCGGTCGCCTCCCTCTATCCCTCCGCCTATCAGGCGGGTCTCATGGTGACGCGCCTACTGATCGGGCCACGCCTGCCTGGACTGCGCCTTGAGCGCGTTTTGCTGGTGGGAGCGATCGTCGCCGTCGCATCGGGCGGCTTCGTGGCGCTCCTGGGGCACAGCCCCGCTTTGGTGCTGATCGGTGTCATGGCGGCGGGCATCGGCCTTGGACCCGCGTTCCCGATCGTTCTTACGGTAGCGGGCCGCGAGGCGCCGCGGCGCGAGGGCCAGGTCTTCTTCTTCGTCTTCACCTCGCTCGCCATGGCGTCACTGCTGGTGCCATGGGCCGAGGGCCAGGTCTTCGCGCGGCTGCCTGAGCTCGCGATCGCCTTGACGTCTCTCTTCGCGTTGGCGATGGCGGTTCTGGCCACCCGGCTCGGCCGCGATACGGGGCGTGTTCGACAGCACAGTCCTGGGGTGTGAGGTCTGCGGCGGGCCGCTGCCGCGGAGGGATCGCCGCACTCCGGCGCGAAACTCGCGACAAGCGGCTCTGCAAGGGGAAGTGACCTTCCATGCCAGGAGACGGTGGGCTGCGGCTGGATGCGCTGCGCTGGCGCCAGCAGGTTGTGGGTGTGGAGCACGAGGTTCGTCTGCTCGACGGAGGTCGGACGACCTACGTCAATCTGGATAATGCGGCGACCACTCCGGTTCTGCGCCACGTGCAGCACATGCTGCGCGAGGCTGAGGAGATCTACTCAAGCGTCCACCGCGGCGCAGGCTACAAGTCGAGGCGCACGTCGGACCTCTACGAGGAGGCGCGGGCCGAGGTGCTGCGCTTTCTGGGGGCGCAGGACGGCAAGCGCGTGGCCATCTTCACCAAGCACACCACCGAGGCGGTGAACAAGCTCGCGGCTGAGTTTCCGCTCGAGCGGGGCGACGTCGTCATCCTGAGCGAGATGGAGCATCACGCCAATCTGCTGCCGTGGCGAGGCCGGGCGGAGATCGCCTATCTCCCGGTCGACGCCCAGGGCCGGCTGGACCTCGGGGCCCTGCCAGACCTGCTCGAGCGCCACAGCGGCAGGGTGAAGCTTGTCGCCATTTCGGGCGCCTCCAACGTGACCGGCTACGTGAACGACATCCACTTCGCGGCGGAGATGGCGCACCGTCACGGAGCCATGATCTTCGTGGACGCGGCGCAGCTTGCGCCGCATCGGCGCATCCGCATGCTGGACGCGGACGACCCCGGGGCGATCGATTTCCTGGCCTTTTCGGCCCACAAGCTGTACGCGCCTTACGGCGCTGGCGCCCTGGTCGGGCCAAGGGAGTTCTTCAGGCTCGGAGCACCGCAGCTGCGAGGCGGCGGCGCGATCAAGTTCGTCAGCCTGGACGACGTCATCTGGGATGAACCGCCGGCGCGGGAGGAGGCCGGTTCGCCCAACGTGCTCGGGGCCATCGCGCTGGGTGCCGCCCTACGCTCCCTCGAGGCGATGGGCGTCGAGCGGCTGGAGGCGCGCGAGCACGAGCTGCTCCTTTACCTGCTGGGCCGCCTAGGCGAAGTGCCTGGCGTCGAGGTGCTTGGCGGCATGGCCAGCGACGAGCGCATTGGCGCCGTATCGTTCGTTCTTGACGGTGTCCCGCCCATGCTGGTTGCGGCGGCGCTTGGCTGGGAGTGGGGCATCGGCGTCCGGGCGGGCTGCTTCTGCGCCAACCCCTACGTCATGCGCCTGCTCCATCTCTCGTCGCCGCAAGTCGCGGGTCTCAGAGACGAGATCGCCCGCGGCGAGCGTAGCCACCTGCCTGGGGCCGTGCGGGCGAGCCTGGGCCTTTACAACCTCGAGGCGGAGATCGACCGCTTGCACGCGGCCCTGATGGCGGTCTCGCTCGGCGAATTCAAGGGCCGCTACGCGATCGAGACGGAAACGGGCGAATACTGGCCTGAGGGGGCGCAGGAAGCCTGGAGCACGCTCTAGGCCGCGCGCCCGACCAGCAGCCGATCGGAGGCTTCAGGTGAACCCCCAACCGGAGTTGCTTGAGAACGTCCCCCTGGCACCATTGACCACCATCGGTCTCGGCGGGCCGGCCCGCTTCTTCGCCCGCGTGCGCAGCAGCGCGGGGCTCGTCAGGGCGCTCCGCTGGGCCGCCGAGCGAGACCTGCCGGTGCAGGTGCTTGGCGGGGGCAGCAACACGGTCTTCGCCGACGAGGGATTTGCGGGGCTCGTGCTCCACATCGTGAGCCGAGGCATCGCTTTTCGCCCGGATGGGGAAGCGGTCCTCTGCGTCGCGCAGGCGGGCAGCGTGTGGGACGACGTCGTGGCCGCCGCCGTCGCGCAGGGACTCGGAGGCATCGAGTGTCTGAGCGGCATACCGGGCAGTGTTGGCGCGACGCCTGTGCAAAACGTCGGAGCGTACGGCCAGGAGATCGCCGAAACCCTGAAATGGGTGCGGGCCTACGAGCGTCCGAGCGGCAGAATCGTCCGCCTGCGCGGCGAGGAGTGCGGCTTCGGCTATCGGCAGAGCCGCTTCAAGGGACCCGATCGCGACCGCTTCGTCATTCTTGCCGTGGCCATGCGGCTGCGTCCGGGCGAACGTCCGCATCTGGGCTACCGCGAGGTTGCCGCGCGCGCACTGCAGGACGGCGTGGCAGGGCTCCCCCCAGCAGAGGCGCTCGCCGCTGTGCGGCGCATCGTGCTGGATCTGCGACGGGGCAAGTCCATGCTGCGCGATCTGAGCGACCCCAACGCACGGTCGGTCGGGTCTTTCTTCCTGAACCCGGTGCTGACCAAGGCGCAATACGCCGGCCTGAAGTACCGGCTGGGGACGAAGGCGACGGAACTGCCCGTCTTTCCGTCTGGGGAGAGCGTCAAGGTCTCGGCCGCGTGGCTGATCGGCGCGGCTGGGTTCACGCGCGGCGAAAGACGCGACGGCGTGGGCATCTCCGAGCGCCACCTGCTCGCGCTCGTCAATCGGGGCGGCAGCACCAGGCAGCTTCTTGCCCTCTCGGACGAGATCCGGCGCGCTGTTGCCCGGGCCTTCGCCATCGAGCTGCAGCCGGAGCCCGTCATCGTCCCGTTCGACCCGCAAAGCCGAAAGGCTTAGCCGTTATCGGCAAAAGAAGGGCCTGCCCAGACCACTTGCACAACCGGCATCCCGCGCGGTACCTCGGATCCGGGCCGCAGCCCGATCCGCGCCCGGAGCCAGGGCCGTTCTGGTATTCCGGATCGCAGCAAAGTCCAGCGACCGCCGGCATTGCGGTGCCGTCGGTCGCTGGCATATGGCAAGCCCTCAACTTTTCAGCTGAAGGGCAGGGAATGGCCGAGCATCAGCAGATAGACCCCGGAGGCGCCAAGCACGACGAGGAAGGACAGCAGGAGGGCGTTTTGCACAAGCTGCGACCGGCGAACCAAACGCAATCGACTCACCTCGCGGATCTCGGTTGTCTCGTGTTCTGTGGTGAGCATAGACCTGCAACTTAAAGGCAGTCTGAAGCTTATCTGAGAATCTCATCAAAGTGCGGCGCGCGCCAGGCCAGCATCTCGACCTCCATGCGTCGCACCGCAGCCACCTCCGCGTCGCGTCTCGCGTCGGACCAGCCGAGCAGGCGCGCCATCTCGTCCGCGTCCGACTTGAGATGGAGCAGCGCGAAGTCGCCGCCGAAGAGCATGCGTTCGGTGCGCCGGCGGTAGACGTCCACAAGGTGAAGGGCGAACTCGCGCCTGACGGCGAAACGCAGCAGGGCCCTGTCCAGGCTGAAACGCAGGTCGCCCGGCCCTGACCCGAGTTCCAGGACCGCACCGGCCTCATCGCCGTACGGGCGGAGGCGATCCTTCAGTTCCTGCACGCGCAGGCCGGAGTGCCTCGCAGCCCGGCGCCACATTTCGTCGCTGAAGGGTTTGCCCCGGGCGCCCGGCAGAGGGGCGCGGCTCTGCCGCGACGCCAGCTCGCCGACCGAGTCCGGATAGACTCGGTCGAGGATGCGCTCGGCCATCGCGCGAAACGCGGTCAGCTTGCCTCCGACCACCACATGTAGGCCGTCGGCCACCTCGAGGAGCCGGTCCTCCCGCGACACCTTGCCCACGCGGCGCCCGCCACCGCGGCGAGCCAGCGGCCGCACGCCGCGCCAGGCGCCGATGACGTCGTGCGCGGCGAGGTGCACGTCCGGGAAGAGACGGTTGGCCGCCGCGAGGATGTAGCCGGCTTCCGCCGCAGGTACCGCCGGGCCGTCCGCCTCGTCGCTGGGGATGTCGGTGGTGCCGACATAGGTCTGAGCCCCGTGTGGCACGGCGAAGAGCATTCTGCCGTCGGCTCCGCGCATCACGCAGACCCCGGGGAGCGGCAGGCGGCCGCTGCGCAGGACGAGGTGGCTGCCGGCACTGCGGCGTACGAGCGGTGGTCCGCCAGGCTTGACGAGGCGCATGACCTCGTCGGTCCACGGACCGACGGCGACCAGCACCTTGCGCGCGAGCACGCGGAACGCCTCACCGGTCTGCTCGTCGCGGCAGGTGAGGGACTGCAGCCCCTCTTCGCGGCCGAAGCCGCGCACGGGCGCGTAATTGAGCACCACCGCACCGCGCTCGGCCGCGTCGCGCACCGTGGCGACGGTCAGGCGCGCATCGTCGGTGCGCGCATCGAGGTAGCGCGCCCCGCCGACGAGGCCCGGCCGACGCAGGAGCGGCATGGCGGCGAGGAGGGCCTGTGGCGAGAGCCGGGTGTCCACCTCTTCCCGCCTGGCGCCGCTCAGCCGTCCGTACAGCGATACGCCCAACCGCACGAGCCACAGGGGATCGGGGTCGCCGCGGTAGACCGGGAAGTAGAAGGGAAGGGCCTGCACCAGATGCGGCGCCATGACCTCCTGCAGCAGGTTGCGCTCCTGCAGCGACTCGCGCACCAGCCGCACGTCACCCATGCGCAGGTAGCGCAGGCCGCCGTGAATCAGGCGGGTCGACCGGCTCGACGTGCCCGACGCGAAGTCGCGCGCCTCGAGCAGGCAGGCCGACAGCCCGCGCAGGCTCGCTTCCCGTGCCACGCCGGCACCTGTGATGCCGCCGCCCACGACCGCAAGGTCGAAGACTTCCATCTGCGTGCGCCTCAGGGCGTGCTCGCGCGTAGGGTCCGTCATGCCTTGAGACCCTTCGCCGAGGCGATCGCCTCGCGCCAGCGGCGGCGCTCGGCGTCCCTCTCGTCCGCTGTCCAGGCAGGGGTAAAGCTTTCGCCTGGGCCGACGAACCCGGGGAGGTCCTGCGGACCCAGCAGACCGGCCCCGACTCCCGCGACCATGGCCGCCCCGCGTGCCGTCGCCTCCGCGTCCATGCTGCGCAGCACGGGCAACCCGGTCAGATCGGCCAGGAGTCGTGGCAGGAGTGCGCTTTTGGCCACTCCGCCGTCGATGCGCAGGGCACCGAGCGGTGCGCCGAGGTCAGCCCGCATCGACTCGGTGACGTCGGCCGCCTGCTGGGCGATCGCTTCGAGCGCAGCCCGTGCCAGGACGCCCTGGTCGGATGAGCGGGTGAGACCCCAGATTGCGCCTCGCATGCCGCTTTCCCACCACGGCGCGCCCAGGCCCTGGTGTGCGGGGATGATCACGACGCCGTGCCCCGGCGCCACAGCCAGGGCCAGGCGATCGAGGGCGGACGGCGATGCCCCCAGACCGAGCTCGACCAGCCAGTCCAGGAGGGCTCCCGCCATGAACACACTGCCTTCGAGCGCGTAACGCGGCCCATTCCCGAAATCCCAGGCGACGGTGGTCAGGAGACCGTGCGTCGAAGGGCAGGGCTCATCACCGGTGAAGGCGAGCAGGAACGAGCCTGTGCCGAAGGTGTCTTTGACGTCGCCGCGGTTTAGGCAGCCCTGACCGAGCAGCGCGGCCTGCTGATCTCCCAGGATGCCGGTGATCGGCAGCCGGGCTCCCAGGATTCCCTCCGCCGTGACGCCGAACCGGTACGCGGATGGCCTGACCTGCGGCATGAGGGCCCGAGGCAGCGAGAAGAGGTCAAGCAACTCAGGGCTTTGCTGCTGCCGGCGCAGATCGTAGAGCAGGGTGCGACTGGCGTTGCTCGGCTCGGTCGCATGGACCTCTCCGCCCGTGAGGCGGTGGAGGAGCCAGCTGTCCACCGTGCCGGCCGCGAGTCGGCCCTGGTTGGCGGCATCGGCGAGATCGGGACGCCCGCGCAGAAGCCACGTCAGTTTGCTTGCCGTGAAGTATGGATCGAGTCGGAGTCCCGTCCTGGCGGGCAGGTCGAGAGCGAGAGCCTCTGGGGCGAGTTCCTGGCAGATGGTCTCGCCGCGGCGATCCTGCCAGACGATGGCCGGCGCGACGGCCCGCCCAGACTGCCGATCCCAGAGGATCAAGGTCTCGCGCTGGTTCGCGATGCCCACCGCCCGCACGGCGGCCGCCGCGACGCCGGCTCTGCCGATCGCTTCCCGCGCAGCCTGGACGCTGGTTTCAAAGATGTCTTCGGGATCCTGCTCCACCCATCCGGGAGCCGGACAGAGCGTCTTCAGAGGAACGACGCGGCTAGCGAGCGGCCTGCCCTTGAGGTCGAAGATCACCGCGCGCGAAGCATGCGTGCCCTGGTCTATCGCGAGCAGGCAGTCCGGCACAGGAGCACCTCCCGACCCGCAACCGCATCTGCAAGCATTGTAGCGCCTCGCCTGACGCCGGCGCATGGTCCGCCGCGAGACAAAAGAAGGGGGCCCGGCTTTCGCCGGGCCCCGAGGTGCAACTTCTAGTACCGACGGGGACGCTCCTCGCGGGGGCGTGCCTCGTTCACGGTGAGCTGCCGACCCTGCCAGTCTGCGCCGTTCAGCGCCTCGATCACGGCCTCCGCCTTGTCGGCGGGAACCTCGACGAAGCCGAACCCGCGCGAGCGGCCGGTTTCCCGGTCAGTCGCGATGCGCGCCGCCAGGACTTCAGCGTACTGTGAAACCGCCTGCTGCAGGTCCTCACTGGTGACGGACCAGGGCAGGTTACCGACGTAAATCGTCTTCTGCACGTCTCTGCACTCCTTTCGAAACCGTATTCGCCAGGAAGTGCACGGAGACATGGCGATTGTTTTGGCCGTCGATCCATACCAACTCCTAAAGCGACGGGCTCAATATACCGTACGGAGCGGATCTTGGCAAGCCGAAGCGCCTCAGCCGCCGAATGTGCCCAGCACCCGGCAGGAACTGGCTATTTCCGCAAGCTCCGCGATAGCCCCGGCCACCCCCGGCTCGTCGGCGCGCCCATCGACATCCAGGTAGAAGACGTAGTCGAAGGGGGTTTCCAGGTCTGGCCTGGACTCGATCTTGGAGAGGTTGCAGTCGTGCTTGGCGAAGGGTCCGAGGCAGCGGTACAGGGCCTTTGGCTCGTTGCCGACGGTGAAGGCGAGCAGTGTGCGTCCAGGGCCCGGCGCAAGGGTAGGCGGGGCAGCCACGGCGAGAAAGCGCGTGACATTGTCCTGGCGGTCTTCGATGCCTTCGGCGAGGATGGCGAGACCGAACAGCTCCCCTGCGCGCCGCGAGGCGATCGCGGCCGCGGTAGGGTCCCTGCGCCCCGCCAGGTCGGCTGCGCTGCCAGCCGTGTCGTAGGCGCTTTCGGCGACGATGCCGTGTCCCTCCAGGAAGCGGCGGCATTGCGAAAGAGCCTGGGGGTGCGAGTACGCCCGCCGGATGTCGGCAAGCTCGGCGCCAGGCAGCCCGAGCAGGCAATGGCGAACGCGCAGGCGATATTCGCCGGTCACGGGGTAGCCGTGCGCGAGCAGGTTGTCGTAGGTCTCGACGATCGTGCCGGCCCGCGAGTTCTCGACGGGGACCGCGGCGGCATGGGCATTTCCCTGGTCCAGGGCGAGGAAGACGTCGTGCAGCGTGCGGCAGGGAACGATCACAGCCTCCGGCCCGTAGAGGGCCAGCGCGGCCTCCTCGCTGTAGGCGCCGCGCTCTCCCTGGATCGCGACGCTGAGCTGCACCGTCATCTGCCCTCCTGGGCCGCGGTGCGCCCCTGACGCTCGCGCGACGCGGAGAGGATGGCTGTCCAGATGTCGGTCACCGCGGCGGGAGTCAGATGGCCGTCGCGGCGGGTGCTCAGGCGTTGCAGGATTGCCTGTTCGCGGCTCAGCTGGCGCACCGGCAGGCCGTGATGCCGCTTGACCTCGCCGATGCGCGCCGAGAGAGCCATGCGCTGGTCGATCAGTTTCACAATGGCCTCGTCCAGCTCGTCGACGGCGTCCCGAAGTTGGGCGAGGTCCGCCGAGCGCGGCGCGATGTGCAGCGAACGCATCAGCGCGGCAAAGGCATCGGTCGAGATGGTCTGTGCCGCGTCGCTCAGCGAACCGTCCGGGTTCGGGTGCACCTCGAGGATGACGCCGTCGAGTCCGCTTGAGATCACCGCACGGGCCATCGGCACGACCAACTCGCGCCGGCCGGTGGCATGCGACGGGTCCGCGATCACGGGCAGGGATGTCCGCTGCCGCGCGGCAAGGGCACTGGCGAGGTCCATGGTGTTGCGCGTATAGGGCTCGAAGCTGCGGATGCCGCGCTCGCAGAGCACGACGTCGCGGTTGCCCTCCGCCAGCACATATTCGGCAGCATGCAGCCACTCGTCGAGGGTGGCGCCGGCGCCGCGCTTCAGAAGCACCGGGCGTCCACTGCGCCCGGCGGCGCGCAGCAGGCTGAAGTTCTGCATGCTCCGCGCGCCGATCTGCAGCATGTCCGCGCTTTCGGCCACGGGCCCGACGTCCTGCACGTCCATCACCTCTGTGACGACCGGCAGTCCCGTGGCCCTGCCGGCGGCCCGCAGATAGCGCAAGCCGTCCAGACCCAGCCCCTGGAAGGAATAGGGGGAGGTGCGCGGCTTGAAGGCGCCTCCGCGCAGCATGTGCGCTCCCGCGGCGGCCACCGCTTCGGCTGTCTCGATGATCTGACGCTCGGACTCAACCGAGCAGGGGCCGGCGATCACGACCGGCGCGCTGTCGCCGAACCGCACGAACGAGCCTACGTTCACCACTCGCGTCTGCCCTGCACCCTCGGTAACGAGGAGCTCCTCCGCCATCGCGCATGCCCCTTTCTGCCGCGTCCGCAATACAAAAAGACCCGCCCCTTCCGGGACGGGTCCATGACCCGCGGTACCACCCTCATTGGTCACCGATATGGCGACCCTCTCGTCGGTGCGGGACCTCTCGGTCCGACACCCAGCCCCCATCACGGAGGGCGACCGGCCGCGCCTACCACCCGAAGGCTTCAGCGGGCAGCTCCAGGGCGAACTTCGCATCGGATGCGCCGCGGGAGCTTGCAGCCGAGGCTCCCTTCTCTCAAGCGGCGGTGGCCGACCTACTTTGCCCCTTCAACGCCTTGGTTTGCGTGTATTGCCTAGTACCATAGCAGGTGGCCAAAAGGTTTGCAACAGCAACTTTGAAGCGTGTTGTCGTTCGACGATAATGTCCGGGTTAGCAGGTCAGCCTCCCGGGCTCGGTGTTGCCCGCGCCCGGGAGGCTGGCGGAGGGCCACAGGCGCTTCGTCGAGCATGTGCCGGCGGACTTGGCGTGAGATGGAGCGCCTGCGCTTGGGTGCCGCCAGCGTGGCGGTAGGTTCCGGGTCGTCCTTATGGTATTGTTGCGCGTGCGAGGGGGGACAGGCGATGCTGCTCGAGCTGCAGGGCGTCTCGGTGGACGTGGGAGGCCGCGAGCTCTTCTCAGGTGTCTCGGGACGGCTCGAGGCAGGACAGCGCATTGCCCTCACAGGTCCCAACGGCGTCGGCAAGACGACCCTCCTGCGCGTCATCGCAAATGGCGTCGAGCCTGCCGCCGGAAGGGTGGCCGTGGCCGGGGGCGTGCGCCTCGGCTATTTGCGCCAGGAGCTTGAGCTCGGCGAGGCCGAGACGCTTCGGCAGTACGCGCTCGGTGCGGGCACCAGCGAAGTTGCCCGGCTTGAGCGGCGGCTGAGGCGCCTGGAGGCGGAACTGGGCGATGATCAGCGCAAGCTTGCAGCTTATGGGCAGGCCTTGACCACCTACGAACAGCTTGGCGGGTATCTCTGGGAGAACCGCGTGCGCGCGACCCTGCGCGGCCTTGGTTTCACCGCGGAGCAGGAGAGCATGCCTGCCGCGGCGCTCTCGGGAGGACAGAAGGTGCGTCTCGCGCTGGCGCGGCTCCTGCTCGAGGGGCCCGACATCCTGCTCCTGGACGAACCGACCAACCACCTCGACCTGCCGGCCATGGCCTGGCTCGAGGAGACGTTGCGACAGTATCCGGGCGGCATCATCGCCGCTTCGCACGACCGCGCCTTTCTGCGCAACGTCGCGACCGGGATCTGGGACTTCAGCCCCTTGGGCTTTCAGACTTACGCCGGAGGCTACGACGCGTATCGTCTGCACCTGCGCGGCCAGCTCCTGCGCGAGGAGGAGGAGAGCAGGCGGCGCGAGGCGGAGCGGGAGCGCCTGCAGGCCTACATCCGGCGCTACAAGGCAGGAAACCGCGCGACGCAGGCCCATGACCGCGAGCGCAAGCTCGAGCGTCTGGGGCCAACCCACCAGACCCGCCATGCGGGCAGACTGAAGCTGCGCTTCGAGGGCCAGCCCATGGGCGAGCGCGCGCTCTTTCTCCAGGTGCGTGGGCTTGGCCAATCCTACCCAGGGCGCACGCTCTGGCAGGATCTTGCCTTTACCCTGCACGAAGGCGGCAGGTTGGGCATCGTCGGCCGCAACGGCACTGGCAAGACGACCTTGCTCGAGGCACTGCGGGGCAGCTTGAAGCCGCAGCGCGGCGAAGTGATTTGGGCTCCGGGCACGCGGCTCGGTTATCTCGCGCAGGAGGTGGAGGTGGCCGGCGAGACGCCGCTCGACGCCATCCTGCGCTTGCCAGGCATGACCGTGTTCGCTGCGCGCCGCCTCCTTGCGCGCCACCTGTTCCAGCCCGAGCAGATCGAAACGCCCATCACGGCACTCTCGGGCGGCGAGCGCAGTCGTCTTTCACTCGCCGTGCTGGTTGCCCAGGGGGCGAATGTGCTGCTGCTCGACGAGCCGACGAACCATCTCGACCTGCCCGCGCAGGAGGCCCTCGAGGAAGCCCTCCTGTCCTTTCCCGGCACGCTTCTGCTCATCTCCCACGACCGGGCGCTCCTGCAGCGAGTGACCGAGCGCTGGCTCTGGCTCCAGGGTGACGGCCGCTGGCAGATCACCTCGGACTTCGACGAACTGCTCGGTCTTGCGCAGGAGACGGAGAATACGCCGGCGCAGGCCCGCGCGGCCAAGCCTGCTCCCGCGAAGCAGCGCCGCGCCAGACGCTCGCATTTGCGGGCCGAGGTTGCGGAAAAGGAGCGGCTCGTGGGCGAGGCGGAGGCCAAGCGCAAAGAGCTCGAGCAGAACCTTGCGCTGGTTGCCGGGCCTGAGGCCCTGCAGATTGCGACGCAACTGTTCGAGCTCACACAGGAGATCGAGCGGCTGTACGGGCTCTGGCAGACCGCGCAGGAGGCACTTGAGGCCGAAGAAGGCGACGACGTCAGGAACTGAGGTGCTCCGCGCTGCAGTAGAGGATGCGCCGGAAGCCGTCCGGGTCCTCGTAGAACCTGGATGTCGTCGCCTGGGCGACGGTCACTGTCTCCACGCCGTCGATGACATTGCGGACGTAGAGGGCGAGTGCGTGCAATGGGTCATCCTGGTGCGCGAAACCGAAATTCGGATGGAAGAACGCCGTGAGCCGGAGTTCCCTTGCCGTGTAGCCGCCGACGCGGCTCAGGCAGAGAGCCGCGAGACCTGGCAGAGTGGCAGCCGTGCGATGGCACTCCTCGATCAGGTCGAGCGGCACCTGCCAGACGCTCGGGGTCTCGGGCAGGCGGCCCTCCGCGAGACTTGAGATGTCATCCCCCGGCACGTAGGCCCAGTCCAGGCGGTTGTCGCCGAAGGGAGCGGCTGGGGACGGAGTCGACAGCGCCCCCACAGCCAGCATCGCGCTGCCCGCCCTGGCCAAGTGGAGGAGGAGATCCTTGGCTGGCAGCTCGAGCAGCGCTTGGCCAGCGTCGGGCCCGGACTCGTAGGCGCCGCGGGACGTGTATGCCCTGGCCTCGCCCGGCAAGGTGTCCGAGACGAACTCCACGGGCAGGCACAGGGGCGCCAAAGCCAGATGGAGATAGAATTGCTGGCGGCGCCGTCGGCCATCCCCTAGGCGCCTCAGGTCCAGAATGGTGCGGTCGAGGTCCAGGTGATCGAAATCGCTGCCGGCATAGGACATGCGAAGATCTCCTTCCCGGTGCCATTCGATGTCCGGAGGGGAGCGCGGACTCGGCTCAGGCCCTCGACCGGCCGAGGAAGCACCTGTCTAGCCCACTGCCGAGAGATTCCTCTGCATGGCCGTCTTTCCTCCGCCCGGCCCGGCCCCAGCCCTGACGCATGAGTAAGCAGGGCCGCGTGCGGAGCAGGTTTGGGGGTACAGGCGGCAAAAGTTCACGAAATTTGGTCCTGGACAAGTCGGCGGCCATGTTGGAAGATCAGGGTGG
>JAJZVM010000071.1 GCA_021845645.1 Bacillota bacterium
CGATCGGCTGGTCCTCCAGGCACAGCGTGTCGCCCGTCGAGGTGTCCCTGAGACCCACGGCGGCCGCGATGTCGCCCGCCGTGACCTCCTGGATCTCCTCGCGGTGGTTCGCGTGCATCTGCAGGATGCGGCCGATGCGCTCGCGCTTGCCCTTGGTCGAGTTGTAGACGTAGGAGCCGGCCTGGAGCCTGCCGGAGTAGACCCGGAAGAACGCCAGCTTGCCGACGTAGGGGTCGGTCATGATCTTGAACGCGAGCGCCGAGAACGGCTCGTCGTCGGAGGACTCGCGCACCAGGGCCTCCTCGCCGCCCGGCACGGTGCCCTGCACCGGCGGGACGTCAAGCGGTGACGGCAGGTAGTCGACGATCGCGTCGAGCAGCGGCTGCACGCCCTTGTTGCGGTAGCTCGAGCCGCAGAGCACCGGCGTGATCCGGGACGACACCGTGCCCTTGCGCAGGCCGAGCACGAGCTCCTCGGCGGAGATCTCCTCCCCTTCGAGGTAGCGCTCGAGGTAGTCCTCGTCGAACTCGACGGCGGCCTCGACCATCTGGTGGTGATAGGTCTCGGCGAGCTCCCGCATGTCCTCGGGGATCTCCCGCTCCTCCACCTTCTGACCGAGATCGTCCTCGTAGTAGAGCGCCTTCATGCGCACAAGGTCGACGATGCCGCGGAACTGGTCCTCGGTGCCGATCGGCAGCTGCACGGCGACCGGCCGAGCGCCGAGCCGCTCGACCATCATGTCCATCGTGCGGAAGAAGTCGGCGCCGACGATGTCCATCTTGTTGACGTAGGCGATGCGCGGCACGCGATAGCGGTCCGCCTGGCGCCACACCGTCTCGGACTGCGGCTCCACGCCGCCCTTGGCGTCGAACACGGCCACCGCACCGTCGAGGACGCGCAGGCTGCGCTCGACCTCCATGGTAAAGTCCACGTGTCCGGGCGTATCGATAATGTTGACGCGAACATCGCGCCAGAAGCATGTGGTGGCCGCGGAGGTGATGGTGATCCCCCGCTCCTGCTCCTGCACCATCCAGTCCATGGTCGCCGCGCCCTCGTGCACCTCGCCCATGCGATGCACGCGCCCGGTGTAGAACAGGATGCGCTCGGTCGTCGTCGTCTTGCCGGCATCGATGTGCGCCATGATGCCGATATTTCTAACCCGCTCGAGCGGGTACGTCCGGGGCACGGCGGTCTGCTTGCCCCCGGCGGAACTCATCCTGCTCACCTCACTAGCCCTAGTCTCGGAGCCAAGATGCCGCCGGTTCCTACCAGCGGTAGTGTGCAAACGGCCTGTTGGCCTCCGCCATGCGGTGCACCTCTTCCTTGCGCTTCACGGCGCCGCCGGCGCCCTGGCTCGCTTCGACGAGCTCGCGGGCGAGGCGCTCGACCATGGAACGCTCGGAACGGGCACGTGAGTAGTTGACGATCCAGCGCAGCGCCAGCGAGGTCCGACGCTCCGGACGCACCTCGACAGGCACCTGGTAGGTCGAGCCGCCGACCCGGCGCGGCTTGACCTCGACCGCCGGCATCGCATTCTTGATCGCCGCCTCGAAGATCTCGAGAGCGGGCTTCTCGGTCATCTCCTCCGCCCGCTTCAGCGCGGCGTAGAGGATGGCCTGGGCCTTCGCCTTCTTGCCGTCGTACATCAGCTTGTTGGTCAAGCGGGTGACCATCTCGCTCTGGTAGACGGGGTCCGGCAGCACGGATCGCTGCGGAACACTGCCCTTGCGCGGCACGCTGTGGCCTCCTTACTTCTTGCCCGGTCGCTTGGCGCCGTACTTGCTGCGGCCCTGGGCCCGCTTCTGCACCCCTGCGGCATCGAGCGCACCGCGCACGATGTGGTAGCGGACGCCTGGCAGGTCCTTGACGCGGCCACCGCGCACGAGCACCACCGAGTGCTCCTGCAGGTTGTGGCCGATGCCGGGGATGTAGGCCGTGACCTCCTCACCGTTCGTGAGGCGTACGCGCGCAATCTTGCGCAGGGCCGAGTTCGGCTTCTTCGGCGTCGTCGTGCGCACCTGCGTGCACACGCCGCGCCTCTGCGGAGACCCCTGCAGGGCGGGCGCCTTGGACTTGTGGTGCACGGCCTTGCGACCGTGCCGGACGAGCTGGCTAATGGTCGGCACCGGATTCCCCTCCTCCGATCAGCGCGGCGGCCGCGGCACCGACATCGATGCCGCAGGCGCGCCCCAAGATCTGCATGCTCTCCACCTCGACCACCGGGATCCCGGCCTCTTCGGCCTGCCGGCGCACCGGCCCGGTCACGTGGTCGTCGGCGTCCCGGGCGATGTATACGCGCCGCGCGTCACCCTGGGACAGGTGCTTGAGCGTTTCCCTGGCACCCACCGCGCGTCGGCGGGCCTGCCTGAGGTCCTCCAAAGGTCGCTCTCACTCCTGAAGACAGACACTTGTATAGTGTACTGTCGCGTGAAAATGCTGTCAATCCGCGGTTTCACGTCCCACCGGCTCCTGCGGTGCGGCCTGGCCGGGCGGCGTAAACGCGACCTTGATGCCGCGATAACGCCCCATGCCCGTGCCCGACGGCACCAGCTTGCCGATGATCACGTTCTCCTTGAGGCCGAGCAGCGGGTCGGAGCGGCCGTTGATCGCAGCCTCCGTCAGCACGCGCGTCGTCTCCTGGAAAGACGCCGCCGAGAGGAACGAGTCGGTCGCGAGGGACGCCTTCGTGATGCCCAGCAGTACCGGCCGCGCCACGGCGGGCTCGCCGCCTCCGGCCATGGCCTCGGCGTTCTCCGCCTCGAAGGTGAACACGTCGACGAGCCCGCCGGGCAGAAGGCCCGTCTCGCCCGCATCCTCGACCTTCACCTTGCGCAGCATCTGCCGCACCATGACCTCGATGTGCTTGTCGTTGATGTCGACGCCCTGCAGGCGGTAGACGCGCTGCACCTCGTGCACCAGGTAGACCTGGACGCCGCGCAGGCCGCGCACGCGCAGCAGGTCGTGCGGGTTGATGGAGCCCTCTGTCAGCACATCGCCCGCGGTCACGTGCACACCGTCGCGCACGGCGAGACGCGAGCCGTAGGGGATGGCGTAGGTCTGCACCTCGCCGTCCGCTGCGCGCACGTCGATCTCGCGCCGGCCCTCGCTGTCCCGGATGCGCGCCTCGCCATCGATCTCGCTGATCACGGCCTGGCCCTTGGGCTTGCGCGCCTCGAAGAGCTCTTCGACGCGCGGCAGGCCCTGCGTGATGTCGTCGCCGGCGACGCCGCCCGTGTGGAACGTGCGCATCGTCAGCTGCGTGCCCGGCTCGCCGATCGACTGGGCGGCGATGATGCCGACCGCTTCGCCCACGTCCACCTGGTTGCCCGTCGCGAGGTTGCGGCCGTAGCAGGCCTGACAGACCCCGAAGCGGGACTTGCAGGTGAGGACGGAACGGATCGCCACCTCGGTGGTGCCCGCGTCGACGATGCGCTGCGCGTCGACATCCGAGATCATCTCGCCGCCGCGTACCAGCACCTCGCCCGTCTCCGGGTGCGTGATGTCGCGCAGGGCGGTGCGTCCGGCGATGCGGTCCAGCAGGTTCTCGATGCTCTCGGTGCCTTCCCGGATATCGGACACGAGGATGCCCGTGCGTGTGCCGCAGTCCTCCTCGCGCACGATCACGTCCTGCGAGACGTCGACGAGACGCCTTGTCAGGTAGCCGGAGTCCGCGGTGCGCAGAGCCGTGTCGGCAAGGCCCTTGCGCGCGCCGTGCGTCGAGGTGAAGTACTCGAGCACCGTCAGTCCCTCGCGGAACGAGGCGCGGATCGGCAGCTCGATGATGCGTCCGGACGGGTCGGCCATCAGGCCGCGCATGCCGGCGAGCTGGCTGATCTGCTGCACGTTGCCGCGCGCCCCCGAGATGGCCATCATGTAGACCGGGTTGAAGCGGTCGAGGCTGTTCATGAGCGCGTTCGTGACTTCCTTCTTGGCCCAGTCCCAGACGTCGATGACGCGCTGGTAGCGCTCGTCGTCCGTGATCAGACCGCGCCGGAACTGCTGCTCGATCTTCTCGACGCGGCCCTCCGCCTCGCGGAGGATCCTCTCCTTGTCGCCCGGCACCTGGATGTCGGAAATGGCGATCGTCGTGCCGGCCACCGTGGCGTAGTGGAAGCCGAGCTCCTTGATGCCGTCGAGCACCCGGGCCGTCTGCGCCGTGCCGAACAGGCGGTAGGTCTCGGCGACGAGCGTCGAAAGCTCCTTGCGGCCGACGACGCGGTTCTGGTAGCCGAGCTCTGGCGGCAGCTTCTCGTTGAAGATCAGGCGGCCGAGCGTCGTCTGCATGCGGCTCTGATCCGGCATGCGCACCTGGATCTTCGCGTGCAGGCTCAGAAGGCGCTCCTGGTATGCCCTGAGGGCCTCGTCGATGCCGGTCACGATCATGCCCTCGCCAGCTGCGCCCTCGCGCTCGATGGTGAGGTAGTAGCAGCCGAGCACCATGTCCTGCGTCGGCGTGACGACCGGACGGCCGTCCTTCGGGTTCAGGATGTTGTGCACCGACAGCATCAGGATGCGCGCCTCGGCCTGGGCCTCGGCGGACAGCGGCACGTGCACCGCCATCTGGTCGCCGTCGAAGTCGGCGTTGTACGCGGTGCAGACGAGCGGGTGGATCTTGATCGCGCGACCCTCGACGAGGATCGGCTCGAACGCCTGGATGCCCAGGCGGTGCAGCGTCGGGGCGCGGTTCAGGAGCACGGGGTGCTCGCGGATGACGTCCTCGAGGACATCCCAGACCTCCGTGCGGGCCCGCTCGACCATGCGCTTGGCGGACTTGATGTTGTGGGCGAAGCCGTCCTTCACGAGCCGCTTCATGACGAAGGGCTTGAAGAGCTCGAGCGCCATCTCCTTCGGTAGGCCGCACTGGTTCAGGTGCAGCGTCGGCCCGACGACGATCACGGAACGTCCGGAGTAGTCGACGCGCTTGCCGAGAAGGTTCTGGCGGAAGCGGCCCTGCTTGCCCTTGAGCATGTCCGAGAGCGACTTCAGCGGACGGTTGCCCGGGCCCGTGACCGGCCGGCCGCGGCGGCCGTTGTCGATCAGGGCGTCGACGGCCTCCTGCAGCATGCGCTTCTCGTTGCGCACGATGATGTCCGGCGCACCGAGGTCGAGGAGGCGCTTGAGGCGGTTGTTGCGGTTGATCACGCGCCGGTAGAGGTCGTTGAGGTCGGACGTCGCGAAGCGGCCGCCGTCGAGCTGCACCATCGGCCTGAGGTCAGGCGGGATGACCGGGATGACGTCGAGCACCATCCACTCGGGACGGTTGCCGCTCTGGCGGAAGGCCTCGACCACCTCGAGCCGGCGGATGGCGCGGATGCGGCGCTGGCCCGACGACGAGCGGAGTTCCTGGCGGAGCTCACCCGCCATCTCGTCGAGGTCCATCGCCTCGAGGAGTTCCTTGATCGCTTCGGCGCCCATGCCGGCCCTGAAGCCCTGGCCATACTTCTCGCGGTACTCGCGGTATTCGTTCTCCGTCAGGAGCTGCTTCTCCATGAGGGGCGTCGTGCCCGGGTCGATGACGATGTAGCTTGCAAAGTAGAGCACCTTCTCGAGCGCGCGCGGCGACATGTCGAGAATGAGCCCCATGCGCGACGGGATGCCCTTGAAGTACCAGATGTGCGACACGGGTGCCGCCAGTTCGATGTGGCCCATGCGCTCGCGGCGCACCTTGGCCCGCGTCACCTCGACGCCGCAGCGGTCGCAGACGATGCCCTTGTAGCGCACGCGGCGGTACTTGCCGCAGTGGCACTCCCAGTCACGCGTCGGTCCGAAGATCTTCTCGCAGAACAGTCCCTCGCGCTCGGGGCGCAAGGTGCGGTAGTTGATCGTCTCGGGTTTCTTGACCTCGCCCTTCGACCATTCGCGGATCTGCTCCGGCGAGGCGAGGCCGATGCGCATCGAGTCGAAGTAGTTGACGTCGATCGTTCGCGTGACGCCAGGATTCATTCTTCGCCCTCCTCGCTGTCGCCCAGGGCGGCGTCTTCGTCGAAGTCGCCTGCGAGCTCATCCTCGATCGGGCCGGGCCCGTCGCCGCTGTCTGCATCCTCCGCGAGCACCGCGCTCTCCTCGGGCAAAGCCGGCTCGCCGCGCAGGTCGAGATCCAGGTCGCGCGCCGTCTCGACGATGTCGTCGTCGAATTCGCGGATCTCGATCTCCTGGTTCTCCTCGTTCATGACCTTGACGTCGAGGCCAAGGCTCTGGAGTTCCTTCATGAGCACCTTGAACGACTCCGGCACGCCCGGCTCCGGCACGTTCTCGCCCTTGACGATGGCCTCGTACGTCCGCACGCGGCCTACGACGTCGTCGGACTTGACCGTCAGCAGTTCCTGCAGGGTGTAGGCGGCACCGTACGCCTCGAGCGCCCAGACCTCCATCTCGCCGAAGCGCTGGCCGCCGAACTGGGCCTTGCCGCCCAGAGGCTGCTGCGTGACCAGGGAGTACGGGCCCGTGGAGCGCGCGTGGATCTTGTCGTCGACGAGGTGGGCGAGCTTCAGCATGTAGACGTAGCCCACCGTGACCTCGTTGTCGAACGGCTCGCCGGTGCGCCCGTCGCGGAGCCGCGTCTTGCCGCTCTGCGGCAGCCCGGCCTCCTGGAGCTCCTGGAGGATGTTCTCCTCGTTCGCGCCGTCGAAGACCGGCGTCGCCATGTGCATGCCGAGCGCGTGCGCCGCCCAGCCGAGGTGCGTCTCCAGCACCTGGCCGATATTCATGCGCGAGGGGACGCCGAGCGGGTTCAGGACGATCTCGATCGGCGTGCCGTCCGGCAGGAATGGCATGTCCATCTCGGGCAGGATGCGGGCGATGACGCCCTTGTTGCCGTGCCGGCCGGCCATCTTGTCGCCTTCGGAGATCTTGCGCTTCTGCGCGATGTAGACCCGCACCAGCTGGTTCAGGCCCGGCGACAGCTCGTCGCCGTTCTCCCGCGAGAAGACCTTGACATCGACGATGATGCCGCTCTCGCCGTGCGGCACGCGCAGGGAGGTGTCGCGCACCTCGCGCGCCTTCTCGCCGAAGATCGCCCGCAGCAGGCGCTCCTCCGCCGTCAGCTCGGTCTCGCCCTTCGGCGTCACCTTGCCGACCAGGATGTCGCCAGGTCGCACCTCCGCGCCAACGCGGATGATGCCGCGGTCGTCGAGGTCCTTCAGGACGTCCTCGCCGACGTTGGGGATATCGCGGGTGATCTCTTCGGGGCCGAGCTTGGTGTCGCGCGCCTCGCACTCGTACTCCTCGATGTGGATCGACGTGAAGACGTCCTCGCGCACGAGCTTCTGCGAGATGAGGATGGCGTCCTCGTAGTTGTAGCCCTCCCAGGGCATGAACGCCACGAGCACGTTGCGCCCCAGCGCAAGCTCGCCCTGGTCCGTCGCGGGGCCGTCGGCGATCACCTCGCCCTTGCCGACCTCCTGGCCGGCCTGGACGATCGGCCGCTGGTTGATGCAGGTGCCCTGGTTCGAGCGGACGTACTTGAGCAGCCGGTACGCGTCGACCTTGCCCTCAGGCGTGCGGATCTCGATGCGGTCGGCCCAGACCGACTGCACCACGCCGGCGTTCCTGGCCACCACGACGACACCCGAGTCCACGGCCGCCTTGTACTCCATGCCGGTGCCGACGAACGGCGCCTCCGCGCGCAGGAGCGGTACCGCCTGGCGCTGCATGTTCGATCCCATGAGGGCCCGGTTCGCGTCGTCGTTCTCGAGGAAGGGGATGAGCGCCGTCGCGATCGAGACGACCTGCTTCGGCGACACATCCATATAGTCGATGCGGTCGGGGTCCATCTGCAGCATGTCGTTCTTGTAGCGCACCGTGACCTTGGGATTGACGAAGTGGCCCTGCGCGTCGAGGATCGCGTTGGCCTGCGCGATGACGCAGTCGTCCTCCTCGTCCGCCGTGAGGTACTCGATCGCGTCGGTGACGACGACGCTCTCCTTGTCGACCTTGCGGTACGGCGTCTCGATGAAGCCGTACTGGTTGATGCGCGCGTAGGTCGAGAGTGAGCCGATGAGGCCGATGTTCGGACCTTCCGGCGTCTCGATCGGGCACATGCGGCCGTAGTGGCTGTGGTGGACGTCGCGCACGTCGAACCCGGCGCGTTCGCGCGACAGGCCGCCGGGGCCAAGGGCCGAGAGGCGGCGCTTGTGCGTCAGCTCCGCGAGCGGGTTCGTCTGGTCCATGAACTGCGAGAGCTGCGACGAGCCGAAGAACTCCTTCACCGCCGCGACCACCGGGCGGATGTTGATGAGCGCCTGCGGCGTGATCGACTCCTGGTCCTGGATCGTCATGCGCTCGCGCACGACGCGCTCCATACGCGCGAGGCCGATGCGGAACTGGTTCTGCAGGAGCTCGCCCACGGAGCGCAGGCGACGGTTTCCCAGGTGGTCGATGTCGTCGATGCTGCCGAGGCCGTGGTACAGGGTGACCATGTAGTTCACGGTGGCGATGACGTCCTGCGACGTCTGCGTCTTGACGTTCGTGTCGGGCAGGCCGTTCGAGATGACCCGCACCACTTCGCCGTCACGCGTGCGCACGTCGAGAGAGTTCACACCCGCCGCGTCGACCCGCTCCGCGAGCTCCCGCGTGAAAGCGTCGCCCTCATGCACGAGCACGATGCCCGTCTCGGGGTGACGGATGTCCCCTGTCGCCTGCAGTCCGACGATGCGCCGGCGCAGCGAAAGCTTCTTATTGAACTTGTAGCGGCCCACCGGCGCCAGGTCGTAGCGCTTGGGCTCGAAGAACAGGCTTTCGAGCAGTGTGCGCGCCGAGTCGAAGGTCGGCGGCTCTCCCGGCCGGATGCGCTTGTAGATCTCGACGAGCGCTTCGTCGGTCGTCGAGGTCGGGTCCTTCTCGAGCGTCGCCTGCACGTGTCCCTCGTCGCCCAGCACCTCGAGGATCTGCGCGTTGGACCCGAGGCCCATCGCGCGCAGGATCACCGTCGCCGGCAACTTGCGCGTGCGGTCGACGCGCACGGAGAGAACGCCGTTCGCCTCGGCTTCGAACTCGAGCCAGGCGCCGCGGTTCGGGATCATCGTCGACGCGTAGATCGCGTTGCCGTCGGGATCGAACGTGCGATGGAAGTAGACGCCGGGCGAGCGTACGAGCTGCGACACGATGACGCGCTCCGCACCGTTGATGATGAAGGTGCCCTTGTCGGTCATCAGAGGGAAGTCGCCCATGAAGACTTCCTGCTCCTTGACCTCGCCCGTCTCCTTGTTGATCAGTCGCACGCGTGCCTTGAGAGGTGCGGCAAAGTTGACGTCGCGCTCTTTGCACTCCTCGACGTCGTACTTGGGCTCGCCAAGCGAGTAACCGACGAATTCCAGCACGAGCTTGCCGGTGAAGTCCTGGATCGGACTGATGTCGTCGAAGAGGTCCTTGAGGCCCTCTTCGAGAAACCAGTGATAGGACTTCTGCTGGATTTCAATCAGGTTCGGCATATCCAAGACTTCCTGGATACGCGCGAAGCTCAGCCGTTCACGACTGCCAACCCTGACGGGATAGGCCAATCCGCGGTCCCCCCTCGTGCAGTCGCCTGCCAGTGCCTACGCACTGACAGACTGTGACAAGTGTACACAATAGCAGAACGCGGCCTTGCGGTCAAGGATGTCATCCTTACCGCTGGCCGCCTGTCTTGGGCCCAGTCGTGCGGGCCCTCTTCGGTTGTACCTGGGTTTCGCCGCGGCCGCCCCACTATCCTGCCGAGATGCGCCCGAGTGTCTCTGTCAGCATCTTCCGCCAGACGTCGAGGGGGCGGTCGAGGGGATACGCCTTGGCGGTGATGTCCCCCAGGAGGCGCTCCAGGGCCCCTTCCGCGAACGCGGCGAGCGACGCCGGGTAGCCGCCGCGGCGCTCCTCGAACTCGTCGCGGTCCACCACCTCGGGCGGTCCGCTCTCGCCGCGGCAGACGACGTCAAGGTCGAGATCGAGGAAGTCGACGCGCCTTGTCTCCCTGTCCACCCGCGGGCTCATGCAGATGTCTCCGTAGATGCCGCCGAAAGAGCCGTCCTGCTGGAACCACAGGGCGAGCTTGTAGCCCCGCGCAGGCCAGACGAAGTCCCACGACGGCTCGGCGAAGAAGATCCCCTTCTCCTGCCCGACGTACTCCATCCAGATGTTCGCTGGCCGGGCGAAGAGCAGGCACCCCTCCTCGCCCTGTACTGGCCCGTAGGCCGGCCAGCGCCGGTGCGGCGTCCAGGGGTACTTGTAGCTCGTCAGGGTGTAGAGCTTGGGCTGCATCTCAGGCGATCGGGGTGCCCGGCGCGACGTCGACGTCCGGCCTAAGCAGGATGACGTCGGTCGCATCGGGGACGGCGCCCAGCACGAGCACCTCGGAGCGCACCGGACCCACCTGCCGCGGCGGCAGGTTGACGACGGCGATGCACAGCCGGCCGAGAAGGTCCTCCGGCCGGTAGCGGTGCGTCAGCTGCGCGCTCGACTGGCGCTCGCCCAGGGGCCCGAAGTCGATGCGCAGGCGATAGGCTGGCTTGCGTGCCTCGGGGAACGATTCGGCCGCGACGATGCGCCCGACGCGCATGTCGATCTTTTGGAAGTCCTCAACCGACGCCATGCGTCACCTCCTGCTCCCAGGCGAGGAGCCGCGCCTTCAGCCGGCTGCCTTCCCCAGCCCCGTAGTTGCCTATGCCGCCCGTCGCCGGCACGACGCGGTGGCAGGGCACGAGGAGAACGAAGGGGTTGCGGGCCATGGCCGAGCCGGCGGCCCTGGCCGCACCCGGCCGCCCGGCCCTGGCGGCGAGCTCGCCGTACGTCGCCGTCTCACCGCATGGGATCTCCATCGCCACCTGCATCACGGCGCGGTGGAACGGCGGCACGGCAGAGAGGTCCATCTCCACAGGGAACGGCCGCGCACCCCTGAGGTGGTCTCGCAGGGCCTGGCGCCATGCGGCGGGCGCCGGGGCCGCCCCGGCCACCTCGGCCATCGTCGCCTCGACGAGGCGACCGTCCTCGACGCAAAAGAAGAGGTCTCCGAATGGCTCGCCTGCCGCGAGCTTGTACCACGCCATGCGCACAGCGCCTCCCCGCACCAGGCCGCCGGCGCCCATGAGCGCCGCGGCGACTCAAACAGTTGTTCTGCCCCGAGCCTCCGGCTTCCTCCCGGCCCCAGTTCGGACCTCCGTCCGCCGGCTCAGCGCACCCTGGCCATCGCGACTGGACGACCGAGTGCTCCGGCACGGTCGCGGCAGGGACGTCGCCCTCGGCGGGCAGCGTTTTCGTCTCGGAGAACATCGCCGCCCAGCTGAGGTGTTCCACCATGTGCGTCCTGGGGTCGAGGTAGATGTCACCCGAAACCGATTCCGTGCCGTGCTCGCCCAGGGACGTATCGCACAGCTTCGTCACCGCATGGACGTGGACCCTGAAGACGGCGGACCCCGGCATCCAGCATCTGCAGGGGTGCCTGTTGGAATCAGCTGCGTGTCGAATACACGTCCCGTCGATGCCCAATCTTCACAACCGTCACCACGCGTTCGGAGTCGTCTATCTCGTAAAGGACCCGATATACGCCTTGCCGTAGCCGGTACCGTTCCTGCCCGGAAAGCTTCTCGCCGTCAATTGGTCGCGGATCCTCGGAAAGCCCATCGATACGCTTGATGATCCGAGCGACGTCAGCATTGGGAAGCATGCGCAGATGGTTGGCCACAGAGCTTCTAATGCTAAGCCTATATTTTCCCATGCTCTTTCAGGTCGGCAAGGAGGTCCTCGTACGACATCACCGGCTCATGTGATCGCTCAGAAAACGCGGCAAGGTCCATCTCGTCCTCCTGGAGGATCAAGCGGACAGCCTCGTTCACGATGTAGGACATCGATCGCCGATTGTGCAGGCTCTTGACCCGCAACGCCTGATGCAGGTCCGGATCCAGGTAAACCGTGAGGCGCCCAACGCCCCTATCGCCGCTCACTGCCGTCACCCCTGTCACTATGTCACTATGACGCTGTCACGTCCTGGCGTCAAGGCTGCTCAATACCCCCCCTCGCTCTGCCGGTGCTCGATGAGCAGATGCGGGCGGCAGCACCATCTGCCGCCCGCCTGCTAGGTGTCTCGAACTACTTGATCGCGACCTTGGCGCCGAGACCGGTGATCTCGCGGACGACCTTGATCACGGGGATCTTGTTGCCGCCCGGGGCATTAAGGTGGAACGGTCGCCGCGCCACCGTCAGGAGCAGGGCGTCGTCGAGGTGCGGCTCAGGTCGGTCGACGTAGCGAAGGTACCTGAGCCAGGTGTCCTGCGCTGCATCCGCTGCGAGCGTAGGATCGCCCAGCATCCCCAGGAGAAGGCGGCCGACCCGTCGCTCGTTCTTCCGGTAGAACTGTTCGAAGGCCGCCTCTGCGCCGGCGTTAAGCGTGCGCCACCCCCGGTCTTCACGCGTCGCCACCTAACACGCCTTGGGCAGGCGATCGGTTGCATGAATTCCAGGAAACGTGGCAAGAGGCCTCTCCGCTCCAAGGATCAAGCGTGCGGGTCGCCTATAGCCGCGAGGGCTGCCGCCGAGCCAGGGCCCGCTAGAGGCGGGCGACGACGCCAGGCGAGAGGCTCCAGAGCACCCGCAGCGCGTCGGCCCTCCACTCACCCTGGGATGCGGCCTGTCCGCATCCCTGACGGTCGCCCGCGGCTGCGTGGCCTGGGCGGGCGGGCTCACACACATCCCACGCGCCTTCGACGTCGCGCACTCGGGTGGACCCCATGGACGGGCTCATCGCGCTCGGCACGTTCTCATCCCCTTCGCCACCAGTCTGGCAGCCCAAGGGGCAGGGGCCATCGTACCCGCGGACATCTGCAGGTCGTACCTGGGGCCGATTGCCATCCGTCGCACTGCACAGCCTCGCCTGGGCTATGCTCAAGGCAGGCTCGGTGCGGGAGGCGGACGGGATCGGCGTGGATGGACTGCTCGCGCAGCTTCGCCGATGGAGCGCACACGCGAGCATCGAAGGACGGCTTGCAGGCGGGACCAGGTGCGACACGTGGGCCGTTCGGATCGGGGAACGCCCTTACGTCGCCCGGCGGAGCACGCGGTCCGAGGCGGCGCTCGCCTGGGAGGCGGACCTCCTCCGCTACCTCGCAGGCTGCGGTCTTAGCGTGCCGGAGCCGCTGCCCGCCGCAGACGGCCGCCTCCATGCGGACGGTCTGATCGTCCTCACATGGCTCGAGGGGCGCGCGCCGCAGACGGCGCGGGAGTGGCGGGAGGCCGCCACAGCACTCAAGCGCCTGCACGATCTGACGCGGGGCTGGCCGCAGCGCCCCGGCTTCGCCTCGTCGCTCGACCTCCTGACCCGCGATCGGGGCGGTGACGTGGACCTCGGAAACATGCCCGGGGACGTGGCAGACCTTCTCAGGTCCGCCTGGGCGCCGCTGAGAGGCCTTCCCCAGTCCGTCGTCCACGGCGACTCGCACGCCGGAAACCTGCTTGTGGACGGTCGCGGCATCGGCATCATCGACTGGGACGAGGCGCGGGTGGACGTCTCGTGTCTCGACTTCTCGGACTTCCCCGCCGACGTACGACCGCAGCCGCACGGACTCACCCCCGACGCCCTCGCCATGGCGGGAGACGCCTGGGAGGTCGCCTGCAGTTGGGCCTTGGAGCCGGACTACGCGCCCAGGCGCCTCGCCTCTCTCCTTGGAAGGAAGGCTCTCGGGCACTGACAGCGTAGAGGAATCCGGGGCAACCGGTCGCGGGAGAAAGGGGGAGGAACCATGACAGAGGAGCGCAGGCGTATCGCAAGCGGGGCGCCCTGGGAGGAAACGGTTGGCTACAGCCGCGCGGTGCGGGTTGGCGATCGCGTGGTCGTGGCGGGCACGACGGCCGTCGTTGACGGCGAACCGGCCCACGAGAGCGACGCGTATCAGCAGACGCGCGTTGCGCTCGCCATCATCGGGCAGGCCCTGACCGCTGCAGGGGCCAACCTCAGCGACATCGTCCGGACGTGCATCTTCACGACGGACATCTCGCTCTGGAGGGACATCGGCCTTGCCCACGGCGAGGTCTTTCGGGACATCCGGCCGGCGGCCACGATGGTGCAGGTGCAGGCACTGATCGATCCGAGGCTGCTCGTGGAGATCGAGGCGGAGGCGATCGTGGCGCGGCCCTGAGGCCCGGGGAACGCAAATGGACGGCAGAGGGGGTAGCAGCTAGCAGACGCTGAGCTTCAACGACGTGGCGGGGCAGCCGCTCGTCTACGGCCAGACGAATGGCGGCCTGCAATCCCAGGTCATCTTCCCCACAACGTCTGCTGCCGCCGTCCTCGAGATCACGGCGGCCCGTAGGTAGCTCGCCGGGCGGCGACAGGCGGTACACGCCGGACGACCTTCACCCGGGAAGGAAACGCCGGCCCGGCAGGATCAGCTGATACAATCTGGAATCTCTCGGAGCCGGTACCCATAGAGTGCACACGGTGCACCGGCCTCCACAAAGCCGCAAAGGCTTCCCCGCACGCATCGGCAGGGGGACAGATGGTCGCTGCCATCCGCGTCGCGATGGCATGGGAGGAGTCGCACATGCGCACTGCACTGGTCTTGACCGTGATGGTAGCCCTGGTGTTCGGTTTCCTTCCCGGTTCGGTCGCCGCCGCGCCGCCGGTCGTCGCTTTGCCGGACAGCAGCGGTTCGGTGATGAGTGCGACGAGCACCGCTTCAAACGGTACCGCGCAACCTGCCGCGGCTGTCTCGCAGGCACATGCTCTGGCCACCCTCGAGGCCTTGTTCCCGCAGGTCGCGAAGCTGCCGGCACCACAGGTGCAGACCCAGACGGACTACCTTTCCGGACACCTCCTCTGGCAGTTCAGCTGGCCTGTGAACCGTCCGGGCGCGTTTACCACGGCCACCTTCGCCTCGGTCGACGCGCAGACGGGTCAACTGGTCTCTGCCGTCTTCCCGCCATCGGGACCGGCAAGGACCACTCCCCTGACACTGGCAGCGGCGCAATCGATCGCCGAGACGTTCCTTGCCAAGGCCACACCGAGCGGTACGGCCGGTCTGCAGGCGCAGGGACCTACCGTCTCCCTCGACGGTTGGGGCGTCCCCGCACAGATCTCCTACTCCTTCGACTGGCTTGAGACGGTCAGCGGCGTACCAGTGTTCAACGCAAGCGTATCGGTCCAGGTGAACGCGCTGACCGGCGCCGTGACGAACTTCACCCACGATGTCCTGCCCGACGTCGCCTTCCCGGCGACATCCGGCCTCCTGCCGAACGACAAGGCCGCAGCCGCCGCGTTCCAAGGTGCAGGCCTGGTGCTGGCGTACGATGCGCCAGGTGCGAATGTGCTCCCCGGCGCATCCTCTGGCGCACCTGCACTCCGGCCCATGTGGGAACTCGCCTCCAGCAATGGCCTTTGGGATGCGACCACAGGACAGGCGCTGTCTCCCGACGGCCTGCCGCCGACCGCATCAGCCCCCGGCCCCGTGCCGGCGGAGTTGACGGCGGCATCCCCGGCGGGTCAAGGCGCGCCGATCACGGAGGCTGAGGCACAGGCTGAGGCGGAGAAGATCGCTCAGCTCGCCGGCTTCGCGGGCTGGACAGACACAGGCACCGGTGCGGGCGAGCAGACCGACGCGCAGGGCTCGGTGGAGCAGTTCTGGTCGGTGCAGTTCGAGCCACCCGGCCAGTCTCAGTCGCAGCTCAACAGCCCGGGAATGAGCGTACAGATCTCTGAAGCCGGCGGCTCGTTCGACGCGCTGTTCACACCGTCGCTGCCACCGCTGTCTGCGGCATCAGGCGCCGCCCAGGTCACGAGCGCCAAGCAGGCTACCGCCGTCGCCACAGCCTTTCTGGCGGCGGTCGACCCCACGGCTGCAGGCGAGGCGGTCGCCGTGCCGACGGCCACAGGCCTGCCACAGGCGCAACAGACCTGGTCGGTGCGCTTCGTGCGCCTCTACGACGGGATCCCCGTCGCCACGGACTCGATCTACATCACGGTCGACGCCGCAGGCCAGGTGACGAATTACCGGCGCGACTGGCACGACCTCACGCCGAGCGCAGGCACGGTGCAGCTGCTCGATCAGGCCACAGCCGAACAGAAGCTCGCCGCTCTGCCGGTGGAGTTGACCTATGTTCTGAATCCTGGTCCATTCACCGCACAAGGCGGCCCGTCGCAGCCGGAGACGCCCACGCTCGCATACACCTTCCGTAATGCGCGCAACATCCTTGGGCCCGTGTTCCTCGATGCGGAGTCCGGTACGGTCTACGGCTCCGACGGCGTGCCGTTTGATGCGCCCGGCGGGCCACCTAAAGCCTTGCAAGGCAGTTGGGCGGAGACTCAGCTCTGGGCCCTGGACCAAGCTGGCCTGCTCCCCGCAGGTGCGGGCCCGAATGACCCGGTGACCCTCGGACCCGCCATCCGGGCTCTTCTCCGGACGCTGCAGACGCAGGGCCTCGCGGGCGCAGCAAGCGGCACGTCGGTGCCGCAGGGCCTGTACGGCACGGCCATCTCCAACGCGATCGCCGACGGCGTGTTGACCGAGAGCGGCAGTACCAACCCGGACCAGCCCGTGACGCGTCAAGAACTCGTCGCGTGGGTGGTCCGCGCGCTGGGGTACGGGGCTCTCCTCGGCATGCCGAACCAGGTGAACGTGCGGTTCGCCGACGCCGCTGCGATCGCACCGGCCTTCGTGAACGCGGTGGGTATCGCCCAGGGGCTTGGGATCGTAACCGGGGACGCATCGGGTCACTTCCGGCCCCGGAGTCCGGCGACGTGGGCCGAGCTGGCGATGATCCTGATGCGGGCCGCGGGCCAGGGAACGACGGCCCCGTAGGGGACGACCGTCATCCCAACACGGACGCGGGCCGCAGGCAACGCAAAGCGGGCGGCAGGGCTGCCCTGCCGCCCGCTATCCTTGCACGCTTGACTACTTGATCGTGACCTCGGCGCCAGCCTCGGTCAGCTTCGCCTTGATCGCCTCGGCGTCGGCCTTGGAGATCTTCTCCTTGACCGGCTTCGGGGCGCCGTCGACGAGGTCCTTGGCCTCCTTGAGGCCGAGACCGGTGATCTCGCGGACGACCTTGATCACGGGGATCTTGTTGCCGCCCGGGGCGTTGAGGATGACGTCGAACTCAGTCTGCTCCTCCTCGGCCGGTGCAGCAGCCGCAGCCGCCGGCGCAGCCGCCGCGACCGCCACCGGGGCCGCCGCCGACACGCCGAACTCCTCCTCGAACGCCTTGACGAGCTCGTTGAGCTCGAGGACCGTCATGCCCTTGATCTGCTCCAGAACATCTGCAACCTTGCTCACAACGTAACCTCCTTGCAATCTCGCAGCGAAATCGGATCAGCTGGCCGCGCGCTGACGCGCCAGGGCGTCCAGGCCGTAAGCCAGGTTGCGCAGCGGGGCGGAGAGGACGGAGGCGATGGCGTAAAGGGGAGCCTGCATGCCGCCCGCGACCCTGGCGAGCAGCACTTCGCGCGGCGGCAGGTCCGCGAGATCGCGCACCTGAGCGGCGTCGATGACGCGCCCCGTGAGCACGCCGCCCTTGATCTGGAGCTCCTTGTTGGTGCGCTGGAAGCCCGCCAGCACCTTCGCCGGCGCGACGAGGTCCTCGCGCGACACGGCTAGGGCCGTCGGTCCCTTCAGGTAGGGCTCGAGTCCCTCGATGCCCACCTGGGCGGCCGCCTTGCTGAGCAGGGTGTTCTTGACGACGTGGAAGGTCACGCCCTGCTTGCGCAGCTCGCCGCGCAGGCGATGGGACTGCGCGACCGTCAGACCCTTGAACTCCGCCAGCACGACGCTCTGGGCACCGCGCAGGCTCTCGGCGATCTCCGCGACGGCGTCGATCTTGGCCTGTGTAGTCACTTGCATTCACCCCCTCGCAGCGAAAAGCGGTCTTCGCACGCGCGAAGACCGCATAGGCACGCAAGATAGAACGTGCATCTGCCTCTGCAGGTCGCCCCAACGGGGCGGTTACGGCCATGCCACCTGCGGTCTACGGCGAACAACCTATAGTATGGCTGCGATCCCGGTCTGCGTCAATCGGCAGCCTGGGACACGGCCAAGGCGTGGGCCGGGTTCAGCTTGATGCCCGGGCCCATCGTCGAACTCAGGCTGATCGCCTTGAGGTAGGTCCCCTTGGCGGCAGCGGGCTTTGCCTTGATGAGCGCGTCGAGCAGCGCGTGGAAGTTTTCGCCAAGGTTCTCGGCCGGGAACGAGAGGCGTCCGATCGGCGCGTGCACGATGCCCGCCTTCTCGACGCGGTACTCGATCTTGCCTGCCTTGATCTCGCGCACCGCCGTGCCGATCTCCATCGACACCGTACCGGTCTTCGGGTTCGGCATCAGTCCACGCGGGCCGAGGATGCGGCCGATGCGCCCGACGAGCGGCATCATGTCCGGCGTGGCGACGGAGACGTCGAAGTCCAGCCAGCCGCCCTGGATCTTCTCGATCATGTCCTCGGCGCCGACGAAGTCCGCGCCGGCTTCCTGCGCCTCGCGGGCCTTGTCGCCCTTCGCGAATGCCAGAACGCGCAGCACCTTGCCCGTGCCGTGCGGCAGGGCCACTGCGCCGCGCACCATCTGATCGGCGTGCTTCGGGTCGACGCCCAGCCGGACGGCGACCTCCACGGTCTCGTCGAACTTGGCCGACTTGACCGACTTCAGGAGCGCGATCGCCTCCTGCAGCTCATAGAGCCGCTGGCTGTCGATCTGCTTCTGCGCGTCTGCGAGTCTCTTGCCCATCCCAATCTACCTCCCGTGGTTCGGACGGCCTTTGCGGCCTCCCACGACGTTTCGGCTCAGACGATCTGGATGCCCATGCTGCGGGCGGTGCCCTCGACCATGCGCATGGCTGCGTCGAGGTCGTTGGCGTTGAGGTCCTGCATCTTCAGCTCGGCGATCTCGCGCACCTTGTCGCGCGGGACCTTCGCGACGATCTCCGTGTTCGGCTTGGCGGACGCCGTCTCGAGCCCCGCGGCCTTCTTGAGCAGCACCGACGCCGGCGGGCTCTTCAGCACAAAGGTGAACGAGCGGTCATCGAAGATCGTGATCTGCACCGGGATGATGAGGCCGACCTGGGCGGCCGTGCGCTCGTTGTAGTCCTTGCAGAACGCCATGATGTTGATGCCGTGCGGGCCGAGCGCCGTACCGACCGGAGGGGCCGGCGTCGCCTTGCCCGCGGGAATCTGCAGCTTTACCTGGGCCATGACCTTGCGCGCCACGATGGAACCTCCCTACATCTCCTCGACCTGGTGGAAATCGAGCTCGACCGGCGTCTCTCGTCCGAACATCGAGACGAGTACCTTGACCTTGCCACGTTCGGGCGCGATCTCCTCGACCACCCCGACGAAGCCGCTGAACGGCCCGTCCTTAACCTTGACCGCGTCACCGATCGAGACCCGGATGCGCGGCCGCTCGACGAGGCCCATCTGCCGCATGATCGCGTCCACTTCGGCGCTTGTCAGCGGAATGGGCTTCTGGCCCGAGCCGACGAAGCCGGTGACGCCCGGGGTGTTGCGCACCACGTACCACGAGTTGTCTGTCATGATCATGTTCACCAGGACATAGCCCGGGAACACCTTGCGCTTCTGCAGTTTCCGCTTGCCGTCCTTGATCTCGAGCTCCTCTTCCATCGGGACGAGGATGTCGAAGATCTGCTCCTGCATGCGGTAGGACTCCACACGGCGCTCCAGATTCGTCTTCACCTTGTTCTCGTAGCCCGAGTAGGTGTGGATGACGTACCAGTTGCGCTCGGCGACGCTCTCCACGCTCGTCTCAGACATGGTTGAGGAGCGCTCCGAAGAGGAGGTCCGCGAGGTACACGAGGAGAGTCAGGATGCCGACCATGATCAGCACCGAGAGGGTATAAAGACCCGTGCGCCGCAGGTCCGGCCAGACGACCTTGCGGGTCTCGGCACGCACCTCGCGGTAGTACTGCGAGGTACGCTCAGCGATCGACGCCTTCTCCACGCTCGCAACGCTCCCTTGCCGACCGGTGGAATCCCGGAACCGCCAAACGCCTTAACGCGTCTCGCGATGCAGCGTATGGTGGCCGCAACGCGGACAAAACTTCTTGAACTCGATGCGGTTGGGATCGTTCTTCTTGTTCTTCATCGTCGAGTAACTGCGCTCATGGCAGTCAGTGCACGCCAGGGTTACGATGTTGCGCACCTACGTCACCCCCCAAAAACCGCTCAGTCAGTCTATCATGTGCCAATGCACGCGTCAACGCAGGCGCGGGCACCGCTCGGTGCCCGCGCGAGGCAAACTGGCAGGGCCGGAGGGACTCGAACCCCCAACACGCGGATTTGGAGTCCGCTGCTCTACCGATTGGAGCTACGGCCCTAGGCATGCATCATTGTACGGGATGAGCCCGCGGCGCGCAACGCCCCGCTACTGGCTGATCGAGGTGACGACGCCGGCGGCGACGGTGCGGCCGCCTTCGCGGATGGCGAAGCGCAGGCCTTCCTCCATGGCGATCGAGTTGATCAGCTCAATGCTCATCTCGACGTTGTCGCC